>JACPFM010000164.1 GCA_016182965.1 Deltaproteobacteria bacterium | reverse complement strand
GGCGCCCGTCGCGCCGGCGGCGCCCGTCGCGCCCGTCGCGCCGGTTTCGCCGGCCGTGCCCGTGGCGCCCGGATCACCCGCGGCGCCCGTCGGTCCCGCAGGACCGGCGGCACCCGGATCGCCCGCGGCTCCTGCGGGGCCCTGCTCGCCGTCGGCGCCGCTGCACGCCGCCAGGGTGAGGACTCCGACGACGGACAACAACGCAAACGCGCTCGAATATCTGGTTGGTGCAAAGATGCTCATGGGTGTCCTCCCAAGGGTGAGCGGAGCGTCATGCGAGGTTCCCTGTGGGTCAACGAGCTTGGAACGGGAACATGACAAATGTTTGCGACTGCAATACGTGCGCATGCGGCCGAAGACGCAGGCGGTGCGACCTCAACCGTCTCTCGCGGACCCGGACAATGAACCGCCCTCTTTCCGCGACCCGACGCGGCATCGCTGCGCACGCCGGCCCTCGCTGCTTCGGGCGCCAGCGCAACGCCTGCCGACGGCTGCAAGGATTGCGTCGGCGGCCGGACGCCGCGGTGCCCGGCGTTTTCGACGATCGGACGGCGGCGGGGCGGCCTCGTGGCGCTCGAGAGCGCCGCGCACCGCCTGCGCAGGCGGTCACGCTCATCGCCGCAGCTGAAGATGGCTGATTTCATGTTCGCACTCGCAGCGAGGGGATATCGAATCGATCGTCTCGCACGTGATTGGCGTCGACGGAGTGCAAATACGGATCCGTCGTCGTGAACGATTGCGCGACGCGGTCACCATGATCGCAGTGACATGGGGCATCTGCTTCGACCGACGTCTCGTCGCTCTCGGCGCCGCCGCGCGCGGTCAGCTCCGTGAGCACGCCGTGCACGTTCATCGCCCGCCCTCTTCGTCCGCGCCTCTCTCGTCTGCAAAAGAGAGCGCGACGTCGAGCAGCACGTCGACGCCGTCGCCGCACTGGTCTCGCGTCGAGAGCTCGCGCGGGTTGTGGCTGATGCCGTCGTGCTCGCCCGGGACGAAGATCATGCCCGCGGTGGTGATCCGCGCCATTTCCTGCGCGTCGTGGCCCGCGCCCGAGACGATGGCCTGCCAGGACATGCCCCGGGCGCGCGCCGCGGCGACCACGCGCTCGCGGACCGCCGGCGCGAACGGCACCGTGTCGGTGCGCGCCGTCCGTTCCCAGGAGATCTGCACCCGCTCTTCGGCGGCGACCGCCGCGTAGAACGCGATCGCGTCGGCCTCGGCGCGACGCATGGCGTCGTCGTCGGGGTTGCGCAGGTCGACGGTGCAGCGCACCTCGTTCGGGACCACGTTGACCAGCCCCGGTCGCGCGGAGATGACGCCCATGGTGGCGCGCATGTCGCCGTATCGACCCGAGGCGAGCATCTCGCGCAGGCGCAGGTTGATCCGCGCCGCGGCGACGCCCGGATCGGCGCGGAGCCCCATCGGCGTGGTGCCGGCGTGGGCCGACTTGCCGACGATGGTCAGCGCGTGCCAGCCGATCGCCTGCACGCCCTCGACGACGCCGACCCGCACGCCGGCGGCGCGCAGGACGGGCCCCTGCTCGATGTGGCACTCGAGGTACGCGTGCGGCGGCGCGACGCGCTCGTCGGCCTCGCCGAGGAAGCCGATCGCGCGGAGCTCGTCGCGCACGGCGCGGCCCTCGCGATCGCGCAGCGCGTACGCCGCCTCGAGCGGGATGCGCCCGGTGGCGACCGCGCTCCCGAGCATGTCGGTGCCGAAGCGGGAGCCCTCTTCGTCGGTGAAGAAGGCGACCACCACGGGGCGCAGCGTGCGGACGCCGTGATCGTTCAGCGTGCGCACCACCTCGAGGCCGCCCATCACGCCGAGGCAGCCGTCGAAGCGGCCCGCCGTCTCGACCGAATCGATGTGCGAGCCGAGCATGACCGGCGCGAGCTCGGGGCGCGTTCCCTCGCGGCGGCCATAGACGTTGCCGATGCGATCGACGGTGATCGTCAGGCCCGCCGCGCGCATCTGCTCGACCACGTGGCGCCGCCCCGCCGCGTCGCCGGCGCCGAGCGCGAGCCGGTTGACGCCCCGCAGACCAGTGCGGTCGTCGACGTACGCGCCGATCGCGCCGAGGGCCTCGAGCGACGCGAACAGCCGATCGCGGTTCACCGAGAGCGGGCTCACGACAGCCTCCGCATGCGCTCCCAGAGGCGCTCGGCCTCGCGCCGCGCCTCGGCACGGATGGCGTCGAGATCGCCGCGCACCAGACGGCCCTCCTCGACGACCACCTCGCCGCCGACGACGACGTGACGCGGCTTGGAGCCGGGCGTCTCCGCGTCGTCGGCGCCGCGCCAGACGACGAGATCGGCCGCCGCCCCCGGCTCGACGGCGAAGCGGGCGGAGAAGCGCTCCGAGAGCAGCTCCCGCCCTGCCTCGGCGCGCACCCGCGGCGTGACCTGCGCGGCGCGCGCGAGCTCGCCCAGCGCGGCGCGCTCGGCGCGCATGTCGGCCGGGTAGCCGTCGGTGCCGAGCGCGACGTGCCCGCTCGCGGCCAGCGACGAGGCGAAGCCGACGCGGTTGCCCGCGTTGGAGCGCGGGTTCTGCACGAGCCACAGGCCGGCCGCTTCCGCGGCGCGGACCTGATCGGGCGAGAGGTGCACGCCGTGGGCGAGGATCGATCCGCGCGGCAGCGCGCCGAGCGAGAGCAGCCGCTCGAGCGGCCCGACCGCGCCGCGCACGCGCGCGTCGTCGACGTCGGCGACGTCTTCGGCGACGTGCACGTGCATCGGGACGCCGAGCTCGCGCGCGACCGCGCCGGCGCGCGACACCGTGGCGTCGGACACGGTGAACGAGGCGTGCAGCCCGACGAGGCCGCGCACCAGCGAGCGCGCGTTGCCCTGCACGAAGCGGCGGCACTCCTCGAGCCCGCGCCGCCCCTCGTCTTCGCCGCCGTTGCGATCGGTCGCGCCATAACAGGTGACCAAACGACAGCCGATCGCCTGCGCGGCGTCGGCGAGGACGTCGAGCGCGCCCTCGA
Source organism: Deltaproteobacteria bacterium (assembly GCA_016182965.1). Classification (GTDB taxonomy): domain Bacteria; phylum Myxococcota_A; class Polyangia; order Polyangiales; family JADJMO01; genus JALHOE01. The sequence continues at coordinate 14,966 of JACPFM010000164.1, read as the reverse complement.
GGAACGCCGGCGACTCGTGGTGATCGACGAGCGCCGTCGTGCCCGACAGCAGCGACTCGGCGACGTAGAGGCGGGCCGACGCGGCGAGCGACGACGCGTCGAGCGCGCGATCGAGGCGCCACCAGACGCGCTCGAGGATCTCGACGAAGTTCCGCGGCGGCACCTCCGGCGCAGGCATGCCGAGCGGCGCGAGCGCGCTGTACAAATGCGTGTGCGCGTTCACCTCGCCCGGCCGCACCACGCACGCCGTGCAGTCGAGGCGACGCGCGCCCGCAGGAGCTGCGCCGCCGAGGCGGATCTCCCGGATGACGTCGGCCTCGAGCAGGATCGAGGGCGCGGCGCCGCCGTCGAGGAAGATCAGCGCCATCTACTACGATCCCCCTTCAGGTGACCGACGCTCATCGCCTTGGAGGCGGGCGAGTCCTTCATGGGCAGCACGTAGCGACGCACGCCGTCGTATGCCTCGAGCGCACCGGCGACCGCGCCTGCCGTCGGGACGAGGCCGATCTCGCCGACGCCCTTGGCGCCGAGCGGCCCCTCGGGCTCCGGATCCTCGACGAGGATCACCTCGCACTCGGGCATGTCGCGCGCGCGCAGCACGCCGATGTCACGCAGCTTGGAGGTGACCGGCATGCCGTCCTCGCAGGGCAGCTCCTCGGTGAGCGCGTAGCCGAGGCCCATGTGCACCGCGCCCTGGATCTGCCCCTCGCACGAGGCGGGGTTCACCGCGCGGCCGACGTCGTGCGCGGCGATCATCCGCTCGACGCGGCCCTTGTCGTCGAGCACGCAGACCTGCGTCGCCCAACCGAACGAGGTGTGGGTCTTCGGCTTGGGCACGTCGGCGCCGAGCGGCGTGGTGTCGTCGATGACCACGTCGGCGGCGAAGACCTCGCCCACGAGATCGGAGAGCTTCGCGCCCGCGTCGAGCGCGGCGCGGAGCTTCTTGGCCGCGCTCACCACCGCGTTGCCGGCGAAGAGCGTGGCGCGCGAGCCGGTCGTCTGACCGCACCCGAGCGCGAACGTGGCGTCGACCTTCGGGCGGAAGACCTCTCCGGGCAGGCCGGTGATCTCGCAGGCGAACTGCGCGAGGATGGTGAGCAGGCCCTGCCCCATCTCGGTGTAGCCGTTGTAGAGCGACACCGTCAGGTCCTTCTCGACGACCAGCCGGCACTTGCCCCACTCGGACACGCCGTTGCCGATGCCGGAGTTCTTCACGCCGCAGGCGATGCCCACGGCCTTGCCGGCGGCGCGCGCGGCGTAATACGCGTCTTTGACGGCCTCGAGCGTCTTACGCACGCCGACCGACTTCTCGAGCACCTGCCCCGTGCAGAACACGTCGCCGACCTCGACGAGGTTGCGCGCGCGCATCTCCCAGCCGTCGACGCCGACCTTCTTGGCGAGCATGTCGAGGCAGCCCTCGATGGCGAACGACGCCTGGTTTGCGCCGAAGCCGCGCATCGCGCCGCAGGGGACGTTGTTGGTGTAGACGGCGGTCGACTCGACGTCGACGTTCGCCACGCGATAGGGGCCGCAGGAGTGACCGGCCGCGCGCTCGAGCACCTTGCCGCCGACCGACGCGTACGCGCCGGAGTCGCCGAGGAGACGCGCGCGCACCGCCGTGAGGCGACCTTCGGTGTCGCAGCCTACGGTGTATTCGAGCGTGATCGGGTGACGCTTGGGGTGCATGCGCACCGACTCGTCGCGACGGAGCTTCACGCGCACCGGGCGCTCGGTGAGGCGCGAGAGGAGCGCCGCGTGCGCCTGCACGCTCATGTCCTCCTTACCGCCGAAGGCGCCGCCGCTCGGCGTCAGCTCGACCCACACGTCGTCCTCGGCCATGCCGAGGTAGGCGGCGACCTGCCGGCGATCGTCGAAGATGCCCTGCCCCTGCGTGTAGAGACCGAGCTTGCCGCCGGGCAGCGGCTCGGCGAGCGCGCACTCCGGCTCGAGGAACAGGTGCTCGATGCGCTGGGTCTGCCACTTGCCGGAGACGACGTGGGCGCTCTTCGCGAGCGCCGCGTCGACGTCGCCGCGGCGGATGATCGAGTGGCCGAGGACGTTGTGGTGCTTCGGGTTCACCTGCGGCGCGTCGGGCTTCAGCGCGTCGCGCGCATCGGTCACGGCCGGCAGCACCTCGTAGTCGACCTCGACGAGCTCTGCGGCCCTTCGCGCGGTGCGCTCGTCGACCGCGGCGATCGCCGCGAGCACGTCGCCGACGCAGCGGACCTCCTCGCCGATCGCGACCAGGCCCGGCCAGTCCTTGTAGAGGATGCCGTACCAGCGCTCGCCGGGCACGTCGGCGGCGGTGGCGACCGCGATCACGCCGGGGAGCGCCCTGGCCTTGCTCGTGTCGATCGACTTCACGCGCGCGCGTGCGTGCGGCGAGAAGACGAGCGCGCCGTGGAGCATGCCCTCGCGCTCGAGGTCGGAGACGTAGGGGCGCGTGCCGAGCACCATGTCCTCGGCGCGGTAGCGCGCGAACGACTTGCCGACGCGCGCGTCGCGCTCCGGCTCGGGGATCGGCTCGCCGCGGCGCGCCTTGGCCACGAGCTCCACCGCGTCGATCAGCTTCGTGTAGCCGGTGCAGCGGCAGAGGTGACCGTCGAGCGCCTTGGCGATCTCGGCGCGCGAGGGCTGCGGGTTCTTGTCGAGCAGGTGCTTGGTGCGGAGCGCGATTCCAGGGATGCAGAAGCCGCACTGCACGCCTGCAGCCGACGCGAACGCGCGCGCCATGAGCTCGCGCTCCTCTTTCGAGATGCCCTCGAGCGTCACGATCGCGCGCCCCGCGGCGCGCTCTGCGTTCATCGCGCAGGTGGTCTTGACCTCGCCGTCGATCAAGGTCGCGCACGCGCCGCACTGGCCCTGCGGCGCGCACCCGTCCTTGACCGAATGAACGTGGAGACGTTCACGCAATGCGTCGAGCAGCGACTCGCCAGCCTCGACTTCGACTTCGCGCTTCTCACCGTTCAGCGTCAGCTCGACGATCGGCATGCCGGTCGCCGCCCGATGCGGGAACCGTGCCGGAGCTCAGGAGCTGTCAGGAATCCCCCGGGTTGAAACCCGGGGCACCGACAGCACGGCGAAGCCCGCCGGGCTACGAGCTGTTCGTGCCGAGGAAGTGCAGCCGTCGACCGGTGCCGTTTCGTGACGCCCACGCTCATTTTCAGGCATGTTCACGGCTCGACGTGGTTGCAGCGGCAGCCCCGAGCCCGTCTGCAAGTCGGCGAAGTCCGAAGGACTCGAGGTGGCAGTCGGTGCCCCGGACTTCAGTCCGGGGGCATTTTCCGCAGACCTTCAGTGCGCGGCTAGACCGGTACGCGCATTGAATTCGTCGATCAGACGATCGAGCTCGCCTGCCTGCGCAGGGACGGAGGCCCAGGTGTCCTCGGACCAAAGCGCCTGAATTTCCTCGTGAGTTCGGCCCTGCTGCTCGACCCACGTGTAGTACTTCAGGTTGTGGACGCGCTTGCGATCCGGGTAGGTCAGCTCCTCGATCAGGTCGGTCCCTGCGCCCAGGACCCACCGCTCGTGCGCAACGGCTGCGTGTAGCGCAAGGAATTCGCCCCGGGTCTGGCGCATCTCTTCCAGGCGGCTCCGGTACATGTCGATCGAGTCGGTGAGCACCGTCATCACGACGCTCTCGCGACCGAGCTCGTACCACTTCGCCATCTTGATCGCCGAGAGGATGTTCGCGGCGCCCGAGATGCCGATCAGCGGCAGGCGCTCGATGACCTCGGGCGACACGCCGCGGCTCGCGAGGTGGCGCTTGCCCTCGGGCTCGTTGAACAGACGGATCATCGAGAGCGCGGCCTCGTCCTGGATCGCCATCACCATGTCGGTGTTGCGGACGTTGTGGATCCACGGGACGTGCTTGTCGCCGATGCCCTCGATCCGGTGCTCGCCGAAGCCGTTGCGCAGCAGCGTCGGGCACTCGGCGGCCTCGCTCGCGGCGATCTTCGCGCCGGGGAAGCGCTTCTTCAGGTAGTCGCCCGAGGCGATGGTGCCGGCGGAGCCGGTGGTGACCGCCAGACCGGCCATCTTCCCGCGGGGACCGAGGAGCCTCTCGGCGACTTCGGCCATCGCGCGGCCGGTCACCTCGTGGTGCCACAGGTAGTTCCCCATCTCCTCGAACTGGTTGAAGATCGTCAGCGCCTGGCCGCTCTTGCGCAGCTCCCAGCACTTGTCGAAGATCTCCTTCACGTTGCTCTCGGTGCCGGGCGTCTTGATCACCTCGCCGGCGACCTTCTCGAGCCACGCGAAGCGCTCGCGGCTCATGCCCGCGGGGAGGATCGCGATCGACTCGCAGCCGAGCAGCGCGGAGTCGTAGGCGCCCCCGCGGCAGTAGTTGCCGGTCGAGGGCCACACCGCCTTGTGCGTCGTCGGATCGAACTGGCCGGTGACCAGGCGCGGGACGAGGCAGCCGAACGCGGCGCCGACCTTGTGCGCGCCGGTCGGGAACCACTTGCCGACCATCGCCACGACGCGCGCCTCGACGCCGGTCAGCTCCGGCGGAAGCTCGATGAAGTTCGGGGCGCCGAAGCCGCCGCCCTTCTCGACCGGCTCGTTGTGCCAGTTGATCCGGAAGAGATTCACCGGGTCGACGTCCCACAGACCGACGCCGCGCAGCTTTTGCACCACGCTCGCCGGGATCTTCGAAGGGTCGATCATCTGCGCCAGGGTCGGGATGACGACACCTCGCTCGCGCGCACGGCGCACGGCGTTCTCGAGCCCCTTCGGGTCGACGGTCAGATCGATCATTTTCGCGTTCTCCTCGGGATCAAGACCTCCCGGCGTCGGCCGGGAGCTGCAGCGCGGCTAATAGCGCGTCGAGCGACGGCGCGACCGCAGGCGAGGTCCGTGCCACCGCTCGCGTCGCCGCCGCGACGTCCTTCAGGCCGTTGCCGGTGACCAGCACGGCGATCTCTTCGTCATCTGCGGATGGGGTCGCCGACCAGCCCGCCAGGACGCGCCTTGACGAGGCCTGCGTACGCGGCCGCGGCCGCCGGCTCGGCGAACACGGCGATGCCGTCGCCGAGCGCGGGGATCGCCGCGAGGATCTCGGCGTCGCTGACGATCACGAAGGCTCCCCCGGTGTCGCGAACTGCCCGGAGCGCTCGCTCGCCGTCGGCCGGTCTGCCCGCTGCGATGCTGTCGGCCATCGTCGTGGTCACGACCTCCTCGATCGTCCAGTCACCCGAGACCTGCCCGCGCTCCCAGGCGCGCGCGATGGGCGACGAGCCCTCGGCCTGCACGCCCATGATCTTGGGGATGCGGTCGATCCAGCCGAGCGCGTGGAGCTCGCGGAAGCCCTTGTAGACGCCCATCAGGATGTTGCCGTCGCCGACCGACACGAACACGCGATCGGGCGCGCGGAAGCCGAGCTGCTCGGCGATCTCGAAGGCGACCGTCTTCTTGCCCTCGACGGTGAAGGGGTTCTGCCCGGTGTTGCGGCAGTACCAACCGAGCTCGCGCGACGCCTCCTCCGAGAGGCCGAACGCGTCGTCGTAGCTGCCTTTGACGAGCACGACCCTCGCGCCGAACACGGCGAGCTGGGCGAGCTTCGCGGGCGGCGCCGTCTCGGGGACCAGCACGATCGCCTCGAGGTCGGCGCAGCGCGCCATCGCGGCGAGCGCGACGCCCGCGTTGCCGGTCGACGCGGTGATGATGCGCGGCGCGCCGATGGCCCGCGCGCGCTGCACGACGACCGCGCTCGCCCGGTCCTTGAGCGAGCCCGTCGGCATGCGGCCCTCGTCTTTGATCCAGATCTTCCGGACGCCGAGGCGACGCGCGATACGCGGTGCGTCGTACAGCGGCGTCCAGCCGACGCTCCGGAGCGGCCCCTGATCGGCGGACGGGACGTCGACCGGCAAGAGGCGTGCATACCGCCACAGCGACCCGTCCCGGTCGGCTTCGAGCTTTGCGCGATCTGCGCGGGCGAAATCGACGCGGACGTCGAGGTTCCCGCTGCAACGCGGGCATCGATAGGTCGCTTCGTCGGGACCGAATGTCGAAGAACAACGAGCGCACTCGAAACCGGCGAAGGCCACGGCCCTGGATTACTGACGCAGGAAACGAAAGGCACGCGCAAATTCTGCGACCCATGCGCAAACGCAGGACTCGCGCGCGAGGAAAATGACGCACACCGACAAGCCCCAAGCGCGCTCTGGCGCCAGCTGGCTGACTCTCGACGGCAACGAAGCGGTCGCCTCCGTGGCCCATCGCGCGAGCGAGGTCATCGCCATCTACCCCATCACCCCGAGCTCCACGATGGGCGAGCTCGCCGACGAGTGGTCGGCCAAAGGGAGGACGAACCTCTGGGGCGACGTTCCCCGCGTGATGGAGATGCAGTCGGAAGCGGGCGCGGCCGGCGCCATCCACGGCGCGCTCTCCGGCGGCGCGCTCTCGACGACGTTCACCGCGTCGCAGGGCCTGCTCCTGATGATCCCGGACATGTACAAGATCGCCGGCGAGCTGACGCCCTTCGTCATGCACGTCGCCGCGCGCGCGCTGGCGACGCACGCGCTGTCGATCTTCGGCGATCACTCCGACGTCATGGCGTGTCGCCAGACCGGCTTCGCGATGCTCTGCGCGGCGTCGGTGCAGGAGGCGCAGGACCTCGCGGCCGTGTCGCACGCGGCGACGCTGAAGACGCGCCTGCCGTTCCTCCACTTCTTCGACGGGTTCCGCACCTCGCACGAGGTCGCGAAGATCGAGACGCTGTCGGACGACGCGCTGCGCGCCCTGCTCGACGAGGCGGCGGTCGCCGCCCATCGCCGCCGCGCGCTCACCCCCGACGCGCCGACCGTCCGCGGCACCGCGCAGAACCCCGACACCTACTTCCAGGCGCGCGAGGGCTGCAATCCGTACTACGACGCGTGCCCCGGCGTGGTGCGCGAGGTGATGAAGCGCTTCGGCGAGCTCACCGGACGCCGCTACGATCTGTTCGAGTACGTCGGTCACCCCGAGGCCGAGCGCGTCGTCGTGCTCATGGGCTCGGGCATCGGCGCCGTCGAAGAGACGGTGCAGTGGCTCGTCGCGCGCGGCGAGAAGGTCGGCGCGGTCAAGGTCCGCCTCTACCGGCCCTTCGACGTGCCGGCGTTCCTCGCCGTGGTGCCGCGCACCGCCAGGTCCATCGCGGTGCTCGATCGCACCAAGGAGCCGGGCGCGGGCGATCCGCTGTGGCTCGACGTCATCGCCGCCTTCTCCGAAGGGCGCCGCCTCGGCCTCCGCGACGGTGCGGTCGATCCGGTGATCGTCGCCGGCCGCTACGGCCTCTCGTCGAAGGAGTTCACGCCGGCGATGGTGCGGGCGATCTACGATGAGCTCGCGAAGAGCAAGCCGGCGAGCGGCTTCACCGTCGGCATCGAGGACGACATCACCCACCGCTCGCTGAAGTACGACCCGAGCTTCTCGCTCGAGGCCGACGACGTGGTGCGCGCAGTGTTCTTCGGCCTCGGGTCCGACGGCACCGTCGGCTCGAACAAGAACACCATCAAGATCATCGGCGAAGGGACCGAGCAGTTCGCGCAGGGGTACTTCGTGTACGACTCGCGCAAGTCCGGCTCGACGACGGTCTCGCACGTGCGCTTCTCGCCGCGGCCCATCCACTCGACGTACCTGGTCGGCGAAGCGAACTTCGTCGCCTGCCACCACCCGCAGTTCCTCGAGCGCTACGACGTGGCGGAGCTCGCGCAGAAGGGCGCGACGCTGCTGCTCAACGCGTCGTGGAAGCCGGAGGAGGTCTGGGAGCGCCTGCCCAAGGAGGTCCAGACGCAGATCGTCGAGAAGGAGATCAAGGTCTACGTCCTCGACGCCTTCGCGATCGCCGAGGAGGTCGGCCTCGGACGCACGCTCGGCACCGTGATGCAGGCGGCGTTCTTCGTCCTCTCGGGCGTGCTCCCGCGCGACAAGGCCATCGAGCAGATCAAGAAGACGATCAAGAAGTCGTACGGCAAGCGCGGCGACGTCGTGGTCAACCGCAACTACCAGGCGGTCGATCTCGCGGTCGAGCGCGTCGCCGAGGTGCCGGTGCCCGGCCGCGTGACCACCACGCGCGCGCGTCCGCCGGTCCTCTCGCACAACGGCAAGAGGCCCCCGAGCTTCGTCGAGAAGCTCACCGCCGTGCTCGTCGCCGGCAAGGGCGATCTGCTGCCGGTGAGCGCGTTCCCCGCCGACGGCACCTGGCCGGTCGGCACCGGCGTCTTCGAGAAGCGCTCCATCGCGCAGCACATCCCCGAGTGGGATCCGAAGATCTGCATCCAGTGCAACAAGTGCTCGCTGATCTGCCCGCACGCGGCGCTGCGCACGACGGTGTTCGATCCCGAGCAGCTCGAGAAGGCGCCGGCCGGCTTCGTCGCCACGCCGTACAAGGGCAAGGAGCACGCGGGCAAGCAGTACGTGGTGCAGGTCGCCCCCGACGACTGCACCGGGTGCGGCCTCTGCGTCGCGTTCTGCCCGGCCAAGGACAAGTCCAACCCGAAGCACAAGGCGATCGACATGGTCGCCGCCGAGGAGAAGAAGCCCGCCGAGCGTGAGCGCTTCGCCTTCGTCAACGAGCTCCCGGTCCCCGACCGCAAGCGCGTGCACCTCGACGTCAAGGGCAGCCAGCTGCTCGACCCGCTGTTCGAGTTCTCGGGCGCGTGCGCCGGCTGCGGCGAGACGCCGTACGTCAAGCTGCTCACGCAGCTGTTCGGCGACCGCACGGTCATCGCCAACGCCACCGGGTGCTCGTCGATCTACGGCGGCAACCTCCCGACCACGCCGTACCGCACCAACTCCGACGGCCGCGGCCCCGCGTGGGGCAACTCGCTGTTCGAGGACAACGCGGAGTACGGCCTCGGCATCCGCCTCGCGCTCGACCACCACCGCGATCACGCCGCGCGCCTGCTCAAGGAGCTGTCGGTGCCGATCGGCGAGGAGCTGGTCAAGGCCATCCTCGAGGCGAAGCAGGACGACGAGACCGGGCTCGCCGAGCAGCGCGCGCGCGTCGCGCTCCTCCGCGACAAGCTCCGCCTCCTCGGAGACGGCGACGTGTCCGTCGCGCGCACGCTCGATCAGATCGCCGACTACCTCGTCCGCAAGAACGTGTGGATCGTCGGCGGCGACGGGTGGGCGTACGACATCGGCTTCGGCGGGCTCGATCACGTGTTCGCCACCGGCCTCGATCTCAACGTGCTGGTCCTCGACACCGAGGTGTACTCGAACACCGGCGGCCAGCAGTCGAAGGCGACGCCCACCGGCGCGGCGGCGAAGTTCGCCGCGGCCGGCAAGGAGGTCGCCAAGAAGGACCTGGCGCTCATCGCGATGAGCTACGGGCAGTGCTACGTCGCGCGCGTCGCCATGGGCGCCAAGGACAAGCAGACCGTCGACGCCTTCCGCGAGGCGGAGAGCTGGCACGGGCCGTCGCTGATCCTCGCCTACAGCCACTGCATCGCGCACGGCTACGACCTCGCGCAGGGCGCCGATCAGCAGCGGCTCGCGGTCGAGAGCGGCGTGTGGCCGCTGGTCCGCTTCGATCCGCGCCGCCTCGCGCGCGGCGAGGCGCCGCTCACCCTCGACTCGCCGTCGGTGGCGAAGTCCAAGGTCGCGGAGTACATGCGCAACGAAGGGCGCTTCCGCGTCGTCGAGCTGCAGGACCCGAAGCGGTTCGCGCGCCTCGTCGCCGCGTCGCAGGAGCAGGCCGAGCGCCGGCTCTCGATGTACGCCCAGCTCGCGGGGCTGAAGCTCCCGTTCACGCAGCAGGCACCCCAGGTGAGTGGAGAAGCGGAATGATCTCGCTCGCGACGACCTACCTCGGCCTCGATCTCCCGCACCCGATCGTCCCCGGCGCTTCCCCGCTCACCGACGACATCGACACCGTCCTCCGCCTCGAGGACGCCGGCGCGGGCGCGGTGGTGATGCGCTCGATCTTCGAGGAGCAGATCGCCCTCGAGCAGCTCGCGGCGCACCGCCACCTCGACCCGCACCAGAGCGCCGAGGCGAGCCACCTGTTCCCCGACACGCACGTCTTCGCGCTCGGCCTCGACACCTACCTCGAGCAGCTGCGCAAGATCCGCGAGCGCACCAGGCTCAAGGTCATCGGCTCGCTGAACGGCACCACGCCGGGCGGCTGGCTCGAGTACGCGCGCAGCATCGAGCAGGCGGGCGCCCACGCGCTCGAGCTGAACGTCTACGCGGTCCCGACCGACGTGCTGCGCTCGGCCAACGACGTCGAGGCCGAGCAGATCCAGACGGTGCGCGCGGTGGTGCGCACCGTGAAGCTGCCGGTCGCGGCGAAGCTCTCGCCCTACTACTCGTCGCTGCCGCACTTCGTCGCGACGCTCGGGCAGGCGGGCGCGCGCGCGGTGGTGCTCTTCAACCGCGTCTACCAGGCGGACATCGAGCCGGTGAAGCTCGAAGCGGTGCGCGCGCTGCACCTCTCGACGCCCGACGAGCTCCTGATGCGCCTGCGGTGGCTCGCCATCCTCTCCGCCCAGCCGCGGCTCGCGGCCAATGGGCACCGCCTCGACTTCGCGGCGAGCGGCGGCGTGCACGCGCCGATCGACGCGGTGAAGGCGCTGATGGCCGGCGCGACGACGGTGCAGGTCGTCTCGACGATCCTCAAGCACGGCACCGAGCGCCTGCGCTCGCTCATCGACGGCCTACGGCGCTTCCTCGAGGAGAACGAGTACGCGTCGCTCGACGCGATGCGAGGCAACATGAACCTCGCCCGCTCGCCGAACGCGTCGGCCTACGAGCGCGCCGACTACATCCACCTGCTGCAGAGCTGGCACGGCACGGTCTGAGGAGTCGTCAGTCGTCAGTCGTCAGCTCCAGCCGCCTGCGGCACATGCTTCGTAGGTCGCGGCGCGGGCGCCGCGCGCAGCTCGGTAAGGTCGAAGCGAGAGGTCTCGGCTTCGACCTTCGACTTCTTGACGTTCGACCCGGCGAGCATCACAGACGTGACGTCGCTGCAGCGGCGTCGCCGACGCGCAGACAAAACGGAGCGCTGCACGCGCGCGCCCCGCGGGGCGAGCAGCGTGCAGCACGTCGTCGTCTTCGACGATGGTCGGCGTCAGGCGCCGGCGCAGCTCGTGTACGCGGTGATCGCGTCCGAGCAGGCCGTTTGCGTCGCCGTGTTGTCGGTCGTGCCCGAGCTGGTGCAGACACGCCTGGCCGCGATGCACTCGACGGCCGCTTTGTACTGCGCCGCGCAGCTTCCGCTCGTGGTCATCGTCTCGCACTGCGCGATCTGATCGGCCGACGGCGGCGGATCGCTGGGGCACTTGCTCGCCTGCGAGCAGACGCCGCCGCCGCCGCCACCGCCGGTGTCGACGCCGCCGCCGGTGTCGACACCGCCGCCGCCGGTGTCGTCGCCGCCGCCGCCGCTATCGGTCTGACCGCCGCCACCGCCACCGCCGCCGACGGGCTTCGGGAGCCCGCCGCTGCCGATCGCAGGGCTGTCGAGTCCGCCGACGCCGAAGCCGCCGGGCGCCCCTTCGCGGACGCTCGGGCTCCCGGGACCGCCGTTGCTACACGCCACGAAGAGGACGGGAAGCGCAAGGAACGCACTGAAACTGATTACGCGCATCGTGGACCTCAGAGGTAGTAGATCGCGGCAATGCTGCCCTTGAAGATGTCCCAGGGGTTCGCGACGCTGAACGTCGTGAGCTGAGACGCGGTGAACGAGTTCTCACCACTCTGTCGCTTGGTCTTACCGCCAGCGGTGTCGAACGCCAGCCCAACCGAACCGACCAGCGAGAGCTCGGGGATCCCCATGAAGCCGAACTGGATCTCCGCGCCAGCGGTCGCGCCGAGCGCGAAGCGCTGACCGGTGTGGTCGACGCTCGGCTGGTTCGGGACGGTCTCGGTCTGCATCGCGTAGCCGAACGCCAACTGCGGCTCGATCACGAAGGCGAAGTGCTTGCTGGTCGCGAGGGCGAGCGGCAGGCCGCCCTTGATGGCGAATGCCGTCGCCGCGGGCGAGTCGGTGGTGACGTTGCCCGTGGTGCTCGAGCCGGACACCGACGAGAAGCCGAGACCGGCGGTGAGGCCCATGCCCGGGCCGAACCAGTAGCGCATGCCCAGGACGTGCGCCGGAAGCGGCCTGCCGGTCTCGCCGAGCGGCACCTGGAAGTTTCCGAGGTAGCCGATGCCGAGCCGACCGACGACGCGATCGTGGTCGGTCTGACCACCGGCGGTGGACGACTCCGCGGCGGCCGGCGCCGCGGCGGGCTTCGCCTTCTTCTTCGGCTTGGGAGCCTCCTCGTCGCCGGGTTCGGATTCGTCCTGCGCGAACGCCGGCGTCGCGAGCACGAGAGAGGCAAGCACGGTGGAGAGCAGGAAGGTCGAACGCATGTGGGTCCTCGACGTGGTTTCGGGGGACGGTCGCCGGCGCGCGCAACGCGCAGTGTGGCGCGCCTGTGTCGAGCCCCCATGTAGTCCGTTTCGACGAAAAAATGACCTGAATAACGCAGCTACTCGCCCGTCTCACCCTGCTTCCGTCGGGGAAGCGGCGGGCCTGAACGAGCGCGAGCCTAACGCCTTTTTGCGAAGTTTGCTCGCGTCGCGTCGCGAGACGCAAGCGGCCCTCTTTCGCACCTTCGAACGGTCGCCGAGGCGCGCGGTACGCTGAGCGGATGCCGCGTCACCTCGCGACCTGCACCCTCTGCGAAGCCGCCTGCGGAATCGTCGTCGAGGAGGAAGACGGCAAGGTCGTCGGCGTACGTGGCGATCCGCACGATCCGGCGAGCCGCGGCTACGTGTGCCCGAAGGTCGTCGGGATGCAGGACCTGCACGAGGATCCCGATCGGCTGCGCGCGCCGCTGATCCGCCGAGGAGCGTCCTTCACCGAGACGACCTGGGAGGAGGCGCTCTCGTTCGCCGCCGAGGGGCTGCGCCGGGTGCGCGCGCAGCACGGCAGGGACGCGGTCGCGGTCTACCAGGGCAACCCGACGGCCCACAACCTCGGCCTGCTCACCGTCGGCCAGGCGGTCATCCGCACGCTCGGCACCAGGAACCTCTACTCCGCGTCGACGCTCGATCAGGCGCCGCACATGCGCGCCGCGCACGAGATGTTCGGCCACGTGTTCTACATCCCGGTGCCCGACATCGATCGCACCGAGCACCTCTTGATCGTCGGCGCCAACCCGCTGGTGAGCAACGGCAGCATCATGACCGCGCCGGACATGAAGCGGCGGCTCTCCGAGCTGCGCGCGCGCGGCGGGCGCGTGGTGGTGATCGATCCGCGGCGCACCGAGACGGCCGCGGTCGCCGACGAGCACGTGTTCGTGCGCCCGGGCGCCGACGCGGCGCTCTTGCTCGCCATGATCCACGTGCTCTTCGCGGAGCAGCGCGCGCGCCCGGGGCTGCTCGGCCGACACCTCGCGCAGATCGACGAGCTGCGCGAGGCGGTCCGCGACTTCTCGCCGCGCGCGGTGGCGCGCGCCACCGGCGTCGAAGCGTCGCGGATCGTGTCGCTCGCGCGCGCGTTCGCCGCGGCCGATCGCGCCGCCTGCTACGTGCGGGTCGGCACCTGCCACCAGCGCCACGCCACGCTCGTCTCGTGGGCGGCGTGGGCGCTGAACGCGATCACCGGCAACCTCGATCGCGAGGGCGGCTCGATGTGGAGCACGCCGGCCGCGGACCTCGTGTGGATCGCCGATCGCGTCGGCGCGAGCGGCTACGGGCGCTTCAAGAGCCGCGTGCGCGGCCTGCCGGAGCTCGGCGGCGAGCTGCCGATCGCGTGCCTCGCCGAGGAGATCGAGACGCCCGGCGCCGGGCAGATCCGCGCGCTGATCACCTCGGCGGGCAACCCCGTGCTCTCGGCGCCGAACGGACGGCGCGTCGAGGCGGCGCTCGCGAGCCTCGAGCACATGGTGAGCGTCGACGGCTACCTCAACGAGACGACCCGCCACGCGCACGTGATCCTGCCGCCGGTCTCGCCGCTGCAGCGCGGCCACTACGACGTGCTCCTCGCCGCGTTCGGCGTGCGCAACCACGCGAAGTACGTCCCGGCCGCCCTCCCGAAGGGCGCGCACGAGCGGCACGACTGGGAGATCCTCCTCGACCTCGGGCTGCGCCTGCGCCTCGGCGACGGCGCGCTCTCTCGCGCGCCGCTCGCCGCGCTCCGCGCCGGTCTGGGGAGGCTCGGGCCGGAGGGGATGCTCGACGTCGCGCTGCGCACGGGCCCCTACGGCCTGTCGTTGAAGAAGCTCGCGGAGACACCGCACGGCCTCGACCTCGGCGCGCTGAAGCCCAGGCTGCCGGCGATCCTCCGCACGCGCGATCGCAAGGTGCACCTCGCGCCGAAGGCGTTCCTCGCGGAGCTGCCCGAGCTGCGCGCCTCGCTCGAGCGCGCCGACGATCCCGGCGAGCTGAGCCTGATCGGGCGGCGTCACCTGCGCAGCAACAACTCGTGGATGCACAACTGCGAGCGGCTGATGAAGGGCCGCGCGCGCTGCACGCTGCTCCTGCACCCGAAGGACGCGGCGCGCCTCGGCCTCGCCGACGGCGATCTCGCGATCGTGACGTCGGCCGCCGGCAGCGCGACGTTCCCGGTCGAGATCACCGACGAGATGATGCCCGGCGTCGCCAGCGCGCCCCACGGCTTTGGGCACCATCGCGAGGGCACGCGCATGCACGTCGCCGAGGCGCACGCCGGCACGAGCGTGAACGACGTGACGGACGACGCGCTGATCGATCGCCTGAGCGGCAACGCGGCGTTCTCGTCGCTGCGGGTGCGGATCGAGGCGGCGCGCAAGGCCGCGGCGGCGGAGTAAACGGCCGCGACCGAAGTCTGTCGCCCTCCGCCGCCAGCCCGCATTCGAGTTTCCCCCGGCCTGAAGGCCTGATCACTGGTTTGTACGCACCTTGTGGTTTTGTGTCGGATGAATTTTCGACCTCGCTCCGAGTCCGTCGTGCATGCGAATGCCTCGGACGAAAGCGGGACGTTGGGCGGCACGGCAGCTAAAGACGGCGGATTTCGG
>JACPFM010000163.1 GCA_016182965.1 Deltaproteobacteria bacterium | reverse complement strand
CGCCAGCGGCTTCCTCAAGACCAACTTCAACGTCGGCGTCGGCTACACCTACGCCGGCCAGCTCGTCCTCAGCAGCTCCAACCCGCTCGGTGGACAGATCACCGGCATCGTGTATCAGATGCGTGGGCGCTGGGTGCCGGGCCTGGCCACCAGCTACCACGAAGGCGACTGATCGCTGCCCCTTCAATCCGGGGCCTTTTCCGCAGACCCTGACATTTCGCCCGCCCTCGGTCGAGGTCGGCTGACCGGCGGTGCGATCCGCGGCTATCTTGGCGGCCGGCGCCCCGCTCGGGCGTCGTCGTCGACTGGGGGACCGCGGGTGTCGATCGTTCGCTTCCTGATCGCGTGGCCGAACGCGCCGTTCACGATCGCCCTTGGCATCGCGGCGATCTTCGCGCTGCTGCAGATCAGCGGCGTCCTCGGGCTGATCGCCGGCGGCCACGGCGATCACGATCACGACATGGATCACGGCATGGATCACGGCGGTGATCACGGCGGCGATCACGCCGGGGTCGGAGACGCGATCTTCGGCGCCTTCGGCGTGGGGAAGATCCCCTTCGCGCTGATCTGGCAGACGTGGGCCATCGTCTTCGCGGTCACCGGGCTCGCGCTCAACGCGCGCTGGCTCGGCACCGACGGTCCGCCGCCGATCACGCTGCTGTGGACGCTCCCCTCGGGGCTCCTGCTCGGCGCCGGCGCGGTCGCGGTCATCGCCCGCCTGCTCGGACCGGTGTTCGCCACCAAGCCGCACGAGGCCACCTCGCGCCGCGAGCTGGTCGGCCTGTCCGGTGTGGTCATCTCGTCGCAGGTGACCGACGACTTCGGCGAGGTGCGCGTGCGCGACAAATCCGGCCTCGATCTGCGGGTGATCTGTCGCCTCGCGCCCGGCTCGGCTCCGCCGAAGGAGCACGAGCGGGTGGTGGTGGTCGACTACGAGGAGGCGTCCGACGCGCTGTTGGTCGCCCCACTCGAGGGCGAGGGCGTCGAAGGTTCCGAAGAGAAGCGCGTGAGTTGACGCGAAGGAGGTAGCGCCGTGCCGAGTTTCTTGACCGATCCGAACTTCATCATCATCGCGCTGGGAATCGGCGGCGGCGTCCTGTTCATCGTCACGATGATGACGATGATCGCCAAGTTCTACCGCCGGTGCGGCGCCGACGAGGCGCTGGTGCGCACCGGCTACGGCGGCAACCGCGTCGTCATCGGCGGCGGCATCATGACCTACCCGATCCTCCACCAGCTGCTGCGGGTGAGCCTGCGGTCGGTGAAGCTCTCCGTCGAGCGCTCGGGCAAGAACGCGCTCGTCACCGCCGACAAGATCAAGGCGAACGTCACCACCGAGCTGTACATCAAGGTGGAGCCGGTCGCCGAGGACGTCCTCGCCGCGGCGAGGTCGTTCGGCGAGTCGAACCTCGACGAGCACGCGATCGCCGAGCTGATCACCGGCAAGCTCACCGACGCCCTGCGCTCGGTCTCCGCCAACAAGACCTTCATGGCCCTCCACGCGCAGCGCAAGGAGTTCGCCGAGAGCATCCAGCGCGTGCTCGCCGAGGAGCTCAAGAAGAATGGCCTCACGCTCGAGAACGTCTCGATCACCGGCTTCTCCATGGTCCCCGTCCGCGAGCTCGACGAGCACGACGTGTTCGACGCCGACGGCCTCCGCGCGATCACCGAGAGCGTGCAGACCAACCGCGAAAAGACCAACCAGATCCAGCGCGAGAAGGACAACCAGATCCAGGAGCAGGACGTGAAGGCGCGGATGCGCGCGCTCGAGCTCGAGCAGGCGCAGAAGTTCGCCGAGGCCGATCAGGCGCGTCGCGTCCAGGAGTACGCGGCGCTGCAGGCGGCCGAGACGTCGAAGGCGGTCTACATCCAGGAGCAGTCGCGCGACCTCGCCGGCTACGAGAAGCAGAAGGCGGTCGAGACGGCGCGCATCGAGCAGGAGAAGGCGATCGCCATCGCGCTCGCGTCCAAGCAGAAGGCCGAGCGCGAGGCGCAGATCGAGGCGGAGAAGGGGCAGCAGGCCGCCGAGATCCGCAAGCGCCGCGAGATCGAGGCGGCCAACATCGAGAAGGAGAAGATCGTCCAGGCCGCGGAGATCGACCGCCAGAAGGCGCTCGAGGCCGCGACCGTCGAGAAGGAGAAGGTCGTCGGCGCCGCCCTCGTCGACAAGGAGAAGGCGGTCGAGGTCGCGCGCATCAACAAGGTGATCGCGGTCACCCAGTCGGAAGAGGAGCAGGCCCGCGCCGCCGCCGGGAAGGCGTTGGCCCTCGCCGAGGAGGAGAAGGCCAAGCAGACCATCATCACCGCCGAGGTCACCGCGAAGGCCGAGCGAGAGCGTCAGATCAAGGTCATCGAGGCGACCGCCGAGGCCGAGGTGTCGCGCGCGCTCGCCCAGGGCGAGGCGGCCAAGATGCAGGCGCTCGCCGAGGCGGCGCTCAACGAGGCGAAGGGCCGCGCGAACGTGACGCAGGCCGACGCCGACGCGAAGGCGTCCGCGGCCGCGAAGGAGGCGGAGGCGATGGTCACGCTGGCCGAGGCGATCGCGCGCAGGGGCGTGGCCGAGGCCGAGGCGCGCCGCCGCCTGATCGACGCCGAGAACCAGGTCTCGTTCAAGTTCGTGCTGCGCGACGTCGCGCTCAAGGCGATCGAGACGATGCCGTCGATCGCCCACGAGTTGATGGAGCCCGCCCGCCACATCTCCGAGATCAAGGTGCTGCAGACCGGTGGGTCGAACGGCTCCGCCCCGATCGGCGGCTCGTCGCCCATCCTCAAGACCATCCTCGAAGCGGGCGCCGCCTACCCGGTGATGCGCGAGCTGATCGCGTTCGCCCAGAAGGAAGGGGTCGCCGCCAAGGCCAAGGATCTCTTCGGCGAGATCTCCGGCGAGCTCGAGGGCGTCCTCGGCCGACCGTCGTCGCCGACGCTCGAGGGCGAGGTGGTGCCGGAGGCGCCGGAGGCCCCATCGGCGGAGTGATGTGAGAGGTGGCCCCCGGCCTGAAGGCTCATCATTGGTCGGATCTCGGCGGCGCCGCCATTTTTCCGGGCTGACGTGATGGGGCGTGATGCCCACCCCCAGGCGTGCTTGGGCTCATGCTCGGTGCGTGCTCGGCGCTTCGCGCCTGCGCGCGCCCCTGCGCGT
>JACPFM010000165.1 GCA_016182965.1 Deltaproteobacteria bacterium | reverse complement strand
CGCCCCGGCTCCATCGCCGACGCCA
This sequence comes from Deltaproteobacteria bacterium, assembly GCA_016182965.1. Lineage (GTDB taxonomy): Bacteria > Myxococcota_A > Polyangia > Polyangiales > JADJMO01 > JALHOE01. The sequence goes on along the minus strand of JACPFM010000165.1, from coordinate 11,782 downwards.
ACGACGACGCGCAGATGGGCGAGCTCGCCACGCTCGGCGAGCTCACCCAGATCGCCTGGAAGCACGACGTGCAGACGATGATCGAGGGCCCCGGCCACGTGCCGACGCACATGATCAAGCACAACATGGACGAGCAGCTGCGCCTCTGCGACGAGGCGCCGTTCTACACGCTCGGCCCGCTCACGACCGACATCGCGCCCGGCTACGACCATTTCACCAGCGGCATCGGCGCCGCGATGATCGGCTGGTTCGGCACCGCGATGCTCTGCTACGTCACCCCGAAGGAGCACCTCGGCCTGCCCGACCGCGACGACGTGAAGGAGGGCGTGATCACCTACAAGATCGCCGCCCACGCCGCCGATCTCGCGAAGGGTCACCCCGGCGCGCAGGCGCGCGACAACGCGATGAGCAAGGCGCGCTTCGAGTTCCGCTGGGAGGACCAGTTCAACCTGGGGCTCGATCCCGAGCGCGCGCGGGCCTTCCACGACGAGACGCTCCCCGCCGAGACCGCGAAGGTCGCGCACTTCTGCTCGATGTGCGGCCCGCACTTCTGCTCGATGAAGATCACCGAGGACGTGCGCAGGTACGCCGAGGAGCAGAAGGTCGTGCCGGAGAAGGCGCTGGTGAAGGGCATGCAGGAGAAGTCGAAGGAGTTCGTCGAGGGCGGGGGCGAGATCTACAAGCGGGTTTGAGACCTCAGCGCGCGCGGCGTCGCCTCGAGAGCGCGAGCGCGAGCGCTGACAGGACCGCGAGCCAGCCGGCCGAGGTCGGCGTGGTGCGCGCGCCGGTCGCGCAGCCTCCGCTCGACTCCTCGGCCTGGGCGGCGGCCGGCGCGCACGTCTTCGACACGACGTCGCACACCGTGCCGGCGGCGCAGTCGTCGGTGAGCGCGCAGGCGGTCTTGCAGTTGCCGTCGGTGCCGCACCGGTACGGAGCGCACGACTGCGGCTCGCCGCCGCCGCTCGGGATCGACTGCGTTCCGTCGGCCGAGCAGGTCGCCGAGCCGGTGGGGATGCACTTGCCGGTGTTGCAGCTGTACCCCGTGCGGCAGTGCTCGTTGGTGCCGCACTCGGTGCGGCACTTCGCGGTGCCGTCGCACTTGAGGTTGGCGTCGCAGGTCTTCGGCACGCCGACCACGCAGCTCCCGAGGCCGTCGCAGGTGCTGTCGGTCTGCTTGTCGTCGAGGCAGGTGGTGCCGCAGATCTTCGTCGCCGGCGGGTAGGCGCACTGCCCGCGCGTCGAGCCGTCGCACGTGCCGGTGCACGCCGCGCCGGCCTCGCCCGTGCACGCCTTGCGGCCGCCGTGCGGGGTCCCCGAGACGGGCCAGCACGTGCCGGCGTGGCCTTCGACGTCGCACGCCTCGCACTGCCCGTTGCACGCGGAGTTGCAACAGAACCCGTCGACGCACACGTTGCCGCCCGTGCACTCGCGATCGGCGGTGCACGCCGTGCCCGGGTCCTTCTTGGGCGCGCACGTCTTGCCGCTCGTGCAGTACGCCGTCGACACGCAGTCCGCGTCGACCTCGCACGTCGTCTTGCAGGCGCCGCCGCTGCACGCGTACGGCGCGCAGTCGACCGGCGTCGACGAGATGCACGAGCCGGAGCCGTTGCACAGCTGGGGCGTGGTCGACGAGCCGGCGCAGATCGACGCCGCGCAGGCGACGCTGCTCTTGGCGTACTGCCGACACGCGCCTGCGCCGTTGCAGAAGCCGTCGGCCTTGCACGACGAGGGGTAGCCCGGATCGGCGACGCAGCCGCCCTTCGGGTTGGTGTCGGCGGGCACCGGGCCGCAGGCGCCGTTCGCGCCCGAGCCCTTCGCCGTCGCGCTGCAGGCGACGCACGCGCCGCTGCACGCCTCGTTGCAGCAGAACCCGTCGACGCAGTGGCCCGTCGCGCAGACGCGGCACCCCGCGCCCTTGCAGTCTGCGCCGGCGCTCGCGTTGCACGCCGTGCCCTGGAGCTTCTGCGAGGCGCACTGACCGGTCGCGTCGCAGTAGTACCCGGCGCCGCACGCCGCGTCGGACGTGCACGCGCCGGAGCCCGGGCACAGGCCGCTCGTGCCGTTGCAGGTCACCGGGCTGCACGAGGGCTGGCCGGGATCGCCGGAGACGGCGGGGCTGCACGTCCCGAGCTTGCTCGGAAGGTTGCAGCGATCGCAGGCGCCGCCGCAGCCGGTGTCGCAGCAGTATCCGTCGACGCACAGGCCGTTGGCGCACTCGCCGGCGCTGCCGCAGGTCTGGCCCGCCCCGCTCTTCTTCTTGCACGCACCGGCCGCGTCGCACGTGGAGGTGCCGCTGCACGAATCCGGATCGTCGCTGCTGGTGACCGACACGCAGGCGCCGCTCTCGGCGACGCAGGTCTTGCAGGCGCCGCTGCACGCGCCCCCGCAGCACACGCCGTCCTGACACACGCCCGACGCGCACTCCGAGCCGGCCGTGCAGGCCTTGCCCGGCTTGGTCTTGCAGGTGCCGGTGCCGTCGCAGGTCTTTACGCCGGTGCAGGTGTCGGGGTCGTCGGCGCCGGTGAGCGCGCCGCAGAGGCCGGTCGACGCGAGGCACTTCTGACAGGTGCCGCACGTGGCCGCGCAGCAGATGCCGCCGTCGCAGATGCCGGAGTTGCAGTCGCTCGACGCGGTGCACGCCTGCCCCGCCTTCGCCTTGCACGCGCCCGACGCGTCGCAGGTGCTTCCGCCGGTGCAGGTGTCGGGATCGTCGGCGCTGATCACCGACGTGCACGCGCCGGTGCCGAGCTCGCACTTCTTGCAGGTCCCGCTGCAGGCTCCGCTGCAGCACACCCCGTTGTTGCACACGCCCGACGCGCAGTCGGCCCCGACCGAGCAGACCTGGCCCGTCTTGAACTTGCACGCGCCGCTCGCGTCGCAGACCTTCGTCCCGTTGCAGGTGTCGGGGTCCTCCGCGTTCGTGACCGAGACGCACGCACCGGTGCCGTTGCAGGTCTTGCAGGTGCCGGTGCACGCGCTCGAACAGCAGTTCTCGTTGCACAGCCCGCTCGCGCACGTCGCCGGGGCGCCGCTGCACGACTGCCCCGCCTTCAGCTTGCAGGCGCCGGCTGCGTCGCAGGTGCTCGTACCCGCGCAGGTGTCGGCGTCTTCGGCGCTGGTGACGGAGACGCACGCGCCGGTGCCGTTGCAGGTCTTGCAGGTGCCGGTGCAGGCGCCGCTGCAGCAGGTGCCGTCCTGGCAGACGCCGCTCGAGCAGCTCGAGCCCGCGCTGCAGGTCTTGCCCGGCTTCAGCTTGCAGACGCCGCTCGCGTCGCACGTGTTGTCGCCGGTGCAGGTGTTGGGATCGTCGGCGCCGGTGACCGACACGCACGCGCCGCTCGTGTCGCAGGTCTTGCACGAACCCGTGCACGAGGCCGAGCAGCATCGCTCGTTGCACGCGGAGGCCACGCACTCGGTCGCGGCCGCGCAGATCTGCCCCGCCTTCTTCTTGCAGGCGCCCGACGCGTCGCAGGTGCTCGTGCCCGCGCAGGTGTCGGGATCGTCGGCGCTCGCGACGGTGCCGCACGTGCCGGTGCCCGCGGCGCACTTCTGGCAGGTTCCGGTGCACGCGCTCGTGCAGCAGACGCCGTCGACGCAGCGGGCCGAGATGCAGTCGTTGTTGGTCGAGCAGGTCGCGCCGTCGGCGCTCAGCGCGTAGATCTCGGCGGTGGAGGTCACGCCGGTCTCGTGCTGGCCGCCGACCACCAGCACCTTCGAGCCCGAGAGCTGGCTGATCGTCGCGCTGGACCGCTTGCTGGCCATCGCGGCGATCGTCGCGAAGGCACCCACGCCGGAGCTCGCTGCCGGATCGAAGAGCTCGGCCGAGGAGAGGTGACCGGAGCCCGGCGAGCCGCCGGCGACGATCACCCGGCCGGCGAGCAGGCTCGCCACGTGCCCGCGGCGCGAAGCGCCCATGGAGCCCGTCGGGGCGAACGAACCGGAGCCCGCGGGATCGAAGATCTCGGCGGTCGTCGTCCCCCCGCTCAAACCTCCGCCGGCGAGCAGCACCTTGCCCGATGGGAGGCGCACCGCGCTGTGCCAGCTGCGCGGGCTCGCGAGGGAGGCGGTCGTGGTGAAGGTGCCCGCGGTCGGATCGAAGAGCTCCGCGACGCTGGTGCCGCCGCCGGCCACCAGCACCTTGCCCGAGGCGAGGAGGGTCGCGGAGTGCCCGAAGTGCGCGGCCGCCATCGGGATGCTCGGCCCGAAGGTGCCGCTGCCGGACGAGTAGACCATCGCGAACGACAGCGTCTCCGCCGACTCCGGGTCGGTGTGATAGCCGCCGGCCACGAGGACGTTGCCGGTGGGGAGGGTCGTGGCGGTGACCCCCGTCGCCGACAGCGGATAGCTCGACGTGAACGTGAACGTGCCGGACGTGCGGTTGTACAGCTCCGCGCTGTCGAGCGTGCCGATCGCCGAGTTGCTGCCGCCCACGATCAGCACCAGATTCGCGCCGGTGAGCGCCGCGCCGTGCTCGGACCGGCCCTGTTTCAAGACGCCGGTCGAGGCGAAGACACCGCTCGTCGGGTTGTACAGCTCGGCGGAGGTCTCGGCGGAGGTCGAACCGCCGCCGCCGGCGATCAGGACCTCGCCCGACGAGAGGACGGTCGCGGTATGCAGCCCGCGCGCGACCGCCATCGAACCGGTCGCGGTCCACGACGGATCGACCATCGCGGGGTACCGCACGCCGCTCCATGCGACGCGCACCGCGCAGCGTGCGGCGCCCGGTGGCGTCACCGGCCGATCCCACGGGGCCGCCGGGCTCGTGTCGACCGCGCACCCCTCGACCGAGAGCGTCGCGGCGGTGCGCTTGCCGGCCTCGTCGACGACGTACGGCGGCGCGACGCGTAGGCGAGGCGAGCCGGAGGCGTCGAGGAACTCGAGCACGTTGGCCTGGAGGCGCAGGCCAGCGACGCGCGTGACGTCGACGTCGTAGACGAGCGTCTCGTGCGCGGGCTTCGTCTCGAAGACGACGAGGTCTTCGGTGCCCTCGGCGTGCGGACGGTGGAGCAGATCGCTCCCCTCGTACGCGCCGGCGTACCGGGCGATGCCACCCGCGGAGGCGAGCTTCGCGTCGGACGCGCCGACGAGCGCGAACGCGACGGCGACGTGCGAGGTGAGATCCTCGAGGTGCGCCGCATCACGCGCCGACAGCGGCAGGTCGACGCGCGCCGGGCGCGCCGCCGCCGGGACGAGCGCCCTCGCCCGTGATCCATCGAGCTCGAACCCGCTGGCCCCCGCAGTCAGCGTGTGGAAACGCGCGTGCAGCCCGGCGATCCGCCCGCGCGCGGACTCGGACTCGACGAGCGGCGCCGAGCTCGTCTCGACGGACGCGTCGGAAGTCTGCGAGGTCTGCGAAGTCTGCGAGGGCTGCGAACAGCTGATCTGCGAGGCGAGCGCAACGGCGAACGCCCCCCGTGAGATTCGTGCGAGCGGCAATGGCTTCTCCCCCGCGTGCGGCGTAGCGCACCAGTCGGTCTCGTTCGAGCGACGCCGATGATAAGCGTCAAGCGAGTCGAACGGGCAGGACCACCTCCGCGTTCGCGCCTGGCCCACCCCGGCACACCCGCCGACTCGCAGAAACAGCGGCGAATCGCCCATTGCTCGAGGGCACGCCGCTTGCTGAAGTCGGCGCAATGCAGCGCGTCCTCCGCCGCCTCCTCCTCGCGTCGACGTTCGTCTCGGGCTTCGCCTGCGGCGGCAAGACCTACGACGGCGGCGCGCCCGACGCGGCCGACGCGGCACGCGACTGCACGCCGGGCGCGAAGAAGACGTTGGACTGCAACACGTGCACGTGCGGCGACGACGGCCTGTGGGCTTGCACGACGATGGGTTGCCTCGATGCAGGCGGCGACGGCGGCTGCATGCCGGGCGCGACGAAGAAGCTCGACGACTGCAACTCGTGCACCTGCATGGCCAACGGCGAGTGGGCGTGCACCGGCATCGCGTGCCTTGATTCGGGGGCCGATTCGGGTCTCGAGGCGGGCTTCGACGCGGGCCGTGATCCGCGCTGCCCCGCGTCGTGGAGCGAGGCGACGAGCGGGAGCCACGACGATCTCTGCGCCTCGGGAGTCACCTGCGCGTATCCGGAGGGCTCCTGCAAGTGCCCGGAGTACTGCGGCGGCCCGCCGCCCGGCCCCGACTGGAAGCCGACCTGGACGTGCGCGCCGAAGCCGCCGCCGCGCACCGACGGCTGCCCCGAGGTCGAGCTCACCGACGGTTCGCTCTGCACCACGCCGGGGAAGGTGTGCTCGTACGGCAGCTGCTGCCTCTATCAATACGAGTGCAAAGACGGGCGCTGGAAGAGCTCGGGACCGATCTGCCCGCCGTGATCGACGCGCCCCCGGCGCTTCAATCGGATTCCCCGTCCGCCATCCCGTCCGCTTCCGCGTCCGCGTTCGCCTTCGCGTTCGCCTTCGCGTTCGCGTGCGCGTGCGCGTGCGCGTGCGCGTGCGCGTCCGCCTCCCGGCTCCTCCGCCACCCGCGGACATTCCCAGACCGCTGGAAGAGCCCGCCAGCCAACGGCGGGGTTGCCCGCGCGGCGGGTCGGTCGCAACGTGCGCCGCAGTGACCATCGCCGTCGTCGCCGAGAAGCCCTCCGTCGCGCGCGATCTCGCCGCGGTGCTCGGGGCGACCTCGCGCGGCGAGGGGCGCCTCGAGGGCAACGGCTACGTCGTCACCTGGGCCATCGGCCACCTCGTCGCGCTCGCGCAGCCGAGCCAGATTCGCCCTGAGTGGAAGGCGTGGCGCTTCGACCAGCTGCCGATGCTCCCGGCCGAGTGGCCGCTCGAGGTCGTGCCCGACACGCGCGAGCAGTTCGCGATCGTGAAGAAGATCCTCCGCGCGCGCGACGTCACCCGCGTCGTCGCGGCGACCGACGCCGGCCGCGAGGGCGAGCTGATCTTCCGCTACATCTACGAGGCCGCAGGCTGCAAGAAGCCGGTGAGCCGCCTGTGGATCTCCTCGCTCACGCCCCAGGCCATCCGCGACGGCTTCAGTCGCCTGCGCGACGCCCGCGAGCTCGACGGCCTCGCCGACGCCGCGCGCGGCCGCAGCCGAGCCGACTGGCTCGTCGGCATGAACCTCTCTCGCGCCTACAGCATCGCGATGAACGACCACCTCAGCGTCGGCCGCGTGCAGACGCCCACGCTGGCCATGCTCGTCGAGCGCGAGAAGGCCATCCGCTCGTTCGTCCCCGAGGACTACCTCGAGGTCGTCGCCGCCTTCTCGCCCGACGACGGGCTCGCGAAGTACGAGGGCACCTGGTTCCGTCGCGAAGGCGACGAAGCGACCCGAAGGCTGCCGCCCGACGGCGCCGAGGCAAACGCCATCGTCGAGCGCGTCTCGCGGGGGCGCGCGCGCATCGAGTCCGTCCGGCAGGAGCTGCGCAAGGTCCCTCCGCCGCTGCTCTACGATCTCACCGAGCTGCAGCGCCACGCCAATCGCCTCTACGGCATGAGCGCGCAACGCACGCTCGACGTCGCGCAACAGCTCTACGAGACCGACAAGCTGATCAGCTACCCGCGCAGCGACAGCCGCCACCTCACCGAAGACGTCGCCAAGACGCTCGGCGCCGTCGTCGAAGCCGTCGCCGATCGCTACCGCGCAGCCCTCGCCCCCGGCACCGGGGCCGCCCCGCTCTCGCGCCGGTTCGTCGACGACGCGAAGGTCACCGATCACCACGCCATCATCCCCACCACCGTGCGCGCCGGCGAGCTCTCGGGCGACAAGGCGCGCATCTACGATCTCGTGTGTCGGCGGCTGCTCTCGGCCTGGCACGACGACCACGCGTTCGCCTCCACCCGGGTCATCACCGCCGTCGACTCCCCCCTCTCGAGCACGCCACTCTCGAGCACGCCGCTCTCGAGCACGGACGGCTGCGATCGCTTCGAGAGCAACGGCACCTCCGTCGAGCGCGTCGGCTGGAAGGCGCTCGACGTCGGCGCCGCGAAGAAGGCGCCGGACGAGCTCCCGTCCGGCCTCTCGCGCGGCCAGGTGCAGCGCGTGCTCGGCGCGCGCGCCGTCCCCAAGCAGACCAGGCCGCCGCCGCGCCTCACCGACGCGACGCTGCTCACCGCGATGGAGACCGCCGGCAAGACCCTCGATCTCCGAGCCGCGGGCGCGTCGCCCGACCGCCGAGTCGCGGGCTCGTCGCCCGACGAGCTGTCCGACGCGATGAGAGACGTCGGCCTCGGCACGCCGGCGACGCGCGCGGCGATCATCGAGACGCTGCTGCGCCGTGAGTACGTCGTGCGCACCGCGCGCTCCCTCGAGGCGACCGAGAAGGGCATCGCGTTGATCGACCGCGTCCACCCCGACGTGAAGAGCCCCGCGATGACCGGAGAGTGGGAGGCGAAGCTCGCCAACGTCCAGCGCGGTCGACACGCGCTGCCCGACTTCCTCTCCGCGATCGAGCGCTACGTGCGCGAGGTCGTCGGGAAGGTGCGCGACTCGTCTCCGCCTCCGCGCGGCGGCGCCCCGGTCGCCGCGTCTCCCGCCCGACGCGCTCCCACCGGCGTCGACGATCTCGGCACGTTGCTCGCCGGCACCTTCGGGTTCGAGTCCTTCCGCCCCTACCAGGAGGCGGTCTGCCGCGCGGCGACCGCCGGCGAAGACGTGCTGCTGGTCATGCCGACCGGCGCCGGCAAGTCGCTCTGCTACCAGCTCCCCGGCCTCGCGCGCGCCGGCACCACGCTGGTCATCAGCCCGCTCATCGCGCTGATGGAAGATCAGGTCCAGAAGCTGAACGCGCTCGGCGTCGCGGCGGAGCGCATCCACTCCGGCCGCGATCGCGCGGCGTCACGGCGCGCGTGCGCGCTCTACCTCGAGGGCAAGCTCGACTTCTTGTTCATCGCGCCCGAGCGCCTGCGCGTGCCGGGCTTCCCCGAGCTGCTCGCGCGAAGACCGCCGACGCTGGTCGCGATCGACGAGGCGCACTGCATCTCGAAGTGGGGTCACGACTTCCGGCCCGACTACCGCATGCTCGGTCAGCGTCTGCCGCTGCTGCGCCCCGCGCCCGTCGTCGCGCTCACCGCGACGGCGACGCCGCAGGTGCAGGCCGACATCCTCGAGCAGCTCGGGCTGCCGAGCGCGTCGCGGTTCATCCACGGCTTCCGCCGCGACAACCTCGGCATCGAGCTCTGCGAGTGCAACCCGAGCGAGCGCACCCCCGCGGTGCGCGCGCTCCTGCGCGACCCCGCGCGCCGCCCGGCGATCGTCTACGCGCCGACGCGGAAGGGCGCCGAGCAGCTGGCGCGCGATCTGCGCAAGGACTTCCCCGTCGCCGCCTACCACGCCGGGATGGACGCGACCGCGCGCGAGCGCGTCCAGGCCGCGTTCCTCGGCGGGGGGCTCGAGGTGGTGGTCGCCACCATCGCGTTCGGCATGGGCATCGACAAGGCGAACGTGCGCACGGTCGTGCACGTGGCGCTGCCCGGCAGCCTCGAGGGCTACTACCAGGAGATCGGCCGCGCCGGCCGCGACGGCGCCCCCGCGCGCGCCGTCCTCCTGCACTCCTTCGTCGATCAGAAGACCCACGAGTTCTTCCTCGAGCGCGACTACCCCGAGCTGCCGACGCTCGACAAGATCGTCGCCTCGCTGCGCAGCGAGCCCGAGTCGCGCGAGGTGCTGCGCAAGCGTCTGAAGCTCGACACCAAGCTCGACGACGACGAGCTCGACAAGGCCATCGAGAAGCTCTGGATCCACGGCGGCGCCGTCGTCGATCACGAAGGCCGGGTGCGCCGCGGCGAGGGCGGCTGGGAGCAGCCCTACCTCGCGCAGCGCGCCCACCGCCTGTCCGAGCTCGCGCAGGTCGCGAGCTTCGCCCGCTCGCACGGCTGTCGCATGCTCCACCTCGTGCGCCATTTCGGCGATCAGCACGACGACGGCGCCCCGTGCGGTGTCTGCGACGTCTGCGCGCCCTCCGCGTCCATCGCCGGCCGCGTGCGCGAGCCGAGCGACGGCGAGCGGGCCGCGCTCGCCAAGATCCTCGGCGCGCTCTCGCGCACCGACGGGCAGGCCGCCGGCCGCCTGCACAAAGAGACGTTCGGCGACGCGCTCGAGCGCCGATCGTTCGAGCACCTGCTGGGCGGGCTCGCGCGCGCAGGTCTGATCGAGGTGCGCGAGGAGTCCTTCGAGAAGGGCGGCGAGACGATCGTCTACCAGCGCGTCTCGCTGACGCCCGAAGGGCGTGCCGAAGCGGGCGTCGGTCGTGTTCAGCTGCGCGACGCTCCGCGACGGAAGAAGACCGTCCCTCGCCGCCGCAAACGCAAACGCTCCCGCGCCGCGCGTTGACGGCTCGCGCGACATTCGACGAGCTCACGGTGTAGCGCGGGCGGCGCAGGTGCACGCCGGCGGTCGCCACCCGGCGCGTTCACCGACGTCGATGATCGCGCTCACCGGCGTCGGTGAACCGCAGTGATGGCGCCACGCAGGTCGTCCAGCCGGTCGCTCGGCACCTCGATGCGCAGCTTCGCCGGCGCGCCAGGCTTGGTCGCGACCGCCGCCGCCGTCGCAGTCTTGGCGCCCGACTTGCGCAACGCGCTCTGCAGCCGCGCGGCGAGCTCACGCTCCTCCTTGGTGGTGGTGCGCCCGCGCGGAGCCGCCTTCTTCTTCCCACGCTCCTTCTGCGCGAGCGCCTGCAGCTCGCGCACGGTCGCACGCTTCGGATCGACCTCGCCGAGCGCCTTGGCATCGATCTTCAGCGGCGTGTCGGCCGCAGGCGTGGCGTCGGCGAGCTCGATCAGGGCGTGCGCCTTCTCCTTGCCCCACTTGAGGGCGTCGCGACGGGGCAGTCGCTCGACGATCTCGATCACCTTGCCGGCGTTCGTCGGCGATAGATCGAGGCCGCGCTGACACAGATCGGAGAAGCCCCGATCGCCGAGCAGCTTCGGGATCGGGTCCTTGCGCAGACGGAGCAGGGCCTCGCCGAGGTCGTAGAGCGCCTCGGTGAACTCGGTCTTGCGGCGCTTGACTAGCGCGATGTCCTCGCGCGCCTGCTTCGAGAGGCGGGCGCGCGCGGCCTCCGCCAGCACGCTCGCCCGCTTCGCGAGCACCGGGGTGAGCTTCGACTTCTTGGCGGCCATGCGCGCGAAGGCAAGCCCTCGAAGAAGGGCACGCCGCCACCTTCCTCACCCCCCGGCGCCATCGCGCTCGCCGACGATTGACCCGGCGCCCGCCGCCGCGCTGTCTTCTCACTCCCCCCGACAGCCCGCCACGGCACCGGCTTGCATTGGGTCAGAGAGAGACGTCGCGCCCGCTTAGCCTCGCGCGCCCATTTCGTCCGTACACCGTGACCTGAGTCGTATGAGCCCCTACTGAAACTCGCGCCCCGGAATCCGCCGAGGACGCATCTTGCTGGATCTGGTGCCAATCTCGGCGTCCGCCGCCACCGATCTTCGTCTCCTGATCGGCACAACGACGTCGCAATGACGAGGTCCGCTACGCGAGACCTCGGGCTGGCGACCGTCGAACTACACAGGTACGCTCGCACTGCCTACCCCATCGAACCCATCGAGCGGAAATGGATGGCACCGGGGACGAGCTCGGGATGACATGACCAAGCGTACGGCAGCTTCACGCTAGCCATCGAGCGCAAGCGCTTCGTACGTCGGAAGCCTGGGATACGCGTGCTCCCGTCGTGATTCCAGACCTCCTGACCTGACGCCGCGCTGGGCGTGATTTCTTGCGTCTTCGCGGCGGGTCCCTCGTCGGCCGTGATGCCGAGGTTTGAATTTCGACGCGGCCACCCCGTCCGTCGTTCAGCATGGCGGCCGGTTCGATGTCG
>JACPFM010000167.1 GCA_016182965.1 Deltaproteobacteria bacterium | reverse complement strand
CGTCGATGCTCTCTTTCTTGTACGCTTCGAGGACGGCCGACAGTGCCTCGTAGTTGGCGTGGACGTCGCTGAAGATCCCGAGACGCATCTGGAACCCCCGAGACTAGAGCCGTCCGCCCGGCGTCGCCAGCCCCTCCTGAACCTCGCTATGAATACCCCCCTCAGTCCCCCCGCCGAGGTCGCCGAGCTCGCGCGAGCGTGCGTCGAGTTCGTCGAACGCGCGACCGGCATGCGGCTCGACTACGAGCCGGAGACCCTCCCGATCCTCGACCACTACGTACGTGAACGCCGCGCCGAGGTCGTGGCGAAGCCGGAGCTCGTCGAGGTCCTGGCGGCGCCCGTCGGGGCGTACCTCGGCGAGGTCGCGCGGCGCCGGTTGCCGCTCCAGTGGTTCGCGCCTCCCGGCGAGTACCGGCGCTGGCGCATCGAGCTCGAGAACGTCTTCCTCTCGATGAACCCGATCGGGGCCGCGGTCGAGGCGGTCGACCTCCAGCCGGCCGAGGGCTGGGGCGCGCATTTCCGCATGCGACCGGACGACGAGCGCAAGGCCGAAGCGGCGCTCGCGAACCTCCCCGAGGTGAGCGAGGAGGACTACTACGCGCCTTCGAGCCGCCTCGAGACGCTCGAGATCGTCGTCGACGCGATCCTGGCCGGCACCGCCCCAGACGACACGCGCTCCTACGGGCCGGAGGACTACGGTCCGTTCCGCGCCGAGGCCATCGGCGAGGCGCTCGACAGGGGCGCCGGCACCCACTGAGACACCGTCGCGCGGCCCGGCACCTCGACCTCGCTCGCGCGCTCGACGATCTCGCCGAGCGGGGAGCGCCACTCGACCACGTAGCGCCCCGCACGCAGCGACACGCGCGCCTCGCCGCCGGCTGGAAGGAGCCACGCGGGCACGCCGTCGATCACCGCCACGCGCGGCGACGGCGACTTGTCGAGCAGCTCGAGCGATGAGGGCTCGCCCTTCGCCCGGATCGCGAGCAGCGCCTCCTGGGCGGCGAACGGCGGGAGCTTCGGGTCGGCGAGCGCATCGCTCGACGCACGCGCCGCGGCCGGTGGGAACGAGAGATCGGCGCGGAACACCGCGCCCTCGCGCACGTTGGAGGCGTCGATGATCACCCCGCCGCCGTTGGTGAAAGAGACGTCCGCGCGCACCGGCACGAGGTCGGTGGCGCACGGGGCGCCTCCGATCGCGCGATCGGAGGCGACCAGCTCCACGAGCGCGCGGCACAGCGAGTCGCCGCCGCCGTCGAGCCCGGGATCGATCGCCTCGGCGTCGCCGACGCGCGCGTCGGGCCGCGGGGTGGCGGACGCCGCGGGCCCCCCAGCGGACACCGACGTCTTCGACGACACGGCGATCTGATCGAGGTCGAGCACGCCCCACGCGGTGATCACGCGCGTGCGAACCGTCTCGCGGCCGAGGTGCGTCCCCGGTGCGAGCGAGGCGAGGTGCGTCGGACCGAGCGGCACGACGTCGACGCGGCGCTCGGACAACAGCGGACGCAGCGCGCCGGTGGGCACGACGCGGTACGCGGGGGTGCCGCCGGTGGAGTACAGCAGGATGGCGCCGCCGCGACGCCGATCGGCGCGCAGCTCCCAGCCGTCCTCCATCGCGAAGGCGTGGCGTCCGAAGCGCACGCGCACGCGGCCGGCGCCGACGGTCGCGCGCATCGTTCCGACCGCGGTCGCCTGCGCGGTCGCGATCGCCCCCGGCACGGCGCCGAGGTGCAGCGGGGGCGCGGGCACGTTGCGCAGCCGCACGTCGAACAGCAGCTCGACGCCGGAGACCTCGCCGTCGGCCGCGCTCTCCGGCGCGAGCTTCTCGCCCGAGGCGAGGGGAATGATGCGATCGTCGGCCGGGGTGACGGTCGCGCTCGCCAGCTCCCCGGGGGATATCGACGGCGCGCGCGGCGCCTGCGCGATCGACGCGACGGTGCCGGAGTCGGGCGCGCCGCCGCCCTCGCGTGCGCTCGGGCACGCGAGGAGCCCCATCGCCAGAAGCGCGAGGAGCGCGAGCGGCGAGCGCTTCATCGCCTCCACCTGCCCGTTCGCGGAGACGCGCGCAAGCGTGGGCCGCCGGGCGGCTCGACGCATCGCGTCTTGCGCGCTAACCAAGGGGTCATGTCAGCGGCCGTGCGCGAGGGGTGGTTCGGGCCGTTCGGCGGCCGTTTCGTCGCCGAGACGCTCGTGCCCGCGCTCGAAGAGCTCGAGCGCGCGTACCACGAGGTGGTCCCGAGCGAGGCGTTCCAGACCGAATGGCGATCGTGGCTCGCGTCGTACGTGGGCCGCCCGACGCCGCTCGGCCGGGCCGAGCGACTGCGCACCCACCTGCCGGGCGTCGCGCACCTGTTGCTCAAGCGGGAGGACCTCAACCACACCGGCGCCCACAAGATCAACAACGCGCTCGGCCAGGTGCTGCTGGCGAAGAAGATGGGCAAGCAGCGGATCATCGCCGAGACGGGCGCCGGCCAGCACGGCGTGGCGACGGCCACCGCGTGCGCGGTGCTCGGGCTGCCCTGCGAGGTGTACATGGGCGAGCTCGACGTCGCGCGCCAGGCGCCGAACGTCGCGCGCATGCGCATGCTCGGCGCGCGCGTGGTCCCGGTCACCTCCGGCTCGCGCACGCTCAAAGACGCGATGAACGAGGCGATGCGCGACTGGGTGACCAACGTGGCGACGACCTACTACTGCGTCGGCTCCGCCGCCGGTCCGCACCCCTACCCTTCGCTGGTCCGCGATCTGCAGCGGGTCATCGGCGACGAGTCTCGCACGCAGTGCCTCGAGCTACTCGGGCGCCTGCCCGACGCGGTCGTCGCCTGCGTCGGCGGCGGCTCCAACGCGATCGGCATCTTCGCCGCGTTCCTCGACGACCCGAGCGTCGCGCTGTTCGGCGTCGAGGCGGCGGGGCACGGCATCGCGAGCGGCAAGCACGCGGCCACCTTGACCGCCGGGCGTGTCGGCGTGCTGCACGGCAGCAAGAGCTACGTGCTGTGCGACGACGACGGGCAGATCATCGAGCCGCACTCGATCAGCGCCGGGCTCGACTACCCCGGCGTCGGCCCGCAGCACGCCGCGCTGCACGACAGCGGGCGCGCGACCTACCTCTCGGCGACCGACGACGAGGCGCTCGCCGCCGTGCGCGACGTGGCGCGAAAGGAGGGCATCCTCATCGCGCTCGAGACTGCGCACGCGTTCGCCGCGCTCCCACGGGTCGCCGATATCCTGCGTGAGCGCGGTGTGCGCGAGCCGGCGATCGTCGTCAGCGTCTCGGGGCGCGGCGACAAGGATCTCTCGACCCTGCTCGAGAAGCTGGAGGTCACGTGAGCAAGCGCCGTTCGCCTGGGCGTATCGAGGCGTGCTTCGCGCGCGCCCGCGAGGAGCGCCGCCCGGTGCTCGTCGCCTATCTCTGCGTCGGCGACCCGTCGGTCGAGGCGTCCTACTCCATCGCCCGCGCCCTGCTCGATGCCGGCGCCGACATGCTCGAGCTCGGCGCGCCGTTCAGCGATCCGACGGCCGACGGCCCGGTCATCGCGCGCGCATCGCAGCGCGCGATCGAGCGCGGGTCCTCGATGCGGGCGGCCATCGCCCTCGGCGCCCGGCTCCGCGCCGAGACCGAGGCCCCGCTCGTGCTGTTCGGGTACGCCAACCCGATCATCGTGCGCGGCGAGCGCGACACCGTGCGCGCCGTCCACGACGCGGGCATCGACGCGATGCTCGTGGTCGATCTGCCGCCCGAGGAGGGCGACGACCTGCGCGACGAGGCGCGCGCCCGCGGCGTCGACGTCATCCCCCTGCTGACGCCGACGAGCTCGCCCTCGCGCGTCGAGGCGGCGCGTCACGGCGCGTCCGGCTTCGTCTATTACGTGAGCGTCACCGGCGTGACCGGCAGCACCGCGAGCGATCCGTTCGACGACGCGGCCCGCGCGGCGGTGCGCCTGCGCGGCGCGATGGATCTACCGGTGGTCGTCGGCTTCGGGATCGACTCCGCCGACAAGGCGCGGCGCGCGAGCGGCGGCGGCGACCCGTCGCGCGGCGCCGACGGCGTGGTGGTCGGCACCGCGATCGTGCGCGCGATCGAGGAGGCCCGAAACGACGTCGCCGCCGCGTGTGCGAACGCGGCGGCGATCACGCGGTCCATCCGCGCGGTGTGAGTGACGGTCGATCGGCGCGGTCTGATTACTTGCTCGCGATCGACTTGAGCTTGGACTCGAGGTCCTTGCCGGGCTTGAGCGTGCCCGGATCGTCGCCGGAGCCTTCGATGGCGACGACGAGCTCGTCGACGTTCTGCTTGGTGTAGCCGACCGCCTGCGCGTAGACCGGGCAGGCCTTCAGCCAGTCCT
Source organism: Deltaproteobacteria bacterium (assembly GCA_016182965.1). GTDB lineage: Bacteria > Myxococcota_A > Polyangia > Polyangiales > JADJMO01 > JALHOE01. The sequence continues at coordinate 14,911 of JACPFM010000167.1, read as the reverse complement.
TGCCGTCGATCGGGCTGACGATGGTCTTGCCGAGGAAGTCCTTCGGGTTCGGCTCGACGTCGACCTCGCCGTTCTTCAGCTTGAGCTTCTTCTCTTTGTCGCCGACGAACGAGGCGGCGTCGAGCTTCACCGGCGCGCCGAAGTCGACGAGATCGGCGAAGGTCATCGGCGGGAGCTTGGCGTCGGTCGACTTGGAGATCTTCACGCCCCAGCGCGCGTGGTCCTTCGGGATCTCGAAGTTCTTGATCTGGGCGTTGGCGCCCTCGAGCTTGCCGCCCTTGCTCATGTTGGCGCGGAGCTCGTCGATGTGCGCCACCTTGTTGGCGTAGGTGATCAGCTTGCCGCCGACGTCCTCGCCGAAGTAGCCGAGCTCGCGGCCCTTGAGGTCGGCGGAGGTGAACCCGCTGGACCAGCCCTTGATGGCGTCGATCGTCGGCTGCGACAGCTGGGCGCTGTTCTGCATCTCGCTCTGCGCCGACTTCAGCGTGTCGAGGAACTTCTGCAGGTTGTCGTTGGTCTTGCCGACCTTCGCCTGGATTTCCTTCGCGTCGTGGGTCGCGCGGGTCTTGACCTCGTTGCCCTTGGTCGCCGAGCCGGCGAGGAACCCGATGCCGAGACCGACGACGAGGGCGGCGCCGATGAGCGCGTAGAGCACGCCCTTCTTGCTGGCAGCGCCCGCCACGTGATCGTCGTGATGACCCTGGACGACGACGATCTGCGGCTGTGCGACCGCGGCTGATCCACCGCTCACGGTCGCGGCGCCGAGCGGATCGTTCGGATCGGCCGAGACCTTCGGCGGGCTCGTGCGCCGGCCGAGGAGATCCGGCGGCGGCGCGGGAACGGCACCCGGAGGCGGCGGGATCGCACCGCCGGGGGCGGGCGTCAGTCCCTTCACCGTCTTCGACGGGATGCGCGACTTCAGGTCGATTTTGGGCTTCTTCTGCTCCCCAGCCATCGCGCTCCTCATCCGACGAAATCCCGCGAGCCACACGTGGCGCAGCGTCACATCGTCGGTAAAAAAACAGGCAACCGACGTAGCCGGTCGGAAGCCGTGGTGTCAATCACGGCGTCAGGGGCTTCGACCCGCGACCGGACGGTCCCTTGAAACCGGCCTGCACGCACGCGCCCCGCGGAAGTTGCCCACCTCGTCGCACATTGAATAACCGTGTGGGCAATGAGCGCCTCCGACGATCGCCGCCAGACCCCCCGCACCCGCGTCGACCTGCTCTTCAACAAGTACATCGACGGGTACCCGCACCTCTGCCGCACCATCGACGTGTCGGCCGACGGGCTGCTGCTCGAGCGCGTCTCGGAGCCGGCCGTCGAGCGCGAGTTCTACCCGGTCGAGATCGGCCTGATGGACGCGAAGGCCGATGTGATCGAGCGCCTGTGGATCTGGGCGCAGCAGGTCTGGTGCGACGGTGAGCGTCAGGCGCTGCGCTTCGTCGGCCTCGGCGACTCCGATCGCGAGAAGCTCGATCGGCTGCTCGCGCGCGCCGCCATGATCGAAGCGGCCGCCGCGGTGTGACGGAGTCGTCCGTCATTCAGTCATCAGTCGTCAGTCGTCAGTCGTCAGTCGTCAGTCGTGAGACTGTCGCGGCTGGTGGCGCTCCGAGGCTGAAGCTTCGCAGGTCGAAGGTCGAGGGTCGAAGGTCGAAGGCGAATCCTCGCGACGGCCGCGGCTCGACCCGGGTCCGGGGCGGAGCGACTTTCGACGTTCGACTTTCGACTTCTTCGACCACGTCGCCCCCCCCTGCGCGGCTGCCACGGCTCGGCACGGCGGCCTCTCTGGGCTGACGACTGACGACTGACGACTGACGACTTGACTGACGGACGGCTGCCACGCGCTATCCTTCGCGCGCCCGTGCGCGTCCTCGTCGTCGACAACTACGATTCGTTCACCTTCAACCTCGTCCAGTACCTGGGCGAGCTCGGCGCCGCGTGCGAGGTCGTCCGCAACGACGCGCGCTCCGTCGACGACATCGAGCGCGACCTCCCGGATCGCATCCTCCTGTCGCCGGGGCCGTGCACGCCCGACGAGGCAGGGATCTGCCTCGAGGTGATCCGCCGCCTCGCCGGCAAGGCCCCCATCCTCGGCGTCTGCCTCGGTCATCAGTCCATCGGGCAGGCGTTCGGCGGCCGCGTGGTCCGGGCGCCCCGCCTGATGCACGGAAAGACCAGCGAGATCTCCCACGCCGATCGCGGCGTCTTCCGCGGGCTGCCGAACCCGATGACGGCGACCCGCTACCACTCGCTCGTGGTCGAGCCCGAGTCGCTCCCCGACTGCCTCGAGGTCACGGCGTGGACGGATGACGGCGCGGCACGCCCGACGATCATGGGCCTGCGGCACAGGACGCTCGACGTCGAGGGTGTCCAGTTCCACCCCGAGTCGATCCTGACGACCGACGGCAAAATGCTGCTCCGCAACTGGCTCGCCGGGCGATCCGAGCGTTGACCGGGGCCGGCTCGGACATGATTTTCGTTTCGTGACGCCGGCCTCGGCGCGGTTCGCCCTCGGCCCCCGGTCACGGATGCGCGTACACTCGAGCGGTGCCCCGCGGTCGTGTCCTCATCGTCGACGACGAAGCAAACGCTCGAACGGCGCTGTCCGAGATCCTCCGCGAGGAAGGCTTCATCACCGAGACGGCCGCCGACGGGTTCAAGGCGCTCGGCAAGATCGACGAGTTCCACCCCGACGTGATCCTCAGCGACCTGAAGATGCCCGGCCTCGACGGGCTCTCCCTGATGGAGAAGTCCAAGGAGCTGGCGCCCGACGCGGTGGTCATCGTGATGACCGCGTACGGCACCATCGGCTCCGCGGTCGACGCGGTGAAGCGCGGCGCCGAGAACTACCTGACCAAGCCGCTCGACGACGCCGACGCGCTGGTGGCCATCGTGGCCAAGGGCATCGAGAAGTCGCGGCTCCTCCAGGAGACCCGCCGGCTCCGCGACCGACTCCGCGAGCGCAACGCGTTCGGCCACATCGTCGGCGAGCACCCGTCGATGCGGCACCTGCTCGAGCTGGTGCAGCAGGTCGCCCCCTCGCGGGCGAGCGTGCTCATCGTCGGCGAGAGCGGCACCGGCAAGGAGCTGATCGCCGAGGCGATCCACCGCAACTCTCCGCGCGCGACCAAGCCGTTCGTCCGCCTCAACTGCGCCGCGCTCGCCGAGACGCTCCTCGAGAGCGAGCTGTTCGGCCACGAGCGCGGCGCGTTCACCGGCGCCATCGGCCGCCGCGAGGGCCGCTTCAAGCAGGCCGACGGCGGCACGCTGCTGCTCGACGAGGTGAGCGAGATCCCGCTCGGGCTGCAGGTGAAGCTCCTGCGCTTCCTGCAGACCCGCGAGTTCGAGCGGGTCGGCGGCAACGAGACGGTGAAGGTCGACGTGCGGGTGATCGCCGCGACCAACCGCGATCTCGAGGAGCAGATCCGCCTCGGTCGCTTCCGCGAGGATCTCTACTACCGCCTGAACGTCGTCACGCTGGCCATCCCGCCGCTGCGCGATCGTCCGAGCGACGTCACCGCGCTCGCCACCTTCTTCCTCCGGAAGTACGCGCAGGAGAACGGCAAGCGCATCGAGGGCTTCGACGAGGAGGCGCTCGCCGCGCTCGTCGGCTACCGCTGGCCTGGCAACGTCCGCGAGCTCGAGAACGCGATCGAGCGCGCGGTCGTGCTCGGCAACGGCGCCCTGATCGAGCGCCGGCATCTGCCCACCTCGGTCGCGCCGAGCGAAGACAAGAAGCGCGCGCCGCACGTCCCGGGCGCCACGATCCAGGAGCTCGAGAAGTGGGCGATCCTCGAGACGCTCGAGGCGGTCGGCGGCTCGACGTCGAAGGCGGCCACGGTGCTCGGGATCTCGCCGCGCAAGATCCAGTACAAGCTGCACGAGTACGAGGACGGCGCGCCGGGCGAGCGCCGAGCCCGCGCCGACGACTGATCGGCATCGGCGCGAGCACGCGAGCTCTTGCACGGGTCGAAAGTCGAAGGCTGAAGGTCGAACCGGGCTCCGCCCCGGGCCCCGGCGTCGGTGGTTCGACCTTCGACCTTCGACCTTCGACCTTCGACCTTTAACCCTTACTCTTCCCTCCCGTGACGAAGCTGGTCGAGATCGACAACCTCCGGAAGACCTACCTGGTCGGGTTCATGCGCCGGCCCGTCGAGGGCGCGCGCGGCATCACCTTCGACGTCCGCGAAGGGGAGATCGTCGGCCTCGTCGGGCCCAACGGCGCCGGCAAGACCACGACGATCAAGGTGCTGCTCGGGCTCTGCGCGCCGACGTCCGGCGCCGCGCGCATCCGCGGCATCGACTCGCGCGATCCGCGCTCGCGCGAGCGCGTCGGCTTCCTCCCGGAGAACCCCTACGTCTACCCGTACCTCACGCCGCGCGAGTTCGTCGATCTGTGCGCGCGGCTGTCGGGCATGTCGGCTGCGGCGCGCGCCGATCGCGTCCCCAAGGTGCTCGAGCGCACCGGCATCGCGTGGGCGGCCGATCGTCCGGTGCACCGCCTCTCGAAGGGCATGCTCCAGCGCACCGGGCTCGCGGCCGCGCTGGTCGGCGATCCCGAGCTGCTCGTGCTCGACGAGCCGATGAGCGGCCTCGACCCGCTCGGCCGCCGGGAGGTGCGCGATCTCATCTTCGAGGAGCGGCGCAGCGGGCGCACGGTGCTGTTCTCCTCGCACGTGCTCTCCGACGTCGAGGCGCTCTGCGATCGCGTGGTCATCCTCCGCGGCGGCGAGGTGGTCGTCGCGGGCGAGGTCTCCGCCCTCGTGCACCGCGGCGCGACGATCACCGAGCTGACCCTGCGCTGCGTCGACCCGGAGACCCGCGCGCGACTGCTCGACGGCGCGCGGCTCCTCCGCGAGCTCGGCGAGGATCTCGTGCTCGAGATCGAGGGCGAGAACCGGCTCGGCGACGCCATCACCCTGGCGATCGCGGCCGGCGGGAAGGTCGTCTCGGCCGTTCCGCGGAAGGACAGCCTCGAGGATCTCTTCTTCCGCGAGGCGCTGCGGACGGGTGACGGCAGCGACGCCGCGCCCGCCCGCGCCGGTGATTGAGGGCGGTCGCCCCGAGCGCAGTGACAATCGCGGGGTCTCGGCCTAGACTCCGCGCCCCCCTAAACGTGCGGCGGCTGCGACCGCCGAACCCAAGAACGCCATGACCCCCGACGAGCCCAACACGCCCGACGTCGCCGAGCAGGCCCCGGCCGCTACGACGGACGCGGCGACGAGCGCCCCTGCGGCGACCGACGCGACCCCCGTGACCACCTCCCCCACCGACGCCACGCCGTTCGACGCGACGCCGACCGACGCCACTCCGACCGAGGCCCAGGAGGCCGCGGCCGAGGACGAAGGCCCCGAAGGCGGCGAAGAAGAGCCGGGCGCCGAGGGCGAGGCCAAGACCGAGGGGCAGACCGGCGAGAAGAAGAAGCGCCGTCGTCGCCGTCGCAAGAAGAAGGAAGGCGCGCAGGTCGAGGGCGCACCCGCCGAGGGCGCCGAAGGCGCGCCCAGGGCCGAGGGCCAGCCGAAGGCCGAGGGTGAGGAAGGCGAGCAGGCCGAAGGCGCGCCCGCCGAGGGCGAGGCCAGGGCCGGCGGCGAAGGCGGCAAGAAGGGCAAGAGGGGCGGCCGTCCCTCGCGCGAGAAGCCTCCCTTCAGCGTGGGCGAAGAGACCGCCGGCAAGGTGACCTCCGTGCTCCCCGACGCGATCATGCTCGACGTCGCCGGCAAGGCGCTCGGCATCTTCGATCGCAAGGAGATCCCCGAGAGCGAGACCCCGGCCGAGGGCGAGATCCTCATCGGCAAGGTCTCCAACGACGGCGCGCGCGGCGGCTGCGTGGTCCTCACGAAGGATCTCAACCGCTGGCAGAAGGCGCGCCTCGAGGTCGAGGCGGCGTTCAACGAGAAGCGCCCGGTCGACGGGCTGGTCACCGGCGTGATCAAGGGCGGCGTCGAGATCGACGTCGACGGTCTGCGCGGCTTCGCGCCGGCGTCGCACGTCGACCTGCGCATGGGCGCCGACCTGCACCACCTCATCGGGCAGCGCCTGTCGTTCGAGGTCGTGCAGTTCGCCAAGCGCGGGCGCGAGTTCGTCCTCTCGCGCAAGGGCGCGCTCGAGTCCGAGGCCAAGGAGCTCCGCGCCCAGGCGCTCGAGCACGTGAAGGTCGGCGAGATCGTCAAGGGCACCGTCCGCTCGATCCAGCCGTTCGGCGCGTTCATCGACGTCGGCGGCATCGACGGCCTCTGCCCGCCGAACGAGGCGTCGCACGAGCACAAGCGCATGGACGAGGTCTTCAAGGTCGGCGAGGAGATCGACGTCAAGATCCTCCGCGTCGACGAGCACGGGAAGATCTGGCTCTCCAAGCGCGCGGCCGAGCACGATCCGTGGGAGGGCGCCGGCGAGCGCTACGCCCGCGGCACGCGGCACAAGGGCAAGGTCGTGCGGCTGCAGCCGTTCGGCGCGTTCATCGAGCTGGAGGCCGGGATCGACGGCCTGCTGCACGTGAGCGACATCTTCGCCCCGCGTCGGATCAACCACCCGAACGAGGTGCTCAAGGTCGGCGAGGAGCTCGACGTCGTCGTCTCGCGCCTCGAGCTCGAGCAGCGCCGCATCGGCCTCCACGAGGCGCCCAAGGAGGGCGAGGCGCCGGTCTTCGAGGGCGGCGGCCGCGAAGGCGGTCGGGGCGGCGGCGCGGGCCGGCTCGGTCCCCACGCGCACGTCAAGGCGGTGGTCGAGGCGCACGAGCCCGGCGGGTTGGTGGTCCGCATCGTCGGCCAGACCGGCCGCAACGCGAAGGGCTTCATCCCGGCTCCCGCGACCGGCACCGCCAAGGGCACCGATCTGCGCAAGGCGTTCCCCGTCGGCACCGAGGTGGAGGCGAAGGTGGTCGAGTTCGACCCCAAGCGCCCGACCAAGCTGTCGATCAAGGCGCTCGGCCAGGACCAGGAGCGGCAGGCGTTCCGTCAGTATCAGAACGAGGTGAAGCAGGCCTCGAAGTTCGGTACGTTCGGAGACCTCCTGAGGAACAAGGGCATCACGAAGTGAGTGATGCCGCCCCGCGGCGCCGGCGCGTCGCGGGGCACGTCGCCTCGGAGAACGGAGAGGCGCGATGAACAAGCACTTGGCGGGTATGGCCTTCGCGGCGATTGCGGCGTTCGCGGTGTCGAGCACCGGCTGCGACGCGATCAAGAAGGCGATCGGTCCGCGCATGGAGAAGCCGACGATCGGCACCCGTGCGTCGGCGATCGCGTCGCTCGACGTCAAGACCAAGACGTCGAAGGCCAAGTACCTCGGCTGCGACCTCAAGCACTACAACATGCCGGCGGGCTCGCACGTCAACCTCACCTGGTACGTCTTCGACAGCGAGTCCGCGCAGAAGAAGGGCAAGCACCGCCAGAAGACCGACGGCAAGGACCAGGACGTCCAGGGCCAGGGCGTGATCAACGCCTACCTGCAGGCGATCGACGGCGAGTTCGATCCGGGCATCTACGAGTGCCGCTGGGAGGCCAACGCCGCGGGTGGAAAGAAGGTCGACGGCGGCGAGCAGTCGGCGTCGATCACCGTCGGCGATCTCGACGAGATCAAGAGCAAGGGCGGCGACGACGAAGAGAGCGACGAAGCCCCCAAGAAGAAGACGACCAAGAAGAAGAAGTCGGCCGACGACGAGGAGTAGCCTCGTCGTCCATCCAAACCGGGCGGCGCTCGCGCCCCCGAACCCCACGTGCGCGAGACGCGCGCGCGCTCGACCCTGGCCCCCGAATCGGGCAGCGAGAGCGCAGTGCGCGTCTTCCGCTTCCGCGGTCCCGCCCTGAACGGGACGCGGGGATTGTGATCTTTCCATGGCAAGCCTCCCCCATCGCCTCCGCGTCTTCGAGCTCCTCCAGGACAGCGGACGCCCGCTGCACGTCGCCGAGATCGCCTCCCGGCTCGGCGTCGACCCCACCCTCATCCCGGGCCTCACGGCCATGCTCGACGACATGGTCCTGTCGGGCGGCGTGCGCGCCTTCCCGGGCCATCGCTATCGCGTAGGGGACGGAGCGGCGCCGGAGCGTGAGCGCCCCGTGCGCCTCGTCCGCGAGCGTCCCGGCGTCCTCACGGTGAACCCTCGCGGCTTCGGCTTCGTGGCGAGCGCCGGCACCGGCGAGCCCGACGTGTACGTCTCTTCCGACATGCTGCACGGCGCGATGCACGGCGATCGCGTCGTCGTGCGCGTGATCCGCACGAGCTCGCGCGGCCCCGAGGGGGAGATCGTGCGGGTCGAGCAGCGGGCGATCCGCCGCGTGCCGGGCGTCGTGCGCCGTCGCGGCAAGTCGGTGTGGCTCGAGCCGGACGACGCGCGCATGCGCGGGCCGATCCCGCTCGGGAAGGTGCCCGACGAGCTGAACGCGCAGGACGGCGACGCCGCCATCGCGGTCATCACCCGCTACCCGGAGCAGAAGGACGAGCTGCCCGAGGCGACGCTCGACAGGGTGCTCGGCCGCGCCGGCGATCCGAAGGTCGAGATCGAGAAGGTCCTCGCGCGCGAGGAGGTGGTCGAGACGTTCCCCGAGGCGGTCAGCGCCGAGGCGCGCGCGTTCGGCGACGCGATCACCGACGCGCAGATCGAGGGCCGCGAGGATCTCCGCCCGCTGCCGCTGCTCACGATCGACCCGGCCGACGCGCGCGATCACGACGACGCCGTCTACGTGCGCCGGGCGACCGAGCACGACGGCGAGGAGGCGGCGTACGTCGCCTGGATCGCGATCGCCGACGTCTCGGCGTACGTCACGCCCGGCTCGGGGCTCGACGCCGAGGCGATGAAGCGCTCGACGTCCATCTACCTGCCCGACCGCGCGATCCCGATGCTCCCGCGCGAGCTGTCGACGCACCTCTGCTCGCTGGTGCCGAACGAAGATCGGCTGTGCCTCGCGGTCGAGGTGGTGCTCGACGCGACGGCGACGCCGCTCCGTCACCGGTTCGTCGAGGGCGTGATGAGGAGCCGCGCCAAGCTCTCGTACGAGGACGTCGCGCGCGCGCTCGGGTTCACCGACGACGCGCCGGCCACGGCCACCGCCAAGCAGTTCCTGCCGTCGGTCAGCGTCGCCTGGGAGCTCTCGTCGCTGCTCCGCGCGCGCCGCATGCGACGCGGCGCCCTCGACTTCGATCTGCCGGAGCCGAAGGTGGTGCTCGACGAGACCGGCGTCGCCAAGGACGTCGTGCGCGCGCGCCGCGATCCCGGCGTCAAGAAGGCCTACAACCTCATCGAGGAGCTGATGCTCCTCGCCAACGAGGTGGTCGCCGAGGATCTCACCGGGCGCACGGTGCCCACCGTCTACCGCGTGCACGCCACGCCCGACGAGATGAAGGTCGAGCGCTTCGCGAACCTCGCCACCTCGCTCGGCATGCCGTTCGATCCCGAGCACGCCAAGGATCCGAAGGCGCTCGGCAAGTTCCTCCGCGTGATCGCGACCCACCCGCAGGCGGCGGTGCTCAACTCGCTGCTGCTCCGCGCGATGAAGCAGGCGACCTACGACGTCGTGAACATCGGGCACTTCGGGCTCGCCTCCACGGCCTACCTGCACTTCACCTCGCCGATCCGCCGCTACCCCGATCTGGTCGTGCACCGCGCGGTGCACCACCTCTGTCAGGGCAGGCCTGCCAAGAACGACGAGGAGGCGCTGAAGGAGGCGGCGCTGCTCGCCAGCCAGAACGAGCGCAAGGCGATGGACGTCGAGCGCGAGGTGGTCGATCTCCACCGCGCGCTGCTCATGCGCAACCACCTCGGCGAGACGTTCGAGGGCACGGTATCCGCGCTCGTCGGCAGCGGCGCGTTCGTGGCGATCGACGCGCCGTACGTCGACGTGCTGGTGAAGTTCGAGGCGATGGGCAACGAGCCGTACGAGCTCGACGACGAGGGGCTGGCGGCGATCGGGCAACGCTCGGGCGACGTGGTGCGCCTCGGCGACCGCATGGCCGTCCGCATCGACGACGTCTCCATCGAGCGGCGCACGGTGCTCGGCACGCGCCTCGCGGCGATCCGTCTCGACCAGCCGGAGCGCCCGACGCGGCGCCGCGGTCAGGGTCACGGCGACGTCCGCGACAAGAAGCTCGCAGGGCGCCGCTCGAAGGCCGCCGCCGAGGATGCTCGACGCAAGAAGGGCAAGGCGACCGGAGTGTCGGCGAAGGCCGGCGGCGGTCGCGGCGAGAAGCCGGCGAGCGCGGCGCCACGCAGCAAACGCGGCAAGAGCACGCGCCGACGATGAGCGAAGTTCGTACCTGCTCGAACCGCGCCCTAGCGCGGTACCCGCTCGGACGGCGCCTCGGCGCGGTACACTGCCGGACGTGAGCCCTCCGGGTCCGAAGCCGCCGCTTGGACGCTCTGGGGCGAGGACCTTCGGCCGCTTCGTCCTCGAGGAGCGCCTCGCCTCCGGCGGCACCGCCGACGTATTCCTCGCGCGCCCGCTCTCCGGTCAGAGGCCGGCGCCGCAGCTGGTGATCAAGCGCCTGCTCGCGTCGCTGCGCGCCGATCCGAGCGCGCGCGTCACGTTCCTCGAAGAGGCCGCGCTGCACCGGCGCTTCCGGCACCCGAACATCGTCGAGTGCTACGAGGTCGGCGACGTCGACGGCGAGCCGTTCCTCGCCATCGAGCTCGTACAGGGCGCCGATCTGCAGCACGTGCTCAAGCTGAATCATGCGCGGCGGCGGCCGATCCCGCCGCCGATCGCCTGCCACCTCGCGCGCGAGGTGCTCGCCGCGCTCTCGGTCGTGCACGGCACGCGCAGCGAGGACGACGAGCCGCTCGGCGTCGTGCACCGCGACGTCAGCCCGTCGAACATCTACCTGTCGACCGACGGCGACGTGAAGCTCGGCGACTTCGGCATCGCGCGCGATGCGAGCTCGCAGAGCCGCCCGAGCGCCGGCTCGCTCGGCGGCGCGATCAAGGGGAAATTCGCCTATCTCGCGCCCGAGCAGGTCGCGTCCGACACCGTCGATCAGCGCGCCGATCTCTTCGCGGTCGCCAACGTGCTCGCCGAGATGATGCTCGGTCGACCGTTGTTCCCCGGCTCCGGGCAGCTCGCCGTGCTGCTTTCGATCCGTGACGTCCGCGTCGAGGCGCTTGACGGTCCGTCGGCCATCCCGCTGCCGCTGGTCACCGTCCTCAAGCGCGCGCTCGCGCGCGATCCGGCGCGCCGCTTCCAGGACGCCGCCTCGTTCAGCGAGGCGCTCGCGCCGTTCGCGCTGCAGGATCGGAGCGCCGCGCGTCGCGAGGTCGCGCAGCTCGTGCACTGGGCGCGGCAGACCTCCCTCGAGATGCGCGCGGTCGGCGAGCACCCCGATCAGCGCTCCCCCTCGACGAGCGCGGCGCCGCGCCAGGTGATCGCCCCCTCCGCAGCGCGCGAGGGGAGCGACAAGCGCGAGCCGCGCGACAAGCGCGCGGCGCCCGCGCTGGCCCCGCGACCCACGCCCTCGCTCCACCTCGACTCGTCGATCCTGCGCGACGATCCGCCGACCGAGCGGCGGCCGGTGCCCGAGGTGCGCTGGCCGCCGTCGGAGCCGGCGCCGCCTTCGTCGGAGCCGCGTCCCGCGCCGTCGCGCCCGAACGACGCGGCGACCACGCCGTTCGCGCCGCCGCCGTCGCTCGTGCGCACCAGCGAGGGGCGGCTCCTCGGGCCCTTCGCGTACGCCAAGCTGATCGAGCTCGTGGTCACCGGCCACCTCGCGCCGGAGGACGAGGTCGACTTCATGGGCACGGGCTTCTCCCAGCTCGGCGACATCGACGAGCTCGCGCGTCACCTCGCGCCACGCAGCGGCGTGACCAGACAGCTCGATCGGCCGGGCCCTCCGGAGTGGCACGGGTTCGCCGCCGAGCGGTACGACGAGGACGTCGGCGGCGCGATCGAGCCCGGCATCGCGACCGCCCTCGCCTTCGCAGCGTCGCGCCGCGCGACCGGGGTGCTCCTCGCGCAGCAGGGCGTCCGTCGCAAGGAGATCTACGTGGTGCAGGGGCGCATCCTCCACGTGGGCTCGACGGAGCCCGGCGAGATGCTCGGCGAGTACCTCGTCGCACGCGGGCTGCTCGATCGAGGCGATCTCGACTTCGCGCTCGCCGTGCTGCCGCGCTTCGACGGTCGCCTCGGAGAGGCGCTCGCGAGCCTCGGTCTGCTCGACCCGATGGCGATGTTCAAGGCGATCGCGGCGCAGGGGCGCGACAAGATCGTCGAGATCTTCGGCTGGAGCGACGGCGAGATCTCCTTCTACACCGACGCGCAGCCGGGCAAGGTGGAGTTCCCGCTCGACCTGCCGGTCGGCCCCGTCATCGAGGCGGGCCTCGCGTCGATGCTCGACGAGACGACCGCCGTCAGACGCTACCGCGCCTGGCTCGAGCGCCGCATACGTCCTCGCGAGGTCCCCTCCGGTCTCCGCGACTCCGGCTGGTCTCCGCACGTGGAGCGCGCGCTCCTTTCGGTCCGCCAGCCGACCCGCGTGGCCGCCGTCCTCGACGCGATGACGGCCGAAGGGGTGCCGCGGCAGCAGGCGATCGTCGCGCTCGAGAGCGCGCGGGTGGCCGGCCTCGTCGAGTGGAGCTGACCGAGTCGTCAGTCGTCAGTCGTCAGTCGTCAGCATCGAGACGGAGGCCCTCGCGTCGGGATCCCCTGCGGCGACCCCCGCCCAGCCGCGAGGGTCGTCGCCAGACCGCCCATGCCGTTGCGCCCCGGCCTGCGCGGAGCAAGCGTCGGCGACATGGACGAGCTCACGCCCGACCCTCGACTCCTCGAGAAGTTCGGCCGCAAGTTCTCGGCGGGCGACGTCATCTTCCGCGAGGGCGACGCCGGCAACGAGGCGTTCCTGCTCCAGGAAGGTCGCGTGCGGCTCCTGAAGAAGGTTCGCACGGTCGAGCGCTCGCTGATGGTCCTCAAGCCCGGCGACCTGTTCGGCGAGTCCGCGCTGAACCCCGGCGCGACGCGCTCGTCGACGGCCGTCGCCCTGACCGACGGTGTGGCCCTCGCGCTCGCGGAGACGACGTTCCGCACGCTCCTGCAGAACAACCCCGCCGTCGCCGCGCGCGTCCTCGGCCAGCTCGTTCGTCGCCTGCGCGAGCTCGAGGATCAGATCGAGTACATGATGATCCGAGACACCCAGTCGAAGATCGTCGCGGCGTTGCTCAAGCTGTCCTCGGGTCGATCGGGGTCCGTGCTCCCGGTCACGCCGATGGATCTCTCCACGCGCGTCGGCCTCGACGTCGACACCGTGAAGCGCACCGTCCAGCAGCTCCGCGACGGGGAGTACGTCCGGATCTCCGAGGAGAAGCTCGAGATCCCCGATGTCGAAGCGCTCCGCAAGCTGTACAACCTGCTCGGGGTGAAGGACGAGCTCCAGGGCGAGAAGCCCTGAGTTTCCGCGCAGCTGCACCCGCCCCGAGCAGGCTTCACGCCTTGCAGTAGAAGCGGAACGGAACTCCGCGATCCCTGTGGAAAACTTGCCCGTTGACCCTGTTTGGAGCGTGGGGTACGCCCGGGTCACCCTGCCGCCCGACTGAAGGGTGGCGGCCCGCGTGACCATGATCGAACGGAGCACCCACACCCCGACTTCCGTGCGGCGCCATGCGCCCCCGCGGAGCGGCCGTGGCGTCGTCCCGTCGAGTGTGCGCTCGCTCGCGAAACTCGAGGGGCCGGTCGGCATCGGAGCGCGCCTGCGCCACGAGCGCGAGCTGCGCGGCATGTCGATGGAAGAGATCGCGCGCGCCACGCGCATCCCGCTCGCGTCCGTCGACCGCCTCGAGGCCGATCGCTTCGACGATCTCCCCGGCGAGGTGTTCGTGCGCGGCTTCCTCCGCAGCTACGCGCGCGCCGTCGGCGTCGATCCCGACGAGATCCTCGCCCTCTACGGCGCGTCGCGTCGCGTGCCCTACGTCGCTCCCGTCCCGGTGAGCACGAGCCCCGCCCACCGCGAGGGGCGCCGCGTCGGCGTGGCCATCGCGTTCGTGCTGCTCCTCGTGCTCTGCACGATGGCCCTCAGCTTCGTGCTGCGCCCGCGCGGTCGCGACCTGCCGACCGAGGTGTCGAGCCGGCCGAGCCTGTCGTTCGTCGCCCCCGGGTGAGCGCGAGGCACGGCCCGTGAGGCGCGCGCCCGCGGTGTCCGATCGCGCCTTCGTGCTGCGCGTGTCGCCCTATGGCGACGCCGACGCGGTCGTCCACCTGCTCACCGAGCGCGCCGGCGTCATCGGCGCGCTCGCGCGGCGCGCGCGTGCGCCGTCGGCGAAGCGGGCGATCGTGCTCGAGCCGTTCCACACGCTGACCGTCGAGGTGCAGGCGACCTCGGGAGAGCTCGCCAACCTGAAGAGCGCGACGATCGCCACCGCGCGCACCGCGCTGCTCGAGGACCCTGCGCGCCTCGACGCGGCGGGTCTCGCGACGCGCTGGACGCGCGCGCTGTCGCCCGCCCACGTCCCCGAGCCGGAGGTGTTCGCCGCGCTCGAGCGGTTGCTCGACGATCTCGCCGGCGCGGCGGCCCCGATCGTCGGGGTCACGACGCCCACGCCGGTCGAGAGCGCGCTCACCGCGTTCGGCCTGACCCTGCTCGACGTGCTCGGCTACGGCCTCGATCTGTCGGGGTGCGCACGCTGCGCGCGGGCGCGTCCGGAGGGGCGTGCCGCCTACGTGAGCGGCGCGGGCGGCGGCGTGGCGTGCGAGGCTTGCCGACGAGGCGCGGCGACTCAGGCGCAGCTGGTCTCCGGCGCGCTGCTCGATCGGGCGATGCACGACGCACGATCGCTGCTCTCGTCCACGGCCGAGGAGGTCGCTCCGCTGGCGCGCGCCGTGCGCGACGCGATCGACATGCGCGCGCGCGCGGTCGGCGCCCGGATCGCGCCATGACGCTCCCCGCGCTCCCCGGCTCGAAGACCAAGACGCGCGAGATCGCGGTCTTCGGCGAGGCGCTG
>JACPFM010000162.1 GCA_016182965.1 Deltaproteobacteria bacterium | reverse complement strand
CAGCGCCTGGCACGGATAGAAGTCGGTGCGAGGGCTCACCTCGCCGGCGCAAAGACCCGCCGCCCCGAGGCAGCGAAAGAACAATCAAAACCGAGATCGAGGCTTGACCGGAGATGCGGGCTCATAGAAGTCCGGGGGATTCTCTCATGACTGCCGCGGGAGCAGCGCGTGCGCGGGCAGCGCGGTGAGCGCCGCGACGACCGCGGGGTCGAGATCGGTCCCCGCCTCGCGCGCGACCACCTCGCACGCCTCGGCGTGCGAGCGCCCCTCGATCAGCTCGCGATAGCGGGTGGCCACCGCGAGGATGCGAGACCCGAACGGGATGGCCTCGGCGAGGAGGCCGTCGGGGACGCCGCCACCCTCGAAGCGCTCACGGTGGTGGCGCACGATGCGCGCCGACGGCTGGAGCCGCGACAGGCGCGCGATGATCGACGCGCTGAGCAGCGAGACGCGCGGTCGGCGATCGATCTCGGCGTTGGGCTCGAGCTCGTCGTCGCCGATGCCCACGATGCCGACCTCGTGCAGCAGGCTCGCCGCGCGCAGCTCCGCGGCGCCTTCGTCGGGCAAGCCCAGCGCGGCGCCGAGGGCGGCGCTGATCGCCGCGGTCGCCCGCGCCCGTTGCCGCGCGCCGGCGCGGCGCAGCTCGGCGGCCAGGAGGAGCGCCTCGATCACCTCGACCTTGCAGCGCTCGACCTCGACGCCGAGCGACTCGATGTCGCGGCGGAGCTGCTGGTTCGAGGCGGCGAGCTCCCGCGCGTAGCCGTCGGCCATCAGCTTCAGCTCGCGGCGCCCGTCACGCAGCGTCTTGAGCGAGATGGCCTCCTCGACCGCGCTGCGCAGGGCCGTGGGATCGCAGGGCTTCGACAGCGCGCGGTCGATCCCGCAGTCGTTCACGGCCCGCTCGGCGACGTCCCAGTCGGCGTGCCCGGTCAGGAGGATGCGCGGCGTGTCGGGCTGGTGCTGGACCGCGCACCGGAACACGTCCGAGCCGCGCCCGTCCGGCAGGTCGTAATCGCAGACGAGCACGTCGATCGCGTGCTCGCGGAGGAACCGCGAACCGCTGGCCACGTCGTGCGCAACGTCCACGATCCGATCGTCGGCGCTGACGAGGCGACGGAGGGCGAGCGCGAGGTGCACGTCGTCGTCGACGATGAGGATTCGACGGGGGTTTTCGGAGCGGTGCATGGGTCCTCCACGCGCGCCGCCGACGCGGCCGCCTGGCGAATTTTGCGATTGTTTGAGTAGTACCCCAAGATCTCGTGCGCGACCACCCCGATGCGGGCGGCGTCGGTGTGGTCCCAGGTCCCACCAGTTTTACGAAAATTGGGTTATCGCCCTTACGTCGCGCCGGGGCGATCCGTAACACCAGACGAGAAGTTCGAGGCTGGTTGCTGTGACTCACCCGCGCGAATCGCGGCGAGGAGGTCGGTCATGTACGCTCTGCGAGTTGGCATTCTTGGTGTTTTCGGCCTAATTGGACTCGGATGCAGCGTCGCGAGCTCCGACGAGGGCCCGATCATCGAGGATCTCCCCTCGGCGCCGCCCGAGGCCGAGGCGCAGGCGCAGATCGCCGGCCCGTCGATCCACCCCGAGCCCAACGCGCCCCGACCGATCCCCGCCCCCGCGCCGGCCGTCGCCGAGCCCACTGCCGAGAAGGCGCCGTTCGGGAGCGAGGAGGTCGTCCCCGAGGCGCTGACGACCGACTTCTGCGACGAGCCCGTGTACGGCACCACCTCTTGGAGCGAGACCACGCGCGGCAAGCTGAAGCTGCGTTACGTGCCGGGCACCGCCGCCGAGAAGGACCTCGAGAAGATCGCGACCGTCCGCAACGAGCTGTACGGCAAGATCTCCACCGCGCTCGGCGTCGCGGACCCCGGCACGATCAGCATCACCTTCTCGCCGAACCGCGCGACGGCGAAGGCGAACGGTCTCCAGAAGGGCGTCGCGTATCCGGCCTCGAACAAGATCGAGGTCCTCTGGCTCGGCGATCCCGACTCGTACGAGGCGGCCGCGCCGGGCCACGAGCTGACCCACATCATCTCCGCCAAGATCGACGGCGTCACCAACCACCTCGGCGTGCTCAGCGAGGGGCTCGCCGAGTACTTCGACGGCTCCGGTCGCGATCTCCACGAGGCGTACGCGCGCGATCTGCGCGCCAGCATCGACGCCAGCTTCACCACGCGATTCAGCGACTCGGACCTGTGGGGTTACAACTACGGGCGCGCCGGCTCGTTCGTGAAGTTCCTCGTCGACCGGTCGGGCATGGAGAAGTTCGTCGCCCTCTGGAAGGCCAACGCGCTGACCTGGAGCAGCGGCGCCTACGTCACGAAGCTGGGCGTCGTCGTGAAGGACGGCTTCGGCGTCGAGGCCGCGCTCGACAAGTCGCTGCGCGAGGTCTACGGCGTCGGCTTCGAGGCGCTCCGGTTCGAGTGGGCGGCGGTGCTGGCCCCGTACCTGACCGCGAAGCCTTCGACCCTGCCCAGCTGGGACGTCGCCGCGATCGAGAACGTCCTCGACAACGTCGACTGGGCCGACACGCACGGAAGCGCGGCGGTGCTGCGCTCGACGATGGACGGGTTCTACTGCGACACCACCACCGACGAGTCGCGCGCCAAGCTCGCGAGCGCCGCGGTCGAGGGGCGCGGCACCCTGAGGACCCAGACCACCGCGCTGTACCCGATCGGCATGCGCAACTACCCGCAGGCGCTCGCGTTCACGGTCCGGCGCGAGCAGCGTGGCACGTCGATGATCGACGTCACCTCGCGCGTGTGGCTCGAGAAGTTCCCGGTCGGCTGGCGCATCACGTTCGCCGACCGCTGGTGAGGAGCAACGACCATGCGCGCCCTCGTCGCCCTGCTGTTCGTCGCCGCCACCTCCTGCTCCTTGTCCAACGAGGATTCGGTGGAGACGATGGGCGTCCGCGCCCCCTACCGCACGGCGATCGATGATCACCCCTGCCCGGCGGAGAAGGAGGGCGCCACGGCGGCGCGCCGCGCGATCGCGCGAGTCCGGGCGATGGCCGGTCTGCCCGCGCTTCGCTGCGACGCGGCCGCCTCCGCCGCGGCCCTCGGTCACTGCCGCTACATCACGGCCAACGGCGAGCTGACGCACGTTCAGACGCCGGGGCGCCCGCAGTTCACCGGCGTCACCTTCGCCGATCGGCTCGCGGCGGCGTCGTTCGGCGACCAGCCGGCGACCGAGGTCCTGGCGAACATCAGCGGGGCGCTGGTGATCGACGGAGCCCGCGGGTTCATCAACAGCGTCTATCACCGCGCGCCCTTCCTGCGGACCGAGGCGACGAGCTTCGGCTACGGCGAGGACGCCGCCTGCTCGACCATCGACTTCGGTCGACCTCCCGAGGCGAAGCGATCGCCCGAGCGCACCGTGCTGTGGCCGCCGGACGGATCCGTGAACGTTCCGACCACGTTCTGGTCCGGCAACGAGCTGCCCAACCCGGTGCCGGGCACCACCACGGTCGGCTCGCCGATCTCGCTGATCCGCGAGGCGCCGCTCACCGGCGTCACCGCCGAGATCGTCGGGCCGAAAGGCCCGCTGCCGGCGGTCCTGCTCACGCACAAAGACGATCCGAACAAGCTCGTGCGGCTGGGCGAGGCCCACCTCGTGCCGCGCGCCCCGCTCGCCCCCGCCACGCAGTACACGGCGCGCTTCGCCTTCCGCGCGGGCGGCACCTCGATCACCACGACGACGACGTTCACAACCGGAGACGATTGACCATGGAAATCTTCGATCCCACCCTGCTCATCGTCGACGACGACCGGAACGCCCGACGCGCGATGGTGCGCGAGCTCGACGACCTCGGGAACATCCTCGACGTGGAGTCCGCCGAGGAGGCGCTGAAGGTGCTCGGGACGCGGTCGATCCACGTGGTCCTCTCCGACCACGACATGCCGGGCATGTGCGGCCTCGATCTGCTGCGGAACGTGAAGCTGCGCTGGCCGACGATCCAGCGGCTGATGATCACCGGCTCGGACGACTTCCAGGTCGCGGTCCGCGCCATCAACCTCGGCGAGGTCTCGCGCTTCGTCACCAAGCCGTGGCGCGAGGACGAGCTGCGCTGCTCGGTGCGCCAGGCGATCGAGCACGCCGGTCTCGAGGCCGAGGTGCGCCACCTGCGCGAGCAGGCGCGTCATCACAAGAGCACGCTCGACGAGCTCGAGGAGCGGTTCCCGGGGATCACGCGCCTCCGTCGCGACCCGACCGGCGCGATCCTGCTCGACGAGGCGGAGACGCTCAGCGGCTGATCCTTCCCCTCTTCGCGGCGCTCGTGGCGCGAAGGGCGGTCACTTCGTGACGGTCTTGCAGCCGACGGCGACCTTCACGTTGGTGACCTCGCCCGCCTTCACCTTCGCGCAGGTGGCGCCGCGCAGCTCCACGCGCCCGTCCGGAGTCCAGCTCCAGCCGTCGACCGGATCCTGCGGGACGAGCGCGCCGTCGACCAGCACGTTGGTGATCCCGCGATCCTCGGGCACCTCGTCGAGCGAGATCAGGCAGCTGTCGATCACCTTCGCCGCGACCGCCGACAGCGCGGAGACGAAGGCGTCCTGCGTGATCGCCGTCGCCGCGTAGTAGAGCGGCTCGCCGGGCTTTCCGTCCTCGCGCGCCGTGCCGCCCGCACGCGCGAGCTCGTCGAGATCGGCCGAGTAGGGCCCGACCCCCGGCGCCCCGAACACGAAGGTCGGCACGCCGGCGCTCGCGAGCTCGGTGATCGCGGCCTTGGTCGCGTCGGCGTCGATGCACGCCTGCCACCCCGATCCGACCGGCACCAGCGCCTTGTCGCAGCAGTTGAGCTTCGAGTCGCACGGCGTGGTGCCGTACATCGCGCCCTCGACGTTGTAGGTGCAGCGATCCCAGGTGCACGGCGTGGTGCCGCAGTTGGGCGCGCCGTCGGTCGCGAGGAGCACGAACGCGGGCTTCGGCAGCGCCTTGATCTTCGGCGTCAAGGCGGCGAGCGTCGGCGCGGTCGGCGTCCCGCCGAGCGGCTTCTGGTAGCGGAGGATCGAGGCGATCTTGTCGTACGTCGCCGGCGAGCCGGGCGTCAGCGGCATGTACTCGTCGCCGGTGGTGCACATGTCCGAGCCGACCGCCGGACCGGGGAACAGGGCGAGGCCGACGGCGATGCGCGTGCCGAGCCGGCGCAGCACGCCGACCTTGGCGTGCAGGAGCGCGACCGTGATCACCGCCCACTTCGTCTGGTCGCCGCCGTCAGCGTCGTTCATCGAGCCCGAACGATCGAGCACGACGTACAGCGACGTCGGCTTCTGCCCGATCTCGCTGCACGCGCACACGCCCGCATCCGGACCGGCCGAGCAGTTGAAGGACGCGTCGGCAGGGGCGACGTCGAAGGACGGATTGTGGACGTCGCCGGAGACGCTGCCGCTGTCGCGGTAGCCGTCGTCGAGGCCGGGCGGCCGGGACGGATCGCTGCACCCGGTAGATACGGCGAGCATGGCCGTGAAGAGCGAGAGGCGCCGCAGGGGCATGGGCGGACTCAATGTAGCGCAGGGGCGCACCGGCGCCGCGGTCGGCGGGCGCCAGCGCGGCGATGCGCGCGAAACTACACTGGGCACTTGGGAAATTCATGTTAGGGAGCCTCTGATGCCCGGCACCATCCGACACGGCCATCGCGTCCTCCTCGTCGACGATGAACCGGCGCTCCTCGTCGTGCTCCGGCGGGTCGTGCAGCGCGTGCGACCGGACGCAGTCGTCGTCTACGCGTCCGACGCCGAGACCGCGCAGTGGCAGCTGCGCTCGACGAGCATCCGCCTCGTGGTGACCGACATGCGCATGAACGACGACGACGCTGCCGGCCTGCGCGTCGTCGACGCCGCCCGCAGCGCCGGGGTTCCGGTCGCGGTGCTGACGGGCGCGTCCAGCAAGGAGCTCGAAGAGCTGCAGCGGCAGGGCGTCACCGTGCTGCAGAAGTGCGCCGCGACCGCCGCCCGCCTCGCGCAGCTCGTGGAAGAAGCCTTCGCGGCCGAGGCCTGAGAGACAGGTCTTCAGCGGCCGGCGGCGTCGATCATCGCGCGGAGCAGCGGCGCGGGATCGTCGTGACGCATGAGGGCCTCGCCGATGAGCGCGCCGTCGACGCGCGATGCCCTCAGCGTCGCGATCTCCGCGGGCTCGCTCACGCCGGAGAACCACAGCGCGACGCGGCCCTCGGGGATCGCGGCGAGCACGCGCGCGGCGCGCGCGCGATCCATCATCAGCGTCGCGAGATCGCGCGCGTTGACGCCGATGACCCGCGCGTCGGCCGCGAGCGCGCGCGAGAGCTCCTGCTCGTCGACGACCTCGACGATCGGCGTCAGCCCGCGGGCCACGCTGCCCGCGAGCAGCGCGCGCAGCGCGGCGTCGTCGAGGATGCGCGCGATGAGCAGCACCGCGTCGGCGCCGGCGCGCCGCGCGGCCTCGAGCTGCACGTCGTCGATCGTGAACCCCTTGGCGAGCAGCGGCACGTCGGTGACGGCGCGCGCGCGCGACAGGTCGTCGTAGCCGCCGTCGAAGTGCGCGCGGTCGACGAGCACGCTGATCATCGTGGCGCCCTCGCGCGCGTAGACGGCGGCGCGCTGCTCGACGCCGAGCGCGCGGGAGAGCGCGCCGGCCGAGGGGGAGCGCTTCTTGATCTCCGCGATCAGGCGCAGCGGCACGTCGGTGACGGCGCGCGCGCGCGACAACCGCGCCGCGACGTCGATCGGGCGGTGATCGACGGGCGGCGGCAGCTCGGCGTGCAGGCGCGCGCACTCCGCGCGCGTCGCCGCGAGGATCGCGTCGAGCACGCTCACGATGGCGCGCCTTCTCCGCCCGTGTCGCCGCGCATGTGCTCGCGCCAGGCGTCGAGCGTCGCGGCCGCGTCACCCCGATCGATCGCCGCCTCCGCGCGCTCGCGCGCCTCGCGGAGATCGCTGGCGCGACCGGCGAGCAGGAGGGCGCACGCCGCGTTCAGCACGACGGCGACGCGCGCGCCGTTGCGCTCGCCCGCGAGCACCGAGCGCGCGATGGCCGCGTTGGCGATGGCGTCGCCGCCGGCCAGCGAGGCGAGGGCCACCGGCTCGAGGCCGGCGTCGCGCGGCTCGACCGTGCGATCGACGATGGTCCCGTCGGCGCGCAGCTCGGACACGTGCGTGGGACCCGCCGGCGAGACCTCGTCGAGCCCTCGCGGCGCGCCGTCGACGGGCAGACCGTGGACGACCCACGCCGCGCGGACGCCCAGCAGGCGCAGGACCTCGGCGAAGGCGTGGCGCCGCGCGTCGTCGAAGACGCCGAGCAGCTGGTGGGTCGCGCCCGCTGGGTTCGAGAGCGGCCCGAGCAGGTTGAAGATCGTCCGCACGCCGAGCTCGCGGCGGACCGGCGCGGCGTGGCGGAGCGCCGAATGGTGGCGGGGCGCGAAGAAGAACGCGATGCGGTCGCGCTCGAGGCAGGCGCGCAGCCGCGCGTCGAACCCGGCGTGATCGCCGCCGTCCTCGATCGGGATGCCGAGCGCCTCGAGCAGGTCGGCGCTGCCCGAGCGCGAGGAGATCGCGCGGTTGCCGTGCTTGGCGACGTGCACGCCCGCCGCCGCCACCACGACCGCCGCCAGCGTGGAGACGTTGAAGGTCGCGGCGCTGTCTCCGCCGGTGCCGCACGTGTCGAGGATCGGGCCCTCGACGTGGGCGTCGATCGTCTTGGCGCGCGCGCGCAGGGCGCGGGCGGCGGCGGCGATCTCGCCGGCCGTCTCCCCCTTGGCGCGCAGCGCGACGGCGGCGGCGGCGATCTGGGCCTGGGTCAGCGCTCCGTCGAGGATGGCGCCGAACAGCTGCTCGATCGCCTCGGCGGGCAGCTCCTCGCGCGCGAGCAGCCGCTCGAGCAGTTGCGGGAACGAAGACACGGGCGGGCATTGTAGGGCAATTCGCCCCATTTCGCCCGCCCGGCTCTGCCGTCACCCTTGCCCCTCGCGCACCGCGTCATTAGCCCCGCGGCCATGTCCGCAAAGGCTCCCGCTCCGCCGCTCGCCGATCTGCAGCCCGTTCGTCGGGCGCTGATCTCCGTCTCCGACAAGCATGGGATCGTCGAGCTCGGTCGCGCGCTCGCTGCGCGCGGCGTCGAGATCCTCTCCACCGGCGGCACCGCCAAGGCGCTCGTCGACGCAGGCGTGAAGGTGACGCAGGTGAGCGAGTACACCGGCTCGCCCGAGATCATGGGCGGTCGCGTGAAGACGCTCCACCCGCGCGTGCACGGCGGCATCCTGATGCGCGGCGACATGGACGACGCCGATCTCGCGAAGGTCGGCGGCAAGCCGATCGACCTCGTGGTGGTGAACCTCTACCCGTTCGAGCAGACGGTCGCGAAGGGCAGCGCCTCGCACGCAGAGGTCATCGAGGAGATCGACATCGGCGGTCCGTCGATGGTCCGCTCGGCCGCCAAGTCCCACCCGCGCGTCACCGTGCTCGTCGATCCGAGCGACTACGCGGCGGTGCTCGCCGAGCTCGCGGAGAAGAACGGCACCACGCTGGCGACCCGCGCGCGGCTCGCGGCCAAGGCCTTCGCGCACACCGCCGCGTACGACGGCGCGATCGCCGCGTATCTGTCGCGCGAGGACGATCCGCTCTACCCCCAGTAC
The DNA here is from genome assembly GCA_016182965.1 of Deltaproteobacteria bacterium. Classification (GTDB taxonomy): domain Bacteria; phylum Myxococcota_A; class Polyangia; order Polyangiales; family JADJMO01; genus JALHOE01. Next base: position 82,017 of record JACPFM010000162.1, on the reverse strand, counting down.
CTGACGCTGACGTTCGAGAAGGGGTACAAGCTGCGCTACGGCGAGAACCCGCACCAGACGGGGGCCTTCTACCGCGAGCGCACCGCTCCGGAAGGCTCGCTGGCGCGCGCCGAGTCGCTCGGCGCCGGCGGCAAGGAGCTGTCGTTCAACAACTTCGTCGACGTGCAGGCCGCGCTCGACGCCGTGCGCGAGTTCGACGCGGCGAAGGTCTCGGGCTGCGTGATCGTCAAGCACACCAACCCGTGCGGCACCGCGATCGCCGAGACGCTCGACGAGGCGTACCGCGTCGCCCGCGACGCCGATCCGGTCAGCGCCTTCGGCGGCATCGTCGCGCTCAACCGCGAGGTCGACGAGGTCACGGCCAAGTCGATGAGCGAGATCTTCCTCGAGTGCATCGTGGCCCCGTCGTTCTCCGGAAAGGCGCTCGAGATCCTCCGCGCGAAGAAGAACCTGCGCCTGCTCGCCGCCTCTGCCGCGCCTTCGGCCGATCGCGTGCAGCTCGACTACCGCAAGATCGGCGGCGGGCTCGCGGCGATGAGCGCCGATCTCTCGGGCGAGGGCGAGGTCGAGCGCGCGAGGGTGGTGACCAAGCGCGCGCCGACCGACGAGGAGCTGCGCGCGCTGTCGTTCGCGTGGCGGGTGACCAAGCACGTGAAGTCGAACGCGATCGTGCTGGCGAAGCCGGGCGAGGGGGCGGGGGTGCTGCGCACCGTCGGCGTCGGCGCGGGGCAGATGTCGCGCGTGGTGTCGGTCGAGATCGCGCTCCGCAAGGCCGGCGAGCTCGCGAAGGGGAGCGTGCTCGGGAGCGACGCGTTCTTCCCGTTCCCCGACGGGGTCGAGACGGCGGCGCGCGGCGGGATCACCGCCATCGCGCAGCCGGGAGGCAGCGTGAAGGACGCCGAGGTGATCGCGGCCGCAGACGCCGCAGGGATCGCCATGGTGTTCACCGGCGTGCGCCACTTCCGTCACTGAGAAGCCGCGTGGGCTCGGGCCCGCGCGCAAGCCCGAGCCCGTGCGCCTGCGCCCGCGCGTTCGCCAGCGCGTCCGCGTGTGCCTCCGCGTCCGCACCCGCTGCCGCATCCCGGGGCTTCGCGTAGCCTGTGCCCGATGGCGCCGCGCACGCCCGACGACGGTCACGACCAGCTGCGCTGGTACCTCTGCGCGGGGTTCGTGATCGTCGGCGCGTCGGTGGCGATGCTCGTCATGCCCTCGTTCGAGGGCGTCGCGTACCGCTACGTGCGCGAGCGGACGAACCTCGCGTATTTCGGAGCGCTGTCCGCGGCGCTGGTCGTCGGCTGCGGTGCGTACGCGTTCGTCGGCTCGCGGCGGTGGCTCGCCGCCGATCGAGCGCGACCATGGAGCCGGGCGATCGGTTGGCTCGTTGTTGCGTTCGCGATCTACACGGCCCCGTCGGTTGTCGGCGGTTACGTCGACGACGGTCGTCGAGAATTCGATGATCGCGTGCAGGAGATGCTGGTCGTTTTCACCGCGTCGCCATGGCTACTCCTTGCCCTGGCCGTTCCGAAGAGCACCGCGGTGTCGGCCCTCCGCTCGCGCGCGCGCTCTCTGCTGCGCGCCGCCGACGAACGTGCCGTGTTGCGGAACGCGCTTGTCATCTGCGTGGTCCCGTTCGTGTTCCGTTGGCCGTGCCGCCCCTTCGGATCCGCGACCCTCCTCCGTCACTCTCCGTCTTGGGTGCCGCTCGTCGCCACGATCTCGCTCGTCGTGCTGCTCGTGCACGACCTACGGACGTCGGCCGCAGTGCGCGCCGCGGCGCTGGCACCGCACGCGGGCGAGCCGCTGGAGGGGGACATGGTCTCGCTCGACCTCGGCGTCGGCGGCGATCGTGCGCTTGCCAAGTTCCCGGATGACGCACGAGGCTATCGCGAGCCGCCAGGCGGCCGAGCGCTGATCCTCGGCTCAACGTTGGCGGCGGCGTCCGCCATGCGGCGCCACGTCATCGGCTCCGCCGTCGCGTTGCTCGTTGCCGCGGGCGTGCTCGTGGTGCACGTCCTCGCGTCGCATTGACGTGCCGCCGCGGTGCGCCGTCGCCGTCGTGTCGTCTCGACTGACGACTGACGACTGACGACTGACGACTCGGTCAGAACGCGATCGGCACGTCGATCTGGATGATGGAGTATCGGTTCTTCGCCATCGGATCGTCGAGGCCGCGGAAGTAGGCGATGCCGGGGCGCATCAGGATCTTGGCGTCGAGCGGGATGTTCGCGCGGAGGCCGCCGCCGACGGTGAGCTGATCGCGCAGCCCGAGCCGGACGTCGGCGGGGCGGGCCTCGTCGGCCTCGACCGCCTTCGGCGTGGAGAGCCACCGCTGGTAGTGCAGCTCGGCGCTGATCGTCAGGTGCGGCGGCAGCACGAGGTAGCCGACGTTCACGCCGCTCGTGAAGTTGGTGCGCGACTTGTCGCCGTCGATCTTGTCGCCGCGCACGCGCATCAGCTGAAGCACCGTGACCTCGGCTTGCACCGTGAGGCCCTTGTCGATGAACGCGATGCCGGCGCCGACGGTCGGCGTCAGGTAGTTGGTGGCGAACAACGCGTTGTCCATCGCCTGACGGGCGTAGATGCCGGTGGCCAGGGCGTTCCGGACCTTCGGGTCGGGGCTGTTGCCTCCGCCGGAGCCGATCGGCGCGGTCACGCCGGCGAAGATCGGCAGCCGCACCTTGGGCGCGATCTCCGGCGTGTACAGGGCGAAGAACAGCGGGTTGGTCACCGCGGTGCCGCTGCCCGGAAGGCCGTCCATGGACGTTCCTACGACGCCCGCGCGTGCGTAGAAGCCGAGATCGGGGATGGACGCGATCGGCTTGTAGCCGCCGGTGAGGAGGCTCGAGAAGGCGGTGGAGCCCTTGAGGGCCAGGTAGTTGGCGTCGATGCGCGCGAGGTTCGGCGCGATCGCCGGGCGCATCGCGTACGGAAGCGCGTAGCCCGCCTTCTTCACGGCGGGCGTCGGTCCCGTGGGCGCCGCTCCCGCGTCTTTCGCCGGCTCCGCCGCGGAGGGCGCCGGTCCGTCTGCGCTCTTGGCCGGCTCCTGCGCAGACGCCGCCGCGGAGCACGTCAGCGCGGCCAGAACCAGCCCGACTGAAAAGTGGATTCGCATGTCCACAATCCTGCTCCTGTCTGTTCGCTCGCGCGCGAGCGTTTTGGTGGATGCACTGATCGTTGTCAGGATGTCCCGCAAGCTTTTCGCAAAACCCGCGAAAGACGGCGGCTCGGCTCCAAATTGGTGCTCACTTCTTCGGCGCCGACGTGGCCGCCGAAGGCGCGGCCGAGGTGCTCGGCGCACCGGAGACGCTCGGCGCAGCAGACAGCGAGGGCGCGGCGGACACGCTCGCCGACGGAGAGATCATCGCCGATGCCGCGTCGGTGATCGGCGACGGCGGCACCGCGGCGCCGCCGTCGCGAAGCGCGACCTGCCCCTTGCGCGAGAAGTCGACCGACTCGCCGAGGATGCGGATCGCCTCGGCGCCGGCGTGGAAGCCGGTGGAGTTCTCGGCCTCGACGAAGTCCAGGTAGAACTGCGCGCGCTTCTGGAAGTCCCACGCGACCTTCAGATCGGCCTCGCCCTTGCCGGCGTCCTTCGCGCGCTTGAGGTCGCCGATGAGCGCGACCAGCGCGTCCATCGCCAGGTTGCGCATCTTGAAGAAGCGCTCCTGCGTCGTCTCCACGCGCGACTTCAGCTCGTGCTCCGGCCACTTGTGGCAGGGCTGGCACGCGCGGTTGATGTTCAGGAGCGGCGAGCGCACGTGGTGATCGCTGATCTTGAGCGCGCCCTCTCGGATGTACGGCATGTGGCAGTCGGCGCAGGTCACGCCGCTCTTCGCGTGGATGCCCTGGCTCCACATCTCGAACTCGGGGTGCTGCGCCTTGAGGACCTTGGCGCCCGTGTCGGCGTGGGTCCAGTCGGTGAAGCCCACCTCGTCGTAGTAGGCCATGATCTCGTCGACCTTGATCCCCTTGGCCCACGGGTAGGTCAGCCGCTTCTCCGGCCCCTTGAAGTAGTACTCGACGTGGCACTGGCCGCAGACGTACGCGCGCATCTCCTGGCGCGTGGCGTCGCGGTTGGCGTCGAAGTCCTTCACGCCCTGCGACGCCTTGAGCGCGCGGATGCCCTCGATGAAGCCGGGGCGCGTGACGCGCAGCTGCATCGTCTGCGAGTCGTGGCAGTCGAGGCAGGTCACCGGGTGCGTGACCAGCTTGCGCGCCTCGACGTAGGGCATCTGGTTCATCGCCTCGAAGCCCTTGATCAGATCGCCGCCGCCGAGCTTCTTGTAGGGCACGTACACCGACGCGTGGCAGTGCATGCAGGTGCCGGGCTGCTTGGCGACGACCTGACGCTCGGTGTACGTCTGGTCGCTGAGCATGTGCGCGTGCCCGCGCTCCTCGCGGAAGTCCTTCGCGAACGCGTAGCCCGCCCACATGATCTTCAGGCGCGGGTCCTCCTCGAGCTTCGACTGCGCGACGATCGAGCGCGGATCGGCCTGGGTCGGCGTGCGCGGCACCGCCTCGCTGCCGCCGAAGCGGGTGCGGATCTGATCGGTGGTCTTGAGGTACGCGTCGTACTGGTGGGGGAAGTTCTTGCCCCAGATCGCCGGGTCCTCGGTGTCGTCCTTCAGGTCGACGACGCGGAAGAAGGGGTTCTTCGCCTCTTGCTTGCGCTGGAAGACGCTCACCAGCAGCGCGGCGCTCGCAGCGGCGACGGTGGCGGTGACCAGGGCGGTGGCGGCGACGAGCCGCGTGGTCGTCCATCCTCGGCGCGTGTCGTCGGTCATGGGGGTTCTCCGTCTCTCTCAGGATTCAGAGCGGGCACGATTCAGAGCGGGTGTGCTCAGAGCGGGTGCCCGACGTCGCGGTGGCAGCGCACGCAGGACATCTCGGCCCCCTTCTTGGGGACCGCCCCGCGCAGCGGCACGAACGGCCCGCGCAGCGGCAGGAACGGATCGATGGCGTGCACGACGTCGGCGTGACAGCTGCGGCAGGCGCCCTCGGTGACCTCATGGTTGGCCTGCCCGATCTGGATAGGCTCGTGGAACTTGCCGGTCGTGAAGTAGAACGAGTGCCAGAAGCCGTTGCGCGCCTTGGTGGCGTACTTGCCGAAGAAGGTGTGCGGGGCGTGACAGTCGTTGCAGCCGGCGACCGAGCGGTGGCTGCCCTTCACCCACGCGTCGAAGTGCGCCTGCATCACGTGGCAGTTGGCGCAGGCGGCCGGATCGCTCCCGAGGTACGAGGCGCCCTTCGCGTACACGAAGGTGAAGCCGCCGAGACCCACGGCGAGCCCGAGCGTCACGCCCAGGCCGAGGATCGCAATCACTGCCCGTCGTGAGGGCGCTCGCGCGGTGACTCCGGTGGGTTCTGGCATCCTGCCGTCGGGCTTCGGCGGTTGGTCATGGACGCCGCAGCGCTGCCTCGGTCGCGGCGCGAGCGAGCGAGCTCTGGCGGACTCAGGCCTGCCCTATAGGGCGCTCGGCGACGAACGTCGAGCGCACTCCACCTGCCGCGAAACAAAGGAGATGCGCGGCTCCCGGCGGTGGCTCGGAGTCGAGATCGTCGAGGTGCTGCTGCGCCACCCGGCGGAGGATCTCGCGCGCGATGGAGACGTGGACGCCGACGACGTAGACGTCGGCGCCGCTCACCTGCTGGCCGACCTCGTTGCACGCCTCGACGACCTTGCGCCCGAGCTCGTCGCGCGAGTCGGCGACGAGCACCACGGCCTCGGAGATCGTCACGCCGTCGGCGGCGGCCTCGCGAAGCAGCGCGACGATGTCGTCGTTGCAGTGCTCGAGAATGGCGCGTCGCTCGGAGTCGGCGGCTTCGTTCATCGCGAAGAAATCCTTCCTCTGCGCCTCGGGCGCAAGCCTCAGCGTCTACTCCGCTTCGATCCACTCCTCGATCCACTGGGGACGGCGGCCGATCATCGGCGTGATCTCGAGGTCGCCGTCGGCCGAGCGGCGCCCGAGCCAGGAGCGGTGGTCGCGAGACGCGGACCGGGCCTCACTCGGGTGCAGCTGTCCGTGCATCCAGACCTCCTCGACCGCCGCCTCGGGCATGGCCATCAGCCGGCGCACGAGCTCGCCGGCGTCGCGGCGGGCCGTCCACCGCCCGCGCTGGGGAATCGCGGCGACGATGTGCACCGCGACCACGTCGTCGGCGACCGTGCGCACGGCCACGTCGTAGCGGTAGTACTGCCAGGGCGCGCCGCCGTGCACGTTCACCAGCTCGTCGTGCGGCGCGAGCAGCTGCCGGAGCCGATGGCGCGCGTCGTCGGCCTCGCCTCCTTCCGCGCCGCTCCGCCGGCCACAGCGGAACGCGAGCACGATCGGCTGGCTCGCGCACCACTGCTCGAACTGCGTGTCGCGCGCGAACTCGCTCCGCACGCGCGACCACCCGGCGACGCCGAGGTAGATGGTCACGCAGAGCATCAGGCCGAACAGCGGCTCCAAGATGGAATCAAGATGCCTCGGGGCGCGGCGCCGTGCCGCGGCGGGACCTGGCGTTCAGCCTCCGCCTTGCACCCCCCAGCCGGGCAGCCTACACCTCTGTTCACTGTCCAGCGGGGCCGCCCGCGCGTCGTCTCCGGGCTGGTCCCGGGTTCGATCGAGCAGCGGCCGAACCACCGCCTGGGCCTCGCGCCCATGAAGCTGAAGAAGCTCGAGATCATCGGGTTCAAGTCCTTCGTCGATCGCACCATCCTCAAGTTCGATCACGACGTCACCGGCATCGTCGGCCCGAACGGCTGCGGCAAGTCCAACATCGTCGACGCGATCCGTTGGTGCATGGGCGAGCAGAGCGCCAAGCACCTCCGCGGCAAGTCGATGGAGGACGTCATCTTCAACGGCAGCGAGACGCGCGGTCCGGGCGGCTTCTCCGAGGTCACGCTCACCTTCGAGAACAACGACGGCCTCGCCCCGATCGAGTACCGCGACTACCCCGAGATCGCCGTCACCCGCCGCCTCGATCGCACCGGCGACAGCGAGTACCTGATCAACAAGACCCAGGTCCGCCTCAAGGACGTCACCGATCTGTTCCTCGGCACCGGCGCGGGCACCAAGGCCTACTCGATCATCGAGCAGGGCAAGGTCGGCCTCATCGTCTCGAGCAAGCCCGAGGACCGCCGCCTGCTCATCGAAGAGGCGGCGGGCATCACCAAGTACAAGTCCAAGCGCAAGCAGGCCGAGCGCAAGATGGAGCTGACGCACCAGAACCTGCTGCGCGTCGGCGACATCATCACCGAGCTCGAGAAGTCGCTCGCCTCGCTCAAGCGTCAGGCGCAGAAGGCCGATCGCTACCTCGCGTACCGCGCCGAGCTCGACGACCTCGTGCTGCACGAGGCGGCGCACAAGTACCTCGGCATCGTGGCGATGCAGAAGTACGTGAGCGAGGCGCTCGACCTCTCCACCCGCGAGAGCGACGAGCGGCGCAACGCGCTGGTCGCGCGCGAGGCGGAGCTCGAGGGTCTGCGCCTCACCGCGCTGCAGGCCGAGCGTGTCCACGAGACGGCGCAGACGGCGCACTTCGCCGCCGACAACGAGGTCCGCGCCCTCGAGTCCGAGATCGCGCGCGCGAAGGATCAGCTCGAGGCGCTGCGCGATCGCGAGATCGACGCCTCGCGCGATCTCGCCTCCATCACCAGCGAGCGCGAGGCGCTCGCGGGCGAGCAGGCGCGCTTCGCCGCCGATCTCGAGCTCCACCGGCAGGAGGAGGAGGGCGCGGCCGACGCGCTCGCCATCGAGGAGGAGCGCCTCCAGGAGGCGGCCGCGCGCGCGCAGGAGGCCGACCGCCGCCTCGCCGATCTGCGCCGGCAGACGGGCGAGATCGGCGCGCGCATCGCGCGGGCCGAGGCCGCGCTGCAGGGCTTCGATCGCCGCCGCAGCGACGTCGAGCAGCGCCGCGAGCGCCTCTACGGCGAGCGCGAGGAGCTCGAGGCGCGGCAGATGGAGCTCGTCGCGCGCACCCAGGAGCTGCAGCGCACCGTCGAAGACCTCCGCAGCGGCAAGACGTCGAGCAAGGAGGAGCGCGAGGCGCTCGAGCGCCGGCTCTCCGAGCTGAAGCGCGACGTCATCGACAGCGAGCGCGAGCTCGACAAGAACAAGCAGGATCTGCAGCGCGCCCGCTCGCGCATGCACGCGCTCCTCGAGGTGCAGTCGCGCCTCGAGGGCGTCGGGCTCGGCGTGCGCAACGTGATCCACAAGCGCGATCCCGGTGTCCTCGGCATGCTCGCCGATCTCGTCGAGCCGCCGCCGGAGCTGACGCAGGCGCTGGCCGCGGCGCTCGGCGACAACCTGCAGACGCTCGTCGTCACCGACGAGCACAAGGCCCTCGAGCTCGCCCACTGGCTGCGCGACGAGAAGAAGGGGCGCGCCGTGTTCCTGCCGCGCAGCGGCCGCCACTACGGCGACGCGCGTCCGGCGCTCCCCGAGGAGCTCACGGTCCCGGCGGCCTCGGGCGCCGACTCTCCCGACGCGCTCGGCTACTTCGCCGACCTGGTCCGCCACCGCGCCGACGACGCCGAGATCGTGAAGGCGATCCTCGGCGACATCGTGGTCGCGCGCGATTTCGCGGCCGCGCGCCGGGTGGCCGCCGTGCTCTCCGAGCGGCCGCCCCACGCGATCGTCACGCTCGATGGCGAGGTGTTCCACGCCGACGGCCGGATCGCCGCCGGTCAGCGGGAGCAGCTCGCCGCCGGCATGCTCGAGAGCAAGCGCGAGACGCGCGAGCTGTCCGAGGTCGTCGCGCGGCTCGACGTCGTGGTCAGCGACCTGGTCGCCAGGCACCAGGCGCTGCGCGCGGCGATCAGCGAGACGGGCACGGCGCTCGACACCGCGCGCCAGTCGGAGCACCGCGGCGAGATCGCCCTCGTCGGCGCCGAGAAGGATCTACGCGCCGGCGAGGCCGAGCTGCAGCGCGCGCGCGCGCGCCTCGAGAACCTCGTGGGCGAGCTGCAGGACATGGCCGAGCGCCTCGCCGAGGCCGACGCCGAGCAGTCCAGCGCGCGCGCCGATCTCGACTCCGCGCGCGACGAGCTCGTCGTCGTCGAGGGCGACACCGAAGACGCCCAGCGCGACGCCGAGTCGCGCCGCGAGGAGCTCGAGGCGCGGCGCCAGATCGCCACCGACCGAAAGATCCAGGTCGCGCGTGCCAAGGAGAAGACCCGCGGCATCCAGGGCGCGCTCGAGCGGCTCACCCGCTCGGCCAACGAGCTCGTGGAGCGCGAGCGTCGCCTGCACGACGAGCTGATCAACGGCGCGCGCCGCCAGGGCGAGCTCGCGGGGCTGCTCTTCGTCGACCGCGAGAGGCTCGATCAGGCCGTGACCGACGCGCACGCGCGCAGAGACGAGCTGACCGCCGCGAAGATCGCGCACGAAGAGGCGCGCGCGGCGATGCAGGCGCACGAGGGCGAGCTCAAGTCGCTGCGCACCGCGGCCGAGCAGGCCGAGAAGGCGCGCGTCGGCCACGAGATGCGCCTGCGCGAGCTGGTCATCGAGATGCGCAACCTGCTCGAGCTGGTGGCCGAGCGGTTCCGCGGGCTCGAGCTGCCTCGCGTCGTCGGCGACTACCACCTGCGCGACCTGCCGGGCGAGGAGCACAAGACGCGCATCCACGAGCTGCAGGGCCTCATCGATCGCCTCGGCTCGGTCAACCTCGACGCGAAGCGCGAGTATGAAGAGGGCGAGGTCCGCTACCGCAACTACGTCGAGCAGAAGGCCGATCTCGACAAGGCGCTCTCCGACCTCGCCAAGGCCATCGAGCAGATGGACAAGGAGTCGCGGCGCCTCTTCCGCGAGACGTTCGACGCCGTCAACGAGCGCTTCCAGCTGCTCTTCCCGAAGATGTTCCGCGGCGGTCGCGCGCACCTCGTGATGACCAACCCCGAAGACATGCTCGAGACCGGCATCGACATCGTCGCGCAGCCGCCCGGCAAGAAGATCGGCAACATCGAGCTGATGAGCGGCGGCGAGAAGGCGCTCACGGCGGTGTCGCTCATCTTCGCGATGTTCCAGATCCGGCCCTCGCCGTTCTGCATCCTCGACGAGGTCGACGCCCCGCTCGACGAGGCGAACGTCGCTCGTTACAACGAGGCCATCCGCACGATGACCGATCGCTCGCAGTTCATCCTCATCACGCACATCAAGCGCACGATGCAGATGGTCGACGTGCTCTACGGCGTGACGATGCCCGAGCCGGGCATCTCCGCGCTGACCAGCGTCGACCTCACCACGGTCGACAAGAAGGTCGCGCGCCCGTCGCACGGGTCGGCGGTCGCCTGAAGAGAGTCGTCAGTCGTCAGTCGTCAGTCGTCAGCCGAGACGGCCCGGACTGCTCCGGCCTCCTCGTGCTGGCGACGGGCGTCTCTCTGCTCGTGCTGACGAATGAGAGACTGTGAAAGAAACGGACCGACACTGGTGCGAGGTCGAAGGTCGAAGGTCAAAGGTCGAATCGAGAGCTGATTGCTCGGGGTCCCAGTGGCATCGCCCCTGGTTCGACCTTCGACTTTTCGACCTTCGACCCGTCTCGACGAAAGATACGCGCTCTCTGACGACTGACGACTGACGACTGACGACCCGCAGCGCGCGAGCCGGCGACACCATCACCGTCGCGCGCGAGCGGCGACACCGTCACCGTCGCGCGCGAGCAGCGACATCTCGTCTCGACTGACGACTGACGACTGACGACTGACGACTGATGACCCGCAGCGCGCGAGCCGGCGACACCATCACCGTCGCGCGCGAGCAGCGACATCTCGTCTCGTGCTGACGACTGACGACTGACGACTGACGACCCGTAGCGCGCGAGCCGGCGACACCATCACCGTCGCGCGCGAGCGGCGACAACTAGAACGACACCGTCGCGTTCACATTGAACAGGTGGATCATCGACGAGTACTTGCCGTCGGCGCTCGGGGAGCGCGACGGCTGGGCGTACTGGTCGTGCTTGTTCGCGCCCTTGGTGTCGATAGGCACGAAGTAGATCGGGTTGTAGCTCCCGGCGATCGCCAGGTTCCTCGACAGCTCGTAGCGGCCGCCGAGCGCGAGGTAGAAGCGCGTGGAGTCGATCGTCGAGGGGTCGATCGTCTCTTTGGGCACCGCCGACGTCGTCATCGAGACGCTGCCGAACAGCTCCAGCGCCTCCGTCGGCCACCACGCGCCGCCGAGGCGGACGCCGATGGCGTCCTTCCAGTCGCGCGGGACGTTGAGGATTACGTTGCTGCCGGCCGGCGCGGTGCCGTCGGCGTTGATGCTGCAGTCCTTGCCCTCGCTGACGAGGCACTGCCGCTTGAACACCGACCACCGCACGTACTCGAAGTCGAAGCGCACCTCGGTCGTCTTGGTGGTGCGGTAGCCGGCGCCGAGCCGGATGATGTCCGGGTAGGCCTGCAGGAGGTCGACGTTCGTCTTCGACGCACGCGTCGAGTCGGTGCCGAACTGCTGCTCGAGCGTGCCGGACATCCGCGTGGTGCCGAAGCCCGGCTGGCTCGTGTACGAGAGGCCGAGCTTCAGGTCGTCGATCGGGTCCCAGTAGACGCCGAGCGCGGCCGCGACGTTGACGCCGGACACGTCGATGTAGCTCCGCCCTTCCTTGAGCGCGCCGTTGGCGAGGCGCACGTCGTCGGTGCCGTCGATGTTGCGCGCGCGAACGGTCTCGGCGCGGTGATAGATGACGCTGAAGTTCGCGCCGATGCTCACGCGCGCGGCGGGGAATCGGTACGCAACGGCCGCGGTGTTGTAGATGGCGAGGATCTGGCCGCTGATGTTGTGCCAGCGCTGCGGACCGTCGACCGCTCCGGGCGCGTACTCGGTCGCGGTCTTGCGGTTCCACTCGGCGAGCCCCCCGAAGGGGACGTAGAGGGCGTAGCCGACCCGCAGGTTCTTCGTTCCGAGGTCGCTGGCTGCGCCGAAGAACGGCAGCGGAACCACATTCAGCAGCTTGGCGCGCCCGAAATTGGCCGCGACGTAATCTCGATTGCTCTGAAACGCCGGATTGCTCGGCGTCAAAGCGTCGGCCGATCGGTCATAGGTGACGGTGCGGATGCCGAGCGACAAATCGCCGACGATTTGCGTGCCCTTCATCCCGCCGAGCGCCGCGGGGTTGTAGTAGACGGCGTATGGATTCGGCGCTGCCGGCGTGCCGTGATCGGAGCCGAATCGTGCCGTGAGGTAGCCGCTTGCGTGCGCCTTGGAAGTGGTGAAGGCGAGCGCGACAGTGGCCGCGAGCGCGATCAGACCCCCCCGTTGGGTCGATCTCATGGACGTGCTCAATGCAATGAGCATGCACCTTGCGTCAAGGACCCAGTTCGTGTCACAGACACCCGCTGGAGAAAACGTCATGCATTCACGACCCACGGGGGGGAGTTCCGTGCGTCGCGCGCTGATCGCCGTCGCCATCGGTGTCACCGCCAGCGCGACCGCGTTCGCGTGCGTCGATCCGGCGGGTGACTACGAGAGCTACGTCGACAGCACGAAGGACATCCGCGGCGTCACGCCAGACGCCGGCCCGAGCGACGGCGCTCCGTTCGAAGCGGGCGACACCGACATCAACGCCGGCAAGAGGACCTACTTCGGCAACTGCCTGCCCACCATCGTCGCCGGCTCGCCGGAGATGTCCCTCATGTTCTACGGCGAGGTGACCTTCAACGGCGGCAAGATCGATCTCGCCATCCACTCGCTGAAGGAGACCGCGACCAAGCTCTCGAAGTCCGAGACGGTGGGCGCGCCGCAGATCGCGAACGGCGTCACGCTCGAGAGCGACAGCACCTTCGTCATGACGATCGGCGACGTGTCCATCCCGGGGAGCTCACAGCGCATCGGCCCAAGCGACCTCGTCCTCAAGAACGTCAGCTACCAGGGCCGGGTCCTCGGCAACGAGCGGCTCTGCGCCGAGCTGCAGGGAGAGGCGGTCGCGCCGCTCACCGCCACTCTCGACAAATCGGGCGACTTCTGCGTGTGGATCGCCATGCCCGACGGCGCCGATCTGCCGAAGTACAAGGACGCCTCTGGCAAGGACTTCGTGGGAATCCCCAACGAGGAATATCACTGCCCGTGAGGCACGACGGGCGCGGTACGGCCGCGCTCGGTGAGCTGCCGACGACTGACGACTTCAGAAGATGTAATCCGTCGAGAGGAAGCTCGACAAACGGCCGACGATGATGTCGCTCACCAGCGACTTGTTCTCGTCGTTCGAGGCGGTGGCCACCACCGTGCGGATGGAGAACGCGCGCAGCGCGTCGCTCACGCTCAACGTCCCTTCGGCGCTGTCCTTCCGGCCGGTGAACGGGAAGGTGTCGGGGCCGCGGCGGCACTGGCTGTTGAGGTTGATGCGTGAGACCTGGTTCACCAGCGCGTCGACGAGGAACGCCATCTTCTTGCGATCGCGCCCGAAGAGCGCGACCTGCTGCCCGTACTCCGAGAGCCGCATGAAGTGATCGATCTCGGAGACGTCGTCGAAGGTCGCCACCGGCAGGACCGGACCGAACTGCTCCTCGGTGTACAGCTTCATGTCTTGCTTCACGGGGTGCACGACCGCCGGGCGGAAGAACGTGCCGTGCGCGGCGCCGCCGCCGTTGACCACGCGCGCGCCCTTCGAGACCGCGTCCTCGACGTACGCGGCCAGGCGCTCGGTCTTGCGATCCTCGGGCAGGGGGGTGAGCTGCGCGCCCTGATCCCACGGCATGCCCGCCTTCAGCGCGTCGACCGCCGCCGAGAGCCTGTCGAGGAACTCCCGCTCGATGGAGCGGTGCACGAAGATCAGCTTGATCCCGGTGCAGCGCTGGCCGTTGAACGAGAGCGCGCCCGACACGCACTCCTTCACCGCGACGTCGAGATCGGCGTCGGGGAGCACGATGGCCGGGTTCTTCGCCTCGAGCCCGGTGATCGATCGGAGGCGGTTCGGCTGCGGGTGCTGGCGCTTGAGGATGTTCACCACGCGGCTCGTGCCGATGAAGGCGAGCACGTCGACCTCGCCCGACTCCATGATCGGCCCGACGGTGGTCGGACCGTCGCCGTAGATGACGTTGACCACCCCGGGCGGGAACGCCTCGCGCATCGCCGCGAAGAGCGGCGCGTGCAGCAGCGCGCCGTACTTGGGCACCTTGCACACCACCGCGTTGCCCATGATCAGCGCCGGGATCAGCGTGGTGTAGGTCTCGTTGAGCGGGTAGTTGAAGGGCCCCATGCACAGCACCACGCCGAGCGGCGAGCGGCGGATCTGCCCGAGGAAGCCCTCCTCCATGACGAAGCGCGCCGAGCTCCGATCGAGCTCCTTGAGCGCCTCGACGGTGTCGCGCACGTAGAGCAGCGTGCGGTCGAACTCCGACTCGGCGTCCTTGCGCGTCTTGCCGATCTCCCACATCAGGAGGCGCACGACCTCCTCGCGGGCCTTGCCCATCAGCTCGGCGAAGCGCTCCATCGCGCCGATGCGCCGCGCGACGCGCATGGTCGGCCACTCGCCGCGTCCCTCGTCCCACGCGCGCCTCGCGGCGGCGAGCGCCTCGAGGGCGGCGGCGCGATCGAGCAGCGGGGTCCGACCGATCACGGCGCGGGTGAGCGAGCCGTCGGCCTGTCGCACGCAGATCGGCGACAGCACGTCGGCGCCCGGACCGTGGAAGGTGCGGATCTCGCCGTCGCACAGCCACTGCATCGACCACCTCGCGCCGTCGACGCGCGCGCTCTCCGGGATCTCCTCGACGGTGGGAAAGCGAATCGGCTCGGACATCCAACCCCTCCTGCGTCACTAGCGGTCGCAACGTGCGGAGCGCCGCGCGACCGCAGGCAGAGGATGGCACGGGCCGCGCTTCACCGCGACGGGCTCGGCGCGGCCGTCGGTCGTCGGAGCGTCCTGGACGATCTCGCGGGCCGCGAGCGCACCCGGGCGTACGTTCGCGCCGGCTACGAACTTCCAGTGCGCCGTACTAGGCTCGCCCGATGCGCAACGAACATGGCCTTCTTCTCGGCACGATCCTGCTTGCAGTCGCCGCCTCCTGCAGCGAGGACAACACCACGGTCCCGCCGGCCACTGCGGACTCGTCGACCGATTCTCGATCCGACACGACGACTCCGACCGACACCCTCACGACCGACGCGCCGACCGACACCGCGGTCGAAGACGTCTCTGCCGACGCGGGAGCGAAGTCGATCTCGCTCAAGGCCGTGCAGGATCCGAGCGATCCGGACCACCCGGCCAAGAACGCCAAGGTGAACCTCACCGATACGGATCTCGTCGCCCTGACGCCGCGCGTCCTCATCGGCAGCTCGTCGGCGGCCGAGTGCCGCTTCGCCGTCTGGATCGGCAAGCCCGGCGGCGGCGACTTCGCCGGCGTCCAGGTGCAGGAGTTGATCACGCGGGGGAGCGCCACCAACTGCTTCGGCGTCACGCCGGGGAAGATCCCGAGCACGGTGAAGGTCGGCGACGCGGTCACCGCCGTCGACGGCGCCAACTACGGCGAGTTCTGCGCCGGCCCGTCCGGCACGCCGGCGACCGCCTGCGGCGACTTCGAGCAGAGCCAGCTGTTCCTCGGCGGCGCCGCGGCGAAGATCACCTTCGGGTCGGCGGGCACCGCCCCCACGCCGACGACGGTCACCGTCGCCGATCTGGTCGCCGACGCGGCCGGCAAGCCCGGCCCGCGCGCGCCCAAGCTCGAGGGCACGCTGGTCAGCGTCGCCGGCGTGAAGGTCGACGCGTCGGCCGACGGCGGCATCACCACCGCGTACGTGCTCGACGCCTCGGACTCGACCGGCGCCAAGAAGCTCGAGATCCAGATCAGCAACTTCACCTCGACGTCGTGCGTGCGCACCTACTTCGTGGGGAAGAGCGGCTCGACGATCGACTCCATCACCGGCGTGCTGGTGCCCGACTTCGGCCGCTGGAAGATCCGCCTCCGCGACGACAAGGACGTGTCGGGCACGTCGTGCGTCACCGGCGACGCCGGCACCGACGCGGCCTCCGACGCGGCCTCCGACGCGGCCGACGGCGGCTGATCACGCGCGGGCGCGCAGCGAGGGCTGGTCGCGCAGGATCCGCCTCGCGGCCGCCCTGCCGCTCGCCATCGCGCCGACGATGCCGTGGCCGGCGCGCGTCGAGGCGCCACACAGGTAGAGGCCGGGCACCGAGGTGCGGTAGCCCGGCCTCTTCGCGAAGAACTGCTCGGGCGTCGCGGCGATGCCGTAGCCGGGCGTGCCGTCGGTCGCCTGGGTGTAGCGCACCTGGCTCACCGGCGTGGCCGACTCGCGGAACACCACGCGCTCGGCGGCGCCGGGGAAGAGGCGATCGAGCCGCGCCACCATGTCGTCTTCGATGCGCTGCTTCGTCGCGCGGTACGCCTCGTTCTTGCGGTAGTCCCACGTCGCGACGTCGTGCTTGGACACGCCGAAGCGCTCGAGCGAGCCCGGCACCACGGTCATCACCTCGACGTTGGTGACGCCGGCCGGCGCGTGGTGGAGCGCGTGCGCCGGGTCCTTGTAGCTCGCGCTGGTCACGTAGCAGCCGTGCGTCTGGATCGGCCCGGTCGGATCGTCCCTGTACATGTCCTGCATGTCGTAGGAGTCGAACTGCCAGACGTTGTGGGCGCCCATCCCGGGGAGCTCGCCGCGGACGCCGAGGAACGCCATGAACAGCGCCGAGGTCATCTCGTAGTCGCGCGTGCGACGGACCGTGTCGCTCGGCAGGTGCTCGGGGCCGACCAGCTCGAGGAGCGTCTTCTTCAGATCGGCGTTCGACAGCACGAGGTCGGCGCGCACGTCGCGCGCCGGCTCGCCCGCGCGCGGCGAGACCTTCACCCCGACCGCGCGCCCGCGCTCGATCAGCACCTTCTCGATGGGGTGGCGCAGGTGGATGGACCCGCCGAGCGCTTCGATGCGGGCGGCCAGCTTGTCGGCGAGGATCTGCCCGCCGCCCTCAGGGTAGTAGGCGCCGCGGAAGTAGTGCGCGGCCAGGCCGAGGTGGAGCATCGCGCTGACCTTCTGCGGCGGCAGGCCGTAGTCGCCGTTCTGACCGAGCATCACCGCGCGCACGCGGCGATCGCGCACGCCGATCGCGTCGAACACCGCGGCGATGGTCGACTCGCGGTGCGGGGCGAGGCGAAGGCCGGCGAGGGCGAGGGCGGGCAGATCGCGGAGCGGCGGGCGCCCGCCGCGCTCGATCACCTTCGAGGCGACGGTCACCGCGCGCAGCAGGCTCACGTAGCGATCGATGCCGCGGCGCTCGTGCGGGAAGGCCGAAGCCAGACGATCGCGGTACACGTCGAGGCTCGCCGGGATGCGGAACTCGAGATCGGGGAACACCAGGCGGTCGAAGCCGTCGGGGTCGAGCGGCCGGAAGCGCACGTCGTCGACGCCGACCTCGCGGAGCATGCGCGGGATCGCGCCGTCGGGGCCGCAGTCGCCGACGTAGTGGAGCCCGACGTCGAAGTGGTACTGCGCGCGCCGCGGCCCGCGCGAGAAGTGGGTCGCGCACCCGCCGGCCGCGTAGTGCCCCTCGAACACCGCGACCGACAGCCCGGCCTGCGCCAGCTGCGCCGCCGCGACGAGGCCGCCGAGGCCGCTGCCGATGATCGCCACCTGCACGCGGTCGGGCAGCGCGGCGTGCGCGCGGCGACGGGCAGGGGACGGACCGGGAGAGGGGCTCTGGGCTTGGGCGGTCATGGCGGTCAATGTTGACAACGCCCACATCGGTTGTCCAGCCCAATGTTGCGCATGTCCACATTGCGCCGTAGAGTGCTCGCGTGGCGTACCACCACGGCAACCTGCGGCGGACGCTGCTCGACGCGGCGCTCGCGCTGTTCGGTGAGCGCGGTACGTTCGACTTCACCCTGCGCGAGCTGGCGCGCGAGGCGGGCGTCACGCACAACGCGCCGTACCGGCACTTCGCGGGCAAGGGCGAGCTGCTCGCGTCGCTCCGCGCCGAGGGTTTCGCCGCGCTCGCGGACGCGTCACGCGCCGCGCTCGAGGGCGCGAGCGACGATCCTCGCGCGCGCGTCCGGGCGCTCGGCGAGGCGTACGTGCGCTTCGCGATCGCGCGTCCGCTGCACTTCCGGCTGATGCTCCACAACCCGCTCGGCGAAGCGGCCGCTTCGTCGCCCCAGCCCCGAAGGCGCGCGAACGCGGCGGACGAGCAGCAGGGCGAGGCGTTCGGCATCCTGCGCGACACGATCGAAGGCGCCCGCAAGCAGGGCGTCGTGCGCGACGATCTCTCCGCGCGCGAGCTCGCCCTCGGCGCCTGGGCGCTGGTGCACGGGCTCTCCTCGCTGGCGGTCGCGGGGCAGGTCCCCGCCGACGAACCCCGTTTGAAGCGATACGTGCGGCTGCTCGACAAGCTCTTCTTCGAGGGCGCGCTCCACCGCTGAGCCATGCTCGTCATCCCGACGGGAAGAGCGTGCGATCGCGCGGCGCGTCATGACATGTGTCGCACCGCGCTGATGCCTCGCGCTCCACCGCTCACTAGGCTGCGCCGCGTGAGCCACAACCTCGTCACGCTGCGCAAGAAGCGCGAGCCCGGCCCCCTCGACCAGAGCGTCCTCGACCGGCTGCGGGTCGCGATGGATCGCGAGCGCGTGCTGACGCGCGAGACGCTGAAGCGCATCGCGAAGGAGAGCGGCGTGCCCGAGGCGACCGTGTACGGGGTCGCCACTTTCTACGGCGATCTCTCGGTGAAGCGCCGCGGCGACGTGCGCGTGCACGTGTGCACGGGAACCGCGTGCGTCGCCTCGGGCGACGAGCACGTCCGCTTCCTGGAGGAGGCGACCGGTGTGCGCCTCGGCGAGACGAGCGCCGGAGGCGAGGTGTCGCTCGAGCCGGTGTACTGCCTCGGGCTGTGCAACGCGGCGCCTGCGGTGTTGGTCTCGCGCGTCAGCGCGAGCTCTCTCGGGGATCGCCACGGCGACGGGGCGCACCTGCGCACGGTGTACGGCGACCTCTCGCGCGAGAACGCGCGCGCCATCGCCACCGGCGCCCACGCGGCCGACGAGCCGCGGCCGCGCATCGAGAGCCGCTCGAGCCCGACGATCGTGCTCCGCAACATGGTCGACGGCGCCGACGCCACCACGCTCGACAAGGCGCGCGCCCGAGGGGCATGGCGCGCCTACGAGGCGGCGCGCGAGGCGAAGGACCCCCCACGCGGCAGCGCCGCGCCCGCGGCGACGGTCCTCGAGGCGGTCGCCGGGAGCGGCCTCCGCGGTCGCGGCGGCGCCGGCTTCTCCACCGGGCAGAAGTGGCGCTTCGCCGCCGCGCAGCCCGCCGGCGAGAAGTGGGTGGTGTGCAACGCCGACGAGGGCGATCCCGGCTCGTACATCGACAAATGGATCCTCGAGCTCGACCCGCACGCGGTGCTCGAGGGCATGGCCCTCGCGGGCTTCGCCATCGGCGCCACCCACGGCGCGATCTACGTGCGGTCGGAGTACCCGCGCGCCGTCGAGGCGATGAAGCGCGCGGTGGCCGAGGCGCGCGCCGCCGGTCTGCTCGACAGGTTCGACGTCCGGGTGGTCGAGGGCGCCGGCTCGTACGTGTGCGGCGAGGAGACGGCGCTGCTCCGCTCGATCGAGGGCCTCCGCGGCATGGTCACCGCGCGCCCGCCGTACCCGGCCGAGAAGGGCCTGTTCGGCAAGCCGACGGTGGTCAACAACGTCGAGACGCTGGCCAACGTGCCGTGGATCGTGGCGCACGGCGGCGCCGCCTACGCCGCGATCGGCGTCGGCAAGAGCCGAGGCACCAAGGCGATCTCGCTGAGCTCGGTGTTCGCCAGACCCGGCGTGTACGAGGTCCCGCTCGGCGTGTCGCTGCGCACCATCTGCGAGGAGATCGGCGGCGGAACGAGGAGCGGCAAGCCGATCAAGGGCGTGCAGATCGGCGGTCCGCTCGGCGGCATCGTCCCCGCGGCGCTCTTCGACACGCCGTTCGGCTTCGAGGAGCTCGACGCCATCGGCGCGCTGCTCGGCCACGGCGGCATCGTCGCCTTCGAGGAGGGCACCGACATGAAGCGCATCGCGCGCCACCTCTTCGAGTTCGGCGACGCGGAGTCGTGCGGCAAGTGCTTCCCCTGCCGCATCGGCATGCGCCGGGGCCTGGAGATGGTCGAACGCCCGGCGGTCGACGTCCCGCTCCTGAACGAGCTGCTCGAGACCATGCGCTGGGGCAGCCTGTGCGCGCACGGCGGCGGGCTGCCCGCGGCCATCGAGTCGATCGTCAAGCACTGGCCCGACGAGCTGTTGTCGCGACACGTCGTGTCGCGTGGGGAGGCGGAGTGATCATGAGCTTCCCCATCGACATCGACGGACGCACCGTCACGGCCAGCGCCGGCGAGACCATCCTCGACGTCGCCCGCCGCGAGGGCATCTTCATCCCCACCCTCTGCTTCGACGAGCGGCTGCACCCGTTCGGCGCCTGCCGCGTGTGCATGGTCGGCGTCGAGGGCGCGCGCGGACCCGTCGCCGCCTGTACGACGCCCTGTCGAGAGGGCATGCAGGTCGACACGCGCGACGCGCGCGCCATCCGCGTCGCCAAGGGCGTGGTCGAGCTCGTGCTCTCCGACTTCCCGGTCGAGCGCCTCGAGACCGAAGACAAGCGCAACGAGCTGCAGCGCGTCGCCGCCCATTTCGGCCTGAAGACGTCGCGCTACCAGGGCGAGCGCCACGCGCACGCGCCCGACCTCCGTCACCCGTACATCAAGCTGCACCTCGACGAGTGCATCGTCTGCGGCCGCTGCGTGCGCGCGTGCGACGAGGTGCAGGGCGCCTTCGCGCTCGCGTACTCCGGGCGCGGCTTCGGCACGAAGATCGTCGCCGGGCTCGACACCTCGCTCGCCGAGTCGTCCTGCGTGTCGTGCGGCGCGTGCGTGTCGGCGTGCCCCACCGGCGCGCTCGACGAGGCGCCCTTCCGCGCGACCGCCGCCGTCGATCGCACGGTCACCACCACCTGCGCGTACTGCGGCGTCGGCTGCCGGCTCGAGGCGCACGTGCGCGACGACAAGGTGGTCGCCGTCGATCCGGCGCTCGACGGTCCGGCGAACAAGGGCCACACCTGCGTGAAGGGTCGCTTCGCCCATCAGTTCACCGTCAGCGACGAGCGGCTGAAGAACCCGCTCATCCGCACCAGCACCGGCTTCCGCGACGCGTCGTGGGACGAGGCGCTCGACCTCGTCGCGTCGACGATGCTGCGCATCAAGCGCGAGCACGGCCCCGACGCGATCGCCGGCATCTCCTCTTCGCGCTGCACCAACGAGGAGAATTACCTCCTCATGAAGCTGATGCGCGCCGCGGTCGGCACGCACAACGTCGACAACTGCTCGCGCGTGTGCCACTCGCCGTCGTCGTTCGGCCTCATCCAGGGCCTCGGCAAGAGCGGCGGCACCAACCCGTTCGACGACATCGAGCGCGCGAAGGTCATCTTCGTCACCGGCGCGAACCCGACCGAGGCGCACCCGGTGGTCGGCGCGCGCATCAAGCAGGCGGTGCTCGGCGGCGCGCGGCTGATCGTCTCCGATCCGCGGCGCATCGAGCTCGCGGGGCTCGCCGATCGCTACCTCCAGCTACGTCCCGGCGCCAACGTGGCGCTGTTCAACGCCCTTGCGCACGTGATCGTGGAGGAGGGGCTCCATGATCGGGCGTTCGTCGAGGAGTGGGTCGAGGGCGTCGAGCCGTACTTCGCGTTCATCCAGCGCTACGCGCCGGAGGCGGTCGAGGCGACCACCGGCGTGCCGGCGAAGCTCGTGCGCGAGGCCGCGCGCCTGTATGCGACCGGCGGCGCGGCGGCGATCTTCTACGGCCTCGGCATCACCGAGCACTCGCAGGGCGCGCCCGGCGTGCAGTGCCTCGTCAACCTCGCGATCCTCACCGGCAACCTCGGAAAACCGGGCGCCGGCGTGAACCCGCTGCGCGGGCAGAACAACGTGCAGGGCGGCAGCGACTCCGGCTCGCTCCCGAACGTGTACTCGATGTACCAGCCGGTGACCGACGAGGCCGCCGCCCGCAAATTCGAGGACGCGTGGGGCGTGAAGATGAAGCGCAAACGCGGGCTGATGATCCCCGAGATGTTCGACGCCGCGATCGACGGGCGCCTGCGCGCGCTCTACGTCTTCGGCGAAGACGTCGCGCACACCGATCCGAACACGACCCACGTCCTGAAGGCGCTGACCTCGCTCGAGCTCCTGGTCTGTCAGGAGATCTTCCTCTCCGAGACCGCCAAGCTCGCGCACGTGGTGCTGCCCGGCTCGGCGTTCCTCGAGAAGACGGGCACCTTCACCAACGCCGAGCGTCGCATCCAGCTGGTCAACGCTGCGGCGCGCCCGCCGGGCGACGCGTGGCTCGACTTCGACATCCTCCGCGAGCTCTCGCGCCGCCTCGGCTACGAGATGGCGGCGAAGACGCCGTCCGAGGTGATGGACGAGATGGCCCGGCTGTCGCCGGACATCGCCGGCGTCTCCTACGATCGCCTCGGTCGGAGCGGCCTCCAGTGGCCGGTGCCGCACAAGGACCATCCGGGCACGCCGATGCTCTTCGGCGACGTCGGCCCCGACGGTCGTCGCTTCGGCACCGCGAGCGGCAAGGCGCGGCTCTCGGCCGTCGACTGGGCGCCGCCCGGCGAGGAGGTCGATCCCGAGTACCCGTTCATCCTCGTCACCGGTCGTCAGCTCGCGCACTACAACGCGGGCACGATGACGCGCCGGACGGCCAACCTCGAGCTGCACCCGAGCGATCTCGCCGAGATCCATCCGGACGACGCGGCGCGCCTCGGCGTGGCCGACGGCGACGAGGTCGAGGTGGCGTCGCGCCGCGGGTCGCTTCGAACGTTCGCCAAGGTCACCACGCGCGTCGCGCCGGGGAACCTCTTCATGTCGTTCCACTTCCCGGAGCTGCAGGTGAACCTGCTGACGTCGTCGCACGCCGACGCGGCGACCAGCTGCCCCGAGTACAAGGTCTCCGCCGTCGCGCTCCGCCGCATCGCCGCCGGCGAGGGCCGCGCGAAGCACGGCGCGCACGGCATACACCACGTCTCATGAGCTCACCCAACGTCGGGGGGAGCGCCCCTGTCGCTCCCCCCGACACCCCCCACCAGCAACTCGCCGAGCTCGGCGCTGCGCGTTCCGCGCAGCAACCTCACCGGCTCGTGTCGGGTGGGCCTTGCGGCCCCCCGATCCCCCCGGCAGTCGTGCCAGCGCAGGTGGCGACGGTTCGGGACCCGCGCAGCACGGTGCGCGGCGTGAGGCGCGTCGAAAACGGGGACGCGTTCGATCACGTCGTGGTCGAGGAGCCGCTCGAGATTCGGGTGCGCGGTGAGGGCGACGCGGAGCCGATCGCGGTGACCATGCGCACGCCGGGCGACGACGCCGATCTCGCGGTCGGGTTCCTCCTCACCGAGGGGGTGTTGACGTCGCCCGGCGACGTGCGCGCGGTCGAGCAGGTCGAGCCCAACGCGGTCGAGGTGCACCTGCGGGCCGGGGTCGACGCCGGCGCGGCCAAGCGCGCGCTCTACTCGGCGTCGTCGTGCGGGCTGTGCGGCAAGGCGACCATCGCGGCGATCTCGGTGCGGGTGCCGCGCCTCGAGGATCGGGCGGCGTTCGATCTGGCCACGCTGATGTCCTTCATCGATCGCATGCGCGCCGCGCAGCCGACATTCGATCGCACCGGCGGCCTGCACGCCGCGGCGCTGTTCGACGCGCACGGCGAGCTCGAGGTGCTGCGCGAGGACATCGGCCGCCACAACGCCGCCGACAAGGCGATCGGCAGCCGCTTCCGCGGCGGAGCTTCGCTCGCGGGCCGCGCGCTGCTCATGTCGGGCCGCGCCGGCTTCGAGATCGTGCAGAAGGCGGCGGTCGCGCGGGTGCCGGTGGTCGCGGCGATCTCGGCGCCGTCGTCGCTGGCGATCGATCTCGCCGACCGGGTGGGCATCACGCTGGTCGGGTTGCGCGATCTTCGCGTCGTACTCCCTCCGGTCTCCTCGACGTACTGCCAGTACGCCTGCGTCGCCCTCCGGTCCGTGCGACGCGAATCTCACGCAACCTCACGTGTTTCGCGACGGATTCAAACCGTTCGGTGCTCTAGCGCGCATCGCCACGACGACCGCGTTCCGCGCAAGCGAAGTGTTTGCGCAGAACGACCGATCATGACGAAAGTCTAGTCGAGTGACGCGACTGCGGCGTTCGCGGGTACTGGGCGTGCTGGACTCCGTTTGTCGTCTTTCACCAGGAGCGGCCATGCGCGCGCGCTTCGTGCTCCCTCTCGGTCTCGTCGCCGTCGTCCTCGGGTGCAGTGGTGGGTCCGGGGGTACCGGGGAGGAACCCCTCCCGGATGCGCTCGACGACGCGGCGCCCGGCGCCGACGTCGTCTCCGCCGACGGCGAGGGCGTCGACACCTCCGCCGGCGACACCGGCGTGCCGCCCGAAGACTCGGTCGTCCCCGACGCGAGCGTGGACGACGCCGACGCCAGCACGGACGGCGACACCAGCATCGACGACGCGGGCGACACGATGACCGGGGACGCGCCGCTCGGAGAGGTCGCCGACGATGCGTACGCCGACACCGGCGCCGACACCGGCGCCGACTCCGGCGCGACGGCGGTCTGCACGATGTGCCACGGCGACAAGGCGACCGGGAACCCGGCGCCGCCGCGCGCGATCGGCGGATCGACGGTCACCACCACGCCCGGTGTCGGCGCGCACGCGAGCCACCTCGGGTCCAGCGCGTGGCGACGCGACGTGGTCTGCACCGACTGCCACGTGGTGCCGACCGATCCGGGGCACGCCAACGGCGTCAAGGACTTCGCGTGGAGCGCGGTGGCCACGACCGGCGGCGCCACGCCGATGTACGACACCACGAAGCACAGCTGCACTGGCGTGTACTGCCACGGGGTGACGCTCGCGGGAGCCGCCACCGGCGGCACCGTGAAGCGCGAGCCGGTGTTCAACCAGGTCGACGGCAGCTTCAGCGCCTGCGGCGCGAGCTGTCACACCAACCCGCCCGGCGGCGGTCACCCTGGAAACACCGCCTGTGCGACCTGCCATGGCGCGGTGATCGCGACGTACGACGCCGCCACCAAGACGGCGACCTGGAAGGACCGCTCGCTGCACATCGACGGAATCGTCGAGCTCTCGACGCTCACCTGCACTACCTGCCACGGCGACGCGGCGAGGGGCGATCCGGCGCCGCCCAAGTCGACCACGGGCGCGACCGCCACGACCGCGCAGGGCGTCGGCGCTCACCAGGCGCACCTCGCGACCAGCACCTGGCGCAAGGATCTGGCGTGCACCGACTGCCACGCCGTTCCCACCTCCACGACGCACTTCGACGGCAAGACGGACTTCGCCTGGGGCGCCCTGGCGAGGACGCGCGCCAGCGCACCTGCCTACGACTTCGGCACCGCGACGTGCTCGACCGTGTACTGCCACGGCAACGCGCTGATGCCGGCGAAGTCCGGCGCCACCGTGGCGCGCACGCCGGTGTGGAACGTCGTCGACGGGACGGGCGATGCGTGCGGGACCGCCTGTCACACCAACCCGCCGGGCGGCACGCACGCGGCGAGCGACGCCTGCGCGAGCTGTCACGGCGCCGTCATCGCCAGCTGGGACGCGACCACCAAGACGGCGACCTGGAAGGACCGCACGCTCCACGTCAACGGCGTCGTCGAG
Organism: Deltaproteobacteria bacterium; assembly: GCA_016182965.1. GTDB lineage: Bacteria > Myxococcota_A > Polyangia > Polyangiales > JADJMO01 > JALHOE01. The sequence continues at coordinate 56,403 of JACPFM010000162.1, read as the reverse complement.
ACCTCCACGCTGACGTGCACCAGCTGCCACGGCGATCCCGCGATGAACGAGGCGCCGCCCAAGGGAACCAAGGGCGAGACGCTGACCTCGCAGGCCGCCGTCGGCGCCCACCAGACGCACCTCGCCTCCTCGACGTGGCACCGCGACGTGGTCTGCACCGACTGCCACGTGAAGCCGGTGTCGATGTCGCACGCCACCGGGACCACGGACTTCTCGTGGAGCGCGGTGTCCTCCGCGGACGGCGCGAGCCCCGCGTACGCGGCCGGCACCTGCTCGGGCGTGTACTGCCACGGCGCGACGCTCCTCGCCGCGGTCAGCGGCGGCACGGTGAAGCGCGCGCCGGTGTGGACCACCGTCGACGGCTCGTACGACGCCTGCGGCGCGAGCTGTCACACCAACCCGCCGGGCGGGACGCACCCGGCGAGCACCGCGTGTGCGACCTGCCATGGCGCGGTCATCGCGTCGTGGGACCCCGCGACGAAGACGGCGACCTGGGCCGATCGGACCAGACACGTCAACGGCGTGGTCGACACCGCGAGCCTCACCTGCACCTCGTGCCACGGGACCGGCACCGATCCGGCGCCGCCCCTCGGGACCAAGGGCGAGACGCTCACCACGCAGAAGGCCGTGGGCGCGCATCAGCAGCACCTCGCGCTCGGCAGCACGTGGCGCAAGGACCTCGCGTGCAACGACTGCCACGCGGTGCCGATCGTCACCACCCACTCCAACGCGACCACCGACTTCGCGTGGGGCGCATTGAGCACGACGGGCGGGGCGACGCCGGCGTACGACTCCGCGAGCGCGACCTGCTCGGGCGCGTACTGCCACGGCGCGACCTTGGCCGCGGCCATCGCCGGAGGAACGGTGAAGCGGACGCCGTCGTGGACCACCGTCGACGGCTCCTACGACGCCTGCGGCGCGAGCTGTCACACCAACCCGCCCGGCGGGACGCACGTCAGCCACAGCGACTGCACCATCTGCCACTCCGGCGTGATCGCCTCGTGGAACGCGGCGACCAAGGTCGCTGCCTGGACCGATCGCACGTTGCACGTGAACGGCAAGATCGAGTCGCACAAGTACCACGACCTGACCGGCTGGACCTCGCCGGGCGGCGGCGCCAACCACCACGGGAGCAACTACTTCCTGACCAAGCAGCAGAAGGACGAGCACGGCAAGCTCTGCACCGATTGCCACGGCGCCGACTACGCCGGCGGCTCCGTCGGCGTGTCCTGCAACAACGCCAGCTGCCACAAGGGCACGGACTGGCGCGGCTGCTCGTTCTGCCACGGCACGCCGCCGAGCCAGAGCAACCCGCCGGTCGGCGTTGGCGGCGAGACCCTCAAGACGACGCTCGCCGTCGGGCGCCACGTCGCCCACCTCACGGCCAGCACCACCCACGCCGCGTTCGCGTGCTCGACGTGTCACGTCGTTCCGGCGGCCGGCAACGTCGCGCACGCCCTCGGGTACGTGCCGACGGCGAACCTCGAGACGGCAGGGCACCATGGCGACGTCGCCTTCAGCGGCGGCGCGACGGGCATGACCTTCAACGTCGCGGCGACGCAGGGAATCCCGGTCACCGCGCGCGGCACGTGCCTCGGCGCCTGTCACTCGAACGGACGCGGCGGCGCGCCCGCGGTCACGCCCTACTGGGCGGGTGGGACCTGGCCGGTCGGCAGCTGCGGCTCGTGTCACGCGGGCACCATGGGCTCGCTCCCGGGGCGGCACGGCACGCACGACGGCGAGGGGCTGACCTGCGCTTCGTGCCACCCGCCCGCGACCTCGTCGACGCACATGAACGGCGGCAAGGACGTGGCGGGCACCATCACCGGTCCGTTGGGCGGTGCGACCACCACCGAGGCGCCGGGCACGCCGGGCAACCCGTGTGGCACCGTCTACTCGTGCACCGGCTCCTGCCACGGCAAGGGCCACAGCGATCGCTGCTGGCGGTAGCCGCGACATCGTCCTCGGCTCCGTCAGGCGGGCAGCTTCACGCGGCCGTGCTCGTCGAGCGTCCAGAAGGGGTTGTGCGCGATCTCCCAGAGGTGACCGTCGGGATCGCTGAAGTAGCCGGCGTACCCGCCCCAGAACGTCTCGACCGCCGGCTTGACGATCGTCGCGCCGGCCGCCTTCGCCTCGGCGAGCGTGCGATCGACCGCGGCGCGGTCGCGGACGTTGTGCGCCAACGCCACGCCGGAGAACCCGGCACCTCCCGCGCTCACGCCCGCGTCGTCGGCGAGCGCGGTGCGCCCGAACAGAGACAGCACGACGCCGCCCAGATCGAAGAACGCCACGTGCTCGTTGCTCGACGCGGCGGCCACCCACCCGAGGCGCTCGTAGAAGGCGCGCGCGCGGCCGACATCCTGCACGCCGAGGGTCACGACGCTGATCCGAGGCTCCATGGCCGCAACGTAGCGCAGCCGAGGCGCGCGGTTCTCCGACCATCGCGCTCCCGTCCGCCTTCCGGGGCCTTGACCCTATCGCGCGATAGCCTATATCTGGGGCGTGCCTATCGCGTGATAGGTAGGGAGGAACGAACCATGTCCCATGAGACGTGCGCGGCGTGCCGCGCGCAGGTGGTGCCCGTGCGTCCTTCGCTCGGCGCGCGCGCGGCCTTCGCGACGCTCGGGCTCGGCATGCTGGCGATGCTCTTCGGCTACCCGTTCATCGGCTTCCTCTGGCCGTTCGTCATCCCGGTGGTGCTGATCGGCGGCATGGGGCTCGGCCCGCTCGTCGACGCCGCGTTCGCGCCGGTCACCTGTCCGAGCTGCCATCGACGCTTCGAAGCCGCTTCCTCCACCACGGCGGCGACCGAGGCCGCGTCGAGCGCCAGGCATGACGGGCATGACGGGCATGACGGGCATGACCGGGAGGGCTTGCCGGCCGGCGTGGCGACGACGATCCTGCGCGCACAGAGAGAGTGACCGCGCGATCGAAAGCACCGGCCCACGTGCGCGCCGCCGTCGCGCGAATGTTCCGCGGCGAGGCCGCCGCGGCGGACCTGTCCGAGCGGCACATGGAGGTGCTGCGCACCGCGCTGCTCCTGTTCGCCGAGCGCGGCTACGCGGGCGCGTCGCTGCGTGAGCTGGCGCGTCGGCTCGGCGTGCAGCAGCCGAGCCTCTACCACTACTTCGAGACGAAGGAGCAGCTGGTCGAGCAGATCATCGTGCACCTCGGCGCCGAGCTGCTCGCGCAGGTGCCGGACGTCGAGCCGCCCACGAAGCTCGAAGACGTGCCGCGCTACGCCATCGAGGCGGTGATGGAAATCTGGAGCGGCCCGCTCTACGCGGCCTTCGTCCAGCTCTTGTTCGTCGTGGCCGTCGAGCAGCCCCAGCTCCGCGAGGCGATGTACATGCTGTACTCGCGCGGCGCCGCCGCGGCGACCGAGCTGCTGCTCGCGCCGTACATCGCCGCCGGGGAGATCGACGCCGAGGACGGCCGCACGCTCGTGCGCACCGCGCTGAACTCCGTCGCGCTGCTGCAGATCGAGGAGCGCTTGCTGTACGGGCGCAGCAAGGCGAGCCCGGAGCTCGAACGGCACGCCGTGCTCACCGAGGCGTGGCTCCGCGACGCGATCGTCGCGCGCAAGAGGCGTCGTCGCTGATCGCGAGTCGCGAAGCGACACCGACGGACGCAACGGCGCCACGCCGGTGGTCGGTCCCGAGCCGACGCGTTCGCACATCGTCCTCCGGGGCCCCCGACGCGAACGGTCGCGGGTCCCGAAACGCGCGCGACGGAAACGTCGAGCCATTCGGCACGAGCCTTGCGAGCAATGGGAGATGTGGGACACGAGCTCTTCGCGATCCGGGGCGGGTGGGCCGCCGACGACGAGACCGACGACGACGACGTCGAGGCGATCTCGCGCGAGGCCTGCGCATCCATCGAGCGCATCAAGGCGTTCATCACCACGGACGTGCTGACCGCGGACGAGTTCATGGTGGTCCGCGACTCCGAGCTCATGATGGATCCGGTCAACGAAGGGGAGGCCGAGCCGTTCGCGTTGACGCGGCGCAGGAGCAACGCCGACTCGGTGCTCGTGCGCGCCATCCTCGAGGGCATCGAGCGCGGGTTCGCGGCGGCGTGAGGGTTCGCGCGCGCGGTATGCTCGCGCGCGATGCTCGATCTCGACCGGGAGACGCGCGCCACCCTGTGGCGCCGGGTCGGTGAGATCATCGAGGGGTACGGCCAGGGGCTCGGCGAGCGTCCGCTCGGCGCAGAGCTCGACGCTGCGGCCATCGCGGCGTCGATCGCCTCCTTCGATTTCTCTAGGCCGATCGATCCCGTCGAGCTGCTCGAGCGCGCCGTCTCGGGGCTGCGCGAGGGGCAGGTCCACGTCGGCCATCCGCGCTACTTCGGGCTCTTCAACCCGGCGCCTGCGGCGCTCTCGGTCCTCGCCGACGCGCTCGTTTCCGCGTTCAACCCGCAGCTCGCCACCCACGGGCATGCGCCGTGGGCCGTCGAGGTCGAGGAGCACCTCCTTCGCGCGTTCGGCGAACGGTTCGGCTTCCGGCGAGAGGACGTCGAAGGCGCGTTCACGTCGGGAGGGGCCGAGGCGAACGCGACGGCGCTCCAACTCGCGCTGGTGCGCGCGTTCCCGGAGCTCTCGGAGCGCGGCCTTCGCGCCCTGCGGGGCGATCCCAAGCTCTACGTCTCGTCGGAGGCGCACCCGACGATGACGCGCGCCGCGCGGCTCGCGGGCCTCGGCCGCGACGCCGTGCGCGTCATCCCCGCCGACGCGCGCCTCCGCATGAAGACGCGCATTTTGCGCGAGGCGATCGTCGCCGATCGCGCCGCGGGCCACCTCCCGTTCCTGATCGTCGCCACGGCCGGGACCACCGGCGCGGGCGCCATCGATCCGCTCTCGGAGCTCTCGACCGTCGCCGAGCGCGAGGGGTGTTTCCTGCACGTCGACGCGGCCTATGGCGGTCTCCTCGCGCTCGTGCCCGAGCAGCGCGCGGCGATCGAGGCCATCGCGCGCGCCGACTCCATCACCTTCGATCCGCACAAGGCGCTCTCGTCGCCGATGGGCGCCGGCATGATCCTCACGCGACACCCGAAGCTCCTCGCGACGGCGTTCTCCGAGCACGGCGGGTACATGCCGCGAGGGCCACGAGCGGCCTCCCACGATCCCTACGGGCGCTCGATGCAGTGGTCGCGCCGCTTCATCGGCCTGAAGGTGCTCCTCGCCCTCGCCGCCGAAGGGTGGCAGGGGTTCGCGGCCTCGCTACGCGCCCGCCTCGCGCTCGCCGAGCGGCTGCGCGAGGGGCTGCGCGCGGCGGGGTGGCGGGTGGTCAACGACACGCCGCTGCCGATCGTCTGCTTCGTCGACGAAGGCGGTCGCGCGCGCGAAGCAGTGGCGCGCGCGGTGATCGCCGAGGGCGCCGGCTGGCTCTCGGTCACGCGGCTCTCGACCGGCCTGCGCGTGCTGCGGGCGTGCGTGAACAACCACCGCACCGGCCCCGCCGACGTCGACCGGCTGATCGACGCGCTCGCCCGCCACGCGCGCGGCTGACGCAGTCGTCAGTCGTCAGTCGTCAGTCGTCAGTCGTCAGTCGTCAGTCGTCAGTCGTCAGTCGTCAGTCGTCAGTCGTCAGTCGTCAGTCGTCGGTCGTCAGTCGTCAGTCGTCAGTCGTCAGTCGTCAGTCGTCAGTCGTCAGTCGTCAGTCGTCAGTTGGCTCGAAGCTTTCTTCGACCTTGGAACCGCGCCGGTCCGATCACATGCTCTTACTCGTCAGCCACCCGGATGGAGTAGAGAGAGAGGGCAGGGCGCGGCGCGCCTCCTCTCGTCTCGCGCTGATAACTGACGACTGACGACTGATGACCCAGTCCTCGCGAGCCGCGACGAGAGAGAGAGGGCAGGGCGCGACGCGCCTCCTCTCGTCTCGCGCTGACGACTGACGACTGACGACTGATGACCCGGTCCTCGCGAGACGCGACCGCCGGCCGGGTCACTTGTAGATCGTGCCGGTCTTCACGACCTCGAAGTCGCTCCCCTTCACCTTGCGCAGATCGGCGAGCAGCGCGTCCATGTAGGTCGTGCCGGCCGACACCTCGCCGTCCCAGCCGGCGTGCGTGTCGCCGGTGACGAACCAGTCGGAGCCGTTGTCGGCGAGGAGCATCCCGTACGTCTTCATCGCCGCGACGACGACCTTGCCGGGCGCCGAGAACGTCGACGCGTCGAACGAAGCCCTCAGCCGCACGCGCAGCCCCATCGGCGGGAGCGCCGGATCGGTCTTGGTGCTCGCCCAGTGCGTCGCCGGATGGATGTACGCGCGCTGCGTGTTGACCATCGTGAAGCGCACCGCGTGGGCGATCTTCCCGGCCTTCACCTCGTCGAAGCGCACGAGCCCGGGGAGGACCGGCAGGCCCGCGGCGTCGGCGGAGGTCCAGCCTTCGGGGCGCAGCGCGTTCGAGCGCAAGTCGAAGACCGCGCCGCTGCCCGCCTGCCAGCCGGAGCCCGACTTCACGGCCGCGAACAGCTCGTAGAGCTTGCAGGTGTCGCGCTGGAGCACGAGCACGTGGCGATCGCCGGTCGCGCCCGCGCCTCCCTCGATCGGGGCGTCCGGCGGGATGGGGTAGGGGCCGGGATCGCTCTCGTCGTCGTAGGTGAAGGAGACCGGCACCTTCGGCTGGGTCGCCGGCACGGTGACCCACGGGATGCCGTACGGTGAGGCGCCCCAGTCGGGATGGACCGCCTTGGCGGGGGCCATCGCCGCGATGTACGAGGTCGACTGCGCGTCGACTGGATCGGCCGAGACGTCGCGGTTCCACGGGTTGTCTGCGGGGAACATCGGGCAGCCGGCGAGGGTCGGTCCGCTGGCCGGCGGCGCGTCGGCCGCGACGTCCGCGACCGCATCGGCGCCGGCGTCGATCGAGGCCTCGACGTCGGTGCTGCCGGTGTCCTCCCGAGACGCCGTGTCGCCTTCGGTCGACGCGTCGCCGCTCGTGCCGTCGCCTCCTCCGTCGCTCGAGCAACCGATCGCCACGGCGCACAGGACCATCGCGAGCCTCTGCATGCGCACGAGCATACGCGTTACCCTGCGTCCGGCGATGCAGCCGCCGGATGCCGGAACCGTCGAGCGCTGGGCGTGGGACTACATCCTCGCGACCACGCTCGATCACAAGCTCGCGCCGCCTTCCGTGCCCGAGCGGTGGGAGGATCGTCCGCCGGTGCGGCGCCTGACGTCGCCGGGGCGCCCGCCGGAGCTGCGCGTCGTCGCTCGCGCGGAGAAGACGCGCGGCCTGAAGGCGCCGCTCGGTCGCGCGCGGGCGCTGCACACCTTCTTCCACCACGAGCTGCAGGCGGCGGAGCTGATGGCCTGGGCGCTCCTCGCGTTCGCCGACGCGCCGCGCGAGTTCCGGCAGGGCCTCCTGCGCATCGCGCTCGACGAAGTGCGCCACATGCGCATGTACGAGCGTGAGATCGTGCGCCTCGGCCACCGCGTCGGCGAGTTCCCCGTGCGCGACTGGTTCTGGACGCGCGTGCCGAGCTGCCCCGATCCGGCGTCGTTCGTCGCGGTGATGGGCCTCGGCCTCGAGAGCGCGAACCTCGATCACAGCGCGGAGTTCGCCGCGCGCTTTCGGGCCGCCGGCGACGAGGAGGGCGCGCGCGCGCAGGAGCTTGTCGGGCTGGAGGAGCTCGCGCACGTGCGCTTCGGCGTGCGTTGGTTCAAGCACTTCACCGGCGGCCTCGATTTCGACACGTGGTGTCGCTCGCTCCCCGCGCCGCTCTCGCCGCTGCTCATGCGCGGCGATCCGATGCAGCGCGACGCGCGCCTGCGGGCCGGCCAGACCGAGGCGTTCCTCGACGAGCTCGCGCGCTTCCGCCCGCGCGAGTCCGAGCCCTGACATGGCGATCGCGTGGGTCCTCAACCTCGACGCCGATCTGGAGCTCGGCGCCGGAGATCGCTACGCGCCGACCCGATCGGTGCGCGCGGCGATGCGCCCGCACGCCGATCGCCTCGCGCGCGCGCTCCTCGACCCCGACGACGTGCGGGTCGACGACGCCTCCGCGCCCGACTCGGCGCGCGGCCTCCCCGGGCGCGCGTTCTGTCCGACGCCGCGCGCGCTCTCGCTGCTGCTTCGCGCGGGCGCGATCCCGGAGCCGCATCCGGCGGTCGAGGTGCTGCGTCGCGTGAACGGTCGCGCGTTCTGCGCGGCGCTCGGCCCGACGCTGCCCGGCGCCGCCTTCGTCGTCGACCTCGAGGTCGCGCGCAAGAAGCTCGCCACCCAGCCGCCGATCGGCTCGGCGTGGCGCATCAAGCCGGCGTTCGGGATGTCCGGCCGCGGCCACCGCGTGGTGACGCCGGGCGACGACCTCGACTTCCTCGGCGGCCTCGTGGCCCGCGGCGGCGTGATGATCGAGCCGAACGTCGCCGTCGACACCGAGTGGGCGCGCCACGGCGTGCTCGCGGTCGACGGCTCGGCGATCTTCGGCGCGCTCGTGCGCCAGCGCTGCGACGCGCACGGCCAGTGGCTCGCGACCGAGCGCGTGACCGACCCGCCGTCCGACGTCGCCGCCGCCTTGGATCGGGAGGTGCGCTCCGTCGGCGAGGCGCTGCACGCAGCCGGCTACTTCGGCCCCTTCGGCGTCGACGCGTTCACCTTTCGCGACGGCGCCGCGCTGCGACTGCAGCCGCGGAGCGAGATCAACGCGCGGTACTCGATGGGCTTCGCCGCCGGCTTCGCGGCACGACGGTCCAGAGTCTAGAGTCTAGAGTCCAGAGTCAGAGTCGAGGGCTCCTGACCCGGCGCGATGGTCGTGATTCCGGCTCGAATCAGAGGCCGAATCACGACGGATTCTGGACTCTGGACTCTGGACTCTAGACTCTAGACCACGAAGATCGCGCTAGGCTTCGCGCACCATGCGCGTCGTCCCCTTCCTCCTCCTCGGAAGCGTCCTCTCGTGCGGGGGCGGCTCCTCGAACGACACCAACGGCGGCCCGGCCGGCGACGCGGGCGACGACGTGCAGCCGGCCGTCGACGCCCCGCTCGCCGACGCGCCGCCGCCGCCCAAGCCGGCGTGCGAGGCGGAGGGCGGCTCGACCGCGGTCGCCGCCCCCGAGCTCTCGCTCACCCTCAAGGATCGCTGGGAGGAGGGCTGGCTCGCCTCGCCGGCGGTGGTCGATCTCGACGGCGACGGCAAGATGGAGATCGTCGCCCCGCGCGGCGCCGCGCTCGAGGTCTGGGGCGCCGACGGCGCGCTGAAATGGCGGTACGACACCGCCGGTCGCATTTGGGCGAGCCCGGTGGTCGGGAACTTCCTCGGTGACGGCAAGCTCGAGATCGCCGTCGCCGCGCGCGGCAAGGTCCACCTCGTCGACGCCGCCGGCACGGTGGTCCCGGGGTTCCCGGTGACCTGGCTCGACGAGATCCGCGCGCTCGCCGCCGGTGACGTCGACAAGGACGGCGCGCTCGAGATCGTCGGCGCGCTCGCCGACGGCTCGCCGACCGACGTGATGATGGCGTGGAAGGGGAGCGGCGCGCCGGCGCTGGGCTTCCCGCCGAACGCCACGGCGACGAGCGGCTGCGGCGCGACCAAGTGCTACCTCGCCGGCTGCTACGACCAGAACCTCGCGGTCGGCGATCTCGACGGCGACGGCGCCGCCGACGTGGTGGCGCCGCACGACAACGCCTACGCGTCGTTCCACAAGGGCAGCGGCGTGGCGTTCGACGCGCACGTCATGTTCGAGAACACCCGCAAGACGCCGGGCATCCGCTACCTGCACGCGCTGTCGGAGGCGAAGCAGGGTTGGGCGCCGAACGAGGCGACCGCGCTGCAGGCGCACTTCACCAACACGGCGCCCGCGATCGCGGACCTCGACGGCGACGGCAAGCCCGAGGTGATCATGCTCGCCAGCGTGCAGAACGCGGCGCAGACCGCGCGCGAGAAGGGCGTCGCGGTGTGGGTGGTGCGGAGCGACGGCAGCCGCCTCCCCGCGTGGGAGACGCCGCTCCACGTGCCCGGCTACGTCGCGGGTCTGTGGGATCTCGGCGGCAACATCGTCGGCGCGACCAACCAGCTCTCGGTCGCCGACATCGACGCGTCGTCGCCCGGCCCGGAGCTCGTGTTCGCCGGCTTCGACGGGAAGATCCACGCCGTCTCCGCCGCCGCGAAGGAGCTCTGGTCGTTCACCTACACCACCGACCCGAAGGTCCTCACCGGCGGCGTGGTGATCGGCGACCTCTCGAAGGACGGCATCCCCGAGATCGTGTTCTCGACCTACTCGACCGAGAAGGACCGGAGCGCGCTGTTCGTGCTCGACGCGTCGGGCCGGAAGCTCCACGAGGTGAAGCTCTCCGGCCGCGGCGCGATGCCGGTGCCGACGCTCGCCGACGTGGGCGGCGACGGCACCGTCGAGATCGTGGTGTCGCTCAAGGACGCCGTCGACAAGGTCGAGAGCGTGCGCGTCTACACGGTGAAGGGCTCGGGGACGAAGTGCCTGCCCTGGCCCACCGGTCGCGGAAACTGGCTCCGCAACGGCTTCGTCCCGCCCAAGTAGCCGCGCCGACGATCACTCGTCGTCGGAGCTCTTCTTCTTCTTCGTCTTCGTCTTCGAGGAGTCGTCGTCGTCGTCGCCGTCGTCGTCCTTGTCGGGATCGTTGGACTCCTCGGACTGGCTCGCGAGCTTCACGCCCTCGGTCTGCACGGCGACGAGCTTGAGCTTGTCGAGGAACCAGGTCGTCTCGGTGCGGCGACGCTTGCCGCTGCCGTACGTCTTGGTCGAGTACGAGAAGGCGAACTCCACGTCGCCCTCGCAGCTCGACGGCAGATCCTTGCCCGGCCACGGCTTGCCGACGACGTGCGCGACGCCGGTGCTCTTCTCGCCACGTGACTTCACCGTGACCGTCGCGCTCATCAGCCCCTTGGTGTCGCCGCCGCACATCGCGGTGGCGGTGTTCGGCATGTGACGCAGCGACCCGCTCACGGCCTTCTTCACGATGTCGTCCGGGACCTTCTTCTCGAGCAGCTTGCACCCCGAGCTTCCGACCGCGGCGACGACGAGCAATCCGACGAACAAACGCATGGTGCCCCTCCGAGCTCACGAACGTACAGCGGACCGGCCGCCGTCGAAAACAGCGCAGCGCGTCGCCAGTGCCCCGCCTGCCCGGCAGTGCTAGCCAGCACGCATGGTCCTTCGTCGCCTCGCTCCCGTCGCCGTTTCGTTCCTCGTCGCCTGCGGCGGCTCGAACAAACCGGTCCAGCCGGCCGCTCCGCACGGCCCCGGGCACGGCCCCGGGCACGGGCACGGCGGGCACGCCCACGGCGGGCCGGTCCACCATCGCTTCGACGAGCCGGAGAAGTGGGCCAAGGTGTTCGACGACCCGGCGCGCGACGCCTGGCAGAAGCCCGCGCACGTCATCACCCTGATGAAGATCGACGCGGGCGCGACCGTCGCCGACATCGGCACCGGGACCGGCTACTTCCTGCCGCTGCTGTCGCTGGCGGCGGGCACCAAGGGCAAGGTGCTCGCGCTCGACGTCGAGCCGGAGATGATCCGCTACGTCAAGGAGCGCGCCGAGAAGGAGAAGCTCGGCAACGTCGAGGCCCGCGTCATCGCGCCCGACGATCCCGGTCTCGGCGAGGCCACCGTCGATCGCGCGCTGATCGTCGACACCTGGCACCACATCGAAGCCCGCAAGGCGTACTCGGTCAAGCTCGCCAAGGGCCTGAAGCCCGGCGGCATGGTCTTCGTGATCGACTTCACCATGGAGTCGTCGCACGGCCCTCCCAAGGAGCACCGCGTCGCCAAAGAGACGGTGGTCGAAGAGCTCGGCGCCGGCGGCCTCACGGCGAGCGTCGTGAAATCGGAGCTCCCGGATCAGTACGTGGTGGTCGGCAAGAAGTGACCGCTACTTGATGCGCGTGGCGCAGCCGAGGGCCACGTCGACCTTGCCCGCCTTGTCGCCGCTCACCGTGGTGCACGTCGACGGACAGAGGTTGACCGCCGTCGGCTTGGCGGGATCGTCGTAGTACCAGCCGCCGGCCGCGGTGCAGGCGTCCTTGTTGCCGACGTACACCAGCGTGTCCTTGGCGCCGCTGCCGCTCGTGAAGACGACGTTGACCTTCGTCGGATCGATCTCGCCCGACTCGGGTTTGGGGAGCGTGAAGGTGCAGGGGAGCTTCGCCGCGACGGCGACCGCCGCGGTCAGCGTCTTGAACAGGCCCGACCAGTCGGCCGTGCAGATGGAGAACTTGAGGCCGCCGGTCGCGTCGGCGAGCTTGTAGTACTGGATGCCCGGCGCCGCGGCGCCCTCGGGCGGCCACCCGCTGGTCTGGCACGCGCCCTCGGGGTTGGTGAACGTCGGCGCGACCTTCTCCGACGCGATCGCGTGGAATTTGAAGTGCTTTCCGAGCTTCGCCTGCATGGCCTTGTAGAAGGCCTCGGCGGCGAGATCGCTCTCGTCGTCGGTGACCCCGACGAGGTGGGTGACCGCGAGCGGCCGCAGGAACGAGCCGTACTTGGGGTGCTCGTCGAGCAGCACCTGCAGCGGCTCGTTCGAGTTCACCATCCGATCGATGAACATGTACTGCGGGCTCGTGCCGAGCGGCGGCGGCACCTTCACGAACGCCGACGAGGTGATCATCACGACGTGCCAGTCGATACCGACCTTGCCCATCGCGGTGGAGAACTCGTTCAGGTTGTCCTGCACGCGCTTCGCCTCGTTGTCCATGCTGCCGCTCGAGTCGACGACCCACACGATGTCGACCGGCGCGATGGAGGGCTCGGCGGCGAAGCTCTTGGCTGCGCACGACGAGCCGCCCGCGTCGTCGCCGCCTCCGGTGAAGCCGCCGTCTCGATCGCCGGCGTCGATCGAGAGCCCGCCGTCGCCGCCGCCCCCGAGCCGACCGGGATCGACGTTCTCGCCTTTGCCTGCCGAGCAGCCGACGAGCGCCCCGACCGCGAACACGACGAACAGCGACCGCATCTCCACCTCCGCGGCCCGTAGGGTAGCGAGCGGAGCGGGTGCGCGCACGCTCGCGGGAGAGATTTTCGCAGTCAGGAGCTGTCAGGGATTCCCCCAGACTGAAGTCCGGGGCACCGACAGCCGGGCGAAGCCCTCCGGGCTACGAGCTGCTCGCTCTCGAGGAAGTGACGCGGTCGACGGGCCCAGTGAAGTCGCCGGCACCCCTGTTTCTTTGGCCCGTTCGCCGATGGACGTGCTTGCGGCGACAGCCCCGAGCCAGTCTCGCGAGGCGGTGAAGTCCGAAGGACTTGAGGTGCAGTCGGTGCCCCGGACTTCAGTCCGGGGGCATTCTCCGACAGGTCAGTCAGCGCGACCGGCATGACGGGCGCCGCGATTCATGATGCATTGCACGGGTGGGTTGGTCGCGCTGGTTGCCGCTCGTCTCCGTCATCGCGGGCCTCGGCTGCACGATCGGTGCGGTCGACGACGGCGGTCCCCTGTCGCCGGCCTCCGAAGACGCCGCGCCCGACGGTGCCCTCGACGCGCTCCCCCCCGACGCGCCCGGCGACGTGCAGGGCGACGCACCCGCCGACGCGCCGGCCGACGCGCCCGATCCGGACGCCGCGACCGACGCTCCGGCCGACGGCGCGACGCCCGACACCACGCCGCCGGACCCGATCGACGAGCTCTGCAAGGGCTTCGCGACGTCGCCCTTCGACCCGCCGGCGGTGTGCGACGGCCCGTCGGGGACCACCTCCACCGAGATCCCGTCGAACGACATCTACTCGACCAGCTGGTTCGGCTGTTATCGCAAGAGCGACGGCACCATCTACAAGGACCCCTACGACAACTGCGAGTTCGCCTGCGGTCCCAAGGGGCTCTGCTCGTCGAGCCTCTCCGGCCCCGAGTGTCAGGCCGAGCTGCAGTGGTTCGCCGCCGACGCCGATCGGTACGGCTGCGGCGCGCGGGTCCGCGTGACCAACTGCGTCAATCGCAAGCAGGTGGTGCTGGCGACGCTCGATCGCGGCCCGAACTGCAAGACCGTCGAGAAGGCCTACGGTGCGCCGGTGCTCGACATGTCGCACCCGGCGATGGCCTACCTCTTCGATGGCAAGGAGTACGGCGGCTCCGACAAGAAGCGCGTCATCGTCGAGAAGGTCCCCGCGACCACCGCGCTCGGCCCCGTGAAATAGCGGGCGCGGCGGCTCGACAAGCCGCGCCGCGGTCGGTCACCATTCGCGGCATGCGTTCGCGTAGTGTCGTGCTTTCCGTTTTCTTCGCTTCGTTCGCCATCCCGCTCGCGTGCTCCGCGTCGAAGGAGACGTCGCCGAGCACGCCGCACCTCGACGCCGGCGGCGACGGGACCAGCGGCGACGACGGCGGCGGCGGTGGGCTCGAGGTCGGTCCGGACTTCGACGCGCCGGTGTGGGACGGCGACCCCAAGCTCGCGCCGATGCGCATCGTGCCCACCGACGGCACGGTCATGCTGGTCGGCGGCGCGCCGACGACGGTCGAGTACGCGTTGATGTCGCAGAACCCCGACGGCACCGAGACCGACATCACGGCCGAAGCCGCCTTCGGGCTCCTCGATCCGACGCTCGGCACCTTCGCCGGCAACAAGCTCACCGCCACGAAAGAGGGCAAGACGATGGTCCGCGCGAGCGCGCGCGGCATGACGGTCGAGACGGGGCTCACCGTCCGCGGTCCGGTGACCGTCGTCGTCGGCGGCGCGCCGAGCGACGCGCCGTCGAAGTTCGGCGGCGCCGTTGACGCGACGCGCGCGCCGAAGCTCCTCTATCCGGGAGACGGCACGATGGTGCCGCCGAACATGAACGTGCTCGAGTTCCAGTTCGAGCCGGGCAGCGGCAATTCGCTGTTCGAGCTCGCGTTCAAAGGCCCCGGCATCGACGTGAAGGTCTACTTCCCCTGCACGTCCGTCGGCAGCGGGTGCGTGTACTCGCCCGACCCCACGGTGTGGAAGCTCGTCGCCGACAACGGCCGCGGCAAGGATCCGGTGACCTACACGCTGCGCGGCGTCGACGGCGCGGCGCCCGGCGGGGTCGGCGTCTCTTCGTCGCAGAAGATCTCCTTCGGCCAGGAGGACATCCTCGGCGGCATCTACTACTGGAACGCCGGCGCCGGCGCGACGATGCGCTACGAGTTCGGCGTCAGCGGCAAGGCCGGCGAGGTCTACCTCAACGGCGCGATGGCCGGCGCGATGACCTGCGTCGGCTGCCACGTGCTGTCGCGCGACGGCAAGAGGATGGCCGCCGGCTTGGACATGCCGTCGCCCTCTCCGTACAAGGTCTACGACGTCGCCACGCGCGCGCTCGTCTACTCCCAGGGATCGACGTTCGGCGGCGGCGGGGCGAACTTCTTCACCTTCTCGCCCGACGCGACGCAGATCGTCACCTCCAACGCGGTGACGCTCGTCCTGCGCAACGCCGCCACCGGCGCCGCGATCAAGGATCCGCTGGCCAACCCCGGCGGCCAGCCCGACTGGTCGCCCGACGGCAAGAAGATCGTCTACGCCAAGCCGAGCACGCCGCCGCCGTGCTTCCCGCCGCTCTGCGGCAACCCCGGCGTCGAAGCGTCCTCGCTCGAGCTGCTCGGCGTCGACGGGGCCGGCAAATGGGGCCCCCTCAAGACGCTGGTGCCGTTCTCGGGGCAGAACAACTACTACCCCGCGTTCTCGCCCGACGGCTCGCTGGTGGTGTTCAACCGCTCGCCGTCGAACGCCAACAGCTACGACGCGCCCGACGCGCAGGTCTTCGTCGTCGGCAGCGAAGGGGGGGCGCCGGTGCACCTGGCGAAGGCCTCGACCGGCGGCGACTCGTGGCCGAAGTGGACGCCGGTGGTGCAGAAGTACCGCGGCGGTCAGCTGCTCTGGCTGACGTTCTCGAGCCGCCGCAACTACGGCCTGCGCCTCACCGACGGCAAGACGGCGCAGATCTGGATGACCGCGGTCGATCTCGGCAAGGCCAAGAGCGGCGCCGACGGCAGCTACCCGGCGTTCTGGCTGCCGTTCCAGGATCTCAAGAGCGGCAATCACATCGCGCAGTGGGTCACCAAGGTCGAGCGCAAGCCGTGCTCGAAGGCAGCCGAGTGCCTGTCGAGCGAGCAGTGCATCGGCGGCGTGTGCCGACCGGTGATCAAGTAGCCAGCGCGCTCCCGGCGACCAGGTCGATCATCTCGCGCAGCGCATCGAGCGAGAACGGCTTCGTCGAGAGCTCGAAAAACGAGTGCGCCGAACGCGCCCGATCGAGGGGCGGGGAGCGCGCCGTCGATCAGGCGCGGCGCTTCGACGGCGGCTCGATCTCGGAGCTGCGTCGGATCGCCTCGAGATCGTCGACGCTCTTGAGGAGCTGGCGGCGCACGTCGGACACCGCCGCGAGCAGCGTGCGGTGTCGAGCCGCTTCGGCCATGTCGAGCTGCTCGCGAATCGTGTCGAGCAAGGTGTCGTAGTCGAACGGCTTCCGGAGGACGGGCAGCTGATCGACGGTGGTGAGCGCGCCGGCGGTCAGCACGATCACCGGGATCTGCGCGATCGATGGATCGGCCATCTGCTGATCGCGGACGTCGCGCCCGGTCATGTCGGGGAGGCCGAAGTCGAGGAGGATCAGGTCGAATTTCTCGGCGCGCATCGCGCCGAGGGCGCTCGCACCATCGGACACCGCTCGCGCGCGATACCCCTCGCTCTCGAGGATGTCGAGCAGCACGTCTGCGATCGCCTCGTCGTCCTCGACGACGAGGATCGACGCAATCGCGCGGCGAGTTGCGGAGGCCATGTCGACATTAGAATTCGTCCAGGCTGATCGCGCAATGTGCGCCACGGTGCGTCGAAGGGCGCTGCGGACGACAGTCCGCACGTGGAATCGTGGTTGATCGATGCTCGTGCCGATCTCCTGTCTGCGGGCTGCACCGCGTCAACGATCGGGCGCGTGCGTTGGATCGCGCAGGTCGAGCTCGTGCGCTGCTGGTACTCTCAGCGGAGCGCAGCTCCCGTGGCCTTCGTGAGCTCCGGCGATGCAGCGACGGTACGTGTCGCTCGCGAGGGGTGTGCGTGTCGTGCGCGTGTGTCGATGGATCGTCGGAGGCGCGAGCGAGCCGAGCGTGATGAGTGCCGCCCATGAGCGGGGCGCCACGCCGAGCGAACCGGAATTCTCAAACCGATACGTCGCGCAACCATGCGGACGCGCAAAATCGGGGTTGCAGATGCTGTGAGTCGATGTCATACATGGGCGCACGTCGACTCACTTACCGAAGTCGATGCTGGAGCCGGTCATGAAGCCCTCGCTGGTCTGGACCCTCGCCCTCGTCGCGCTGCAGTCGCTCGCCGGCTGTGCCATCTCCGCCGATCGCGCCGAAGACGAGCAGGCGTCGGTCGAGTACGAGCAGCCGTTCGTCAGCGACGTGGCCACGCTGATGGACTTCGAGTTCGACGGCGAGCTCACGACGTCGGTGAGCACGAACCTGCTCACGCAGATCCGCGCGCAGCTGTTCTACACGGTCGGTCACCTGAACGGCGAGCCGGGCGTCTCGCGGCTCGATCGGGTGAAGATCACCAACGTCACCCGCACGGTCGTCGGCGGCCTCAACGTCGTGAAGTACCGGGTGAAGCTCCCCGTCGCGTGGGGCAGCAAGACCGATCTGCCGACGTCGTACACGCTCACGCTGCCGCGCCGCATCGACGCCGCCGGGCAGGAGGCGTTCACCCGCAAGTACGCGACGATCTGCAACGACGGCGACCGCGACGCGACGGTGTCGAACTACTGGTACCACTACCGGCCGAAGGCGTGGGGCTGCCGCGTCGACGCGGTCGACGCGCTCACCGTCACCGCGAAAGCCTCGGTCAGCCGCGAGAACTCGGTCGCGAAGTACCCCGAGTACCACAAGGTCTGGGAGGACTCGGCGCTGACGGTGGTCTCCATCTTCGGCAAGTACGAGGACGGCGCGACGACCAGCGCCGACGCGGGTGTCCGCGCGTACGACGACTTCATCGCGGCCGTTCGCGGCGCGTTCCCGGCCGCGACGACGACGCCGGCCATCGTGCCCGTGGCGCCAGGCGTGGCGACGCCCGACGTGACCTTCACCGCCGATCTCGGCGGCGGCCGTCGCCTGCAGATCGTCGCGCTGCTGGTCGACAACGTGCGCACCGCCGGCCCTGCGTTCGACGCGCGCTACGCGGAGCTCTCGCCCGGCGCCGATCTCGTCCTCTACAACGGGCACGCGGGCCTCGGCGCCAATGTCCGCGCGCTCTCGCAGAAGGGGAGGTTCTTCCCCGGCAAGTACCAGATCTTCTTCATGAACGGCTGCGACACGTTCGCTTACGTCGACGGGGCGCTCGCGCAGGCGCGCGCGTCGCTCAACCCCGACGATCCGAGCGGCACGAAGTACATGGACATCGTGACCAACGCGATGCCCGCCTACTTCAACGACATGTCCGAGGCGTCGATGGCGCTGATCGGCGCGCTCGCGAACCCCGACGCACCACGCAGCTACGGCGCGATCTTCCGCGAGGTCTCCGCCAAGCAGGTGGTCGTCGCCACGGGCGAAGAGGACAACGTGTTCAACGCGTCGTACAAGCCGGCGAGCAAGTGGGGCGGCTTCCACGCGAGCGGCGCGGTGCTCGACGAGCAGAGCGTGACCTACCAGACCGACGTCCTCCCGGCCGGTCGCTACGTGTTCGCCATGACGCCCGAGGGCGGCGCGCCCGGCGGCGACGCCGATCTGTTCGTGCGCGTCGGCGCTGCGCCGACGGCGACGGCGACCTACAAGTGCAAGTCGTACGTCTACAACTCGAACGAGCGCTGCGCGGTCACCCTGTCGAGCCCGGCGCGCGTGCACATGATCGCCAAGGGTGACAAGGCGACGCTCTCGAAGTACCGCGTCGACGCCTTCGGCCTCTGAGCGCTAAGCTCGCGCCGCCATGCGCGCGCTCGCCCTCTGCGTCCTGTTCGCTCTGCTCCCGATCGGCTGCGGGGCCGACGACACGCCCGCCGCCGCCGCCGACACCGGCGCGGTCGAGGACGCGGCCGACACCGGGCCGGTCGACAAGTGCGCGACCGTGAAATGCGCGGCGCCCACGGTCTGCGATCCGCTCGACGGCGTGTGCAAGGCGAAGTTCACGAAGCTCGGCGCGCCGTGCGGCGGCGACGCCGGCGCGACGTGCACCGGCGCGACGGGCGCGACGTGCCTCGAGGGCGACTTCGTCGACGGCTACTGCACGGTCACGCCGTGCGGCGAAGGCAGCCCGTGCCCGCTCGGATCGTCCTGCGCGAAGCTCGGCGGCAAGGCGGCGTGCTTCGTCCACTGCAAGATCGACGCGGACTGTCGCGGCGGCGGCGACTACAAGTGCCAGGACGTCGGTTCGCTGTTCGTCTCCGGCGGGTCGCGGCGCGTCTGCTACCTGCCGTCGTTCCCCTGCACCTCCGGCGCGGACTGCCCCAAGCCGCTGGCGTGCACCGACGGCAAGACCTGCACCTGAGAGGGTGTTCCACAGAAAGCGCCCTGCTGCGGCCCATCATCCGGGCGCATCTTTGGACGCGGACGCCTTCGGCGCCGCTGGGGGGCCGCTTCCTCGGCGCGGAATCCTCGGCGTACTTCCAGTACGCCTCCGGTGTCCGCGCCTCCGGGTCACCCGCATCTGCACCCGTCTGATGGGCCTCGCGACGGGCTTTTCTGTGGAACACCCTCTGAGGGTGCGAGCGTCAGACGCGCGAGGCGGCGCTGCTCACCCTTCGGCTCCCTTGACCCGCTCGCAGTCCGCGCCCATCGCCCGGAGCTTGTCCTCCATGTGCTCGTAGCCGCGATCGAGGTGGTAGACGCGGCGCACCTCGGTCTCGCCCTCGGCGAACAGGCCGGCGATGACCAGCGACGCTGACGCCCGCAGATCGGTGGCCATCACGCTCGCGCCGTCGAGGCGATCGACGCCCTGCACGATCGCCGAGCGGCCGCGGATCTCGACGTGCGCGCCCATGCGGGTGAGCTCGGGGACGTGCATGAAGCGGTTCTCGAAGATCGTCTCGGTCATGACCGACTCGCCCTTCGCGCGCGTCATCAGCACGAGGAACTGCGCCTGCATGTCGGTCGGGAAGCCGGGGTGCGGCGCGGTGGTGACGTTGACCGGCTTGATCGGGCCGTCGCGGCGCACGCGGACGTGCTCGCCTTCGCGGTCGACGGTGACGCCGGCCTGACGCAGCTTCATCACCAGCGCCTCGAGGTCTTCGAGGATCACGCCGGAGAGGCGCACGTCGCTCCCCTCGACCGCTGCCGCCGCGCACATGTACGTGCCGGCCTCGATGCGATCGGGGATGATCGAGTGCTCGAACGGCGCGAGCTGCTCGACGCCGTCGATGTGCATCACGTCGGTGCCCGCGCCGTCGACCCGCGCGCCCATCTTGTTGAGGATGCGCGCGAGCTCCTCGACCTCCGGCTCGCGCGCGCAGTTCCACAGCGTGGTGCGGCCCTTGGCGAGCGCGGCGGCCATCATGATGTTCTCGGTGCCGGTGACGGTGGGCATGTCGAACACGAAATCGGCGCCCTTCAGCCGCCCGGTCGGCGCCTCGGCGACGACGTAGCCGCGCTCCAGCTTGATCTGTGCGCCCATCGCCTCGAGCCCCTTGAGGTGCTGATCGATCGGGCGGGCGCCGATCGCGCAGCCACCGGGCAGCGACACCTTGGCGCGCCCGTGACGCGCGACCAGCGGTCCGAGCACCAGCACCGACGCGCGCATCTGCTTGACCAGCTCGTACGGCGCCTCGACGCGGCCGAGCCTGGTCGCCGCGACGCGCACCTCGTGGCGCTCCTTGTCGACGACCACGTCGCACCCGAGGAACCGGAGCAGCGCCGCGGTGGTGTCGATGTCGCGCAGGGCGGGGACGTTCTTCAGGAGCGTCGGCCCGTCGGCGAGCAGCGTCGCGCAGAGGATGGGCAGCGCGGCGTTCTTCGCGCCGCTGATCTTCACTTCACCCTTCAGAGGCCGCCCGCCACGAACTCGAATCGCGTCCATCGAGGCCAGCGCTTACGCCAGATCGCGCCGCGACGAAACCACGGGCGGTCACCGGCGCGCATCGCGCCCGCGTGCGGCTCCGATCACGCTTTCAGGGGATCTCGTAGGTGAACGTCTGCGAGCCGTTGCCGCGGTCGGAGGTCACGTTCACCGTCAGCTCCCATGTGCCGGGCATCGAGAAGTACACGTCTTCGACGCGGTAGTTGCCGTCGCCCTTCTCGACGAGGGTCGGATCGTTCGGTGCGCCGTGGCCCATCGACGGCATCCACACGATGACCTCGACGTTCGTCTTGTCCTTCGTCGGCGCGAGGGCGCCGGCGCGGATGGTCATCGTGAAGTTGTTGGAGCCGCGTGTGATCGCGGCGTCCGGCGTGAGGTGGACGGACAGCGCGCCGGTCGACTCCGGCGTCACCTCGCCGGCGCACCCGGCCTGCGAGAGGAACAGCGCGAGCAGCGGCGCCGCTAGTAGACGTTCCATGCGCGTCGCACCCCCAGACCGATGGTCGTGCCGGCGAGCTGATCGCGGCCGAGCGAGTTGATGGGGAGATCCAACTGGAAGCTGGCGAACGTCTGCCAGTGGTCGTTGATCTCCCATGACACGAACAACATAGCGGACGTCTTCATGAGCAGCGCGACCCTGCGCACGCCTCCGACCACGGGGCCCGTCTCGCGGTCGTGGCTCAGCCCGAGGGTCACGCCGAGGCCGTTGTTGAACGACTTGCCGGCTGCCACGAAGGCCTGGAGCCTCGGCCCGAGGTGCGTTCGCGAGCCGAATTTGTTGGAGAACGGCGCGAAGAACCCGAGCCCCATCGCGCCGATCACGTAATAGCCCGTCCACCATGACTTCTCGATCGCGATGCCTGGCCGGACCTCCCAGGTCCCGATGCCGGTCACGTCGGCTCCGCGCGGATCGCGCGCGTGATCGGTCGAGCGCCCCGTCGGCATGCCGAGGGCGAACGTCGCCGCGATGCCGGGGAGCACGCCTTCGCCGCCGACCTTCACGAAGTCCCAGCGCGAGAGCGCCGTCACGTCGCCGATGCCACCGCCGGAGGACGCGCCGTCGGCGTGGCGTCGCATGGTGAAGATGGTCGGGACGATCGCCCCGAACTGGAACCGTCGGCCGATCTTGCCCATCGCGCGCGCCTCGACGCGGAGCTCACGGTCGCGCGTCGCCGGATCGGACGCGATGAAGGTGCCGTGCTTGTCCCATCGCCCGCGCAGCTGCTGGCCGAGCGCGACGAGGCTGCCGCTCGCGACCTCCTCGGGGCCGAGGCGGAGCGCCACGCTCTGCCCGCCGCCGCAGCAGGCGCTGGCGTGCGCGGCGTTGGGCGCGACGGCCATCGCCGATGACGCGACCATCGCGGCGATCCACGCGCAACGCAATCGTCCTCGCATTGTCGTTGTCACTCCAGACTGCTTTCACCGGTCGTCGAGGCGACGTGCTCCCGGTACTGCTCGCATCGGCCGGGGCGCGCGTCACGCTCGATCATCTTGCCGCCATCTGCCGCCGTGCATCATCCGCCGTCGCTCGGTCAGCCGCCATCCGACGGCGCGTCAGCGCCTGCATCTGCGCCCATGCCGGCGTCGGTTCCGTGATCGTCGTCATGGTCCGAGCAGGCAGAGCCGATGGCGGCCAGGGCGAGGGTGAGGAAGAGGGCGATCGCGAGAGCTCGGTGGGACATGGGCGCGCGCCACTAGCAACGTTCGAGCCGGGCTGCTTTTCCGGCAACCGGCCCGCGGAGGGGACCCCGCTCGTGACCGAGCGGGTCACAACGCCGTCGACGGACGAGCTCGATCTGCCTGACGGATTCGGTGACCCTCGCGGCGACTTCTGTATCCAGCCCGGTCACCGGGGCCACGCGGGGAGGGCCCCCCTACCAGCGACGGTCACCCGGAGCCCCTTGGATTTCCGCTCGAAACCAAGAGTGGCGTCACCGGTCACCCAGGGAAAGGACGAAGCTCCCGGTCGCCCGGCGGGCTCTTCAGCCGCACTACGGTGAGGCGATGACGAGCGGCGCCTTCCCGAGCCTCGTCCGCGCGATTGCATCGACGCGCTCGATCGCGATCCGCGGCGCAAGGGCGCCGACGCCTGCGAGCGCGTTCTCGATGGCGGCGACGAGCGCGGCGTCGTCGACCGCTCGTTCGGCGTCGACCAGGCGCACGCGAAGCGCCGACGGCTCCTGGACGATCTGCCACCCGTGCAGGGGCAGCGGCTCCATGAGGCGGTGGAACAGGTTGGGCTGCACGACCACGTCGGCGCCGTCGCGACCGGGCAGGCGGAGGAGGTCCTCGCGACGACCCTGAATCGCGTCGAGGAGAGCGAAGGGTCTCCCGCAGGGGCAAGTCTCGCTCGAGAGCCGGACCGAGTCGCTCATCGCATAGCGGATCAACGGCATGGTGCGGCCGAAGAGGACCGTCACGAGGAGGTGATCTCCGAAAGCTCCGGGCGGCACGGGGCGCTCGTGCTCGTCGACGACCTCGGTGATCACGAGATCTTCGTAGAGGTGCAGCGCGTGACGCTCGCAGTGCGACGCGATGCCGGCCGGCTCGGTCGCGGCGTAGACCTCGAAGAGCTCGGTGCCGAACGCGCGGCGGACGTGCTCGCGGAGCTCGGGGGAGATCACCTCCGAGGAGGCGGTGACCGCCTGCGGGGTGATGGTCAGGCGGCCCGCGAGCCTCTCGTCGGCGAGCAAGCGGATCATCGACGCGTACCCGACGAGCGCCTCCGGGGCGAACGCGTTCAGCTTCGCGACGATCTGGGGCATGGGTTCGGTGGCGTCGACGCGCAGCGTGGGGACCCACCTGCTCTGGAGCGTCGCGCCGACCGCGGCCGACTGGTGCGTCGGCACCCGTGAGCTGACGACCGCGAGGCGCATCGTGCGCCCGAGGCCCGCCTTCATGCCGGCCCATTCGTTCGCGCGCGCATACGAGGCGATCACGGTCGTCCACTCGTCGAAGTCATGGAGGAAGATGCCGCGCATGCCGGTGCTGCCCGAGGTCGAGCTGGTCCAGTACCGTTCGTGGAAGCGCGGGATCGCCGGCTCGTCGCGGTGCGCGTCCACGAACGCCCGAAGGTCCTTCAGCTGAACCTGGCGATCCGTGACCACTTCGTCGAACTGCGCCATCAAGTCGGCTTTCGTCACCACGGGCAGCTCGTGCAGCGGGCGTCGCTCGAGCCCGCGGTGCAGCCGCGCGTAGAAGGGCGACCGCGCCACCGCGAAATCGCGAAGCTCCCGCACGGCCCGCGCCTGATGCACCTCCAGATCGAGGCGGCTCCACCGCTCGTGGCGGCGCAGCGCGCGCCGCTTGCGGAGGATGGCGACGAGGGTGCGTGCGTCCAAGGTCAGACCTTCTTGTCGCCGAAGACCTTCTCCAGGTCTCGCAGGTTGCGGTCGATCAGGCGCTCTTGCTTCGCGCGGAGGTCCTTCTCGCTGACGAACCAGCCTACGATGCCCGACACGTCCACGAAGAGCCAGTAGCTCACGAGCGCGTCGAGCGGCGTCGCGCCGTCCTTCACCGTCGCGACGCCGCGCGCCTTGATGCCGGGCGCGCCGATGGACATCTCGACGGTGCGGTTCGAGAGCGCCCTGACCTCCCACTCGTGCGAGCCGCTGTCGAACGTGCGGAGCTCGAGCTCGATCTTCGTCGTGTTGCCGGCCTTCTTAAGCACCTTCAACGACTTGATGTCGGTGAAGATCTGCGGCCACTTCGGCCGGCTTCAACGGTTGCTGGGACGCGATGGCGTCCACTGGCTGGCACGAGTTTGGCTTGGTGCGGGCGCCCATGGCAAAGGCATGGCCCGCGATCTTGCTCTCCACCGTTGCAGCACTGGCCGGCAGCGTCGCCGCCCGTCACGCACGCTGCGACGTCTCGCATCACCAAGGAAGCTCGCCTGCGCAGATGTCGCCGACCGGCGTCGAGCGTCTCGTCGACGAGAAGCCTTCGACTTTCTACTTGCGCCCGTTCCTCTCGTTCCTCACCGCCGCCGGTAAGCTGGACCAAGCCGGCAACCGCGTCGCGCTCGGATCCGGAACGAGGATCTCGAACTACGCCGTGAACCTGTTCGGCGAGCTGCGGCTCGGCGAGCGCTGGGCGGTGTCGGCGCTCGTCGCCGGGCAGCACCTCGCCATCGAGGGCCCGTCCGGCACCCAGCGGGTCACGAGCCTCTCCGACTCGTTCGCGACCGGCCGGTATGCGGTGCCGCTCGGTTGGGGAACGTTCGCGGTGTTCGCCGGCGTGAAGGTGCCCGGCACGTATCCGGAGAGCGAGGCGACCGGCGCGAAGCAGTTCGACGTCGAGGGGCGCACGGTGCTCGCCGTCGACCGTCTCGGATGGTCGAGGTTGTCCGCCGTCGTCGGCGTCGGATACCGGCTTCGCACGTCGGGTATCGCCGACGAGCTCCTGCCCATGCTCCTCCTCCCCGTCCGCGTGCTCGACGCGCTGACGATCGCGCCCACGGTCACCGGGGGCATCGCGATCGGCGCCGGCTCCCTGAAGAAGGACTCGCTCATCGGTGGGGTGGTCGTGACGCTGAACGCGACGAAGCGGCTCGAGCTCGTCGGCGCGTACTACCGCACGATCTTCGGGCACAACGTCGTCGATGCGCACGTGGGCACGTTGGGCGTCGGCGTGTCGTTGTGAGATCGCCGGAACGTTACACGTTGGTCATGTATCCGAAGTGGTCACGTGAACCGGCTGGATCGCGCGTGCTATCACGCACGCGCTCACCTTCGAGGTTCGCCATGATCCGCCAGACCATCGTCTACATGCTCTCTCTCGCGTCCGTCGCCCTCCTGTCCGGAGGCTGCGGCGCGGACGCGCCCCGGGGCGACATCGGCCGCGCCAGCGCGCCCGTCATCGACGGCGTCGCGAGCGGCCCCGAAGACGACTCGACGGTCTGGATGGGCGTGATCAGCGAAGAGGGTTACCTCTCCGGCGCCTGCTCGGGCACGCTCGTCGCCGACAACATCGTGCTCACCGCGCGCCACTGCGTCTCACGTACGCAGGACGGCGGCATCGCCTGCGCGAGGGACGGCCGCCCGATCGCGGGCGGCAAGGTCCTCGCTGACTACGAGGCCAAGAACCTCGCGGTGATCGTCGGTCCGCGGATGAAGAGCGAGGCCGACGCGTGGGGCAAGGTGGTGATCCACGATGGCGCGAAGAACCTCTGCAACGCCGACATCGCGCTCGTCGTGCTCGATCGGCGCATCCCCGGCGCGCTGATCTCACCGGTCCGCCTCGACAGTCCCCCCGTCAAGGGGGAGACGATCCGCGCCGTCGGCTGGGGCGTCAGCAACAAAGGCGGCGGCGGCATGGGCAGCAGCCGCCGCATGCGCCGCACCGGAGTGCCGATCCGCGCGGTCGGTCCCGCCACCGACGATGGCGGCGCCGTCGGGCCCAACGAGTTCGGCATCGGAGAGGCGATCTGCTCGGGCGACAGCGGTGGGCCCGCGTTCGACGAGCGCACCAACGCGGTGATCGGCGTGGTGACGCGCGGCGGCAACGGCGCCCCCTACGATCCGTCGACCGATCCGCCGTGGACCCAGTGCGTCGACACGCCCGAGTACGCGACGCGCAACCTGTACACGCGCACCGACACGTATCGCGACCTGATCCTCTCCGCGTTCGAGGCGGCCGAGTCCGAGCCGTGGGTCGAGGGCGGTCCCGATCCGCGGAAGGCCAAGAGCGGCGCGGCGTGCGAGATCGCCGACGAGTGCCGCAGCGGCATCTGCATCGAGGTCGAAGGCGCGAAGGTGTGCGCCGATCCGTGCGCTGCTCCCGGCGGGACGTGCAGCGACGGCTACGCCTGCCGCGCGCTCGCCGACACGCAGGTCTGCCTGTCGATCCCGCCGCCCTCCAACGCAGACGGCTCGACCGAGGCAGGCGGCGGCTGCTCCGCCACGAGCGGCGGCGCGTCGTCGACGTGGCAGTGGGCGACGGGGCTGCTGCTCGCGGCAATGCTCGCGGCGCGCGCGCGTCGCGGGCGCTGACGGATTCTCGCGTCTCGCTGCGACCTCTCGCGCGTTCTCCGCATTGTAGATGCGGAGGTCCACTGGACGGGAGGTCTGCGATGTTGACGACGAGTTCGCGTTGGATCGGGGCGTTTGCGGTGCTCGCGGCTGCGGGCGGCGGTTGCGGCGGCGGGCACGAAGGGCATGGAAGCGGCGGACCCCATGCCATGCCCGCCGCGGCGATGCTCACACCAGAGGCGTGGTCCGGCTCCCTCGCGACCGTGACCGCGACGGACACGAACGTCGATCCGAACGTGGTCGAGGTGACGCTGCGCGCCACGCCCGCCGAGATCGAGTACCTCCCCGGCAAGCGCACCACGGCGTGGACCTACGGCGGCACCGTCCCGGGCCCCACCATTCGCGCGAAGCTCGGCGACCGCATCCTCGTGCACTTCCGCAACGACCTGCCCGAGCCGACCACCATCCACTGGCACGGGTTGCGGCTGCCGAACGCGATGGACGGCGCCGGTCCTGCCGCCACGCCCATCCCTCCGGGAGGGACGTTCGACTACGCGTTCGACGCGCTCGACGCGGGCACGTACTGGTACCACCCGCACGTCGCGTCGAACGAGCAGGTCGACAGGGGTCTGTATGGCGCGATCGTCATCGACGATCCCGCCGAGCCCGCGCTGCCGGTGGTCGCCGACGAGATGGTGGTGCTCGACGACGTCATGCTCGACGCCGCGACAGGCGTGCAGACCGCGATGAAAGACGACGAGCGCGCTCTCATGATGGGCCTCGAGGGGAACCTCGCGCTCGTGAACGGGCGTCGCTCGAACGTCGGCGTCGCGGTGCGCGCGGGTGAGTGGCGCCGTCTGCGGCTGCTGAGCTCCGCGAACGCGCGCTACTTCAAGCTGTCGCTCGCCGGTGGGACGATGATCCAGCTCGCAACCGACGGCACGCTCCTCGAGGCGCCGGCGCCGGTCTCCGAGCTGTTGCTCGTCCCCGGAGAGCGCGCCGACGTGGTCGTCCGCGTCGATTCCGCCAGCAACACGGCCACCCTGCGGGCCGTCCCCTACGCGCGCGCGGTCGGGAGCGAGCCGACGACGGCCATCGATCTCGTCCGTCTCGTCGCGTCGGCGGAGCCGCCGGTGGACGTGAAGATGCCCGCCGCGTTGCGCCCGCACTCGCCTCTCTCGCCGTCGTCGAAGACGCGCACGATCCGTCTCGGCGAGCGCACCGATGGCGCACGCCCGGTCTTCTTGATCAACGACGCGGCGTTCCCCGCCGTGCCGACGATCGACGCGAAGCTCGGCAGCGTCGAGGAGTGGGCAATCCAGAACGAAAGCGACATGGACCACCCGTTCCACTTGCACGGCTTCTTCTTCCAGCCGGTCGATACGCGAGTCCGCAAGGACACCGTCAACGTGCCCGCGAAGACGACCGTGCGCCTGCTCGTCGACTTCCACGCGCACGCCGGCGCAGCGGGATCGTGGATGTACCACTGCCACATCCTCGAGCACGCCGAGGGCGGCATGCTCGCCGAGGTGATGGTGAACGAGTAGCGTTCGCGCGCGCCGCGATCGCGCGCAGCTCTGCCGCGGTCGTTGGCGTGCCGCTTGCGAGCACGTTGGCCTCGAGGAGGGGCCACCATGCGACCGCGTGCGAGAGGACGGCGGAAGCAGACGCGCCGCGGCTCGGCAGAGGTGTCGCCATGACCGGGCGCGCCATCGCCCTCGCATCTGCACTCGCCGTGCTGTTCGGGCGTTGCGCGCAGAGCACCGATCACGGCGATCACGGCGATCACGGCGCGCACGGCGGCGGCCCCGCCGCGTCGGGCGCGCCCGCAGATCACGCGGCGCACGCGCCCGGCGCGCCGAGCGGATACGCGCCGATTACCATCGCGCCCGAGCGCGTCGGCCCGCTCGGGCTCACCACGGCGACCGTCGCGGAACGCGACTTCACGCGCGTGCTCCGCACCGTCGGCGTCGTCACCTTCGACGAGACGCGCACCGCGCACGTGCACACCAAGGTGCGCGGCTTCATCGAGGGGCTTCCGGCAGGCTACGTCGGCAAGCTCGTCAGGGCCGGCGAGCCGCTCGCGGCGATCTACAGCCAGGAGGTCTACGCGGCGCAGCTCGAGTATCTGTCGCTGCTCGAGCCGCCGCAGGTGGCCTCGGGCGAGTCGATCACCCTTGGCGACGCCGGGATGTGGCAGGGGACCGCCGAAGCGAGCCGTCGGCGACTGCTGCTGTGGGACGTCCCCAAGCGCCAGATCGAGCAGCTCGAGAAGACTCGGAAGGCGAGCCGCACGTACACCATCTTCGCGCCTCGCTCGGGCACGCTGGTCACCAAGCAGGCGGTGATCGGGAATTTCGTCGAGCCGGGCTCCGAGCTGTTCACGATCTCGGAGCTGGGCCTGTTGTGGGTCCTGGTCGACGTCTACGAGGACGACGTCCGCCACGTGAAGCTCGGTCAGCAGACGAAGTTGACGGTGCAGGGACAGCCCGAGCCGCTCACCGCGAAGATCGCGTTCGTCGCGCCGACGATCGAGGAGACCACCCGCACCCTGAAGGTCCGCCTCGAGCTGCCGAACCCCGACGGCGCGCTCAAGCCCGGCGCCTTCGCGACCGCGGAGATCGAGCTGCCGCTCGGCCGCGGCCTCGCCGTGCCGGAGTCGGCGGTGCTGCGCACCGGCACGCGCGCGATCGTGTTCGTCATCGCCACGCACGGCCCAGGGGCCGCGCCCGGCGAGGCGCTCCACGTCGAGCCGCGCGAGGTGTCGGTCGGCGCGCTGATCGGAGGTCACTACCGCGTCGCCTCCGGGCTCGCCCTCGGCGATCGGGTGGCGACCGGCGCGCAGTTCCTCATCGACTCCGAGAGCCGGCTGAAGGCATCTTCCGCGGGGGGCGGCGGCCAAGGAGGCCATGGTGGGCACTGAGGCGACCGATCCGCGGCGCGGCCTCGTCGCGCGGGTGATCGACTTCTCCGGTCGGCAGCGGGTGCTCGTGTTCATCGCCGCGCTCGCGCTGGTGATCTTCGGCGTCTGGTCCGCGCGCCGAACGCCGCTCGACGCGCTGCCGGATCTCTCCGACACGCAGGTGATCGTCGCGACCGAGTGGATGGGGCGCAACCCGACGCTCATCGAGGACCAGGTCACCTACCCGATCGTGACCTCGTTCCTCGGCGCGCCGCGCGTGAAGACGGTGCGCGGCTTCACGATGTTCGGGATGTCGTTCGTCTACGTCATCTTCGAGGACGGCACCGACGTCTACTGGGCGCGCTCGCGCGTGCTCGAGTACCTGTCGAAGGTCCGCGAGAAGCTGCCCGAGGGGGTGACCCCGCAGGTCGGCCCCGACGCCACGAGCGTCGGGTGGGTCTACCAGTACGCGCTGGTCGACGAGACCGGGCAGCACGATCTGCAGCAGCTGCGCGCCTTCCAGGACTGGCAGCTGCGCTATTGGCTGCAGGCGGTGCCCGGCGTCGCCGAGGTCGCCAGCGTCGGCGGGTTCGAGAAGGAGTACCAGGTCGAGATCGATCCGGTGCGCATGAAGGGCTACGGGATCTCCGTCGGACAGATCGCCGCGGCGATCCGTGGATCGAACGACGAGGTCGGCGGCCGCGTCGTCGAGATGGCGCAGCACGAGTACGCAGTGCGCGGTCGCGGCTACGTGCAGGACAAGGGGGCCCTCGAGCTCGCGGTCATCACGACGAAGGCCGACGGAACGCCGATCCGCATCCAGGACGTCGCGGAAGTCGTGGTGGGCGGCAACATCCGGCGCGGCGTGGTCGATCTCGACGGCCGCGGCGAGGCGGTCGGCGGCATCGTGGTCATGCGCTACGGCGAGAACGCGCTCGAGGTGATCAACCGCGTGAAGGCGAAGATCCACGAGGTGCAGGGCGCGCTGCCGCCCGGCGTGAAGCTCGTGCCGGTCTACGATCGCAGCCAGCTCATCAAGGACTCGGTCGCCACGCTCACCGGGAACCTCGCGATCATCGTCGGCGTCGTCCTGGTGGTGATCGCGGTGTTCTTGTTCCACCTCCGCTCGTCGTTCGTCAGCGTCATCACGCTGATCGTCGCCACGGTGGCCTCGTTCATCGCGTTCTGGGCGCTGCGCATGACCATCAACATCATGTCGCTCGCGGGCGTGATCCTGGCGCTCGGCGACATGGTCGACTCGGCGGTCGTCCTGGTCGAGAACGCGCACAAGAAGATCGAGGAGGCGGAGCGCTCGGGCGACAAGACCTCGCGCACCGAGATCGTCATCGGCGCCGCCCGCGACCTCGGGCCCTCGATGTTCGGCGCGCTCTTGGTGCTCACGGTGGCGTTCCTGCCGGTCTTCGTCCTCGAAGGGGAGGAGGGCCGGCTGTTCCGCCCGCTCGCCCTCGCGAAGACGGCGTCGATGGCCTTCGCGTCCATCCTCGCGGTGACCCTGGTCCCCGCGCTGATGGTCATCTTCCTGCGGGGGAAGATCCGGCCCGAGCGCGCCAATCCCATCAATAGGCTATGCATCGCCGCGTACCGGCCGATGCTCCGCGCGTCGCTGCGTCTGCGGTGGGTGGTGCTCGCCGGCGCCCTCGTGCTGACGGTCGCCACCGCGCTGCCGTTCACCCGCCTCGGGTCGGAGTTCATGCCGCCGCTGTACGAAGGTGATCTCCTCTACATGCCGATCACCGTGCCCTCGATGCCGATCGACGAGGCGCGCCGCGCGCTCACCTGGCAGGACGCGCAGATCCGCTCGGTGCCCGAGGTGGCGCAGGTCTTCGGCAAGGCAGGGCGCGCCGAGACCGCGCTCGATCCGGCGCCGCTCTCGATGTTCGAGACGATCGTCCGGCTGAAGCCGAAGGGCGCCTGGCGACCGGGCATGACGCAGGAGAAGATCGTCGCCGAGCTCGAGCAGCGCGCCTCGCTGCCCGGCGTGCAGGGCGCGTGGACGATGCCGATCAAGGCGCGCATCGACATGCTCTCCACCGGGATCCGCACGCCCGTCGGCGTGAAGGTCTTCGGGCCGAGCCTCGACGGCATCGTCGCAGTCAACGATCAGATCGAGCGGGTGCTCCGCGACGTGCCCGGCACCCGGAGCGTGTACGCCGAGCGTGAGCTCGGCGGGTTCTTCCTCGACGTGACGCCCGATCGCGTGGCCATCGCGCGCTACGGCGTGAGCGTGCGCGACGTCCTCGACGTCGTCGAGTCGGCCATCGGCGGCATGGACGTCTCCACCACCTTCGAGGGGCGCGAGCGCTACAAGATCAACGTCCGCTACCCGCGCGACTTCCGGCAGGATCTCGAGGCGCTGCGCGCGGTCCTCGTGCCCGTGCGCGCGACGCCCGGCCCGCGTCCGCCCACAGGTGTCTCGTCGTCCATCGAGAGGGGAGGGGCGGTGGCGACGGCGGTCGGCGGCGGACCACCGAGCGCCGACGGGATGGCGACGGCGGCCGGCGACGAGTCGATGAACGGGCCCGGCATGAGCAAGGCCTCGAGCAAGAGCGCCGCCTCGCCGATGCAGCCGGCGTACGTGCCGCTCGGCCAGCTCGCGAAGGTCGAGACGGTGATGGGGCCGCCGATGATCAAGAGCGAGATGGGCTCGCTCGCCGGCTTCATCTACGTCGACCTCGAGGGACGCGATGTCGGCGGCTGGGTCGACGACGCGAAGGCGTCGGTAGCGCGCGAGGTGAAGCTGCCGCCGGGCTACACGATGAAATGGACCGGCCAGTACGAGCTCCTCGAGCGCGTGCGCGCGCGGCTCGCGCTCGTGCTGCCGCTCACGCTCGCGATCGTGTTCGCGATCCTCTGGTTCAACTTCCGCGGCGTGACGCAGACGCTGATCGTGATGAGCTCGGTGCCGTTCGCCGCCGTGGGCGCGATCTGGACGCTGTGGGCGCTCGGGTTCAACACCTCGATCGCGGTGTGGGTCGGGATGATCGCGCTCCTCGGCGTCGCCGCCGAGACTGCGAGCGTGATGGTCGTCTACCTCGACGACGCCTGGCAGGCGCGGGGCGGCGCCGCGGGTTTCGCGAGCAGGGACGAGCTGGTCGAGGTGGCCATCGAGGCCGGCTCCAAGCGCGTGCGGCCGCTGCTGATGACGGTGATGACGAACATCTTCGGCCTGCTGCCGATCCTGATCGACACCGGCGTCGGCGCCGACGTCGCCAAGCGCATCGCCGCACCGATGTGGGGCGGCCTGGTGTCGCTCACGTTGCTCACGCTCTTGGTGATCCCCGCCGCGTGGGTGGTTTGGCGCGGCCGACAACTGCGCCGTCGCGAGTCGGTGACCGAGTAGGTCACGTCGTCGCAGGCGGCACACGCCGCGACGGTGGAACGACGAATGCACGTGGCCACGCGACGAGGCCACCATGATCGCCATCCGAATCCGAGATCTCAGCCGTGCGTCATTGGTGCTGGCCGCGCTGCTCGCCGGCTGCGGAGACCACCACGACGGCTCCGGCGCCGCAGACACGTGGACCGGGATGAACGACATGCTCTCGGGGCTCGCGCTCGTCGACCACGGCCTCGCGCAGTACCGGGCCAGCGAACGTCCCGTCGCCGTACATGACATGGAGAGCGGGATGTGGAGGATGTCGCAGGGGCTGTCGGCCATGCGCTCCGGCCTCGGCGCGATGTCGGAGCAGATGATGAGCCGCTGCGGGGGCTCGCGGCAGGCGTGGATGGGGCCGCTCGAGGCCTCCATGGGCGAGCTGCGCGCCGGACACGCGATGATGACCGACTCCGCCGCGACGAATGACGCCGATGGCCTCGCGCGTATGGACAAGGCGAGGCGCTCCGCGGGCGATGCGATGAGCGTGATGAGCGTTGCGATGTCGTGCATGGCCCACGACTCACGTGGCTGTGACTGACCGGGCCAACGCGCCTCGCGTCACGTGACGACGAAGGTCACTCGCCGCGCCCATGCAGGAGACAACGCCGCCGGACGTCGATGGCGACGGCAGGATCGACGCGATCCGACGCCGCTTGTCGCAGGCGAGCTGGCTCGCAGGACGCACTGGCCCGTCGTTTGCGATCGTTTCCGCTCATGAGGCCCGCGAGAAAAGTGTCCATCCCACGCTTCGGCCATCACCTGATGGTGGCGGTAGCCGTCGCAGCCGTAGCGAGTGTCGCTTGCGGTTACCCGCCGCGCCGGCCAGCCGCCTTCGCTGCGCCGGCGGCCACCCATCGCCACGCCGACGGTGCCCTGATCGCACACCCCGCGCACGGCTCGACCGATGCGCACCGATACGCGACCTTCCTGCTCGGGGAGATCCCCGCGCTGCTCGACGGCATCCGCTGCCGGTGCTGTCGGTTCACGCTGGCCAAGTGCTTGCGGGGCGCATGCGCGGATCTCTGCCCGATGTGTCTCATCCTGGCCCGCGAGGCCTACGCGCTTCATCTGCGGGGTCTGCCCGACGACGAGGTGGTCAAAACGGTCCGGGCGCTCCCCGTCGACGATTGAAGCTCATGCGTCGTCCCGGGCAACGTGCGCGAGCTCCGGAGCGTCATCGACAGGGCCGCGCTCATCGCGGAGGACGGGTTCATCGCGCGCGACACGCTGCCGGACGAGATCTCCGGGTTGCGACCGGGGCGACGTCGAGATCCGCCCCTGGAGCTCGCCACGCTCACCTACCGCGAAGCGGTCGATCGCGTTCGCAACGAGGGAGTACGCCGCTACCTCGAGTCGCTGCTCCAGAGCGCCGAGGGCAACGTCGCTGCCGCCGCGCAGCTCGCCGCGGTCGAGCGGGAGAGCTTCTACAGGCTCTGCCGCAGGTTCGGCGTCGATCCCGCCGGGTTCCGCACCGAAGCCAGGTCGAGGTCGTGAGACCGGCGGTCGGCCTCGCGTGCCGACGGGGGTCAGAAGTCGTCGATGCGATCAGTAAGGCGAACCGACCTCGCCGCTCCGGCGGGGTGACATCAGCCAACCAGGAGGAGCTCCGACATGAAGGCGTTACGCCAAAGGCGAGCGAAGAACGTCACCGTGCAGGCGGTGAAGCAGAAGGACTCGCGCGTTCGGCACTGCGGTCAGATCCGTCACTGCGGTCAGCTGCGCCATTGCGGCCAGCTGCGGCACTGCGGCAGCTGACGATCACGCCGGGACGCCCTTGCGGAACCCGCGTTCCGCGAGGGCTTCCCTTTCGTGGCGAGCCCAGTCACATCGGATAGCGCCTGCGTGCGCCGATTGACGATTCCAGGGCCGCGACCGGCGTTTTGCGCACGGTGGGCGCCGCCCCCGACGGGCGTGGCGACCGCGGCCCTGCGCGGCATGAGCGTTGCGAGGCGCTCGCCCTCGATCCGTATCTATGGTTCGAAGACGGACGAGCCGGCGCTCGTCTCCGTCGGCTCCTCGGGCGTCGGGGTGCTCGACGAGTACTTCACATCGCTCGACAGCGGATGGACGGGCGCCGGCGTGACGACCAGGGCGGCGATCACGATCGTCAAGTGACCGCAGCCACGTCGATGTTCGAGTCGCAGTCGCGGCAGATCGGCGAGATGAAGGAGCGGATCGGCGAGTGAATCAGCGCTTCTCGCGCCAGCCCGGCGGCGCCTCGTCCGGGTGCTCGTTGAAGTACGACTCGCGGGACTCGCGCGAGATCTCGATCTCGACGAGGCCTTCGCCCTCGACGCGCGCCTGGCAGCCGAGGCGGGAGTTGATGCGCACGTCGAAGCCCTTGTCGAGCGTGTCCTCCTCGTCCTCGTCGGCCTCGGAGAGCAGCTCCTTGCCCTCGTGCACGTACACGTGACACGTCGAGCACGCGCACTTGCCGCCGCAGGCGTCGCCCTGCTGCGTGTGCGCGAGCTTGCTCGCCGTGCGCAGATCGGTGCCCACCGGCACGTCGACCTCGATCCCCTCGGGGACCCAGCGGACCTTCGGCATCACGAGCTTCCTTTCTCTTCGGGACCGCCACGGCGGCGCTGCTCGTGCTCCTCGACGTGCGCGTCGACGCCCTTGGCGGCGGCGACCTCGTGGTCGACGTCCTCGACGTTGCGCCCGGCGATCGCGCGCGCGATCGCGTCGTTCATGCGCCGCTCCGCGAACGGACCGGTCACCTTGTCGAGCGCCTCGGTCGCGACGCGGATCGCGTCGGGATCGGCGTTGCGCGTCGCCGCGTGCAGCGCGTCGATCGCCGCGCGGATCTGCGGCTCCTCGCCGGTCTCGAGCAGCGCCTTGCCGTCGCGCAGGCCCTTCTCGGTCGCGAGGATCACG
Organism: Deltaproteobacteria bacterium; assembly: GCA_016182965.1. Lineage (GTDB taxonomy): Bacteria > Myxococcota_A > Polyangia > Polyangiales > JADJMO01 > JALHOE01. Next base: position 20,341 of record JACPFM010000162.1, on the reverse strand, counting down.
CGCTCGGCCTCGACCCGGCCCTCGGCGAGGCGGCGCTTGAGGAGGTCCTCCTCGCCGTGATCGAGCGCGTCGAGGAGCATCTGCTCCATCTCGTCCTCGGTGAGGCCGTAGGTCGGCTGCACGTCGACCGACTGCTCCTTGCCGGTCGTGGTCTCGATCGCGTGCACGCGCAGCAGGCCGTCGGCGTCGACCTTGAAGGTGACCTCGAGCCGCGCCATGCCCGCGGGCATCGGCGGGATGCCGCGCAGCGTGAAGCGCGCCAGCGACCGACAGTCGCTCGCGAGCTCGCGTTCGCCCTGCACGACGTGGATCTCGAACCCGGTCTGGTTGTCGGCGTAGGTCGTGAACGTCGCGCGCGCGCCGGTCGGGATGGTGGTGTTGCGCGGGATGATCTTGTCGGCGATCCCGCCCATCGTCTCGATCCCGAGCGACAGCGGGACGACGTCGAGCAGGAGCACGTCCTCGCCGGCCTCGGCGAGCTGCTCACCGGCGAGCAGGTCGGCCTGCACCGCCGCGCCGAGCGCGACCACCTGATCGGGATCGATGTCCGCGAGCGGCTCCTTGCCGAGCACGCGCTCGACGGTCTGCCGGACGATCGGCGTGCGGGTCGCGCCGCCGACGAGGATGACGCCATCGAGCTCCTGCGCGTCGACGCCGGCGTCGCGCAGCGCGCGGCGGACCGGGCCGATGGTGCGATCGACGGTCGGCTTCACCAGCACGTCGAACTGCTCGCGCGTGATCTCGCCCTTCGCGTCGCCGAGCTCCCACCCGGCCACGGCGACGTCGGTGAGCGCGTGCTTGACCGCGCGCGCGGCGTCGAGCGCGCGACGGACCAGCTCGGGCGACGCGCGTTCGATGTGCGCGTCCGAGAGGATCTTCTCGGCGAGCGCGCGGTCCATGTCGTCGCCGCCGAGCGCGCTGTCGCCGCCGGTGGATTTCACCTGGAACACGCCGTCTTCGAGCTTCAGCACGGTGACGTCGAACGTGCCGCCGCCGAGGTCGAAGACGAGGAAGGTTCCGTTCTGCTTCTGGTCGAGGCCGTAGGCGAGGGCGGCCGCCGTCGGCTCGTTCAACAGGCGCAGCACCTCGAGGCCGGCGAGCTTGCCGGCGTACTTGGTCGCCTCCCGCTGCGCGTCGTCGAAGTACGCGGGCACCGTGATCACGGCGGGACCGACGGAGCCGATCTCGTCGCGCGCGTTGTCGCGCAGCTGCTTGAGGATCTCGGCGGACACCTCGACCGGCGTGACCGTGCGTTGGTGCACCTTGAAGCTGACGACGCGCCGATTCGGCGCCTCGTCGGGGCCGGCGAACTCGTACGGCCCGAGCCGACGCGTCTCGGCGTCATCGGCGCCGCGACCCATGAACCGCTTGACCGACACGATCGTCTCGCGCGGGTGCTCCGGCGCCTGCCGCCTGGCCAGCTCGCCGACGAGCGTCCCCTGCTCGCCGAAGAACACGACGCTCGGCACCAAGGCGCCGGAGTTGCAGTCGGTCACCACCGTCGGCCGGCCTTGCTTCACGTAGGCGACGAGCGAGTTGGTCGTGCCGAGATCGATCCCGATGGGACGCGGCTTGGCCTTGGGGTCGAAGATCTCGAAGAGCGGCATGGTCTGTCTCGGCTGACGACTGACGACTGAAGACTGACGACTCACATGAGATCGTCCTCGGCGTTCCTCGCTTCCTCGAGGAGGCGCGCTGCGTACCGCAGCCGGCCGAGCAAGGGAATCGCCGCGCGCAGCTCGGCGGCGCCGCCGCCCTGGTCGAGCACTGGATCGATGGCCCGGGCGAGCGCGCGCTCGGCGTCGCCGAGCTGCGCGCGCGCCTCGCGAACGACGCCTTCGACGCGGGCCGCGTCGCGCGACGCCTTCGCCTCCTCGAGCGCCTCGCGCGCCTCCATGACCTCCATGAGGAACGCGCCGCTCGGCTTTGGCTCGCGGGTCTCGCCGACCTCCGCCTCGAGCCCCGACAGACGCAAGATCGCCTCGGCGCGCTTGATGGGATCGCGAAGCGCCCGCCACGCCTCGTTGACCTCGACCGCGCGCGACAGCGCGAGCCGCCGCTCGTTCGGCGGCGCGCCCACGTACCGATCGGGGTGCAGCGTCTTCGAGAGCTCGAGGTGACGCGCCTCGGCGAGCTTCAGGTCGAGCCCGAAGCGGCGGGGGAGGGCGAGGGTTTCGAAGGGATCCATCGGCTGGGCTAGATCGGCTGGTCTAGATCGGCTGGTCTAGAGTCTAGAGTCCAGAGTCCAGAGTCCCAGAAGAGAAGAGCTGTCGAGGGCGCGCTGACACGCGCATCGACAGGCCCGGCGGCGACCCTCTCTAGACTCTAGACTCTAGACTCTAGACTCTAGACCGCTCACACGGTGAACGAGTGGCCGCAGCCGCAGGTCGACTTCTCGTTCGGGTTCACGAACTTGAAGCCCTGGCTCATCAGCTTCTGCTCCCAATCGAGCTGCGTGCCGGCGAGGTAGAGCAGCGACTTCTTGTCGACGACGAACTTCACGCCGTCCTGCAGGAACACGCGGTCGCGCTCGCGGGGCTCCTTGTCCTCGAACTCGATGACGTAGCTGAAGCCCGAGCAGCCCGAGCCGCGGATACCCAGGCGGATCATCGCCTCGGGCGTGCCGCGCTTGGCCAGCTGCTTCTTCGCAGCCTCGGCGGCCTTCGAGGTGATGGTGATCGCGAGCGACTTCGCGCCCTCCGGTTTGGCCTCCGGAGGGGTGCTCGTGGTGATCGTCTCCGCCTTCGCTTCCATGATCGTGCTCGTTCTTCTCGGGTCTTCGGATGCGCGCGCCTGGCGCGGTTGCGATGCGCGCCTCTGGCGCGACAGTGTCACTCGGCCGCGGCCTTCTTGCGGGAGGCCTGCTTGGCGCGGTAGTCGGCGATCGCCGATTTGATGGCGTCCTCGGCGAGGACCGAGCAGTGGATCTTCACCGGCGGGAGGTTGAGCTCCTCGACGATGGCCGTGTTCTTGATCTCCTCGGCCTCTTCGACGCTCTTGCCCTTGAGCCACTCGGTCGCGAGCGACGATGACGCGATCGCCGAGCCGCAGCCGAACGTCTTGAACTTCGCGTCGACGATCTTGCCCTCCTCGACCTTGATCTGGAGGCGCATGACGTCGCCGCAGGCCGGCGCGCCGACGAGGCCGGTGCCGACGTTCTCGTCGTTCTTGTCGAGCGTGCCCACGTTCCGCGGGTTCTCGTAGTGGTCGATGACCTTGTCGCTGTACGCCATGTTCGTCTCCGAAGTCCTTCCGCCTCAGTGCGCCGCCCACTCCACCTGCGTGAGGTCGATCCCCTCGCGGGCCATCTCCCAGAGCGGGCTCATCTCCCGCAGCTTCTCGACCTTCTCGATGACGAGCCTCGCCACGAAGTCGATCTCCTCGTCGGTGGTGAACCGGCCGAGGCCGAAGCGGATCGACGAGTGCGCCGCCTCTTCGCCGACGCCCATCGCGCGGAGCACGTAGCTGGGCTCGAGGGACGCGCTCGTGCAAGCGGAGCCGCTCGAGACGGCGACGTCCTTGATCGCCATCATCATCGCCTCGCCCTCGACGTAGGCGAAGGAGAGGTTCAGGTTGCCGGGCAGGCGCTGCTCGGGATGCCCGTTGAGGTGCACCTCCGGCAGGCGCGCCGTGAGCTTCTTCTTCAGGGTCTCGCGCTGGCGAACGAGGCGCTCGGCCTCCGCCTTGCCCTCGAGCCGCATGATCTCCGCGGCCTTGGCGAAGCCGACGATGCCCGGCACGTTCAACGTGCCCGAGCGCAGCCCGCGCTCGTGACCGCCGCCGTCCATCTGCGCCGTCAGGCGCACGCGCGGCTTGCTGCGCCGCACGAAGAGGGCGCCGACGCCCTTGGGGCCGTACATCTTGTGCGCCGTGATCGACGCGAGGTCGACGTGCATCGCGTTGACGTCGAACGGCACCTTGCCGATGCCCTGCACCGCGTCGGAGTGGAAGAGCACGCCCTTGGCGCGGGTGATCTTCCCGATCTCCGCGATGGGCTGCACCGTGCCGACCTCGTTGTTCGCGAGCATCACCGAGACGAGGAGCGTCTTCGGCCCGATGGCCTTCGCGACCGCGTCGGGATCGACCATGCCGTACCGGTCGACGTCGAGGTAGGTGACCTCGTAGCCGTCCTTCTCGAGGCGCTTGCAGGTGTCGAGCACCGCCTTGTGCTCGACCTTGGTCGTCACGATGTGGTTGCCCTTCTCCTTGTAGAACTCGGCGACGCCCTTGATCGCGAGGTTGTCGCTCTCGGTCGCGCCGGAGGTGAAGACGATCGACTTGCCGTCGGGCTGACCGCTCCGCTCGTCGTTGGCGCCGATCAGGCGCGCGATCTCCTCGCGCGAACGCTCCACCGCCTCTTCGGCCGTCCACCCGAACGCGTGGCTGCGGCTCGCGGCGTTGCCGAACTTCTCGGTGAAGTACGGCAGCATCGCCTCGAGGACCCTCGGGTCCAGGGGCGTCGTCGCGTGGTAATCCATGTAGATCGGGAGCTTCATCGAGTTTCCTGGGCCTGGTTCCTTCGTCTTCGTCGCGAGGCGGGCACTTCGTCAGCCGCTCTGCTGCACGCCGAGGACGAGCTCGGGCGCAGGGTGAGCGCAGTCGTGGAGATCGCAGCCGGTGCACTGCACTGGCGAGCGGACGGGATCGCAGCTGTCGCAGTCGCTCAAGTACTTGAGGGAGGACTCGAGCTCGCGCTCGAGCTCGAGCAGCTTCGTGAGCTGCTCGCGGGTCTGGCGAAGGCGCTCCTCGTACAGGCGACGCATCTTGTCCATCGCGCGCGGCGCGCTCTCGCTCGACTCCCAGTCGCGGACGAGGTCGGCGACCTCGGAGAGCGACAGGCCCATCTCCTGGAGCTTGCCGATCCACCGCACGCGCAGCAGGGCCTCGGGACCGAAGAGGCGATAGCGGCCCTTCGAGCGCGCGTGCGGGCTCAAGAGCCCGAGCTCCTCGTAGAGGTGGAGCGCGCGCACGGTCTTCCCCGACTCGCGCGCGAGATCACCGACCTGCAGCAACCGCTCGGGCGCGGGCGGCGCGTCGGGCAGCGTGTCGGTGAGCTGGGCGAGGGGGAGGCGAACCGGGTCCATGGCTGGTGGCTAACCCTTACGTACGCGTCAGGGTCTTTCTCTCCTTAGAAGCGAACGGCCGATTCGTCAACCGGCGTCGGTCAGTTGGCCGAGCTCGGCAGGATGGTGATACGCGCGCTCGCGCCTGGCTGGAGTGTGCTTGCGGAAGTCAGCCCGCTCGCTGCGCTCGCGGGCAATGTGCCCTCACCCCAACCCCTCTCCCAGAGGTAGAGGGGCCCAGAAGACCCAGGAATTCTCAAGCCCTCTCCCACCGGGAGAGGGTTGGGTGAGGGCAATTCTCCGGGGCCGCCGAAGGCGGACCCGGGCCCACAGGGATGGTTCTCGACGGACACGTCCGGCGGCGCGCAACCGCCGGACGGTCCCGCCTCCAGCTGGCAGCCCTCGACCTTCGACCTTCGACCTTCGACGTAAGACGTCGCACCTTGCGCCCCGGCGCCCTCCGTTCGAGAGACCGCGCCGCGTCGGACCCGACGTCCACCGGCAACGCAACGTTCCGCCATCGCTCGACGAGGGGCGTGCGTACCCGATCGGAGGAAGGGGTCGTCGCAGCCGTTACATCGCTAACGAAGGCGCGCCCCGGCGGGCCCCGTCCGCGATGTCCCCCGCGATTCTCGCAGGTTCCTGCCTGGAACGAGAGTTGCCAGGGCGGGGCCCCAAACCCGAGGTGCGTCTCTTCCGACCGAGAGACCCCCGAGGGGAGCGACCCCTGAGAGCGGTCGCCGCATTCACGGTCGGTTCGTCGGGACTGTCGGGAACTGAAGGAGGCGTTGGTGATGCGTAAGGCATGGTTCAAGAGGCTCGGCCTCGCAGCGGTGGCAGGCTGGCTCGCGGTGGCGGGCGGCGCAGCGTCGACCGCCGGCTGTGCGTCGGAGCGCGAGGAGATCAATCGCGTCCAGCCGAACGCCATCCGGAAGAGCGACCTGGTCGGTGATTTCCGTGACCCGAAGGCGGCGCCCGAGTTCTACATCCGCAGCGTCATCCTCGCGGTGCACCGCACCAATCCGTGGTTCAGCGACGGTCTGCAGGACCTCACGCGCCGCGTGCGGTTCGAGATCACCGATCGCTTCCTCATCGCGCGCAACGCCTACGAGTTCATCAAGGACTCCGACGGCCACGGCGGCGTGAAGGGGCAGGCCAACGACGGCGTCGTCGTCAGCATGTGGCCGATCACCAGCCACTTCCAGATCCAGAAGTCGTACAACCCGGCGACCGGCGAAGAGACGAACGTCACCGAGGAGAACACGACCGACCTCCCCTGGTACGAGCGGGAGTACATGCGCGTCGACTGGTCGCGCAACCTGGTGAGCGACCCCAACCAGATCTTCTTCTGGGAGGCGTTCGCCGGTCAGCTGACCTGGAAGCCGGTTGCCTACTTCGAGAACCGCCCCGACCACCCCGAGTCGTCCAACTTCGCCGAGCTCGGCAACGGCTACTTCGACGTCACGTCGCGGTGGATCGCGTCGCCCGAGACCTGGGACTACTACGGCTACCAGATCCCGAGCTGCCTCTTCCGGAACGGCGCCCTCTACCCCGACACCTACTCCGAGGGCTCGATCGATTGCGGTGACCAGGAGGTGACGCTGCGCACGTCCTTCTGGAAGGTCCCCACCGGTGATCAGTCGTCTGACTACGAGGTCGCCGAGGTGACCCCGTGGGAAGGCAACATCATGGGGAACCTGACGATGGACCGTAGCGGTTACGACCGCAACTACGGCACCACCGACGACACCTGGCACAAGTACATCATGCGCTACAACCTGTGGAAGAAGTCGCATCTTCCCACGGTCTGTGGCCAGGACAACAAGAAGGTCGACGCCGACGCCGTGTGCAAGGGCGTCCACACTGACTCGACGTGCGACATGAACGCGAAGCTCTGCTCGATGCCCTACGAGCAGCGCGAGATCAAGGCGCTCGCGTTCTACCTCGACCCGGAGCTCCCCGCGGCGCTCGAGCCGGCGACCAAGCGCGCCATCGGCGAGTGGAACCTCGCGATCTCGCGCGCCATCGCGTACGCCCGCGAGTCGGAGTGCCGCCACCTCGGCGGAGACCGCGCGTCGTGCCACACGAAGTACTTCGCCGGCCCGATCGATCCGAAGAAGGAGGACGTGCCGGCCCTCAAGGACGGCGCGGCCGTCGTCATGTGCCACAACCCGGTGACCAAGGACGATCACCCGTCCTGCGGTCAGGCCGGCAAGAAGGTCCGCAAGGGCGACATCCGCCACCACATGATCGCGTGGTGGAACAACCCGTCCTTCAACCGTCCGCTCGGCGTCATCGTCTGGTCGGGCGACCCGACCACCGGCGAGAACATCGGCTCGCTGGTCAACATCTTCGGCGCGAGCGTCGAGACCTACTCGGCGTCGACGCGTGATCAGCTCCAGCTGATCGCCGGCGACTTCACCCCGGCGGAGTACGCCGCGGGCCTGCCGCGTCAGGTCTACAGCACCGAGAGCCTCGCGTACCCGACGGATCCGATCAACGACCCGATCCTCAACGCGTACCAGACCAAGCTCACGCAGGGCGCGAAGCCGGCGATGAGCAAGGCGGAGATGGAGGCGCGCCTCAAGGCCGTCGACGTGCCGAAGCTCCGCGCCGACTACGGCGCCGACAAGGCGCTCGCCGCTGCCAAGACGCCGGCCGAGCGGCTCATCGCCTGGAACCAGTACGTCGCCAAGCAGAGCACGATCGGCGATCCGAGCTCGAAGTTCCAGGATCCCGCGGTGTACACCGCGAAGATCCAGAAGAAGGTCGAGGCCCTGCAGAAGGGCGGCCTCGAGCCGAAGATCATGAACGATCTCTGGCTGTCGAGCGTCGGCATGAACCCGGCCCTCGCGAGCAAGCCCGAGATCCTCGAGGGCATGTCGCCGCTGCGCGGGATGAACCCGACCGCGATGGCGCTCCGCGCGGCGAAGGAGGAGGAGCTGAAGCGCAAGCACAGCTGCTCGCTCGAGCTGCCGGAGATGATGCGCTTCACCTGGCAGGGCGGCTACGCGGCGAAGCTCAAGGCCCGCTACCCCGACGGCGCGACCGCCACGGGCGAGATGGCCAAGCGCGCCGGCGTCGAGGGGCAGAAGATCGACCGCTTCGTGCGCGGCCGGCTCATCTACCAGGAGCTCCTCGAGCCGATGTTCGAGTTCACGCTGCTCCACGAGATGGGGCACCTCATGAGCATGGAGCACGACTTCTCCGGCTCGTGGGACGCGCCGAACTTCTACCCGGAGTACTGGGCGTACCGCGCGCAGGGTGACAAGGCGAAGATGAAGGCCTGCACCACGGCGCGCGAGCCCGGGGCGCCCGACGACTGCATGGGGCCGCGCTGGCTCGACCCGGCGACCGACGAGGAGCTCGGCCTCAAGAAGGGCAGCGAGCACGACTCGCTCGACGCGTACGCCGTGTCGTCGGTCATGGATTACAAGTTCGACAGCCTGTACGCCGCGAAGCTCGGGCAGTTCGACAAGATGGCCGCGAAGTTCATCTACACGCGGCAGGTCGAGCTGTTCGACGACACCGAGTTCAGCCTGATCAACAACTCGCGCACGGTCGGGAGCAACTTCCTCCCGACGCTCACGATCCTCAACTTCGAGGGCTGGCTGGTCGGAACGAACACCAACCACTACACCGACCTCGCCCGCAAGCTGAACCTGTTCGATCCGGGTCGCTGCGAGATCGTCCCCGCCGAAGAGGCGAAGAAGAACGGCGTCGGCGCGGTCATCGGCGACAAGGCGTACGTCTGCGCGCCGGTCCACCGCGACCACTCCTTCCTCAAGGACATGAAGCCGGAGCTGCCGCGCGGCGGCTTCCCGGACGACTGGAAGGTCAAGTTCGCGCGCGAGAAGAACGTCACCGAGGGCGGGTACGCCGATCCGTCGACGGCGAAGTCGCGCTGGCCGTACAAGGCCGGCGACGGGCGCACCAGCTACGTGCACCAGTACGTCTACGACAACGGCGCCGACATGTACGAGCTCACCGCCGACATCCTCGAGCGCTACGAGCTGATGTACCTCGACTACTTCTTCCGCAAGGGTGGCCGCGAGCGCGACATCAACATGGCGGGTTACCGCATGTTCTCGCGCTTCTTCGAGCGCATCCAGTCGCTGCAGTGGAACGCGCTGTCCGATGTCGTTCGCAGCAGCGGCGACGGGAGCGAGGGCGCCGACTACGACGCGCAGGCGAACCTCCTCGCGCTGACGATGCTGTTCGACGCGATGCAGAAGGCGTTCCTCCGCCCGCAGCCGGGCACCTACGTGGCCGCCAAGCAGCCGGGCTCGCTCTTCGACGTGTACGCGGCGATGGAGGACGAGTCGTCCACCGCGCCGGGCGCGTTCAAGGTCGGCGTCGGCGACGGCCGGTACATCGATCACAAGTACGACCTGACCAAGCAGTTCGACTACCAGGCGTACCCGCTCCGCGGCGGTAGCTTCCTCGAGAAGCCGTTCGCCGGCATCGCGCTCACCGACTCGCGTCCGCAGCTGAGCACCGTCGCCCGCGAGACCTACCTCGACGGCCGCAACGTCATGTTCAGCTTCCGGTCGGCGATCCCGCAGGCCTTCGACCGCCTGGTCGCCGGCGTGTTCGCGGACGACTGGGACACCATCGCTCCCTACGTCGCGCCCGGCGCGGCGCCCGACGCGTTCGGCACCGTCCCGACGATGCCGGTGAAGCTCTGGGAGACCGACGCGGCGAAGATCTCCGCCGCGCGCCCGGCCGGCTCGCGCCTGCTCGACCCGATGCTCGGCTACCGCATCAAGGTGCCGGCGATCATCCTGATGATGCTCTACCAGCCGATCGACTCCAGCATGGATCTGATCAACCGGACCCGCGTCTGGATCGACGGCTCGCCCGAAGCGATCAAGGTCCCCGACGCGGAGAAGATCACCTTCTTCGATCCGGTCGACGGCCTCGAGTGGACGGCGAAGTCGTTCGGCAAGGAGACGCTCCTCGGCAAGGTCGTCGACACCGGCATCGGCGCTCGCATGCTCGAGCACGCGAACGAGCTGATGATGGCCGCCTACGACGTCGATACCGTCGTCGTGAACGCCACGACCGGTCAGAAGACGGTCAAGTACAACCCGGCGCGCCGCCCGGTGAAGTCGACCGGCGGAGTGATCACCGCCGCCGACGTGAAGGATCCCGTCGCGGAGAAGAAGCTCCGTGACTACGTGGCCTTCCTCAACCAGGTGCGCGTCGCGCTGTACTACCTCGGCTTCGGCCCCTGCGGTTACACCTACGACCGCGATTGCTGAGCCCACCACCGCCGCGCGTGTGGCGCCTCGCGAATGGTCGCGAGGCGCCCGCCGGCGGACCCAGGAAAAGACTTCGTCGAGATGAATAGGAGGCTGTGATGCGCAAGGGATGGTGGAGCCGAATCGGGCTGGCGGCGGCCCTCGGCTTGACGGTCGCAGGCGGCGGGTTGTCCGCGGGCTGCTCCGAACAGGTGGAGCCGATCAGCCAGGTGCAGGACAACTACATCCGCAAGGCGGACCTGGTCGGCACCGACCGGAGCAACCCGACCGAGTGGTACATGCGCATGACCGTCGTCGACGTGTCGCGCACCAACCACTTCGCGTTCCCCGGCTTGCAGGACGAGATGCGGCGCATCCGCTGGGAGATCCAGGAGAACTTCCTGATCGCCCGTCGGTCGTACGAGCTCGTCGCGGGCTCCGACGGCAAGGGCGCCGACCCGTCGAAGAACGACGGCGTCATCATCGCGATGTACCCGATCCAGTCGCACTTCGACGTGCGCCGTCAGTACAACCCCGCCACGGGCGAGGAGCTGAACGTCGTCGTCGAGAACGCGCACGACCGGCCCTGGTACGACCGCGACTTCATGCGCGTCGACTGGTCGCGCAATCTCGCCACCGATCCAGATTTCATGAACTTCTGGATCTACGAGATCTTCGGCGACATCCGCTGGCAGCAGGTCCAGTACTTCGAGCTCGATCCGAAGAGCGAGAACGCGCCGGTGTTCGACACGGCGAACGGCTACATGGACATCACGTCCAAGTGGTTCGCCGAGACGGCCGACTTCTGGGGCATCCGCGGCCTGCCGTCCTGCTGGATCTACAACATGGTCACCGGCAGCGACGTCATCGAGTGCAACTCGCAGGAGGTCGCGATCCGCACGTCGTTCATGAAGGTCGGCGAGCGTGACTACGAGCCCGCCGAGACCAGCAGCGAGAAGTTCTCGCTGTTCGGCACCTTCAACCGCGATCGCTACGGCTTCAACCGCCAGTACGAGATCCTCGACAAGAACTGGCACCGCCTGATGGCGCGCCACAACTTGTGGAAGAAGTCGCACGACGGCCGCACCTGCTTCGAGGCGCAGAAGGGCGATCGGCTCGAGGCCGACAAGTTCTGCGGCAGCGTGCAGGGCTCGGTCTGCGATCCCTACGCCGGCAAGTGCACGATCCCGTACAAGGATCGCCCGGTCCGCACGATCCCCTACTACGTGTCGCGCAACATGCCGGCCGATCTGTGGGACGAGAACGCGACCCTCATCGGCGAGTGGAACGACGCGCTCCGCGGGGCGATCGCCGCCGCGCGCGAGGCGGAGTGCACGCGCTTCAAGCTGGGCGACGCGGCGACCTGCCACTCGCAGCAGTTCCCCGGCGAGGAGCCCAAGGTCCCCGAGGTCGCGCTCACCCTCTGTCACAACCCGGTGCAGCAGGGCGACGACGCGGCGTGCGGCAAGATCGGCACGGTCGCTCGCGAGGGCGATCTCCGCTTCAACCTGATCGGCTGGGTCGACATGCCGCTGCAGTCGGCGCCCCTCGGGTACGGCCCGAACGGCGCGGACCCGATCACCGGCGAGGTCGTCCAGTCGACGGCGTACGTCTACGGCGCCGCCCTCGACAGCTACTCCACGATGGCGCGCGACCTGGTTCGCGTCGCGATCGGCGACATCACCGCCGAGGACTTCGTCTCCGGCAAGTACGTCACCAACGATCTCGGCAAGTTCTCGAGCGACGCGACGCCGACCGGCAAGGAAGGCATCTACGCCGCGTACGCCGACTACCTGAACGGCAAGATGCGCGCGTCCCGCGGGCTCGGCATGAGCCAGTCCGAGATCGACAAGCGCGTCGGGTCGCTGCAGCCGCAGCAGTTCGTCGCCGGCCTCGGCAGCGCCGCGGTCGTCTCCGACAAGGCCACGCCGGCCGAGCGCCTCGCCGCCGTGCAGGCGCTCATCGCCGACAAGGGCGTGCGCGGTGACAAGGGCTTCGGCGGTCTCGCCGAGGCGCAGGCGAACCTGAAGGCCAAGAGCGACGCGCTCGCCGGGACCAAGAGCGAGGAGCTCCTGATCGGCAGCCGCGACTACCTCTTCGCCAACGGCATCGTGCTCGCGACCGACGACGCTTCGGCGAAGGAGTCGACGAAGCTGTCGTCTCCGTTCGGCGGTCTCGGTCCGATGGAGATGAACGCCATCCACGACCGCGTCGCCGCGGAGCTCGAGAGGCGTGGCGTCTGCATGTTCGGCGCGAACGAGTTCAGCGCGCCGCACATCGAGGGCCTCGTCAAGAAGTACCTCGACAAGTACAAGGACCTCGACAAGGACGCGCGCGCGCTCGCTCTCTTCAAGGAGATGCGGTCGCACATCTATCGCGCGGTGACCGAGCACGAGGTCGGCCACACGATGGCGCTCCGCCACAACTTCCAGGGTTCGTGGGACTCCATGAACTTCCACCCGAACTACTGGAAGCTGCGCACCAACGACGGCAAGGCGATGGCCGCTTGCACGGGTCCGCGCACGGATCCGAAGAGCGACACCTGCCTCGGTCCGCGCTACCTCGATCCGGAGACGAACGAGGAGCTCGGCGCCAACGCGTCCACCCACCCGTCCATCGAGGAGTACGCGTACTCGTCGATCATGGACTACGGGTATGACTTCAACACCGACCTCGTGGGCCTCGGCGCCTACGACAAGGCGGCGATGAAGTTCATCTACGGCGGCGCCGTCGAGGTGCTCCCGGCGTCGAGCAACGTTGCGAAGCAGATCGCGCCGATCCATGCCAGCCCGATCAACGAGCAGTGGATGGTCAAGCGCACCGACGCCACCATGGGCGGCGGCGACGTGGTCCAGCCGACGCACTACACGACGCTCGCCCGCATCCTGCAGAGCGAGAAGTTCATCTACGATCCCGCGCGCTGCCGCGAGCCGAAGACGGACTACGAGCAGCACGCGGCGATCAACGGTCAGGTGTGCGCCCCGGCTCCGAAGGAGCACGCGCACGTCAGCGAGATGGTCTCGGGCGCGCTCGACGGCATCGACGCGAAGTACGCAGCGCCGTTCTGGAAGACCGGCGGGGCGACCGCGGGTCCGAACCGCATCCGTTGGCCGTACCGCTTCGGTACCGACGAGTACGCGAACTACCCGCACAACCTCCGCTTCGACGCGGGCGCCGACATCTACGAGGCCTCCGACAACGTCGCGAAGCTCTACGAGTACCGCTACGTCCTCGACTACTTCCGTCGTGGTCGCCGCGGCTGGTTCACCTGGTCGGCCGGCCAGCGTGCGTGGGGTCGTTACTTCTCCCGCATGCAGTCGATCGGCTGGCTCTCGACCGCGAAGCTCGCGCAGTACGCCGCGATGTACCCGGGCAAGAAGCCGAGCGAGAACCCGGCGATGCTCTCGGACGAGTGGGGCAAGGGCTACGCCCTCGCGCTCACCGGCGCCTTCGAGGCGATCGAGAAGGCCGTGCTCCGTCCGCAGCCCGGTGGCTACGGCGTCAAGGCCGCCGTCCCCGGTCAGGAAGTCGATCTCTTCGAGTACCCGGATTGGCCGCCGGATTCGGGCAAGGACTTCAAGATCAGCATCCTCGAGGGTCGCTGGATCGACGACGACCTCAACACCGAGAAGGGTGGCTCCTTCCACTACCACGCCTACCACGAGCGTCAGGGCACCTACTCCGAGAAGCCCATCGCCGTGGCGGCCCTCTCCGCGCAGTTCCCCCCGATCCACGTGTACTCGCGTGACACGTATGTCGACGGGCGGAACATGCTCCTCAACTTCCGCACCCTGATGCCGCTCGCGTACGACCGGCTCATGGCGTACATCCTCACGTTCGACACCGACGCGATCGCGCCGTACGTCGATCGTGCCGCGAAGAAGGACTCGTTCGGCAACAGCCAGGTCCTCTACCCGAAGCTGTGGGAGCCCGACTACAAGGTCACCGGCGCCGATCCGGCGCTCGTCGATCCGCTCGTCGGCTTCCGCCTCCAGGTCCCGGCCCTGCTCTACACCATGTGGTTCGGGCTGGACGACGGCGGTGCTGGCAGCCATCCGTTGATCCCGGGCGAGCTCGACGGCAGCCGGAGCGCCAACATGTCGCTCTGGAACTCGATGCGTGTCTGGGTCGAGGGTGGCCCCGAGGCGCTCTCGCTCGCCGAGAGCGAGAAGGTCTACATGTACGAGCCGGACAGCGGTCAGCTGTGGGCCGCGCGTGACATGGGCACGCAGGTCGACAACGGCCTCACCCGCCCGAGGGGCATCGGCGCCCGCATGGTCATGCACGCCAACCAGCTGCTCGCTGGCGCGTACAAGGTCCAGGTCGACACGAAGGGCATGCCGGTCTACGACCCGGTCACCCACGAGCCGAAGTGGGAGGTCGGCGCGAAGGTCGGTGAGGTGCGCGACGGCGCGGCGCATCAGACGTACCGCCGCTACATCGGCATCTTCAACGTCATGCGTCAGTACACCCACGATCTGCGCTTCATGATGCACTGATCGTCGGGAACGGCGGACGGCGCCTCGATCGCGGGAACGCGATCGGGGCGCTGCCCTTTTTGTGTCGGTTAAGAGTCTAGAGTCTCTGACCTCCTGACACGCCCCGACGCTGCACGCGGAAAATCGCACTTCGTGGCGACCGAATTTTTTCAAAACGTGTGACGCCGGGCGCGGCCGCCGCATCGGATGCGCCGTGCTTCCCGATCCGATTACCGCGCTCCGCGAAGAGGCCATTCGTCCCGTCATCGAGCGCCACGAGAGCGGTCGGACGATCGAGCTTCGGATGCGCGGCTTGCCGGTGCTCACGTTCGAGATCGGCGACAGGGTGGGTCGCGACGTCGCGATCGCGTCGCTGCTGCGAATGAAGGTCAAGGACGCGGACATCCGTTCGCTGTGCGGCGTGAGCCACGGGTTGCTGTGCAAGGTACGGGCACGCCTGCGGGCAGGTGGGATCGCCGAGGTCGTGCGCGAGCGGCGGCCTGGTCGACCGCGCACGATGACGGCTCGCATGCGGGCGTTGCTCGCGGAGAAGCAGGGGCAGGGCATGAGCCAGGGAGCGCTCGCCAAGGAGCTTGGGGTCGCGCCGTCGATCGTGCACCGCGAGCTTGCGGCGCTGGCAGTTGGGCGCGCGGAGCAGGCAAGCCTCGAGACCGCGGCCTCCCCGACGGTGTCCGTCGAGAGCGCGCCGGCGGAGAGCGCCTCGTCGACGGGCACCGCGTCGGCCGCTGAAGCGGTGGCGGCCCAGGTCGGCGACGACAGCTCCGAGGCCGAGGCCGAGTGGTCGCCGTCGACCGAGACGGAGCCCGCGCCTCCGCTGGCGGGCGGTGCCGGCGCAGAGCCGCGCTCCCACGAGCCGTCCGAGCAGCCGGCCGCGCTCGCGGAGGAGGTGTCGCGAGAGCAAGAGCAGGAGCTCGCGCCCGGCGTGCCGCTGCCGAGCGGACCGACCGAGCATCCGACGCGCTACGCCGGGCTGCTGCTGGTCGTGGGCGCCCTCGCCGCGATCGGCGTCCGGCAGGCGCTCAGCGCTTCGCGTGTCGCGCGTCCCGAGTCCGCGGTCTACGACGCGACGACGGTGACGTTCGCGATGATGGCTGCCTGGAGCGCTGGCTTCCCCTCGCTCGAGTCGATGCACGAGCGTGACGCACGCGCGCTCGGCGTCGTGCTCGGCGTCGAGCGAAGCCCCAGCGTGCGCACACTTCACCGTGCGATTCAGCAGATGCGCGCGACGTTCGATCCGAGCGCATTCTCGGCTGCGTGGATGCGTGCGATCGCCGCCGCTAAGCTGCCCGAGCGACTCGTCTTCGGAGTCGACGGACACTTCAAGCCGTACGCCGGCGACGAGCCGATCGACAAGGGCTGGGACAGCAAGCGTCGGCTTGCCACCAAGGGCATCGCGGACGTCCTCGTCACCGACGAGCGCGGCTGGACGTGGAGCGCCCGGCACGTCGGGGCGGGCGATGCCCTCTCCAGTCACGTGCTCGCCGAGGCAAGACAGCTGCGCGAGATCTTCGGCGACGCACGCCCCATCGTGCTCGCCTTCGATCGCGGGGGCTTCGCCTTCGATGCGCTTCAAGCGCTCGACGCCGAGGGCTTCGGGTACGTCGTCTATGTGCCGAGCACCGTGACGATGCCCGACCTCGGGACGATCGCGCCGAAGCAGGACGGCGTCGGCGAGGTCGCGTGGGGACACGTGAAGCTCAGCCACCACGCGCGGCTGCTCGTCGAGCGCGACGGCGCCGACCTCGTGCCGATCGCGACCAACCTCACGACGCTCGTCGAAGGCGAAGCGGCCGTCCGGCTGCTGCGTCGTTGCCGCGGCGCGCAGGAGAACGGGTTCAAGGCCGCGCGGGCGCACGCGCACATCGATCGTCTCGTCGATCGTGGCGGCGCGACCCGCGCGCCAGACGATCGGCTGATCGCCAACCCCGCGCGCGCGAGACTGAAGAAGGAGATCGCCGACCTTCGAAAGCGTGAGGCCGAGCTGGCGAAGGAGCGCGCGACCGATGGCGGGCGCGGTCGCAAGGAGATCGATCGCGACCGCTTCCGGACGAGCCTGGAGAGAGAGCTCGCCGAGCGAGAGCTCAAGCGCACGCCCGTCGAGGTGCCCCGCGTCTCCGTCGAACCGACGGCCGAGAAGTCGACGCTCGACACCACGAACCGAGTCCTCCTGCAGCCGATGAAGCTCGCCACCGACAACGCTCGGCGCTGGCTGCTCGCGGCGCTCCACGACGGACTCGCGCCAACCGATGCACCCTACGATGCCGACGCCGTCGCTCGCACGCTCGATGCGATCGTCCGCGCACCAGGCACCGTCCGCTTCGACGACGACGCCGTGCACGTGACGCTCGACTTGCCACTCCCGCCGACGGCCCACGCTCGCCTCGATTCCGCGCTACGCGACATTGCTGATCGCCAGTTCCGATTCATCGACGGCCACCGACGGCTCGTCGTTCGCCTCGCGCCGAGGCCGACGCGCCGCACGCTGGCGCATCAGGTGTCAAGGTAGAAAGTGGGCCGCGCGCGGTCACTTTTGCGATCGAGGCGTGTCAGGATGTCAGAGTCTAGAGTCTAGAGTCTAGAGTCCAGAGTCCGAGACGCATCTCGCTGCGACCAGCGGTGTCGCGGCGCAAACGCGGCGCCGATCGAGCTGCTTCGAGCCGACGTGCGCGAGGCACCGGAACGCCTGTGTCGGAGCAAGTGAACCTCGCTGATCGGGGGACCTAGACTGGCTTTGCACCAAAACTCCGTCCGACGCAGGATGCGGTCTCGAGAGCGGGCCCTCACCCAGGCCCTCTCCCGAAGGGAGAGGGCCGAGAACTGCGGGGATTTCTCGCTCCCTCTACCTCTGGGAGAGGGTCGGGGTGAGGGCAAAGGTCCCAGCGAAGCACTCCGGTTTCAGGAGACCGCGTCAGGTTCCCGCCTCTAGACTCTAGACTCTAGACTCTAGACTCTAGACTCTAGACGCGTCACCACTCGCGGACGAGGGTGCGCGTCATCAGGTCGTAGACCGCCTGCTTCACCGGCTTGTTCTCGTAGAGGACCCGGTAGACCTCGGTGCTGATCGGCATGTCGATCCCGAGCTTGATCGAGAGATCGCGGGCGCTCTTGGCGGTGCGCACGCCCTCGGCGACCTGGTTCATGCTCCCGAGCACGTCGTCGAGCGTGCGGCCGCGGCCCATCTCGTAGCCGACCGTGCGGTTACGCGAGGCCTCGCCGGTGCACGTCAGGACCAGGTCGCCGAGGCCCGCGAGGCCGGCGATGGTCAGCGCGCTTCCGCCCTTGACCATCGCCGCGCGGGCGATCTCGGCGAGGCCGCGGGTGATCACCGCGGCGCGCGCGTTGTGGCCGAGCTCGAGGCCGTCGACGGCGCCGGCGGCGATGGCGATGACGTTCTTCAGCGCGCCGCCCATCTCCACGCCCACGACGTCGGTGTTCGCGTAGCAGCGGAGGCGCTCGCTCGAGAAGCGGCGTTGGAGGACGTCGGCGAGCGCGCCGTCGTTGCTGGCCATCACCACCGCGGCCGGCAGGCCGCGCACGACCTCCTTGGCGAAGGAAGGCCCGGAGAGGTACGCGAGCCGATCGGCCGCCTCGGGCAGCTCCTGCGCGAGGACCTCGCTGATCAACATGAGCGTGTCGTTCTCGATGCCCTTGGAGGCGCAGACGACCGGCGCGCCGGGCGCGACGCCGATCGTGCGGATCTTGCGGGCGACCTCGCGAATCGTGTGCGTGGGGATGACCAGCAACACGAGATCCGCGCCGCGCACCGCGCGATCGAGATCGGACGTCGCCTCGACCGACTCGGGGAGCTCGACGCCCGGGAGATAGCGCGCGTTCTGGCGCGTGCGCTCGATCTCGTCCGTGTGACCCGGATCACGACCCCAGAGGCGGACGGTCTCCCCCTTGTCCGCGAGGACGCGCGAGAGCGCCGTCCCCCACGAACCAGCCCCGATGACCGCAGCGTGCGACATGGATCGAAGGGTATCGCTCTTCGCCGGCTCGGGTAAGCTGCGCGCTCCATGGCGACCCTGGTCGAGTTGATCGCGAAGAAGCGGGACGGAGGCTCTCACGACCCTGGAGAGATCCAGCGCCTGATCCAGGCGTTGATCTCGGGAGAGCTCGCCGACTACCAGATGAGCGCGTGGCTGATGGCCACCTTCCTCCGCGGTCTCGAGCCGCGCGAAACGCTCGAGCTGACCGACGCGATGCTCGGGTCGGGCGTCGTCCTCGACCTGTCCGACGTCCCCGGCGTGAAGGTCGACAAGCACTCCACCGGCGGCGTCGGCGACAAGATCTCGCTGCCGCTCGCCCCCATCGTCGCGGCGTGCGGCGTCCCGGTGCCGATGGTCAGCGGTCGGGGCCTCGGTCACACCGGCGGCACGCTCGACAAGCTCGAGTCGATCCCGGGCTTCCGCGTCGACCTCTCGATCGCCGACTTCCGCCGCATCGTGCGCGAGATCGGCACCTGCCTGATCGGCCAGACCAAGGAGATCGCGCCCGCCGACAAGCGCATCTACGCGCTGCGCGACGTGACCGCGACGGTGGAGTCGATCCCGCTGATCACCGCGTCGATCCTCTCCAAGAAGCTCGCCGAGGGCATCGACGCGCTGGTGCTCGACGTGAAGGTCGGCCGCGGCGCCTTCATGAAGGACCTCGACCGCGCGCGCGCGCTCGCGCGGTCGCTCGTCGACGTGGCGTCGCGCGGCGGCAAGGGCGTCACGGCGCTGCTCACCGACATGGATCACCCGCTCGGCTTCGCCATCGGAAACGCCCTCGAGGCGGCCGAGTCGATCGACGTCCTGCGCGGCGGCGGCCCGCGCGACATCCTCGAGCTCACCCTCGACCTCGCGGCCGAGATGCTGGTCCTCGGCAAGGTCGAAGCCGACGTCGAAGGCGGCCGCCGCCGCGCGCAGCAGGCGATCGACACCGGCGCCGCGGCGGAGGTGCTCCGCAAGCTCATCGCCGCGCAGCACGGCGATCCGCGCGTCGTCGACGACACCTCGCTCCTCCCCCGCGCCAAGGTGGTCCAGACGATCACCGCGCCGCGCGCCGGCTTCGTGGTCGACGTCGATCCCCTCGCCCTCGGGTACGCGGGCGTCGAGCTCGGCGCCGGTCGCACCCGCGCCGATCAGGCTGTCGACCCCGCCGTCGGCCTCGTCCTGCGCGCGCCCAAGGGCACCGAGGTGCGCGCCGGCGATCCGTTGATCGACGTGCACGCCTCCGACGAGGCGTCGTTCGCGCGCGTGTCGGCGCGCGTCGCTTCCGCGTTCCGCATCGACGACGCGCGCGTCGCGCGCGGCCCGCTGGTGTTCGAGGCCCTGCGCGGCAGCGGTTCGAGCGCCCCGTGACGCCTCGCTCGCTGAAGCGCGGCGGGGCTGTGTCTTCGCTTGGTCCAGAGTCTAGGGCCTGTCCCTAAATGCCCCCGGGCTGGAAGCCCGGGGCACCGACGGCGTCGTAAGCCCGCTGAAGCCTCATGATGGGACAGCCCGGCTGCGTCGCTCGGCTCCTCTCCACGGCTCCGGCTCCAGGCGTTGTCGGG
>JACPFM010000161.1 GCA_016182965.1 Deltaproteobacteria bacterium | reverse complement strand
GGGGGAGCGACAGAGGCGCTCCCCCTGACCATGACAGCCGGGGGGATCGGGGGGCCGCAAGGCCCACCCGACACGAGCCGGCGAGGCGCCGAGCCGAAGGCGAGGCCGAGCCCGGCGAGTCGCTGGTGGGGGGTGTCGGGGGGAGCGACAGAGGCGCTCCCCCTGACCGTGACCGTGTTCCTCAGGTCCCCCACCGTAAGTGCACGACTTCTCAACAGCCTGCTCACACGTATACCCCAACGGGTTGTGGTCACCATCCGTCGGACCCCCTAGGTCTTGTGGCGCACCCACGGAAAGGAGTTGACCCGTGAGCAAGAATTCAGGTAGGAGTCTGGAGTCCGAGCCGGCCGCTTCGAGTCCTCCGAGCGAGAGCAGAGGGAACCGAAGGGGTCGTCGGCTCGTCCGCTCGATCCCGTCGGCCCGGCCGCGCAGCAGTGACGCAACGGCGGACCACAGCACGAGCAGGAGCCGCAGGGCAGCGGACGAGAGCAGTCGGATTGGTCGGAAATGGGGGTTCCTCAGACCGTCCGCGACGCGAGCAGGTCTCTCGCGTGGCGGGTGCGGCGTGGGGAGTCGTGTCTCGAAAACGGGGAGAGGTCGCGATGGCGGACAAGCACGGTACGTCGGTGACGAAGTCGGCGATCAACGGCACCGAGGGCGAGAAGAAGCGCAAGAACGGCCGTGTGCCGGGCGCCGACGCGGCTGCGTCGGGGAGCCTGGTCGAGCGTCGGTTCACCCGCCCCGGCGTCGATCCGCTCGACGAGGTGGTGTGGGAGCGCCGCACCAGCGTCATCACCAACCCCGACGGCTCCACCGTGTTCAAGCTGGAGGGCGCCGAGATCCCGGCGCACTTCTCCCAGCTCGCGACCGACATCGTCGTCTCGAAGTACTTCCGCAAGGCCGGCCTGTTCGGCGACAAGAACAAGGGCGAGCGCTCGGTGCGCGAGGTCGTCTTCCGCCTGGCGCGCACGATCCGCGAGGCCGGCGAGGCGCAGGGCGGCTACTTCGCGAGCACCGAGGAGGCCGACGCGTTCGAGGCCGAGCTCTCCTACATGCTGGTGAACCAGATCGGCGCCTTCAACTCGCCGGTGTGGTTCAACTGCGGCCTCTGGCACCGCTACCAGATCAAGGGCTCCGGCGGGAACTGGGCTTGGAGCGACACGAATCAGGAGGTCTTCGAGACCACCAACGCCTACGAGCAGCCGCAGTGCTCGGCGTGCTTCATCCAGTCGGTCAGCGACGACCTGATGTCGATCTACGACCTGGTGAAGTTCGAGGCGCGCCTCTTCAAGTACGGCTCGGGCACCGGCTCGAACTTCAGCGCGCTCCGCGGCAAGCAGGAGAAGCTCTCGGGCGGCGGAACGTCGTCGGGCCTCATGTCGTTCCTCGAGGTGCTCGATCGCGCCGCCGGCGCGACCAAGTCGGGCGGCACCACGCGTCGCGCGGCCAAGATGGTCTGCCTCGACATGGACCACCCCGAGATCATGGACTTCATCGAGTGGAAGGTCCGTGAGGAGAAGAAGGCGCAGGCGCTGATCGCCGCCGGCTACCCGGCCGACTTCAACGGCGACGCGTACCACACCGTCTCCGGCCAGAACTCGAACAACTCGGTCCGCGTGACCGACGACTTCATGAGGGCCGTCGACGCCGGCGGTCAGTGGACCACCCGGTTCCGCACCACCAGCGAGAACGGCCCGGCCTACGCC
This sequence comes from Deltaproteobacteria bacterium, assembly GCA_016182965.1. Taxonomy (GTDB): domain Bacteria; phylum Myxococcota_A; class Polyangia; order Polyangiales; family JADJMO01; genus JALHOE01. The sequence goes on along the minus strand of JACPFM010000161.1, from coordinate 11,088 downwards.
GCGCGCGATCTCTGGCGCAAGCTCGCCGAGAGCGCCTGGACCTGCGCCGATCCGGGCGTGCAGTACGACACGACGATCAACGACTGGCACACGTGCTCGAACACCGCGAAGATCCGCGCGAGCAACCCGTGCAGCGAGTACATGTTCCTCGACGACACGGCCTGCAACCTGTCGTCGCTCAACCTCACCAAGTTCCTGCGTGAGGACGGCTCGTTCGACGTCGACGCCTACCGCCACGCGATCCGCATCTTCTTCGTCGCGCAGGAGATCCTCGTCGACTTCTCCGCCTACCCGACCAAGCAGATCGCCAAGAACTCCCACGACTACCGCCCGCTCGGCCTCGGGTACGCCAACCTCGGCCCGCTGCTGATGGTGCTCGGCATCCCGTACGACAGCGAGCAGGGCCGCGCGATCTGCAGCGCGCTGACCGCGATCCTCACCGGCCACGCCTACCGCGTCTCGTCCGAGATGGCGTCGCGCAAGGGCGCGTTCGCCGGCTACGCGAAGAACCGCGAGCCGATGCTGCGCGTGATCGGCAAGCACCGCGACAAGGCTTACGCGATCGATCGCGACGCGTGCCCGACCGACCTGTGGACGGCCGCGACCAAGGACTGGGACGAGGCGCTCGCCGTCGGCAAGGAGCACGGCTACCGCAACGCGCAGGCGACGGTCCTCGCACCGACCGGCACCATCGGCCTCTTGATGGACTGCGACACGACCGGCATCGAGCCCGACTTCGCGCTGGTGAAGTTCAAGAAGCTGGCCGGCGGCGGCTACTTCAAGATCGTCAACCAGTCGGTGCCCGCGGCGCTCCGTCGCCTCGGCTACGACGAGGTCCAGGCGCAGGAGATCGTCGCCTACGTCATCGGCACCAACACCCTGCTCGGCGCCCCCTACGTCAACCGCGCGTCGCTCAAGCAGCGCGGCCTGACCGACGAGGAGCTGAAGAAGATCGAGAGCGCCCTCCTCGGCGCGTTCGATCTGAAGACCGCGTTCGCGCCGTGGGTGCTCGGCGAGGAGGCGTTCGTGCGCCTCGGCGTGCCCGCCGATCGCGTCAAGCCGGGCTTCGATCTGCTCACGTTCCTCGGCTTCACCGCCGAGCAGATCGAGGCGGCCAACGATCACATCATCGGCCGCATGACCATCGAGGGCGCGCCGCACCTCGAGCAGCAGCACTACGCGGTGTTCGACACCGCCAACCGCAACGGCAAGCACGGCACGCGCTTCCTCGCGCCGATGTCGCACGTGAAGATGATGGCCGCCGCGCAGCCGTTCCTCTCGGGCGCGATCAGCAAGACGGTCAACCTCCCGAACGAGGCGACGGTCGACGACATCGCCGACGTCTACTACCAGGGCTGGAAGCTCGGGCTGAAGGCCGTCGCGCTCTACCGCGACGGGTGCAAGGCGAGCCAGCCGCTGTCTTCCGGCGACGCCGAGAAGAAGGAGAAGAAGGAGACCGTCAAGACGGTGCCCACGCCGGTCGAGGCGATCGACGAGGCGGGCGGCGCGGGCGAGGAGACGGCCACGCCGGTCGTGCAGGTGCAGACGCGCGTCGAGCCGAAGCCGACCGCGCCGGCGGCCCAGCCGACGTTCGTCGCGCCGGCCACCCCGTACGCGCCGGCCTCGCCGGTGTACGGCGAGCGTCGTCGCATGCCGAAGAAGCGTCGCGGCTTCACCCAGGAGGCGCGCGTCGGCGGGCACAAGATCTTCCTGCGCACCGGCGACTACGACGACGGGCAGCTCGGCGAGATCTTCATCGACATGCACAAGGAGGGCGCCGCCTTCCGCTCGATGATGAACTGCTTCGCGATGGCGGTGTCGGTCGGCCTGCAGTACGGCGTGCCGCTCGAGACCTACGTCGAGCAGTTCACCTTCACGCGGTTCGAGCCGCAGGGGAACGTCGAGGGTCACCCGAACATCAAGATGGCGACGTCGATCGTCGACTACATCTTCCGCGTGCTCGGCGTGGAGTACCTGCAGCGCTACGACCTCTGCCACGTGAAGCCGGCGCCGGCGAAGACGGAAGATCCGGGCGAGCACGGCGCGTCCGACGCGACGCCCTCCCCGTCCTCCATCGCGCCGACCTCGCTCGCCTACACGCCGCAGGCGCTCGCCAAGGCGTCGATCGAGGCCGAGGGGACCTCGCCGACGCACGCCGCCGGCTCGCTCGACGCGCAGCTCGAGGAGATGATGGGCGACGCGCCGGTCTGCGACGTGTGCGGGCACATCACCGTGCGCAACGGCGCCTGCTACCGCTGCTTGAACTGCGGCAACTCGATGGGCTGCAGCTGATCGGGCGGCGAGAGGGTCGAAGGTCGAGGCCTTCGGTCCGGGAGAAGGTCGAAGGTCGAGAGGCCTTCGGCCTTCGGCCGTTTGGAGGCCGGGACACGAGCGCGAGCCTTCGACCTTCGACCCGGTCAAGGTCTCGCCGTCTCACACGTCCAACTGGCTCGAACCGGCCGGCCTCTCGTATCCTGCCGGCAAGGAGCCCGAGAACATGTCTTCTGCGAAGCGTCTCTTCGTGCTGTTCCTGATGATCGGTGGGCCGGTGGCCTGGTCGGCGTGCTCCAAGAAAGAGGAGCCCCCGCCCACGCCCGCCGCCGAAGAGCCGGAAGAGAAGCCGACGAAGAAGAAGAAGAAGGTCAGCGACGACGAGCTGCCCGACGTCGGCGGCGCGGCCGACGAGGACGTGGGCGCGCCGAAGGTCGTCGGCGGTGGCGGCGGCAAGGTCGTCACCAAGACCGACGGCGGCGGCGGGAGCGACGCCGACAAGGCGAAGCTGATGGCCTGCTGCACCGCGCTGCGCAACGCCGCGACGGCCGCGGGGATCGCCAACTCCGCCGCGAGCGCCGCGCCGATCCCCGGCATGCCTCCCCCGCCCCCGTCGCCTCCGAAGGAGGAGCTCGACAAGGCGGTGAAGGAGTGTGACAAGCAGGTCGCCAACTGGAACGGCGACCTCAACGAGTCGCTGAAGAAGGTGAAGGGCGCGTCGCCGGTGAAGCTGCCGTCGGCGTGCTTCATGTAGCCGCCGCGGCCGGCATCCGCACCCCGCGGCGCGCTCAGTCGCGCAGCCGCCCGCCGATGATGCGCGTGGCCTCGTCGCTCCAGATCGAGGGCGCGCGCATCGCGAAGAACGGCGCCTCCACCCGCAGCCCTCCCGGCCGCGCCGGCTTGGCCTCGACCAGCGCGGCGCGCGCCGGCGCGTCGGGCAGCGGGTGCACCAGACGAAGGCGCTTGGGCTCGAGCCCGACCTCGCGGAGCGCGCGGAACAGGTGCGGCAGCTCCGTCGCCGGGTAGACGAAGCACGCGCGCCCCGCGGCGCCGAGCGCGGCGCGCGCCGCACGCACGAAGCCCGGCAGCGTCGCCGGATCGGCGGTGCGCGCGCGCGCCTTCGCGGCGTCGGGCGAGGGGCGCGTCGGACGCGCGGCCCAGGGGGGGTTCGCGACCACCAGATCGAAGCGGTGCCGCAGCGAGTCGACGAGCGGGCCGCGAAGGTCGCTCTCGCGCACGTCGACCCGATCGGCGACGTGGGCGGCCTCGGCGTTCCGACGCGCGAGCTCGACGAGCGCGGGGTCGATCTCGAGCAGCGTCGCGCCGCGCGCCGCGCCGTCGACGACGAGCGCGAGACCGACGACGCCGACGCCGGCTCCGAGATCGACGCACGCACGGGCCGGCTTCGCGCCCGCCGCGCTCGCACCGGCCGCCGCGAACGCGGCGAGCCACAGCGCGTCGACGTTGGTGCGATAGCCGACCGCCCGCTGGGCGATCGGCAGGCGCCCTCCCCAGAGCGTGTCGACGGTTACTTGGTCGCGACCTGCCACGGGCGGATGCCGCGGAAGGTGTAGACGGTGACCGAATCGGCGAAGGTCTGCACCTTGTACGATCCGAGCGTGACGAAGTCGGCGCCGATCTTGCCGGCGGAGGACACCGAGTAGACGCCCGGCTTGGCGCCGCCGATCGCGTACAGGCCGAGCTTGCCGGTCGAGGTGCGCGCGCTGTCGGGGAGCGGCCCGTCCTCGACCTCGGAGAGATAGAACAGCGGGTAGCGCGGCTTGGTCGAGCCGGCCGTCGGCGCGACACCGACGGTGGCGGCCGACAGCCGGACGTCGCCGCAGTCGTGGACCTCGCCGGCGATCGCGCTCTCGCCGCCCTGCGGCGGCTGGTTGTACGCCGCCTTGAGGATCGAGGCGTAGTCGTCGTTGCCGAGCGCGCGCACGTTGAACTCGAACTCGCCCGCGGGGTTGAGCTTGTCGTTGCGCGCGACGACGTTGTAGTCGTACAGCGGGAACCAGCCCGCCTCGTCGGTGGTGCCGGTGGTGCGCGCGATGAGCGGCACCTCGGTGGGCACGGCGGCGATCTCGAACGGATAGAGGAGGCGCTCGGAGGTGGTGCCGCCCTTGGTGCGCGTCTCTTTCAGGGTGCACGGGTGCACCGGCGGATCGGCGCACGCCGGTGCGGTGTCGACGCTGTTGCCGGCGCCGACGAGCTTCCCGAGCTTGCCGGTCGGCTTGCCCGTCGCGTCACGCTCCTCCTCGAAGATCTCGACCTTCACGTTCTTCGAGTCGGGGCCGTTGGCGAAGATCTTCACCCAGCCCTTCATCTTCACGTTCTTCGAGGTGCCGGCCGGCGTCGGGGTCGACGAGAAGCACGACACGTCGACCGCGCCCGTGCCGGTGTACTCCTTGGCGTCGGAGGTCCGCTTCAGGTCGTTCTGCGGCTTCGGGACGCAGACGCCGCAGACCGCCACGGCCCCGCAGCCGGCCGGCGCCGGCTCGGCGCACCATGCGGCGTTGGTCGGCGTCACCGCGCCGGAGGTGCCCCCGTCGGAGGGCGTCGGCGGATCGCTGGAGGAGCAGGCGGCGAGAAGGACGAGCGCAAGGGAAGCGACGTGGGCAGAGCGGAGCATCGATACCTCGTGACCGCGGAGGGCTCGCAAAGACTCGCGCGACCTCGCGCCTCGGAGCAGGCGACGGGAGCCGAGTCCAGCGATACTAGCGCAACTCGCCGCGCCCTTGGGTTAGGGTCGGAGCATGGCCTTCCCCGATGGGCCCGAGTCGGAACCCATCCCACAGGCGCCGCGGCACGCCCTCTTCGTGCTCGGCGACGACGTACACGGCGTCGTCCCGGACGACGCACCGCGGCTCGTCACCGATCTCCGCGAGGTCGCCTGGTCGCTGCGCGACGGGGACGGGGCGGCGGTGCGGGTCTCGACCCGTCCCGAGGGCCGCTTCGTCGGCCTCGACGACGCGATCGACAACGCGCCCGACGTACGCGAGGCGCTGCTCGCCCTGTCGCCCGATCCCGCGCTCGATCGCTGGCGTCGCTTCCGGCCGATCGCGCTGGCCGCGCCGGTGGCGTGGTCGTTCTTCGTGGCCGGTGACCTGAAGCAGACGGCCGACCTCGCGCGCGACGCGCGGCGGGTCACCGAGTCGCCGGAGTTCAAGGCCGCCGAGCTCGATCCCGAGACGGCGGTCGCGACCCGGGCGCGCCACGAGAAGATCGATCGCGCGATCGGGATGCGCTGGACCTACGGCGCGGTCGAGGCGGCGATCGGGCTGGTGGCCGCCATCGTCGTCATCGCGGGGCTTCGGCGGATGCGCGCCATCGCCATCGCGGTGGGGTTCGGCGCGGGCCTGTGGTGGCTCTTCCACGCCGGCCACCCGGAGCGCTGCTTCGGCGCCAAGGCGTTCCCGCAGTGGATGCTGGCGCTGCTCGGCGTCGGCGGCGCGATCGCGACGCTCCTCCTCGCGCCGAGCGAGACGCGCGTCATCGCGCGCCTGCGGGAGCGGATGGGGCTGCCGACGCGCGAGGTGCGCATCGGCCCCAAGGACTCCGACTTGTTCGCGACGATCGCGGCGGCGTGGGCCGGGCTGCTGCTGCCCTACCTCCTGCGCGGGCTCGGCAGCGTGGGCTTGCACGACCTCGCCCGCGCGGCGTTCTTCGTCGGGTTCTGTCTCGCCGCGTTCCTCGTGTTCCTCGCGTGGCGCCGGGAAGAGAGCCGCGTCGCGCCCCGGTTCGCGTGGTTGGCGGTCGCCGCGGCCCTCGGCTTCGGCATCACCACCGCCTGCGACGTCGCCGCGCGCGCGAGCTTCGGCACCATCGTCGAGCTGCAGACCTGCGTCGCGCCGCAGGCCGCCAACAAGCTCAAGAAGGTGCAGGAGTCGAGCGCCAGGGAGACCACCGCCGCGCGCAAGGAGACGCAGACACAGGCGCTCGCGTTCTGGGTGGCGGTGCTCGCGGCGCCGCTCGCCGAGGAGATGCTCTATCGCGGAACGCTGCAGCGCGTCGCCCGCCGCCGCTTCGGCTCGCGCTGGTCGATGGTCATCAGCGCCCTGGTGTTCGGCGTCGCCCACGCCCTGGCGTTCCCGGCGGCGTTCTACCAGCACTTCGGCCTCGGACTCGCCTTCGCCGCGGTCTTCGAGCTCGCCGGAGCCGGCGCGGTCGGCGTGGTCGCCAGCGCCGCGACGCATGCGCTGTGGAACGGGTGGCTGGCGGCGATGCCGGTCTTCTGAGCCTGCGTGTCGCACCTCGGCGTGAACGGTGGTTCATTCCGCTGCGGATCGCGGCGGACATCGGGCGCGCCGAGCTCTCGCGCGCTCTTTGCATGGAACCGACGGCGACCCGTCCAACCAACGTCCTGGTCGGTCTTTCATCGCCCTCCTTTCAAGGATTTCCGATGCGTTCTCCTCGCTCCTCCCGCCGCTTGCTCCAGGGTGCCGTCGCGCTGGCCGCGCTTTGTGCGTCGGCCGTCGCCCACGCGGAGCAGGGCTCCGTCGTCCTCTCCAGCGGAGAGGTGATCACCGGAGACATCCAGCAGGTCGTGCAGGGGGAGTACCTCATCGTCCAGCTGCCCAACGGGCAGGTGAAGGCGATCGCGTGGGCGCAGATCGGCACCTTCAAGATCGGCGGTTCGGTATCGGTGGGCGGCGCGCCCGCCGTGCAGCCGGCGCCGACGCCGCCGCCGCCGCCGGTCTACGCGCCAGCGCCGCCGCCGCCCGCGGTCGTGTACGCGCCGCCGCCGCCGCCGCCGAGCTATGGCCCGCCGCCGCCGCCACCCCCACCGCCGCGTCCCGCGTTCGAGCCGGCGTGGATGCTCGGCGCGCGCCTCGGGCAGATCAGCCCCGGCGGCAACGTCTTCGGCAAGGAGGCCGACAGCGCCCGAGTCCCGCTCTCAAACTACGCGTCGACCGGCTGGTCGATCGAGGCGGACATCGGCCTGCACTTCAGCCCCGCGTGGACCATCTACGGCTTCTGGGAGTACGGGCAGCTCGGCAAGGGGAAGAACACCGCCTCGCCCGACACGCCCCAGACCAACTCCGTCGGCATCGGGCTCAACGCGAACACCAACCCGCACGGCCCCGTCGGCTTCCTGTTCGACGTCGCGCTCGGGTATCGCTGGTTCAACTTCTCGGCCGCGAGGCACGATCAAAGCGGCGCGGTGGCCGGCTGGGACAGTGTGGTGCTCGGCGGCGTGATGCCGCTGCGCCTCGGCGGCGGCCTCGCCATCACGCCGGCGCGCAAGATCCGCATCGACGTCCTCGGTCAGATCGCCGTCGGCGCCTTCAGCCAGATGAGCGGCGCCTCCTGTCCAGGCGGCTGCACCATCGACAGCGCGGACCAGGGCTCGCACTACTTCGCGGGGCTCACCGCCGGCGTGCGCTGGGATCTGTGATCGGCGAGAGGGTCTAGAGTCTAGAGTCCGTCCGTCAGCGTTCGCGAGCCGCGAACCTCTGCTTCCGTCGGCCCCAGGCCCGGTCGGAGGTCGAACGTCGAACGTCGAACGAAGCCCGAGGAATCAGGTCTGCTTCGACTTTCGACCTCGCTCGGCCCTCGGTCCGCGCAGCGCGTATCCGACCATTCGACGATCGCGAATGCCGACCTCGTGGGACTCTAGACTCTAGACTCTAGACTCTGGACCTCCCGACCTTCTACTCGAAGGCGAGGACCTTGCCCTCGCCGTGCTTCGCGACGAGCGAGTCGATCCAGGCGATGAGCTCGTCGCGGCGCCCGAGCGTCGCGTCGATCTGCTCGTCCGACAGCAGCGGCGCCCCACGGTCGTCGAGGCCGAAGACGTCGACCAGCTCGGCCCGCGAGAGGGCGCGCAGGCGCGTGACGAGGCCGCGCGAGAACCGCTGCACGCGGTGCAGCACCATCGTCCGCTTCGCGGTCGACTTCACGTCGAGCTGCGCGTCGAAGGCCAGGTTGTGATCGAGGAACACCAGCCGCGTTCGGGTGACGTCGACCAGGACGTTGTGACCGCTCCAGCGATCGCGGTTGCCGATCAGGTGATCGAAGGCGACGAGCGTGGAGACCTGCGGCGAAAGCGCGCGGGCCTGACGGACGTCGCGCGCGGCGCCGGGCGGGAGACGGAGCTCGAGGGCGCGCGCCGGGGGATCGACCGAAAGCCACTCGCGCCACGCCGACCAGAGCGGATCGTCCTCGAGCCGCAGGCGGGCGAGCCCCGGCACCCAGGCGACCATCGCGCCCGAGAGGCGGCCGTCGACGTCCGGCAGGCACTGGTCGCGCAGCAAGCGCACGGCGACCGCCGAGCGGGTCGAGGCCGAGAGGGCCGTCATCTTGGTCGCGCGCGGCACCGCCACCGGCACGTGGTCGAGGCCGAGCGCGCGCGACAGACGATACGCGGCGACCTCGCCGCGCCACCGACCGCCGTGCTTGCGGGTCTCCGGCTTGAAGGCGGCCTGGACGCCGCCGTCGAGCGGGACCTTGAAGACGACCGACGTCGAGCCGACCGAACGCATGCCCGTCTGGACGACCGCCGATTTGAGGCCGACGAGCAGCGCCGCGTCGCGCGGATCGGTGGTCCAGCCGTCGACGTGCGGCGCCGGGCGCTCGATCGAGAGCGGCGGGAGCGGCGCGCGGACGATCGGCCGTGCCGCAGTAGCGATCTCGGTGCCCCGCGTAGAGGGAGGCGGCGCCTTGGAATAGGTCGCGTGCGGGCCGAGACACCCGGAGGCGATCAGCGGCAGCAGGACGGCCAGGGTCGCGGAGACGCGCACCGGGCGATCGTGTCCGGTCGGGCCGGCGACGGCCAAGATCGTACCAAGATCATGCCGGCGAGCCGATCCGGCGCGTCGGGGCTTGCCGCCGGCGTCCTTCGGAGGAACGAATGCGCCATGGCCTTCCCCGTCCACCGCCCGCGCCGGCTGCGCCGCACGCCCGCGCTTCGCGCGCTCGTTCGCGAGACGTCCGTCTCGCCCGGCGATCTCGTCTTCCCGCTGTTCATCAGCGAGGCGATCGACTCCCCGCGCCCGATCGGCACGATGCCGGGGATCTCGCAGATCACCGTGCGCGAGGTCGCCGCCGAAGCGCGCACCCTGCGCGACCTGGGCATTGGCGCGACGATCCTCTTCGGCATCCCGAAGCAGAAGGACGATCGCGGCACGGCGGCCTACGATCCGAACGGCCCGGTCCCTCACGCGGTCAAGGCGATCAAAGACGCGGCGCCTGAGCTGGTCGTGATGACCGACGTCTGCGTCGACGAGTACACCTCGCACGGCCACTGCGGGATCCTCCGCAAGATGCGCGGAAGCGACGAGCTCGAGGTCGACAACGACGCGACCCTCGAGGTGCTCGCCAAGGCGGCCGTCGTCCACGCGAAGGCCGGCGCCGACATCATCGCGCCGAGCGACATGATGGACGGTCGCGTCGGCGCGATCCGCACCGCCCTCGACGGCAAGGGCTTCGAGGACGTGCCGATCCTCTCCTACGCGGTCAAGTACGCGAGCGCCTTCTACGGTCCGTTCCGCGAGGCCGCCGAGTGCGCGCCGAAGTTCGGCGATCGCGCCGGCTACCAGATGGACCCGGGCAACGCGCGCGAGGCGCTGACCGAGGCGAGCCTCGACATCGAGGAGGGCGCCGACATGCTGATGGTCAAGCCCGCCCTCCCCTACCTCGACGTGCTGCGCATGCTGCGCGATGCGTTCGACGTGCCGATCGGCGCGTACAACGTGTCGGGCGAGTACGCGATGATCAAGGCGGCGGCCGCCGCCGGCATGATCGACGAGCAGCGCGCAACGCGCGAGCTGCTCCTCTCGATCCGCCGCGCCGGCGCGGATTTCATCCTCACCTACCACGCGAAGGACGTGGCCAAGCTCCTATGATCGTGAAGCGCGCCCTCGGCGCCGTGGCGCTCGTCGGGCTGTCCGTCGCGGTGGTCGCGCCGCCGTTCGCCGGCTGCGGGCCGGCGTGCCCGCCGAGCGAGCGCGTGATCGTCGAAGGCAAGCGCGTGACCACCGGGGCGGCGCGCTTCTACGAGACGAGCGGCCCGGAAGGGCCGTTCCTTCCGTTCGAGGGCGCGACGCTCCTTCGCATCCGCCACGGGCTCGGCGCCGCGCCGCAGAAGGTCGTCGTGATGCTCGCGTTCACCGAGCACCCGCAGTCGCCGGGCGGCGGCGGGTACTCGTTCGCGGCCGGCAACCAGGCGATCGTGCTCCGGCAGGACGCCGACGAGGTCGCGATCAAGAACGACAGCTGCGCCAAATACTGGGTCCGCGTGACGGTCGAAGCGCTAGTGCCCGACGACGCAGGCGCCGACGCGCCGGCCGACACCGCTGTCGAAGACGCCAGCGTCGACGCCGTCGATGCCGACTAGTGCCGCCGGCCGGAAGTGTCCGCATACTTCGAGCGATGAGCCGCGGTGCGCGGCAGCGGCAGCGGCAGCGGTAGCGGGCGCGGGAGCGGAAGCGTGAGCGGCGGCGGCAGCGGTCAGCGGGATGGGCTCGCGATCCGTGGTCCGCTTCCGCAGTCGCTACCGCTGCCGTCACCGCGTCCGCTTCCGTGACCGCTTCCGTCATCGAACGTGCTTCGTCATGTCGCGCTGCTGGACCGACGGTCCGTGCCGGAGTGGCTGGCCTCTCCTGATCGCGCACATTCCGCGCCGGCGGCGGAGCACGGTTCGCGGAGACATGTGCCGCGCCGCCGTCACGGAATCTGCGCGGAGGGGGTCGAGGCCAGCCACTCTCACACGCGGACGCCTTCGGCGCCGCTTGGGGCCCGGCCCTTCGGAGGTCCAAGCGATGGACGACAACAACATCATCAACAACGAGCCGCGCAAACACGTCTTCGATC
>JACPFM010000158.1 GCA_016182965.1 Deltaproteobacteria bacterium | reverse complement strand
GAGCGGTCCTCTGCCGACAACGGCAGCGGCACCGTCGGGCTCCCCGGATGCGGCCGGGACGCCCACGGGCTGGAATCGATCATGATCGCGCCGCTATCAGGAGCCGCGATCCCTGGCCAAATTTCCGGCGGGCGGTACTAGCAGCCAGCGCCGGGCGGTGGCTGCTTCCGGGTCGGTAGGTCCAGGCGAACGGCGGCGCGTCCTGCGCGTTGAACCACAGCAGGTAGTCGTAGATTGCCTGGCGCAGCTGCTCGAGTGAGGCGAACGAACCTCGTGCGAGCACACGCGCATCGAGGATGGAGAACGCACCATCCAGGCGCGTAGACGCTCACCCTGCTGCCTTTCGCTTCGACGCAGCAGCGGCCGTGCCGCGAACCCGCGGGCCGGCCAGAGTTTCGCCGAGCGGTGCTAGCGGACCCCGCAGACGGAACCGTCCGCCTCCGCGCGGCCGTGGCATGATCGCGATCGTGACCGGATTGGGCCGCGCGTTCGCGATTGGCGCCGTTGTGCTCTCGGGATGCACGGCACACGAGCGGGCGCCGCTGCGAGCCGCACCCGAGGCTTCCGGCGACCGAGTCGGCGCAGCGCGCGTGAGTGCGATACCCGACGGCTGGATGCGGATCGAGCCCTCGCACCAGAGGTTTCTCTGCGCAACCTACGCCAACGATGTGTGGCATGTCGCCCCCGACAAGGGCGTGGTGCGGCTCACCCGCGAATTCGGGTTCGAGGACGGTCGGGGGCCGCCGGTGCCCTTCGTGCCGCAGAAGTTCTCACAGAAGTTCTCCGGGCGCGGGCGCAGACACGCGCTCGCCATCGGTGGCGGATTCCTCGTCGGCGTCGACATCGGCGAGTGGGGCGGAGGCCTGTACTGGTTCGAGGCCGACGGCACGGGCGAGCGCGAGCTCGGTGACGAGAACGTGCACGGGCTCGTGGCGCTCGGTCCCGACGAGGCGCTATCGCTCGAGGGTCTAGCTCACGAAATACCCGTCGGCTCAGTGCGCTGGATCCAACGCCATAACGGAGTGTTCGGAACGGCGGCCGTCACGCAGCTGCCCGGCACCCCGGAGGTGCACGTGGCGACCGCAGGCGTCGTGTTTACGCTCACGAGCTACAGTCTGGTGCGGCTGTCCGAGGGGCGGCGGGTCACGGTCCTCCAGCCGCTGCCTGGGTCGAGGCCGCGCGCGCAGAGCATGGCCGCCGACGCGAACGGGGCGCTCTGGGTGGGCATGCGGCACTTCGTGTTGCGGCTGACGCCCGACGGCGATCGGTTCACCGAATCGTGGCTGGTCCCCAAAGGGTGCAGGCGGGCAGAACTGATCGATGGCGAGTGCGTTTGCGAAGGCACTTGAGAGTTCTTTGTTTGGTGAGCGCGCGCCCGTCGCGGCGTCCTCTCACATCTCGCTGTCCACTCGGGGACCAGCGACGGCAACGCGGTGATCTGCCCATCGTTCAGCTTGGGCGTGCCCTTCGGCGGCGGGCCGGCACTGCAACACGAGTTCCATCGCGTGAACGATGATCGTGCCGAGGACGGGCCGCTCGACCGTCGAGCGGGTGCTACGATGCTCCCCGTGCGCGGCCCGCTGACACCGGACTTGGAGCAGGCGCTCGCGGCGCTCGCGCGCTCGTGGCCGGCGGTCGACGTGCTCGTGCTCTTCGGGTCGGCCCAATCAGGTCGTGTCGGCCCGGAATCGGACATCGACCTCTACGTCCGACTGTCCGGCGAGCCGAGTCGTGAAGAGGAGCAGCGCTTCGTCGCCGAGGCGTCCGCGATCGTCGGTCGTGAGGTCGACCTCGTCGTCGAGTCGGCGCGCACGTCGGTCATCCTTCGACGAGAGGTCGCGGCCAAGGGCCGGCCGCTCTTCGAGCGCAGGGCCGGGGCCTTGCGTGATCTCCGGGCGGATGCGATTCGCGCGTACGTCGATCTCGAACCGCAGCTGCGCGTGATCGGCGCAGCGATCCGCGCGCGCGCGCTGGCCGAGGGCGAGGCTGCGCGACGGCGGCTCGCATCCCGGGAGGCCGCGCGTGGTCGATAGCCACCTCGTCGAGCAGCGCCTCGCGTCGATCCGCGATCGCCTCGCGCGCATCGACGCCACGCTGCCCCCCGATCGACGAGCCTTCCTCGCCGACCGAACTATCCAAGAGGTCGTCGCGTTCAACCTGTTCCTCGCGTTCCAAGAGGCGCTCGACCTCGCCGCCCATCTCATCGCCGATGCGGGCTGGGAGCTGCCGACGACGGCGCGCGAACACTTCGAGGTCCTCGAGCGCCACGCCGTTCTGTCGCCGCACGTCGCACGATCGATGGCGGGTTGCGCCGGTCTTCGGAACCTCATCGCGCACACCTACGGCAGCGTCGATCTGGCGCGCCTGCACGACGAGCTTCCGCTCGGTCGCGACGCGCTGCTGGCGTTCTCGGCAGAGATCGCCGCAGCATCGGGACCGACGCGTTGACGGCCGGAACACAGCCTGACCGGGGCTCGTCATCTGTGTCTCACGGACAGCCGCCCTTCGCCGCAGGGCCGGCCTGGTTGGGGCACTTGTCGCTCTGGTCGAGGATGCCGTCGCCGTCGTTGTCCGGATCGGGGCAGCCGTCGGCGTCCTGAAAGCCGTCCTTGTCCTCGGGATCGTTCGGGCACTTGTCGTTGTGATCGAGGATGCCGTCCATGTCGTTGTCGGGATCGGGGCAGCCGTCCGTGTCCTGGAAGCCGTCCTTGTCCTCGGGATCGTCGGGGCACTTGTCCTTGTCGTCGGGCAGGCCGTCGCCGTCGCGATCGCCGGACGCCGCGTCGGGGCAGCCGTCGTCGTCGGCGACGCCGTTGAAGGTCTCCGGCGCGTTCGGACAATGATCGACGGCGTCGGCGATGCCGTCGTGGTCGTTGTCGAAGTCGGGGCAGCCGTCTTCGTCCTCGAAGCCGTCGCGGTCCTCCGGCTCGTTCGGGCACTTGTCGACGGCGTCAGCGATGCCGTCGCCGTCGCGGTCGCCCGGCGGTCCCGCCATCTTCGGCGGCGGCGTCACGGCGGACGGCGCGGCCTCGTGCGAGGCCTCCGCGGCAGGCGAGACGGGCGTGGGCTCCTGGGTGCCGGCGCAGGCCGCCAGGGTGAGGACGAGCGAAGCGAGGAGGGCGCGGTGTTGCATGGCGGGGGTTCCAGCGGTCCGGGGCGCTCGCGCGGGGCGACGCCAGCTCGAGTGGACGTGGATCCCGCTGCTCGGTCAACGCGCGTCAACCGCACGCGAGCGCAGTGGCGCCCGGCGCGCTTCACTTCCGCGCGCCTCTCGTGGCAGCGTCGTCGACATGACGACCTTCGCCGAGTTCGCCGAGACGCTGAGCGACGACGATCGCGACACGCTGTTCGCGTCCGTCCCCATGATCATCGCGCTGGTCGTCGGCGCCGACGGCGAGTTCGACGTGATCGAGGTGGGCGCCGCGGTCGACGAGATGTTCCGCGCCGGCGACGAGCTCGGCCCGGACTTCCACTGGTCGTCCTCGGCGCAGGCTGCGTTCGAGCGCATCTCGCCGATGGCGCGCGAGCGGCAGGCGACGAACTTCCACGGCCGGCTGCTGCAGCTGCGCGACGTGCTGCGGCAGGCGCCGCCCGACCTCCGCAAGCGCTACCACGACTTCGTGCTCGGCATGGCCGTCCGGCTCGCCGCCGCCTCCGGGGGCTTCCTCTGGTTCGGGCGGCCGATCAGCGAGGAGGAGACGATCGCGCTGCGCAGGATCGTCATCGCGCTCGGCATCCAAGTGGAGGACGAGCGTCTGCGGGCGCTCCTCGAGCTCTGACGCGACTCTCGCCTGTTCGGTCGACACCGGTCGCGTCCGACTCCTAGCTCGAGCCTGTCGCAAGCCCGCTCGCTGCGGTCGCGGGCGATTTGCCCTCACCCCCACACCTCTCCCAGAGGTCCCAGAGGTAGAGGGGCCAGAAGAGCCGGAAACTCTCGAGCCCTCTCCCACCGGGAGAGGGTTTGGGTGAGGGCGAATCTCCGGGGCCGCCGAAGGCGGACCCGGGCGAAATCGGCTACTTCTGCAACAGGCTCTAGCTCACTGGTTGATCCCGAAGACCTTCAGCGCGTTGTCGCGCATCACCTTCTTCGCGGTGTCCTCGTCGAGCCCCATCTCGGCGAACTGCTGGTTGTAGCGATCCCAGCTGAGGCCGTTGGACCCGAAGAGCACCTTCTCGCGACCGGCGCGCGACTTCAGGTAGCTGACCAGCGTGGGGCTGAAGTACTTCGGCAGCCACGCGCTCACCGAGAGGTACACGTTCGGCCACTTCGTGGTGACCGCGATCATCTCGTCGGTCCACGGGTAGCCGGTGTGCGTCCCGATCAGCTTCAGCTGCGGGAAGTCGCAGGCGATTCGATCGAGCTGGATCGGCCGACCGTGCTCGCTCGGCATCGCCTCGAGCACGTGCCCGACCTGCATCGACACCGCGACGCCGAGGCCCTCGCACATCGCGTAGAGCGGGTACATCTTCCGGTGATCGAGGCCGATGTCGTAGCCGTAGATGTGCAGGTAGACGCCCTTGAAGCCGCGCTTGGTGACGTCCTCCTCGACCTTCTTCAGCCCGGCGCGGATGTCGGTCGGGTCGTAGTCGGCGAGGCCGTAGATCCGGCCCGGGTACTTCTTCGACAGCTCGGTGATGTGATCGGTCAGATCCATCGCGAAGCGCGCCTGCCTCCGGTACGACCACGCCAGCAGATCGGTCGCCAGCGCGACGTCGACGTTGGCCGCGTCCATCGCCTTGATCAGCGCCTCACCGTTCTCGTAGCCGTCGCCCCACGCGAGCTCCACCTTGCACTTCAGCTCACCCGGCGAGTTCGTCGCCTGCACCCAGCTCTGCTTCCACTCCTTGAGCAGCAGCGGGAACAGCGTGTCGACCGACTTGACCTGACTCATGACCACACCTCCATCCGAACCAACGGCAACTGTTCACACCGCAGCGGCGACCGCGCTCCCCGCGCGCGCCAGCTGCTCCACCCGATAGGCGCCGAGCAGGGCCGCGCCGATCGCGCCGGCGGCGATGCCGCGGGGATCGGCGTGCATCGTCGTCACCTTCACGCCCGCCTTCTGCTTCTCCTTGGCGATGAGCTCGCGGAGCGCCGCGATGAGCCCCTCGTCGACCGCGAGGCCGCCGGTGACCACCACGATGCCGTCGCTGCCGATCGCGCGCAGGAGGCGGATCAGGCGGCCGGCGAGGCTCAGGTGGATGCCCTTGAGGATGTCGGCCGGCGTGATGCCGCGGCTGACCATGTTGATGACGTCGGTCTCGGCGAGCACCGCGCAGATGCTGGAGACCTCCTCGCCCGACTTGGACTGCGCGGACATCTGCCCGACGTCCTCGAGCGGAACGCCGAGGTAGCGGGCGATGTTCTCGATGAACTGCCCGGAGCCGCTCGCGCACTGGCTGGTCATGCGGTGACGCAGCACCTTGCCGCGCGCGTCCATGCGGATGGCGCGCGCGTGCAGCGCGCCGACGTCGAGGGCGCAGATCGCCTGCGGCTCGAGGTAGAGGGCGCCCCGCGCGTGCGCGGTCATGCCGTAGAAATGGCCGGTGGCGCCGTCCATCAGCTCGGCCTCGCCGGTGGTCGCGACGTAGTCGAACGGCGCGGTCGACTCGGCGCCCGGCTTCGGGCAGTCGACCTTGGCGGCCGCGCACGCCTCTTCGAACGCGGCGCGCGCGACCTCGGAGACGATGCGGCGGCGGATGCGCTGCACCGAGGTGCCGAGCACCTCGCCCAGAGCCCCACCGTCGCTGCCGACGATCGCGCACTTCACCGAGCTCGACCCCACGTCGATGCCCGCGGTCAGATGTCGTTTGGCCATCGGGTTCTCTCTTGGTTCAGTGGGCTTCGCAGGTGGCGCACGACGCCGCGGCCATCGCCTCACCCCTCATGTCGTGAGGGGGCATGGTGCCGGTCGGCTCGAACGAGGGGAGGAGCTGCGGGTTGCCGGCATGCAGATCGTCGAGCGCGTAGAGCGCCGCGCCGAGCGCGCCCATGAAGATCGAGTCGGGATCGATGTTGACGACGATGTCCGACCCGTAGCTGTCGGCCACCAGCCCGCGGAGGATCTTCACCGCCATCGGGTTGCGACACACGCCGCCGGTGAAGGTGAACTCGTTGAAGACGCCGCCCGAGCGCGCGAGGATCGACATCGCGCGCAGCATGATCCCGCGGTGCAGGCCGGCGAGGATGTCCTCGCGCTTCTGGCCGAGCGACAGGCGCTCGCGCAGCTCCGCGCCCGCGAACACCGTGCAGGTCGAGTTCACGTTGACGACGCGCTTGGCCTGCAGCGCCAGCGGCCCGAGCTCGTGGAGGCCGAGGCCCAGCTCGTCGGCGATGTACCCGAGATAGCGGCCGCAGCCGGCGGCGCAGCGATCGTTCATCTGGAACGACGTGACCACGCCGTGCTCGTCGACCTGGATGCCCTTGGTGTCCTGTCCGCCGACGTCGAGCACGGTGCGCGTGCCGGGGAAGCGACGGTGCGCGCCGCGTCCGTGGCAGAGGATCTCGCTCCTCACGGCGGCCTTGGGGAAGGGGAGGGTCTGCCGGCCGTAGCCGGTGCCGGTGAAGGCGACCTCGTCGAGCGGCTCGTTCACCGCGTGCTGGATCGCCACCTCGAGGAGCGCGCGCACGGCGGGCGAGCTGGTCTGCACGCGCGCGAGGCCGCGGCGGAGGAGCGACGCCTCGCTCCGCGGACGGAGGCGGGTCTCGACCTCGAGGATCGCGCGATCGAAGAGGCCGACGAGCGGCTCGAAGGGGATGCCGTCGCGCCGCGCGAGCTTCTCGGCGCCGGCGATGAACGCCGCCTGCGCCAGATCGCGGAAGAACTCGCTGCGCCGCTCGGCGCCGGGCGCGAACAGCTTGGGCGCCTCGGTCGCCGCATCGTCGAGCACCGCGTCGGCCGCGGGGCCGAGCGACGACTTCTGCACGCGGCGCACGAGGTTGCGATCGAGCTCGAGGTGCATCGCCTCGCGGAGCGCCTTGAGCTCGTCGAGGTGGAGCTCGAGCCGGAACGCCTCGAACAGCTGGGGCAGCGCGTCGCGCGTGGCGTTGGAGTCGACGCCCGTCGCGGTCTCGACGGCGCGCTCCAGGAACGAGAACCGCGCCGCGGTGCGCGCCTCGGCGAGCGCCGCCGCCGACGCGACGCCGTAGTTGCTGCGGCTGTTGGTGATCCCGCGGCTCAGCGGGCGCCCCGCCTCGTCGAGGAGCACCGCCTTGGTCGTCGTGGAGCCGAGATCGATGCCGACCACGCACCTCATGACGCCCT
Organism: Deltaproteobacteria bacterium; assembly: GCA_016182965.1. Classification (GTDB taxonomy): domain Bacteria; phylum Myxococcota_A; class Polyangia; order Polyangiales; family JADJMO01; genus JALHOE01. The sequence continues at coordinate 12,301 of JACPFM010000158.1, read as the reverse complement.
CCGGTTCATGCGCGCCTCGAGCATCTGCAGGTAGCTCTGCACGCGGTTCTCGATGTTGGCCTTGCCGAAGTAGCGCGGGTCGACGAGATCGCTCTCGATGAACCCGCCGGGGACGCCGGTGCGCTTCTCGAGCTCGCGCAGCATGAGCAGCTGCCCGACGCTGAAGGAGTTGCACGACTTCACCGAGTTGATGAGGAAGCCGTCGGCCTGGTACTCGCGCACGTACTTCTCGAGGAGCCCGAGGCGCGAGGGCAGGCCGAGGTTCGTGTAACAACCCAGGCAGTAGTCGGCGAGCGACTCGATGGGCTTCTGGGGATCGTGGCGGAAGCCGAGATCGTAGAGGCCGCCGACGCGCGTGTAGCTGCTCGCGACGACCACCGCGCCTTCGCGCGAGAACATGCGCCAGAAGTCGAAGAAGTTGGTCCAGTTCGGCGGACCTTCGACCACCAGGCGGTACTTCTCCTTGCCCATCGGGCCGTCGGGCGTGGTCGGACCCTCGCCCCGCGCGATGCGCTGCTCGATCTCGCCGCGCAGGAGCTTGTAGTAGTCGACCGCGTCGTCGGTGCCGCGGAAGGACGAGAAGATCGGCCCCGTGTAGTAGACGCCGCCGAAGTAGCCGTCGATCGGCGACGGCTTGTGGCGCGCGGACTCCCACACCCAGACCAGATCCTCCTCGGCCTTCGCCGACAGCTGCATGCGCCGCGAGAGCTCGTCGAGATCGAGCTTCTTGCCGGCGAGCTTCTCGAGGGCCGGGATGACCTCGTTCTTCAGCTGGTCGACGACGTAGGCGCGCATCTCGTCGGTGATCTCGCCGTCCGGTTGGTAGGGGACGTGGAGCATCACCACCGGGCACTGGTACTCCTCGCGCAGCAGCTCGAACCACTTCAGGAAGGTGAAGCAGCCGGTGTACGAGAGGAGCAGGAGGTCGGGCGGCGGGAGCTTCTGCCCCGTCGGCCCGATGTTGCCGCTCTTGATCATGCCGAGGTCGCACTTGACGTAGGTGCAGACGTCCTCGGAGTGCCCGGCCTTCTCGGCCTCGGCGATGTACTTGCCGGAGCGACCGCGCATGCCGGACTGCAGCGCGTTGATCTCGGGGAGCACCGGCAGGAGATCGAGCGCGCCGAGCAGCTCGGTGAGGTTGCCGGGCACGAAGGTGTAGACGACCTTCTTCCCCTCTTCCTTCGCGCGGGCGAGCTTCTGGAAGTGATCGCCGATCATCTCCTTCTGGCGGCGCTGGCTCTCGTCGCGATCGCCCTCGTCGCGCTTGTCGGTCACGGGCCTTTCTTTCGAGACATCTTTGGAGACATTCGTGCTCATGCGGCTCCCCACAGCTTGACGGAGTCGGAGAAGGCGCCGGCCTGCTCGCGAATGACCTGGAATTGCCCGGTGTTCTCGGCGAACTTCATGGTCGTGAAGGGGATGCCCTCCTTGGTGAGCGCCGCCTCGAGCATCGGCTGATCGAGCAGCGCCGGATCGCAGAACGACGCGGCCGCGAAGACCACGCCCTCGGCGCCGCTCTGCCGCACCTTCTCGACGAGGGGGCGGCCCTTGACCAGGTCGGCGATGTACCGCGACGCGCTGGCGGCTCCCTTGCGGAGGTAGGCGAGCGCGATGCAGTCGACCGGGTCCTCGGCGGCGTCGAGGTCGATCGGCCCCTCGATCATGCGCATGCCGAGCTGCAGATCGTCGTCGATGATGTCGCAGCCGGAGCGCTCGAGGGTGACCACCAGGTCGACCGGCGGCTGCTCGCAGAACGAGCCGACGAGCACCACGCGCACGTTGTCGAACTTGCGCGCGGGGCGGCTCTTCGCGGCGTCGAGGAGCGCGCGGAGCATGGCGGTGTGCTCCTTCGCGGTCATCATCCCGCCGGCGCGCACGGCGATGTACGCCTCGGAGGCGCGCATGCGGTGCGGCTCCTTGCGGCGCAGCTCGTCGAGCTCCACGAGCGCGGCGCGGCGCTCGTTCTCGTCGGCGATGGCCGCGCGCATGCGGTCGCGGTCGAACTTCGGCGCGCCGCGCTTCTCGAGCTCGCGCACCAGGCGCTTCAGCTCGAGCGCGAAGAACTTCCCGCCGATGGCCGGGTCGAAGTTCTGCGGCAGGTCGAGGTAGAACGACAGCTTCTCGGGGAAGAGCATCTTCCACATGCCGCCGAGGTTGCGGATGACGTCGCAGATCGCCGGGAACATCATCCCGTCGAGCGCGTCGAGATCGCCGGCCAGCGCCTGCTCGATGGTGCTGCGCGGGATGTGACAGATGTACGACTGGAAGTAGGCGTCGCCCTTGATGACGTCGACCTGGTCGCCGCCGCCGAAGTAGGAGACGGGCAGGGCGCCCATGCCCTCGACGAGGGCGCGCGGCGACCACACCGGCATGTGGCCGATGGCGAGCGCGCCGGGGTGCGCCGCCTTCCACGCCTTGACCGCCTCGAGCTTGCGGTCGTCGACGAGCGCGCGCGCCTTCTGGAGGATGGCGTTGAACGGATCGTGGCTCTCGATCATGCGTCCCTCCACGCGGGCGCGCGCTTTCCGAGGAACGCCTCGATGCCCTCGTTGCCGTCGTGACTCGGGACCAGCCGCTCGAGGTAGCGCTGCTCGATCGAGCGGAGCGTCGCGTCGAGCGCCTGCGCCATCCCCGCGCCCTCGCGCGCCGCGGCGGTGGCCTGGCGGAGCGAGAAGGCCGACAGCGGCGCGAGGTGCTTCTCGTACCAGTCGAGCGTCGCCCGCTCGGCGTCGCCCTCCTTGGGGACGATGCCGGTGACGAACCCGAAGGTGGCGGCCATCGACGCGTCGATCTCCTCGCCGGTGATGAGCAAGCGCTCGGCGACGGCCGCGGGCATGCGCTTGGGACCGAGCGCGGCGAGCACCGGCGGGAACACGCCGAGCTTGATCTCCGGGCAGGCGAAGATGGCGTCGATCTTCGCGAATACGAAGTGCGCGGCCAGCACCAGCTCGAACGCGCCGCCGAGGCAGCGCCCCTCGACGGCGGCGGCGACGGGCACCGGGAAGGTGGCGATGTCGCGGACGACGTCGTGGAAGCGCCCGAGCATCTTGCGCACCTGATCGCGCTGGTGCTCGGGGACCGAGGCGCCGAAGCTGAAGTTCGCCCCGGCGCCGCGGAGCAGCACCATGCGCAGGTGCTGATCGTCACGATGCGCGAGGAGCGCGTCGTGCAGCTCGCCGAGCATCTCGCTCGTGAGGACGTTGGCCTTCGGCTGCGCGAGCACGATGCGCAGCACCTTGCCCCCCTCGACGAGCGAGGCCTCGATGGTCTTGAAACTCTGCTGCTCGCTCATTCTTCCTCGTCCCGGTGGTGGTCCTGGGATCAGGCGCGGGGATCGAGCACCGCGCGGCGCTCGAGTCGGTGGTGGGCCATGTCGTCGAACAGCGCGTCGATGCGGGACATCGGCGCGTGCTGGATGAAGGGGGTGAGGGCGACCTTGCGCTCGAACACCAGGCGCAGGCAGTCGGGGTAGATCTCGACCGGCGCGCCCCAGGAGCCGTGCACGGTCGCGTCGAACGCCATCAGGTTCGACAGGCGCACCTCGATCGGATCGCGGCAGTAGCCGACCTGCACCATCGTCGCGCCGGAGCCGATCAGCGAGAAGGCGAGCTGCTGGCCGGGCGCGGTGCCGCTGCACTCGAAGATGCGATGACGGAGCGAGGCGACGCCGAAGCCGGCCATCACCTTCTGCACGTCCTTGCGCAGGTCCTTGAACGGCTTCGCCTTGTCGATCTGGTAGAGCGCCGAGGCGCCGTGCTTCTCGATGAGATCGAGCCGGCCGCGATCGACGTCGATGGCGACCACGCGCGCGCCGAGGGCGCGGGCGATCTGCACCGCGAAGCCGCCGACGCCGCCGGCGCCGACCACCACCGCGAGATCGCCCTCGCGCACGTCGGCGCGGACGATCGCCTGGTAGGCGGTGGAGACCGCGTCGGCGACGACGGAGATCTCACGCAGGTCGAAGCCCTCGGGCGCGCCGTCGAGCGGGACGAGCGGCGCGGAGCGCACGTCGACGTGGGTGGCGAAGCCGCCGTGCACGTCGTTGCCGGGCATCTCCTGCTTCGGGCACGCGTTGCCGCGACCCGCCCGGCAGAAGACGCACGAGCCGCAGGGGAGCACCGCCGGGACCAGCACGTTCTTGCCGATCAGGTGCTTGCCCGCGCCGCCGGCGGCCACGACCTTCCCGACGATCTCGTGGCCGAGCACGATCGGGATGCCCTTCTTCGGCATCACCGAGCCGTCCGCGAAGCCGAGATCGGTGTGGCAAAGGCCGCACGCGCTCACCTCGACGATCGCGCGATCGTCGGCCGGATCGGGAAGCTCGATCTGCTTGCGCACCAACGGCGACTTCGCAGCTTCGAGCACCCACGCCTCGCTGACGAACCCCATGACGTCCCTCCTTCTCGCGACCGAGCGCCGACGGGCGCACCGCGCTGCTCACCGACGCTCGGCCTCGAGCGCCGCCAGGAGGTTCCTTTAGGTATGAAGGACTTGATATGACTTATCTCATGACACGGTGTGTCTCGAATCCCCGGCCGAAGCGGGGAGCTCGCCGAAACGCGCGCGGAGCCGCCGATGGCGATGTCGGAAGAGCGCCGCCGTGATGCGCTGCGACAAGGGCAGGGCGAGCGCCAGCCGGGGCTCGAGCTCGATGCGGTCGGTCAGCTCGCAGCCGCCTTCGTTCCCGAGCACGGGTGCGATCGTCCGCTCGTGGGTCCACGCGCGCATCGTCAGCATCGTCGACTCCTCGCGGAAGCCGCGTCCCGGCTCGACGCGCGCGAAGCCGATGTGGTCGAAGTCGACCGGCAGCACGCCGAACAGCAGGAGCCAGCTGCGAAACAGCGGCCGCCCGAGCGGGACCTCCTGCGCGTCGAGCCGATCGACGCCGCGCGGGTGCGTCATGCGGAGCCACGGGGCGAGCTCGTCGTTCACGCCGCGCATGCTCGAGACGACGCGCCAGACCTCGTTCGCAGGGGTCGCGAGCCGTGAGGAGATCGCGAAGGTCGTCGGCATGCCGCATCGTCGCACGCCTCACGCTGGCGCGATCAGCGCGGCGCCGGCCGCGACGAGGAGCGCGCCGATCCAGTGCGCGCGCGAAGGGCGCTCGCCGATCAGCAGCGCGAACGCCGTGGCGAACACGACCGAGGTGTTGCGCAGGGTGAGCATCGCGCCGGCACCGCCGCCCGAGAGCGCGATCAGGAAGAGGAGGAACGAGCCGCCGGTGAGCAGCCCGGCGACGACGATCGGCAGCGGGCGCGTGCGCACCAGCGCACCGACGCCCCGTCGGCCTTCGGGGTCGAGGTGCGCGAGGTTGAGGGCGACGCCGAGCGCCATCGAGAGCGCGAGGGTCGCCGCCGGAGGCGCGCCCGCGGCCAGCGCGATCTTGTAGGAGACGTGGTAGCCGGCGATGGCCGCGGCGGTCGCGAACGCCCATCCGACGCCGCCAGCCGTGACCGTGCCGGGGCGCCGCTCGCCGATCGACGTCGCGGCGAGCCCGAGCGCGACCAGGGCGGCCCCGGCGACCGAGCGTGCGGCCAACGGCTCCGCGAACAGGGCGATCGAGAGCGGCCACACCAGCACGAGCGCGCCGCCTCGCGAGGCGGTGTAGACGACCGACAGCGGCGCGCGAGCGAGGGCGCGCCCGAGCGCGAGGAAGTACGCGCCCTCGAACACCCCGGCGAGGACCGCGAAGACCAGCGCCTTCCGGGACGGGAAGGCATATCGGCTCGCCCCGACGGCGACGGTCGCGCCGACCAGCGCGCCGATGGCAGAGACCGGGATCACCGCGAGGTGCGGATCGCGTTCGCGCTTGACGATCGCATTCCAGGCCGCGTGGAGCACGGCGGACGCGAGCACCAGCGCGACGGGCGCGATCATGCCGCGGGCATCCTAGGCGGCCGTCGGGCCGCGGGCCCAGCGGCCTCCTGCCCTTCCCGCAACCGTGCCCCGCGCCCGATTGCATTGACGCGACCTGCGCGCGAGCCGAAGAACGCCCCCCGTGTCGATCCCCTCCCGCCCCGATGCGCCGCGACCGACCGCGCCTTCGGCGGCATCGTTGGGGCCCGGCGCGCGCCGCGGGCGCCGCGTCGCCCAGGTGATCTTCTTCGCGGTCCTCGTCTGGGTGACCATCTCGGGCGCGGTGCAGATCCTGGCCGAGGGGCTGTTCGCGCGCCGCGTACCGCGCGACGCGCAGGCCTGCCGCGGAGAGCTCGTCTCGCTGCGGGCGCGCCTCGCCGACGCGTCCCTCGCGCACCCCGACGGCACCGGAGAGCTCGCCGCCGTGCGGGCGTTCCGAGCGGCGCTCGGCGGTGAGGCCGGGCGCGCCTGGGACATCCGGGTGCAGGAGCTCATCGACGGTTGTCCTGCCGCCGAGTCCTCCGCCGCGTATGCTCTCGCGCGCCTCCGGGCCGCGCACGAAGCGATGACCCGTATCGACGCGCACGAGGTCGCGCCGGCACGCGACGCGCACCACAAGGCGATCGCCCCTCTGGCGTCGACCCCCCGTCCCTGACTGAAAGAGCCGATTCCGCAGCCATGACCGATCCGAGCACCCCCTCCGCCGCCCCGAGCGCGGCCGAGCCGAAGCCCACGTTCGACGTCCTCCCCCTCAACGCCGAGGTGCGCAAGGCGATCGACGAAATGGGCTACTCCCACCCCACCCCGGTGCAGCTCGCCTGCTACGACCCGGTCGTCCGCGGCAAGGACGTGCTGGTCCAGGCGCGCACGGGCACCGGCAAGACCAGCGCGTTCGGTCTGCCGCTCGTCGATCAGGTCGTCCGCAAGAGCGGCGGGCTGCAGGTCCTCACGCTCTGCCCGACCCGCGAGCTCGCCCTGCAGGTGGCGGCCGAGGTCACCAAGCTCGGCAAGCACCGCGGCATCAAGGTCGCCGCGGTCTACGGCGGAGCCCCGATGGGCCGGCAGATCGCCGAGCTCGAAGACGGCGCGCACATCGTCGTCGGCACGCCGGGTCGCGTCCTCGACCACCTGCGCCGCGGGACGATGGATCCGAAAGGCGTGCGCGCGCTGGTCCTCGACGAGGCCGACGAGATGCTCTCGATGGGCTTCGAGAAGGAGCTCTCGCAGATCCTCGAGCGCCTCCCCGCGCAGCGCCAGACGCTCCTCTTCTCGGCGACGGTCACCATCGACGTCAACAAGCTCGTTCGCAAGATGAACGAGCCCGAGACGATCATGCTCTCGGGTGACCAGGTCGGCGCGCTCGACCTCGCGCACTATTTCTACCTGCAGCGCGGCGACAAGGCGCGCGATCTGCTGCGGGTGATCGAGGTCGAGGATCCGCAGAGCGCGATCTGCTTCTGCAACACCAAGGACGAGACCGAGCGCGTCGCCAAGGAGCTGCAGAAGGCCGGCTACGCCGCCGACTACATCTCCGGCGATCTCGATCAGCGCGAGCGCGAGCGTGTGATGAACGCGACCCGAGAGGGCAAGCTGCGCTTCCTCGTGGCGACCGACGTCGCGGCGCGCGGCATCGACATCAGCCACCTCACGCACGTCATCAACGTCGATTTCCCCGAGACCGCCGAGGCCTACGTGCACCGCACCGGCCGCACCGGGCGCGCAGGGCGCACGGGCACGGCGATCTCGCTCATCTCGCCGAAGGACATCGGCAATCTCTACTACCTGCGGCTCACCTACGGGCTGAAGCCGATCGAGCGCACGCTGCCGACCGAGCAGGAGCTCTCGACGCGGCGCGAGGCCGATCTCATCTCGCGCGTCGAGCAGCTCGCCGCCGGGCGCGCGCCCTCGCTCGACGCTCGCTCGCTCGCGCGTCGTGTGCTCGCCCACGACGACGCCGAGACGCTGGTCGCCACGCTGCTGCGCGAGGTCCTCGGCTCGGCGCTGGTCTCCGCCGACGAGGCCGCCCGCGCGCGCCGCGCGAAGAACCCGCCGCCGGTCGAGGCGCCGAAGACGCCGGCGCCGCGCTCGGCGCCGACGCCCGCGACGCCCTCGGCTCCGACGGGGCCGGTGGCTGCGGCCGCGCCGGCGGCGACCGCGGGGGAGATCGCCCCTGACACGAGGCCGCAGGCCGAGACGCGCCGCGAGCCGCGTCCGCGCCGCGACGAGCGTCCGCGCCGCGAGCCGCGCGACGTCGGACCGGTCTCGGCCGAGCACGCGGCCCTGCGCGATCGCGACCGCGATCGCGAGGCCGGCCGCGATCGCGACTTCCGCGGCGCGCACTCCGAGCTCACCGCGTGGTCACCGCCCGACGAGCCCGATGACGAGTCGCCGATCCTCGCGGGTGAGCGTCGCCGTCGCGAGGCCGAGATGCGTCCGCGCGAGCCGGAGCCGCGTCCGCGTGAGGAGCGTCCGCGCGAGCCGCGCGAGGAGCGTCCGCGCGAGCCGCGCGAGGAGCGTCCGCGCGAGCCGCGTGAACCGCGCGAGGCGCGGAGGGAGCGTCCCGAGGACGACAACCGCGTGGTGACCCTGACCGAGGTCGCGACGATCTTCGTCAACTCGGGACGACGCGATCGGCTGCGGCCGTCCGACCTCATCGAGGTGCTCGAGAAGCGCGGCGCCATCGAGCCCGACGCCATCGGCCGGGTGCGCGTGCGCGATCGCAACACGTTCCTCGACGTCCGTCCCGACGTGGTCGATCGCGCGATCGCAGCGCTCAAGGGCGTGGTCGTCCACGGGCGCACGCTGAACGCGGAGCTGGCGCGGCCGAAGGACTCCGTCGAGGGCGAGTCCGCCGACGACGAGCGCCCGACCAATCCGCTGGAGCGTCGATGAGCCTCTCCGGGAGCGTCCGCGTCCTCGCGCTGTCCGCGATGGCGGCGCTCTCGGCGCTCGCCTGCCGACGCACCCAGACCACGAGCGCCACGGCCGACGCGGCCCCGCCCACCGCGGCCCCGACGCCGGTCGAGCAGTCGACGCAGGGACCGACGGGCACCGATCCGGCGGCGCCGCGTCCGCGCGATCTCCCCGAGCTCGAGGCCCCACGCGACAACATCGACATCGAGCTCGGCAGCAAGACGGTGCCGGGCTCCGCCGCGCCTCCGGCACCCGCCGATCCGTTCGACGCCGCCATCGCGTCGGTCCGCGCGTCGGCGGTCGGGTGCTTCGCCAGCCTGCCGCCGGGCCAGTACTCCGCGACCATTGCGGTGTCGGTCACGGCCGCCGGCAGCACCGTGTCGACCTCCGCGAGCGGTGTCGACGATCCGGCGGTGCGCAAGTGTCTCGAGCAGGCGGCGACGCGCACGTGGCCGTCGTCCCCCGACGGCCGCAAGCTGTCGATCGGCGTGCAGGTGAAGGGGTAGCGGTCGGTCGAGAAAGACTCCGTCCGACGCGAGATGCGGTCTCGAGAGAGGCCCGGGACCGCCTTCGGCGGTCCCGGGATTGCCCTCACCCAACCCTCTCCCGAAGGGAGAGGGCCGAGAACTGCGGGTCTTTCTCGCTCCCTCTACCTCTGGGAGAGGGTCGGGGTGAGGGCAAAGGTCCCAGCGAAGCACTCCGGCTTCAGGAGCCCGCGTCAGGTTCCCGTTGCCGTGTTCCACGGCACCTCGCGAGTCATGGTGCAAAGCCAGTCTAGAGTCTCGAGTCTAGAGTCATCGGTCTCGACCTTCGCGCGCGGGAGCTGCGCAGCTCGCACAGGTGCGGTCGAAGGTCGTAAGTCGAACGCCGAAGCAGACGAGCTCGCGGGGCTGCCTTCGACCTTGGACGTTCACCTGCGACGGTTATGCGGGCCCGCCGAAGCCGAGTGTCCGAGCCTAGCGAAGGCTGACGTGCGTCTGGAGCGGAGCCGACGGACGCCTCGGACGGTGCCCCGAGCTCTCGACTCTGGACTCTAGATAGACTCTGGACTCTGGACTCTGGACTCACCTCACAGCCGTGCAGCGGCGTGGGGCGGCGAGCCGGTGAAGGCGCTCCACTCGACGCGCAGCGTCCTGGTCGTGCCGCTCGGAGGCACCACCATCAGGTCGACCGGGGCGCCGCAGGGCACGCCGGACACCGCCGCGGGATCGACGACCACCCACAGGGTGGCGCCGTTCGGCGTGCTGGTCGCGCGCAGCAGCCCGCGCGTCGCGTCGGGCGCGGCGCGCAGCGGCACCACGCCGTTGCTCACAGGCCAGGCGTGGCTCGTCGACGCGTCGAGCGCGAACGGCACGTCGAGGCGCTCGCCCGTCGGCTCCTTCTTCCAGATCGCCGACGCGTCGACGTGCGCGCGCCGCGGCGCGTGGCCGTCCATCGTCGCCACGAGGTCGAGCGGCACGTGCATCGGCATCGTGACGGTCACGGGGGTCGCGCCGATGCGGCGGAGCAGCTCGCTGCCGGCGCCGACGCCGTCGACGGCGAGGGACGCCTCGCAGACCGTCGGCACCTTGGGCGCCGCGGCGGGCGCGAGCCCCGGCTGGGCGCCGAGCGCCGGCGCCGTCGGCAGGTCGCCGGGCGGCGGCAGCGGCGGTCCGAACACCGCGTCGAGCATGGAGGGCTTCGCCGCGACCATCCCCGTCGCGCCGGCGATCACCGCCACGGCGAGCACCGCGAGGAGCGACCCGCGCCTCGGCGCCGGACCGTCGACGTCGACCGGCACGGCGCTCACCGTGCCGCGCGGCGTGTCGTGATCGATGGTGATGTCGTGATCGAAGTCGACGCGCGGCCGCAGCTTGACGTTCACCTTGACCGGCGGAGGCGCGGAGGTCGCCGTCTCGATTCCGATCCAACCCTTGATGTCCCGCGCGAGCGCCGGATCGTCGCGGCGACGGGAGACCTCGAAGCTCTCGATGAGCTGCGCCACGCGATCGGGGCGCTGGACGGTCACGGCGAAGACCGGGGCCGGGTCGTTCGCGGGGGCGGCGACCTCCGGCGGTCGCGCGCTGACGATCGGCGGTAGCTGCGAGACGATCTCGATGTCCGCCGGTCCCTGCGCCTCCAGCGCATCGGTCATCACCGCGAGCGCGGCGCGCGGGGTGAGCTCGAACACGGGCGCGCAGAACGGCGTCTTGTCGTCGACCTCGGCCGGTATCGGCGTCGGCTCGCGCTCCTCGACGGGCGGGGCGGCGGATTGCGCCTCGACCGCTGCGATCTCGACCGGAGGCGCCGCTTCGACGACCTCCTGCGGCGCGGCGACGGCCGGCGCAGGCGGCGCGATCTCCTCCGCTGCGAGCGGGGCTTCGTGCTCGTCGGCTGCGCCGACGTTGCCGGCCGCGCCGACGTCGCCGGCCGCGCTGACGTCGCTGGCTGCGCTGACGTCGTCGGCTGCGATGACGTCGTCGGATGCGCCGAGGCGCTCCACGTCCGGGACCTCCGCGAGGGTCGCGTGGGAGCTGGGCGCCGCCTGCGCGGCCGGGCGCCTCGGCAGCGGCGGCGGCTCCGATCGGGGACGCATCGGGACCTCCACCGCCGGAGGATCCTCGCTCGCCTCGCTCACCTCTCTCGAGCCGGCGGCGCCGGGGTCGAGCAGCCCGTTCCCGATCGCCTCCAGCGTCGCGCGCGAAAGACGCGCGACCGCGCGCCGGCTGGCCGCCCGGTTGAGCGGGATCAGCGCGCCTTCGAGCTCGCGCGCGAGGAACGAGAACGTGAGGTGGTCCTTGCGCCGCGCGCACTGTCGCAGCGCGGGCGTCGAGGACGTCGACACCTCGAGCAGCGAGGCGAGCAGCGCCCGGAGCGTCCGTGTCGCGAGGGGCTCGTCACCGGCCCTGGGGTTCGCGGTGAGCGCGACGTGACCGCTGGTGCCGATCGCGAGGTTCGTCGCGTCGAGCACTCCCCCTCCGCCCATATCGCGCAGGCGCAGGACCGCTTCGAGCACGACGAACCCGGCGAGCTCCGGACCGATGGGGGCGAGGCCCTGCTCGGCCGCCACCATCACGTCTTCGAGGCTGACCCACTCCACCTGATCGTTCGGCATACGACACGCTCCTGGACGGGCGGGAGGTACGGCCGTCCGGGCACGCCGGGCCAACTTCCGCGTGCGCGGCGGCGTGGCGCCGAAGGGCGCCTAGTGCCGCTCGGCGGAGGTTCGACCCTGTTTTCAACGCTGATGCCACCGAGGGGAGCGCGCGAAGAAAGCTCCCGAGAAGTGCTTTCCTCTCATGTCCGCGGGCTGAAGCGCTTCAGCCCGCGGTGATCAGGAACCACGGAAACGCTTGCGGCCGCGCGGGTCCAGGGAGCTGGAGCAGGAGGGGCGCATCCTGCTCTGCGGGTGGTAACAGGGCAGGACTATCGCCGTGTGGCACGAATAGGGCGCACCGGCGTACTAGTACCGCAGGCCGGAAATTTGGCCAGGGACGTTCGATGACGGAAGCGGTCACGGAAGCGGACGCGGTGACGGCAGCGGTAGCGATTG
>JACPFM010000159.1 GCA_016182965.1 Deltaproteobacteria bacterium | reverse complement strand
GAGCAGTTGCAGGGTCACGCCAGGGCGGCGCAGCTCGAGATGCATCGCCGCGGCGTCGGGCATCGGTCGCTCGGCGCGCGCGTGGAGCTTCGGCCCGTACAGCCGCTGCTCGATCTCGTCCTCCGTCATCGTCTGCGACGTTGCCCAGTCGATCCCGACCAGCTCCGCGCGCTTCAACGTCCCGCTCACGCCGCCGGGGCTCACCCCGACGCTCGTCGCGATCTGTCGATGGCTGCGGCCGAGCAGATGCTTCTGCCGCAGGATCTCCCGCACTTGTCTCATCTTCAGCCTCTCGGTCGCCATCGGCGCTCCTCCTCGCGGAGGCGCGCTCGGGGGTTAGGCCACCGAGGCGTTCGTCACGCTCCACGCGCATCCGCTGGGACCAGGATCGTCGTCGACCCGGAGGCCCCGGCGCCAGGTGATCACGATGCCCGAAAGGGGCGATCACGAGGGCCGAAACGGGTGATCACGATGCCCCGAAACGGGTGATCACGATGCCGCGAAACGAGCGATCACGATGCCGCGAAACGGGTGTTCACGACGGGCCGAAACACGCACCATGAGGCACTCCCTCTGCTTGCTCGACTTGCGGAGAACGTTCGAGACATCGACTCCGCACGCCTCTTCGTTGGTGCCGCGTCTCGCCTTGGACGCGATGCCGAGGTGTTGGCGGCGTGCGCGCGCGCGAGGACGGCTGGTATCGACGACCCGTACCTGGTCTCGGTCGAGGTGCGACTCCTCGATCGTTACGATCCCGATCGCGCGCTCGCTCTGCTGGATGAGCTCATGCAACGGCACCCCAACGAACACCGAGCGAGGGTGCATTTCGTCTCCCTCGCGCAACGTGTCGGGCGGATCGATCTCGTCGATCGTGAGCTTGATCGACTCCCGGCGGTTTCGGCGATCGAGGACCCAGAGGAAGGTGCGGCGGTCGTCCGCGCGCTCCTGACCGCCGGCCGGAGCGTGGCGGCAACGGCGTTCGCGTACGATTTGCTGCGGCGATTCTTCACGAGTCCGCATTCTCACCGCGCGTTCATTCACGCGGTGTTGTGGCGCGACAGGAGCGAGGAGGCCCCTGATTCCGCGCCCGCGACCGTCACTCCCGGAACAGCTGTCTGCCTGCGCGAAGTCGGCGGCCGCGAGGACCGTTGGATCGTGCTGGAGGATTCGAGCGTCGTCGCGGGCTCGCTAGACGACGAGATCTCCTCGACGCACGAGCTCTGGGCGCGTCTTGTCGGTCGAAGGGTTGGCGAGCAGATTGATCTCGGGTCCGGCCCGGGGCTCTCGAGGCGCGCGGGTGTCGTGGAGATCGTACCGAAGGCAACGTTTCGTTTTCGCGACGCGATGAGCCAATGGCAGTACCGGTTCCCGGAGCACCAAGAACTATGGATGGTCCGCGTCGGTGACGACGAGACGGGCACATTCGATCCGTCGCAGCTACTCGAGGTGGGGCGTGCGCGCCGCGATCAGGTCAAGCATGTCGAGGGGGTCTACCAGGCACAACGCGTTCCGCTCGCCATGCTGGGGCGGGCCCTTGGCACAGACGTTTTCCGAGGGACTCTGCACGCGGCGTTCACCCCCGGCCTCCGCATCCGATGCTGCCTCGGCTCTGCCGAGGAGCGCGACGCCGCCATCGCATCACTCGACGCCGCAAGCGAGATTGTCGTGGATGGGACTGCCCTCGCAACTCTCTACGCCCTCGATCTCGTCGACGCGCTGTCGAATACCGGAAAGCGGATCCTTGTCGGCCACGCCCTGATGAGCGTCGTCCGGGCCTTCTCGCACGACGCACGCACCACGGAGCGCGCCTCCGCGAGCATGGGTGTTACCGACAGCGGACCGGTCCTTCACGTCTATACCGACGGCGTGAAGGAGAACTACCGAGTGCGCACTGCGACGTTCACCGCGCGCGTCGAGGAGGTCGCGGTCGCCGCGCCCAGCCTCGAGCTCGCGGGCATGAATGGAGACAAGCGGCGCCAGTTGGGCGAGGTCTTCGACGAGACGACGCTGGATGCGCTTGCGATCGCGTCGGTTCCCGGACGCGTCATCTGGACGGACGATTTCGTCGTTGCCAGCCTCGGTCGATCCGAACTCGGGACGACTTCGACTTGGACCCAAGCCGTGCTGCTGTGGCTCCTTCAGCGTGGGCTTTTGACCGAGACGCGATACACCGAAGCCAGCGCCCGACTCGTGGCCCTCGGGTACACATTCACGAGCCTTTCGCCTGCGGTCCTTGCGCAGGCGGCCCGACTGGCGAGCTGGAACGCCGACGCGTCACCACTGCGGGAAGTCGTCGCGCAACTCGGGCACGCCGAGGCGCGGCCGGAAGACGGAGCCCAGCTCGGCGCGCTGCTTGTTCGCGATGCGTTCACGGAGCCTCTTCCGATCGAAGCGCGTCAAAGGCTGCTGTTCGCCGTCTGTGCGACCCTAGCCGCCAGGTCGGACGGCGATCGCACGCTTGCGTTCTTCGAACGTGTGCTCGGACGCGTCTTCGGCCTCAACGCGGTGGGACATGAGCAGGCGCTCGCCGCGCTGCGGGCGTGGAAGTCCGCGCCGCGGCTCATCATAGCAGGCGCACAAGGGGGACCCCTGTAGGGCCGACGCCGGCCTTGGCCGCCCTCGCGTCGTCGACCAGCCCACGTCATCACCGCACGCAGTGACAACAGGCTCAGGTCGAACGATGGTGCGCGCGAGCGTGCCTCGATGAGCGCGAACGTCGCGAGCGACGCGAGCCCGATCGCGGCGAGGAGCGCGCTCGTGCCGGCGCCCCACGCGCGGCCTTCGACGACGCCGAGGCCGAGCATCGCGGAGCCACCCACGAGCGCGAGCGATGAGCCGACGCGCGGCCATTCCGCGAGCGACGTGTCCCGCGACTCTGTCACGTGCTTCCTCACCCGCGCGGCGGCGATCAACGTGACGGGCACGTTGACGAGGAAGATCGATCGCCATCCGAAGGCATCGACGAGCAGCGCGCCGAGCGACGGACCGACAGCCGCTGCAAGCGCGCCGGCCGCCGCCCACAGCGCCGCGATCAGCGAGCGCTCTTCCGCGCGCCCCGCCGCGAGCGCGAGCGCGAGCGAGGACGGGATCAGCGCCGCCGCTCCGACGCCTTGGAACGCGCGCGCGACGACGAGCGACCACGCGCTGGGGGCGAGCGCGCACGTCAGCGAACTCGCGCCGAACGCGACGAGGCCGAACATGAACGTGCGACGGCGACCGAGCTGATCGGCGAGCCGCCCCGCGGTCACGAGCAGCGCCCCGAACACCACGGTGTAAGCGTTGAGCACCCACGAGAGCTGCTCGATCGTCGTGTCGGCGAAATCCGCGCGAATGGCGGGAAAAGCGACGAACAGCGCCGTCCCGTCGAGCGAAACGACGAATACAGCGACCGAGCCGATCGCGAGCGTCGCGCGCAAGCCAGGGCTCACGTGCGCTCCCTGATCGTCGCGATGCCCTGCGCACCGCCGATGGACATCGTGACGAGCACGGTGGCCATACCATTCCGCTCGAGCTCGTCGGGCGCCGTGCCGAGCAGCATCGCGCCGGTCGCGCCGCGCTGGTTGCCCCGAGAGCGCGCCCATGGGTCATGGTCGTGTCGCTGGCGGCGTGCCTGTCTCCATCAGCGCCCCTTCGCCTGCTCGCCGCGCAGAATGAGACACGAGCTGCTCGTCTTGGCGATGGGCTTCCGGCTGTCGGCGAAGACGACGTCGCACTCGAGGTACACGACGGTCTTGCCGGCGTTGACGACCTTGGCATGGGCTTCAACCCGGCCGCTGATGACGGGGCGGAAGTAGTTGATCTTGAGCTCGAGGGTGGTGAACGACTCGCCTCGCTCGAGCAGCGACGCACAGGCCAAACCCATCGCCGCGTCTGCGAGGTCGACGAGAATGCCGCCGTGAACCGTGCCCATCGGGTTGGCGTGTTTTTGCCTCTGGATGTCCAAGGAAAAGACAGCGGCGCCGTGCTCGACGGCGACAACCTCGAAGCCCACGGTGGTGGCGACCGGCGGCGGTAGCATCATAGGAAACCCGTCGACCTGCTCGCCAGCGAGGACGCGCAGAATCAACGGCAAGATGTTCGTCGTCTGGCTGGTGGGCATCTCATGGACTCCTGTCTGCCGGGCGAGAGCCGCGGTCAGCTCGCGACGGCGCCGAGTAGATTCCGCGCAACATCGTCAGGACGCTCCAACGCGGAGAAGTGGCCGGCGCCGGGGGTGCATTTCTGTCCCTTTCAAGTCGACGGTCGAATCGTTCGCGCCGTTCGGGCCACGCGAGGCGCATCGCGGAGCACGCCTCGGCGCACGGCGTGCAGCAGCTCGTCGGCGAGCGCTTCGTCGGATGTCGCGCGAGAGAGGACGACCGCTCCGACGATCGCCGCCGCCGTGCACAGCCGGCGGTCGCGCGCGTCCTTCGTCTCGCCCGGAACGATGCCGCCGATGACCTCAAGGAGGCGATGCATCGCCTGTGTGAAGGCCTCCCTTGTCGGCAGGCTCTCGTGGGCGACCTCCGAGCAGAGCGCGGCAACCGGGCACCCGAGCTCGGGGTGATCTCGATGGCCCCTCGAGAGGTAGTCGTCGAGCAGCGCGGACGCGAGCTTAGTGTCGGCGCCGCCTTCTCGGGACTTCGCGTAACGCGACCTCGTTTCGTCGGACGCCGCCTCGATGGCCTTGGCAACGAGCGCCTCTTTGCTTTCGAAGTGGCGATAGAAGCCGCCGACCGTGAGGCCGAGCGCGCCCATGATGTCAGCCACGCTGACGGGCGTGATGCCGCGTGCGCGGAAGAGCCGTGAGGCAGTCTCGAGGATGCGCCGCCGGGTCTCGGCGGCGTCTTCGCGCGAGCGGCGCATCAACGCGCTCCGTCGAGCCGGAACTCCTTGCGCAAGGCACGATCGAACGGGCCCGTGGGCATGAAGCTCCTCAGCGTCGCGAGAGTCCCTGCACCCTTGCCGACCGGGTAGCGGAGCTTCGGTCGACGGGCCTTGAGCGCGGCGGCGATCGCGCCGGCGACGTGCGTGGGATCTCCCCCTCTCTCGATGCTCGCGTTCATGTGCGCGCCGACGGCCGCACGCGCCTCGGCGTAGTCGGTGATCGTACCCGCCGCCACCATCGCGCTCTTGTCGAACCTCGTCTTCATGTAGCTGGGCTCAATGAGGATCGCGCGGATGCCGAGCGGGCGGACCTCGTGGTCGAGGGATTCGCTGTAGCCCTCGAGCGCGTGCTTCGAGGCGGCGTAGAAGCCCATGAACGGCGCCGGCAAGAAGCCGAGGACGCTGCTCACGAAGACGACGCGACCCGCGCGCTGCGCGCGCATGGTCGGCAGCACGGCGCGCGTGACTCGCGCGGCGCCAAAGAAGTTCACGTCGAACAGCGCCTGCGCCTGGGCGGTGTCCGTCTCCTCGATCGCGCCCATGAGGTTCGCGCCTGCGTTGTTCACGAGTGCGTCGATGCGACCCGCTCGCGAGAGGACGGACGCGACGCCGGCGGTGATGGACGCCTCGTCGCGCACGTCGAGGGAAACGGGCTCGACGCCGTCCGGTACCACCGCGTCGGGCGAGCGAATCGTGCCGAACACGCGATACCCATCGCGCGTGAGAGCGCGCGCGGTGGCCTCGCCGATCCCCGATGAAACACCCGTCACGAGGGCGACCTTCTGGGCTGCCATAGTAGGTCCCATTTAGATTATGCTTGTTCACTAAACGCGCCCTGTCAAGTGAGCGTGGTCCGGCTGCGGTCTCTGCGTCGATCCGCCCGGTCAGGTCTGGCCCGACTACGTGCACGACACCGACGAGCTCGTCATGGTGGTCGACGGCGACGTCGAGCTCGAGATCGACGGCAAGGTCCACCGCCCGCCCCCGGCGCGGAGCTCCTCATCCCCGCGCGCGCTCGGCACACGGTCCGGAACCTCGGGCGCAGCGAGTCGCGCTGGCTGTACGGCTACCGACGATGACGACCATCTTCACCAGCCACGCGGGCGAGCACTTCGTTGCGCTGCCGAGGCATACTGAGCCAACAGGATGAAGAAGAAGACGACCAGGCGGGAGGACGCTGCCACCGGCGCGCCGTAACGAGCTACTCGGAATCCTGAAGGGCCGCTTCGAGAAGAACGCCGCGCGCCACCCCCGGGATCCGCTGGGAAGCCGTCCAAGCGAGGCTCGAAGGCCACGTCGATAAACTCTGGTCGCTCAACGAGATGGAGACCAGCGGCGGGGAGCCCGACGTCGTCGGCCACGATACTAAGACCGGCGGGTACATCTTCTACGACTGCTCGGCACAGAGCCCGAAGGGCCGCAGGAGTGTCTGCTACGACCACGAGGCGCTCAAGTCACGCAAGGAGCACAAGCCCAAAGACAGCGCGATCGGGATGGCGGCCGCGAGCCCAGCCTCCGAAGCCAACGTCAGACGGTAGTGAGAGAAAACGCGGCCCGCTGAAGGCCGCGTTCTTCTTTGGTTTCGGTCGAACCTCACCTGCCGAGGCGGCAGGCGGCTCTCGCACGATTCTCTCACACCTCGGCCGTGGGCCGCTTCGCGACGACGGTCGCGCGGTCGTCGTAGAGCTCGACCCGGTCGATCAGGTGCATGACGTACGCGCGGCCCACCTCGTGGTCGGCGGTGACGAGCGCGCGCCACGCGGCAGCGAGATCGTCGGGCGCGAGTCCCCTGCCCTCGACGAGCTTTCGAAGTTCCTCGCCCCGTCGCGGAGCGCACACGACCTCCGCGAGGTGGGCGAGCACGGCGTCGTCGAGCACTTCGGTCGCCACGCGGACACCGGGACAGGCCTCCTTGCCCGTGCGGCAGTACGCGCGGCAGCTGTAGTAGCAGTAGCGGTATCGATTCGGGTCCGCTGCAATGGCTAGAGCACCGATTGCGTGAGATTCGCGTCGCACGGACCGGAGGGCGACGCAGGCGTACTGGCAGTACGTCGAGGAGACCGGAGGGAGTACGACGCGAAGATCGCGCAACATCGCGGGTTGCAGCAGGCTTCAAACCGTTCGGTGCTCTAGGTCCTTGTTCGCGGGGCGCCGTCGAGCTCGGTGCCGACGCGGAGTCGATCGAGGTAGCCCCGGTACACGAAGGAGCGGTCGCGCTTCTTACCGGTCGTCTCGACGAGAACGTTCGTGGCTACGAGCAGCTCGATCGCCCGTCCCGCGGTGGGCTTGGTGGTCTCCACGAACTTCATCACCGATGCGACGGTCACGACTGGGTGGCGCGGCAGTAGCTCGAAGAGCCGCAGCGCAACGACCGACATCCCCTCCCGGGCGAGCACGCGCGCGCGATCCGCGGCCACGAGCGCGAACAGCTCCCGTGCGGAGGCGACCGCCTCGTCGGCGATCGTCGCTACGCCGTCGACGAAGAAGTCGAGCCAGCCCTCCCAGTCGCCCTCGATGCGGACGGCGTTGAGCCGACGATAGTAGTCCTCGCGATGCCGCTTGAAGAAGAGGCTCAGGTAGAGAAGCGGCTTGGTCAGCAGCTTCCAGTGCTCGAGCAGCAGCGTCACGAGCAAGCGCCCGATGCGGCCGTTGCCGTCGAGGTAAGGGTGGATGGTCTCGAGCTGCACGTGCAGGAGCCCGGCGCGCACGAGCGGCGGCAGAGAGTCGCCGCCGTGCAGGTATTTCTCGAACGCGCCGAGCACCTCGCCAAGTGCGTGCGGAGGTGGCGGCACGTACGCGGCGTTGCCAGGTCGGCTTCCGCCGATCCAGTTCTGGCTGCGACGCACCTCGCCGGGCAGCTTCTCGGCGCCGCGGACGCCGCGCATGAGTCGCTGGTGCGTCTCGCTCAGGAGGCGCATCGAGAGCGGCAGGCCGTTGGGATCGGTGAGCTGGGCGCGCGAGTAGGCGAGCGCGTCGAGGTAGTTGCACACCTCCTCGACGTCGGCGTTCGGCGCGGCGCTGTGCTCTGCGCCCTCCTGGGCCTCGAACGTGAGCAGGTCGACGAGGGTCGCTTGCGTCCCCTCGATCTGGGAAGACAGCACGGCCTCTTTGCGGACGAATGCGTAGATGAACCAGTCCAGCGACGGGACCATCTCCCCGGCCAGCTCGAGGCGAACGAGGGCTTGCTCAGCTGCACGGAGGCGCTCGGCCAGGGCTGCGTCGACGACGATGGGCGGATCCGCGGGAGGCAACCCGTGCGGGACGAAGGCCGCGACCTCCTCCCCACCAACGGTGGTCCGCTCGTATCGTCCGGTGGCTCGTTTGGGCATCGTCGGCTCCGCTCGGAACGCCCGCTCGACCAAGCGCGCAGACTAGGAAAGCCGCCGTTACTAGGGGTGGCGCGCTAGGAACGAATCCTTTACCGGGGCGTGCCGTTAGTCAAGCGCGCGTTACTAGTGGTACCGGGGGGGGGTCGTCCGCCGCCGAGGCTGCGCCGCGGGTGGGTGACCCGGTGGCAGGTTCGGTGCTGCGCTAGGCGAACCTCGCGGGGTCGAGCCTCGAGAGCGCCGTCGTCTGGTCTTCGGGGCCGAGCAATCCGCAGGTCACCGCGTTGCGGGTGAGCGCGACGAGCGCGTCGTGATCGACGCCCGCGTTCGTCGCCACCTGCGCGTAGGTGTCGGCGACGTCGAAGCGGAAGAACACCGGATCGTCGGTGCCCAGGCAGACGCGCAGGCCCGCGCGCATCGCCGCCCACGCGGGGTGCCGGTCGATCGAGGGCACCAGCCCGACGAGCACGTGCGCCATCGGGCAGAGCGTCACCAGACGCCGCTCGTGGATGATTCGCTCGAGCGTCCGCGGATCGGACAACGCGTCGGTCGCGTGGTCGAGGAGGTCGACCCCGAGGACGTCCATGGCCACCTCGACGCCGCGGGCGCCTTCCCCCTCGCCGCAGTGCGCGCGGGTGACGAGCCCGGCGTCCTTCGCGGCGCGGAACGCCGGCGCGTAGCTCGCGAGCTCGTCGAACCGCACGTCGCCGGCGACACCGAAGCCGCGCACCCACGGGCTCGGGTGCGCGACGGCCTCGCGCACGACGCGCCGCGCCTGGTCGGGGCCGAACCACTCGCCGGGCGCGCGCACCGCCGTGAGGCTCAGCGACGCGGATATGCCGTGCCGCCGGGTCGCCCGGGCGAGCGCCTCGCCGAGGGCGTCGACGAGGTCGGGGTACGCGATCGCGTTCATCCAGCCGTGTGCCGGCGAGACGATGAAATCCACGTAGACCGCGCCCTTCGCCGCAGCGTCGGCGAGGTAGTCGCTGGCCACCGTCGCGTAGTCCTCCGCCGAGCGGATGATCCGACAGAGGAAGTCGTACTCGCGGACGAACGTCGTCAGGTCGCGCCAGACGAAGCCTCGGGGACCGAACCCGTCGGGCAGCGCGACCCCGGCGCGGGTCGCGAGCTCGACGATCCGCTCCGGGCGAACGGCGGCTTCGAGGTGCACGTGAACGTCCGCGGTCGGTAGGGAAGCGGGAGCCGAGGTCTGGTCCACGCGTGCGCGCATACCGCGGCCCGCTCACGACGGCGAGGTACGCGTCGAGGGACTCGAAGTCGGTCTTGGCCATGTCCCGTTCCTCGGCTGCTCGGGTCGCCCGCGTGCGCCGGTCCTGCGTCAGGGCCCCGGCAGCGGCAGGCACTCCATGATCTCCACCGAGTCGCCCGGGAAGATCGTGAAGTGCGGGTGATGCTCGAACATCCGCGCGGCGGCTTCGTGCGACTCGGCCTGCACGATCACGTAGCCGGTGATGGTGTTCCTGGTGTCGGTGATCCCGTCGGGAGCCGCGCGCTTCGTCTTCCCGAGCGGGCTCCCCTGGTCGACGATGGCGTCAGCGTGGGCGCGCCCCCACTCCTCCCAAGCGTCGACGCCGGCGGCCCTCCGCGCCGTGCGCTCGTCGTCGGCGAGCTCGTTCCAACCCGACCTCGCGAGCGCGGCTTGCGTGCCGAGGTAGATGGCCAGGAATCGCTTCATGGTGCTGCCCCCGCTCAGGCACCATGACACCAGCCGCGCCCGCCCGCACCGGTGATCGTCGGCCGCCGCGAACGCGCTGAGCGAGAGCTCCGGACGAGCCGCGCAGGCGCGCGGCGCCCAGGCACGGGCCTACCGGTGGGCCGTGATGATCTCGGAGGGGAAGCCGAGCTCGGTGACGTAGCGACGCGACAGGTCGCGGAAGCCGGCCGCCTCGAGGTGCGGCACGAGCGAGACGCCGCGGCAGCCTCCGAGGAGCGCCGGGCTCACGCGATAGACGAGCTCCCACACGCGCGAAGGCGTGGGATCTCGGTCTGCGGAACGTGCGCCGGGAGGGTCGTCGCCATCACGAGCTTCCTTTCGAGGTCGTCTTCGCCGGCACGCAGCCGCCACCGCCCGCGCCGTTCTCGTCACCGCCGCAGCCGCAGTTGCGACGCTCGTATCCGATCACGTTTCCGCGGGTGTCGGTCTCGAGATCGCAGCAGGCGCGCACGATCTCTTCGAGCATCCGACGTCCGCGTTGCACGCGGGACTTCGCGCCGGAGAACGACAGCCCCGCGCGCTCGGCGTACTCGCGTTGGCCGAGCCCCTGGACGTCGACGAGCTCGAGCGCCTCTTCGTACTCGGCGGGGAGCAGCGCGAGCATCGGCCGGAGCCAGCCCGCCACGATCTCGTTCACGTTGCCCGCCTCGTCTTCGTCGGCCGGCTCGTGCTCCTCGGCCTCGACGCCGGCCTGACCGGGGACGCAGGGGACCTCGGGGCGCTTGCGACGGTGGTGATCGGCGACGACCGACTGCGCGATGCGGAACGCCCAGCCCGGCAGCCGCGCCTCGTCGTGCAGATCGCCCGCGCGCTCGTGCATGCGGAGCAGGACGTCTTGCACGAGGTCGTCGACGTGCTCGGGACGCACCCGCCGCGCGATGAAGCGGCGGATGCCGTCCCGGAGCGCGAGGTAGACGGGCGTGACGGCGCGCCCACCCGTCTGTTCTGCCCCGTTCTCGTTTGCGTCTGGTTTCATCGCTGGCGCCTCGCCTCACCGAGCGTGGGCTCAGCTGCAGCAGCTCGGCCCGCAGCAGGCCTTCTTCTTCGGGCCTTCCGCGCCGGTCGTGCCGGCCGCGCCGGTCGTGCCCGACTCGGCGGGCTCGGCGCGCGACGGACCGGCTTCGACGTCACGCGTCGCCCCGCCCGGCTTTCGCGCCTCGATGGTCGCCGAGGCGACGTACTTCTCGGCGCCCGAGCCGGGGAACCACTGGCGGATGAACTCGGCGCTCTCGGGCTTCGCGGCGATGCGGATCTCGTCGAAGCCGGCGACGCGCAGCAGGGCCGTCAGCGTGTCGACGCTCGCCGCGCCGGCGACGCAGCCGGTGAGCGCGGCGATCTCGTCCTCCATCTCCGCGGGGAGCGCGCCGAGCTTCACCACGTCGGAGATGGCGAGGCGCCCTCCCGGCTTGAGCACCCGGAAGGCGTCGCGGAACACCGCGCCCTTGTCCGGCGAGAGGTTGATCACGCAGTTCGAGAGGATCACGTCGACGGTGCCGTCTCCGACCGGCAGGTGCTCGATCTCGCCGAGCCGGAACTCGACGTTCTTCAGCGAGGCGCGCGCCGCGTTTCCGCGCGCCCGGCTCACCATGGCGGGGGTCATGTCGACGCCGATCACGCGCCCGGAGTCGCCGACCTGCCGCGCCGCGAGGAAGCAGTCGAGGCCGCCGCCGGCCCCGAGATCGAGCACCGTCTCGCCCGGCTTCAACGCGGCGATCGCCTGCGGGTTGCCGCAGCCGAGGCCGAGGTTCGCGCCTTCGGGGATCGCCGCGAGCTCCTCGGCCGAGTAGCCGAGCGCGAGGCTCATGTCCTTGTCGCCGCCGCAGCAGCCCTGCAGGCCGCCGCCCCGCGCCACCGCGCCGTAGTGATCACGCACTGCACCGCGGACCTCATCATGCGAACGCTCGGTCATCTCGATACCTCCGACTACGAAGACGCAAGCGCCCCCGGATGGACGCAAAGAAAATGCGCACCCCTGCCGATCACGCCAGCCCGCTCGCGCCGAAGAGCTCGAGCCGGCCGGCGCCGGCCTCCGTCCACGGCACGAGGGCCGTACGCCGGGCGAGCCCGACGACCTCGGCCAGGTAGCGCCCCTCGGCCAGGCGCCGCTGGCGGAGGATCGGATCGCGCAGCGTCAGCGGCGTCAGGCTCTGGTTGACCACCCACGCGAACGGGTGGATCTCGGCGCGCGCGAGATCGCGCTGCAGCGCCGCCGCCTCGTGCACGGGCGTCGCCTCGGCGAGCGTGACCAGGAGCACGCGCGTGAAGGCCGGATCGCGCAGCCGCGGGAGGAGCTTGCGGACCTCGTCGGGCGCTCCTTGTGGGGCGGGGCGGCGCGTGCGGAGGACCTCGCGGTGGTACGACTCGGCGGCGTCGAGGAGGAGCAGCGTGTGACCGGTCGGCGCGGTGTCGATGACGACCAGCTCACGCTCCCCCTGATCGACGACCTTCGCGAAGGCGCGGAACACCGCGACCTCCTCGGTGCACGGCGAGCGGAGATCCTCTTCGCGGAGCGCGCGCCCGGCCGCATCGAGCGAAGCACCCGTCGTTCGCAGGACCTCGTCGCGGTAGGCCGCCGTTTCGGCCTCGGGATCGATGCGCGTGACGCGGAGGCCGGGCACCGGTGCGCCGAGCGCAGCTTCGACGTGGGCGGCAGGATCGGTCGTCGTCAGGTGCACGCGCGCACCGCGCCGCGCGAACGCGACGGCGACGCTGACCGCGATCGTGGTCTTGCCGACGCCCCCCTTGCCCATCGTCAGGATGACGCCGGTGGGCGCGGTCGCGAGCTCGCCGACGAGATCGCCGAGCGACGCGAGCGCCGGCGCCGCGCTCGCCTCCACCGCGGGACCGACGGCGGCGCGGCGCTCTCCGAGCAGGACGCGGAGCGCCTCCACGCCGACGAGGCCGACGAGGCCGAAGGGGACGAGGCCCACCTCGGTGCGCGGCAGCGCGGCGAGCCCTCCGGGGATGCCGGCGAGCGCCTGCGCACCCCGAGCTTCGATCGCACACGCGACCGCGTCGCCGCGATCGGTCGCGGTGAACAGCCCGTTGAGCACCAGCTCCTGCCGGGCGACGCCCAACGCCGCGAGCTCACGGCGCGTGCGCTCCGCCTCGGCGAGCGCGCTCGACTCGGCGCGCGAGACCAGGACGAGGGCGGTCTGCTCGCCGTCGACGAGCGCCGCGCGCGAGGCCGCGTACAGCGCCTGCTGCACCTTCAACCCGGCGAGCGGGCCGAGGCACGAGTTGCCGCCGACGTTCGCTTCGAGGAAGCCGGTCCACGCAGCCGGCAGCTCGAGGAGGCGCAGCGTGTGTCCGGTCGGCGCCGTGTCGAAGACGACGTGGTCGAACCCCTCGGTCGCGCGCGCGTCGCCGAGGAGCTTCGAGAACTCGTCGAACGCGGCGATCTCCACGGTGCACGCGCCCGACAGCTGCTCCTCGATGCTTCGGAGCGCGGCGTCGGGGAGGACGCCGCGGAAGGGGCCGACCATCTTCTCGCGGTACGCGCGCGCGGCCTGCTCCGGGTCGAGGTTCAGCGCGAAGAGCCCGGGCACGCCGGCGATCGCGACCGGCGTCGGTCCGAGGGCGGTCTCGAGCACCTCGTCGAGGTTCGAGGCCGGATCGGTGCTGACGAGCAGCACGCGCCGCCCCCGATCAGCGAGCGCGATCGCGACCGCGCAGGCGACGCTTCTTCTTGGTCGCGTCGCCGGGCGTCGCGCTCGAGCCGCAGCAGCCTCCCGTCGAAGCGGAGGCCGGCACGTTCAGCTTGCGGACGACGACGCCGGCGAGCGCCGCGAGCGTCTCGCGCGACGGATACGCCCCTTCCGTCGCGATGCGGTCGTCGAGGAGCACCAGCGGGAGCACCTCGGTCCCGCGCTGCAGCGCCTCCTTCACGGCCGGGGCCTCGGCGAACGCCCCGGGCTGCGACGAGAGGTTGTACCGCTCGACCTTCACGCCCTGCTTCTGCAGCCAATCGAGGTCGGCCGCGAAGCGCGCCAGCTCGGGATCGGAGGTCGGGCCGCACACGCCGGTGGAGCAGCACATCGCAGGGTCGAAGACGCGGATCGTGGCCATGGGAACCTCGTGAATCGGTGACGAACGATGGCGAGCAGAGCGGCCTGCACGCTCGCGCCCCGCGGATGGAGACCTACAGCGTCCGCAACGGGTGGGGCCCGATGCAGATCCGTCCGCTGCAGCCGGGCGGCAAGCCGCAGGGACCCTTCCATCGTCGATCGACGATATCACCGCGCGGGGACCGCACAAGGGCGACGACGTGGCGCGCGCAGGCCGTCGTCGCCCTGGCCGTGCGGCTCAGCTCCGCAAGCTGGCGATGTCGATCACGAAGCGATACCGGACGTCGCTCTTCAGCACGCGCTCGTAGGCCTCGTTGATCTTCTGGATGGGGATGAGCTCGATGTCGGAGACGATGCCGTGCTTCGCGCAGTGGTCGAGCATCTCCTGCGTCTCGGGGAGCCCGCCGATGAGCGAGCCGGCGACCCGCTTGCCGCCCATGATCAGCGAGAACGGGCTGAGCTGGATCGTGGTCGGTGGGGCGCCGACCAGCGCCATCGTGCCGCGCGGCCGCAGGAGGCCGAGGTAGGCGTCGTAGTCGTGCGGAGCCGACACGGTGTCGATGATCAGGTCGAGCTTGCCGGCGAGCCGCTCGAACGCGGCGCCGCCCTTGGTCACGGCGAAGTCGTGCGCGCCGAGCCTGCGCGCGTCGGCCTCCTTCGCCTCGGAGGAGCTGAGCACGGTGACCTCCGCGCCCATCGACGCGGCGAGCTTCACCGCCATGTGTCCGAGGCCGCCGAGCCCGACGACGCCGACGCGGCCGCCCTTCTTGCAGTCGAACTGCCGCAGCGGGGAGTAGGTCGTGATGCCCGCGCACAGCAGCGGCGCCGCGCCGGCCGGATCGAGGCCCTCGGGGATGCGCAGCGTGAAGGCTTCGTCGACGACGATCCGGGTCGAGTACCCGCCGTACGTCGGCGTCCTCCGGTCCATCTCCGTGCTGTTGTAGGTCCCCGACCAGCCGGTCAGGCAGAACTGCTCGAGCCCGTCCTTGCAGGGCGCGCAGACGCGGCACGAGTCGACGAGACAGCCGACGCCGACGAGGTCGCCGGCCCTGAACCTGGAGACCTCCGCGCCGACGCGCGCGACGCGACCGACGATCTCGTGTCCGGGGACCATCGGGAAGATCCCGCCGCCCCACTCGGCGCGCGCCTGGTGGATGTCCGAGTGACAGACGCCGCAATAGAGGATCTCGATCTCCACGTCGCGCGGCTTCGGCTCACGGCGCTCGATGGTCATCGGGCCGAGCGGCTTGCTCGCAGCCGGTACGCCCCACGCCTGAATCTGTTGCATGTCGTTGCTCCTTTGTTGCTGGAGGCTCTGCTGGAGGCACGGCGATGATTGCGTCGAGCGGCGTGAACGCCTCGTGTGTGTCCTCTACACGGAGTGGGCGCTGCGAGCCACCGACGATGTCGAAGCCGACACGAGCGTTGGTCGCGGCTGAGCGAAGGTCCTAGCTTCGAAACCGGAGGCGCCGGCGGTCATCGGTGACCGCAGCGATCCAGACAGCAAGGGAGCACGACGATGCGAGTCATGGTGATGGTCAAGGCGACGAAGAACTCCGAGGCCGGCGTGATGCCCAGCGAGAAGCTGCTCGCCGACATGGGGAGGTTCAACGAGGAGCTCGTGAAGGCCGGCGTCATGCAGGCGGGAGAGGGCCTGCACCCGAGCAGCAAGGGCAAGCGCGTGCGGTTCTCGGGCGGAGCGAAGAGCGTCGTCGACGGTCCGTTCGCCGAGACCAGGGAGCTCGTCGCGGGCTGCTGGATCTGGCAGGTGAAGTCGATGGAGGAGGCCGTCGAGTGGGCGCGTCGCTGCCCCGACCCCATGCCGGGCGAGGAGTCGGAGCTCGAGCTCCGTCCGATCTTCGAGCCGGACGACTTCGGCGCCGAGCTCACGCCGGAGCTGCGCGCCCAGGAGGAACGTCTGCGCGCCGAGGTCGAACGCCAGCACCGGTCGTGAGGACCGAGCCTGATTTCCCTGCGAGGCGATGGCCTGCGACCCGTGAGGAAGCCGACGGGTCCGAGCGAAACCTGATAGAGTTCTCGGCCGATGAGCCTCGATCAGTCGACGCTGCTTGCGAAGGTCCAACACGCGAAGGGCGAGCTCGCAGCCGCGGAGAGCGCGCTCGACAAGACGATCGGCGACCTGCGCGATCGCGATCGCGCGGACAAGGAGATCATCGCTCCCGCGCTCGAGGCTGCGTTCGCGCGGCTCACCGCGGCGCGAGCCGTGCTCGTCGAGCTCGAGGAGCTCGTCAAAGACAAGGGCTGATCCGTCTGCCCAAGCGACGGGCTCACAGCCTGCCGCGGTCACGCGAGCCGGGTCCCGACGTGCGGCCGGCGGCCGCCAGCTGACCGGTGCCCCTTGTCACCGCGCGCGTGCGACCGACACTGGGCGTCATGCGCGTCCTCTTGGTCGAGGATGACGAGCTGCTGGGCGACGGCATCCGCACGGGCCTCGCGCAGGCCGGCTTCGCCGTCGCCTGGGCGCACGACGGCGAAGAGGCGCGGCAGGCCCTCGCGGTCGAGCCGTTCGACGCGGTCGTGCTCGATCTCGGCCTGCCGAAGGTCGACGGCCTCACCGTGCTTCGGAAGGCGCGTCGCGAGGGGAACCGCGTGCCGGTGTTGATCCTCACCGCCGTCGACTCGGTCGACGATCGCGTGGCGGGGCTCGACGCCGGCGCCGACGACTACCTCGCCAAGCCCTTCGCGCTCGCCGAGCTGCAGGCTCGCCTCCGCGCGCTCGTCCGACGCTCCAAGGGAACGGGGGAGCCGCAGCTGCGCCACGGCCGGGTGGTGCTCGATCCGGCGCTGCGCACGGTCACCTTCGACGGCCGGCCGGTCGAGCTGTCGTCGCGCGAGCTCGCGACGCTCCACGAGCTGCTCTTGAACGCGGGTCGCGTCCTCTCACGATCGCAGCTCGAGGAGAAGCTCTACGGCTGGGGCGAGGAGATCGAGAGCAACGCGGTCGAGGTCTACGTCCACCACCTGCGCAAGAAGCTCTATCCCGGGCTGATCCAGACGGTGCGCGGCGTCGGCTATCTCATTCCCAAGGACGCAAGGTGAGTCATCCGAGGTCGCTCCGAACGCGTCTGCTGCTGTCGCTGTCGGCGGTGGTGCTGACCGCGTGGGTGACCACCGCGATCTTCTCCTACGTCGACGCGCGCGACCGCATCGGCACCATGCTCGACGAGCACCTGGTGCAGGCCGCGCACCTCCTGATCCACGTCGGCGGAAGGAGCGACGCGCCGGTGCGCCCTCCCGCGCACTGGGGCGCCGAGCACGAGGGCCACAGCCTCGTCTATCAAGGCTGGAGCGACGACGGCCGCCTGCTCTTCCGCTCGGCGAACGCGCCCATCGGCCCGTTGTCGGAGCGCGCCGAGGGGTTCTCGATCATCGAGCGAGACGGCGCGCCGTTCCGGGTCTACGGGCTGCGCTCGCCGCACGACGGCGTGCGCGTGCAGGTGGCCGAGCACGCGAGCTTCCGCAACGAGCTGGCGGCCAGCGTCGCGCGCCACCTGCTGCATCCGGTCGTCTTCGCGCTGCCGGTGCTCGCCGCGCTGATCTGGCTGTCGGTCCGGTGGGGGCTCGCGCCGCTCCAGTCGCTGGCCGACGAGGTGCGCCGGCGCGAGCCCGACAACCTCGTGCCGCTCGACGAGGCGCATGCGCCCGCGGAGGCGCAGCCGCTGGTCGTCGCGCTCGCCGCGTTGTTCCGCCGCGTCGCCGCGTCGATCGAGAGCGGCCGCCGCTTCACCGCCGACGCCGCGCACGAGCTGCGGACGCCGCTCGCGGCCATCCAGACGAACGCGGAGGTCGCCCTCGCCTCGCGCGACGACGACGAGCGGCAGAGGGCTCTGACGCGCGTCACCGAGGGCACCGAGCGCGCCACGCGGCTGGTGACGCAGCTTCTCCTCCTGGCGCGGCTCGACGCGCGCGCCACGCCGCCGCCCGACGCGCCGGTGCGCCTGACCGAGCTGGCGGCGCGCCACCTGGCCGAGGCCGCGCCCTTCGCGGCGAGCAAGACGGTCGGCATCGGGCTGTCGGAGGACACCGATCCGGACGCGCTCGCCCGGGGCGACGCCGATCTCCTCGGCGTGATGATCCGCAACCTCGTGGACAACGCGATCCGCTACACGCCGCGCGGCGGCAGCGTCGACGTGTCGATCCGCACCGAGGGCGAGCGCGTGCTCCTCAAGGTGAGCGACGACGGCCCGGGCGTTCCGGCAGAGGAGCGGCCGCGCATGCTCGAACGCTTCCACCGCGGGCGCGGGACCGGCGCCGAGGGTAGCGGCCTCGGCCTCTCGATCGTCGCGCGCATCGCCGAGCTCCACGACGCGGAGCTGTCGCTCGGTGAAGGGCTGCGCGGGCGCGGGATCTCCGTTCGAATCGGCCTGGCGCGCGCGTTAAGCCGCCGTTAAGAGAGCCGCCTTAGGAAGGGGTGCACCGGACGCGGTGGTGCGCCGGGTTTCGAAAGGTCGAGCATGTCGAAGTCGAAGTCTGTCTGGTTCGTCGTTCCGGTGGTGGCGCTCGCGCTCGCGGGCTGTCACGAGGCCAAGGGTCATGATCACGGCGAGAGCGCGGCCCCCGCAGCGAAAGCGGGCGAACCGCCGGCCGTTAGAGCCCACGAGCACGGGCACGACCACGGCGGCGCGCCGGCGACGCTGAAGCTCGACGACGGCAAGAAGTGGCACACCGACGACTCGCTGCGGGCGGGGATGACCGCCATCCGCAACGATGTGCAGGCCGCGCTCGACCCGATCCACGAAGGCAAGTACACGCCCGAGGACTACGAGGCGCTCGGGGAGAAGATCGACGCCCACGTGCAGACCATCATGTCGAAGTGCAAGCTGCCCCCGGCGGTCGACGCGCAGATCCACGTCGTGCTGAGCGAGATCTTCGCCGGGACCTCGATGATGAAGAAGGACGGCAACCGCATGGGCGGCGCGGTGAAGATCATCAAGGCGCTCGGCTCGTACGCCGATACCTTCGAGCACCCCGGCTGGCAGCCGATCAAGCACTGATCGCGCGCGATCAGACAGGGCAGCCGTCGTCGTCGCAGGCGCCGGCTGCCGCGTCGGCGCCGGTGAGCGGCCGCCGCTCCCAGCCCTTCTCGAGCAGCTTCCGGAACACGTCGACCGCCTGCGCGCCGGACACGGCGACCGCGCCGTCGACGAGGAAGAACGGAACCCCGGAGACGCCGAGCGCGCGCGCCTGCGCCTGATCGTCGCGCACCGCGGCGGCGAAGCGCTGGTCGTCGAGGGCGGACCGGACCTCCGCGGCGTCGAGGCCGCTGTCGGTCGCGAGGCGCACGAGCTGCTCGCGGTCGCCGACGCGCACGCCCTCGTGGAACTGGGCGCGGAACAGCCGATCGACCATCGCGAGCTGCCGCCCCCGCTCGCGTGCGAGGTGGATGACCTGGTGCGCTTCGAGCGTGTTCGAGGTGCGCGCGCGGTCGAAGCGGAAGTCGATGCCGTCGGCCAGCCCCGTGCCGCGGAGGCGCTCGTGGAGCGCGTCGATCTGCGCGCTGCCGAGCGAGTACTTCTTCGCGAGCAGCTCGTTGCTGGAGATGTCGAGGTCCTTCGGCGCGCGCGGATCGAGCTCGAAGCTGCGGAAGACGACCTCGACGTGCTCGCGCTGCGGGAACGAGGCGAGCGCCTTCTCGAGGCGCGCCTTGCCCAGCCAGCACCAGGGGCAGACCACGTCGGACCAGACGTCGATTCTCATGCCCCTGGTAGATGCACCCGGGCCGACTCCGGCCACAAGCCTCTCCGGGCGAGGCGCGCCGTCGGAGCGCCTCCTCGGCCCGTCCGTTCGAGGGGAGGCCTCAGCCCACGGCGCGCCGGACGAAGCGCGCGAACGTGAACGGCTGGACCTTCCCTGCGGGTGTGCGGTGCTCGTGGCGGATCTCCTCGACCAGGTGCACGACCGGACCGAGCGCACGGGCGAGGGCCTCGCCGTCGTAGCGAAGCGCGGGCAGGCCGCTGCAGCGCTCCGGGCCATCGGGCGCGAACGTCGCGAGGATGACATGGCCGCCGGGGGGCACCGCCTGCTCGAGGACGCGCGCGTAGGCCTCGCGTTCGCCGGCAGAGGCGAGGAAGTGGAAGACGGCGCGGTCGTGCCACAGCGCGTACCGCTCGGTCGGCTCGAAGCGGGTGACGTCGCCGACGCGGAAGCGCACGTGCGCCGCCCGGTCGCCGAGCCGCGCGCGGGTGTCCTCGAGCGCGACCGCCGACAGATCGAGCACGGTCACGTCGTGGAAGCCGCGATCGAGCACACCCTCGACGAAGCGGGAGCGGCCCCCGCCGACGTCGATCACCGCGGCGTCGCGCGAGAGATCGCAGCGGTCGACGAGCGCGAGCGAGCGGATCGGCTCGGCCTCGAACCAGGACACGTCGTCCTGCTTCTGTCGGTAGATGTCGTCCCAGTGCGTCGCTCGCTCGTGATCGTTCATGGGCGCCCTCGCGGGCCATGGACCGATCCGGCGGCCACGGCCGCGTACAAGGATTCAAGCAAACAGTTGACTGTGCAAGCCCGCGGGGCCGCGGCGGCACGGCCGAGGGTGGCCACGGCCGCCGCGTCGGACCGATGTGCCACCGTGTGTCGCGTCGCGGCCGCCGCCCGCGGAAATCACCCCGTTCGTGTTGGCACCCTCCATGCTGATGCGGTCGCCATGCTCGATGTCCGCTCGTGGGGCTGGTGGGGTCGGATGGTGGCGACGTCGGCGCTGTTCGGCGTCGTGACGGGCTGTGGCGGGAAGACCATCGACGCCGAGTCGTCGATCGACGGCGACGCGGCGACCTCCGACACCGGCGGCTCGGCGGTCGACGCGACGCCCGTCCTTCCCCCCGCGACCGGACAGAAGCTCCTGTTCGAGGCGGGGTACGTCAACTACGCGTGGGGGTTCACCTACGGCGGCACCTACGTCACGGCCGACGGAGCGGTCTACCGGTACTCGTACCGCGCGACGAGCGGCACCGACCCGAAGTACCCGCCGCTGCGCGCGGGGATGAGCGAGGAGGAGATCACCGCGAAGTACGCCTCCAACCGCGAGGTCATCGGCAAGGTCGACCCGAAGGAGCTGTCGGCCATGTACGCGCTCGTCACGCGGGCCGAGGAGGGAGCCCTGCTGCAGACGAGCAACTGCGCCGACGCCGGCGATCGGACGTACGTCGCCTTTCGCTACGACGCCGCGTCGAAGACGTACTCGCCCGTGATCCTGGGCGGCGACGGCGATCGCGCGATCGAGAGCACTGCTCCCGCCGGCAAGACGCTGTCCGACTGGCTCGCGAAGCTCGGCGGAGATCCGCGCGACAGCTGCGCGCCGATGCCGCGCATCGCCTGCACCGGTTGCACGGTCAAGGCCTGCAGCAAGAGCTGGGAGGTCGCCGCGTGCGACGGCTCGTGCACGTCGCCGATGCGATGCGCGGACGTCTCGAGCTGCGCCGCGTGCGGCACGGTCGGCACGTGCGTCCTCGACGCGTCGGCCCGCGCGCACTGCTCGTCGCTGACCACCTGCCGCGGCGCCGGGATCACCTGCGAGTGCGGCGGCGACGAGCTCTGCGCCGGCGGAAAGGCCTGGTGCCGCGGCTCCGCGACGACCGGCTTCCGCTGCCAGCGCCCGTGAACCTCCTCGTCAGCCCTCGGCCATCCACGGCTGGGATCGATACCGATCCCACGCGTCGGGCAGCACCGTCACGACCGGCCCGTCGAGCCCGCCGCGCGCAGCCACGCGCAGCGCGGCCGCGACGTTCGTGCCGGAGGAGCCGCCGACCAGCAGCCCCTCCTCCCGGATGAGGCGTCGCGCCGTCGCGAACGACTCCTCGTCGGAGATGCTCAGCGCCTCGTCGATGACCGACCGGTCGAAGATCTCGGGCGGCTTGCTCGAGCCGATCCCCTCGACCTTGTAGGGAGCGTCGGGGCCGAGCACGCCGGTGGTCGCCCACGACGCGAGGCGGGAGCCGACCGGATCGGCGAGCACGACGCGCGCGCGCGGCGACGAGCGGCGGAGGAACCGGCCGACGCCGGTGATCGTGCCGCCGGTGCCGGCGCCGGCGACGAACGCGCCGATCGGGCCGCCGACCTGCTCGAGCAGCTCCGGCCCGGTCGTCTCTTCGTGCGCGCGGACGTTCGCCGGGTTGCAGAACTGATCGGTGAGGAACCAGCCCTCCTCGCGGGCGAGGCGCCGGGCGACGTTCTGGAAGTGGTCGGGGCTGTCGGGCGGCGCGTTCGGGGTGATCACCACCTTCGCGCCGAGCAGCTCGAGCGCGACGCGTTTGTCGATCGACATCTTCTCGGGCATCACGCACACGAGGCGGTAGCCGCGCACCGCGGCGACGAGCGCGAGGCCGACGCCCGTGTTGCCGGCGGTCGCCTCGATCAGCGTCATGCCCGGGCGCAGCACCCCGCGCGCCTCGGCGTCCTCGACGATCGACTTCGCGATGCGGTCCTTGATCGATCCGCCGGGATTCAGGTGCTCGCACTTCACGAGCACCGGCACCCCGAGGCCGGCGCCGAGGTGCGTCAGGCGCACGAGCGGGGTCTTGCCGATGGCCCCGAGGACGCCCGCCGCGATCATCGACGCGACCAGCCCTCGGCCTCGACCAACGCGGCGACCCGGGCGCGCACCTCGTCGCGGATCGCGCGCACCTTCTCGAGCGGCTGCCCCTTCGGGTCCTCGAGCGGCCAGTCGAGGACCTGCGCCCCGGCGACCCACGGACACGCCTCGCCGCACCCCATCGTCACGAGGATCGTGGCGCCGGCCGACAGCTCGTCGGTCAGCGGCTGCGGCGTGACGTGCTCGAGATCGATGCCGACCTCGCGCATCGCGGCCACCACCTCCGGGTGCACGCGCGCGCCCGGCTGCGTGCCCGCCGACACCGCGCGCGCGCGCGACGCGTCGGCGAGCGCGCCGAACCAGGCGGCGGCCATCTGCGAACGGCCCGCGTTGTGGACGCACGCGAACAGCACCTTCTTCGGCTCCATGCCGGCTTGATAGCGCCCGGACCCGGCGGCGGCCAGCGTCTCGCCCGGCCGAGCCCGCGTGTCACCGCGGTGCACGCCGCCGCATCCATTGCGGGCGGCGATGCACGACCGACGACGAGTCCTCTCCCTCCTCGCCGCGGCGCCGCTCCTCGCGGCCTGCGGCCGTCGCGATCCCAAAGCCATGTCCGAGCCGACCTCGACCTCCCCGACCCTGCCCGCAGTGTTCCTCGCGCACGGCGCGCCGCCGCTCCTCGACGACGACGCGTGGATGAGCGAGCTGCGTCGCTGGGCCGACGGCATGCCGAGGCCACGCGCCATCCTGATGGTCTCCGCGCACTGGACGGAGCGGCCCTTCACCCTCGGCGCCACCGCGACGGTGCCGTTGGTCTACGACTTCTACGGCTTCCCGCAGCGCTACTACCAGACGAAGTACCCGGCGCCCGGCGCGCCCGAGCTCGCGGCGCGCGTGCGTGCGCTGCTCTCGCCCTCGCGCCCCGTCGCCGACGATCCGGCGCGCGGCCTCGATCACGGCGCCTACGTGCCGCTCGTGGCGATGTACCCGAAGGCCGACGTGCCCGTGCTGCAGGTGTCCATCCCCACGATGGATCCGAAGGAGCTCGTCGCCCTCGGCCGCGCGCTCGCGCCGCTTCGCCGCGAGGGCGTGTTGATCATGGGCAGCGGCTTCCTCACCCACAACATGCACGCCATCGACTTCCGGCCCGGCGCCGCGCCGCCGTCGTGGGCGTCGGAGTTCGACGCGTGGGCGGCCGAGACGCTCGGCCGCCGCGACGTCGACGCGGCGATCGCCTATCGCGAGAAGGCGCCGGGCGTGCGCATGGCCCTGCCGACGCACGAGCACTTCGTGCCCGTGCTCGTCGCCCTCGGCGCCTCGGCCGATCGCTCCGAGGCGGCGACGTTCCCGATCACCGGGATGGCGTTCGGCTCGTTCACCAAGCGCTCGGTGCAGTTCGGCTGAGCCTCACCAGTTGCGCATCGGGCCGACGTCGATGACATCGTAGCCCGACGACTTCAGCATGCGCGCCGCCGCGGCGCTGCGCGCGCCGGAGAGGCAGTACACGACGACCGGCTTGCCCTTCGGGATCTCGGCGAGCCGGGCGGACACCTCGTCGACGGGGATGTTCCTCGCGCCCGAGACGTGGCCGGCCTGGAACTCCTCGGGCGTGCGCACGTCGACGAGCGAACCGCCCTGGGCGACGACCACTCGGTGGTTTAGCTTCGGCGCGGCGGCGTTCGCGGGCTGCGCGGACGCGTCGCCTCCGCTGTGCTCGCAACCGACGGCAGAGACGACGAGAGACAGCACGACCGCGACCGAGGCGAGGATCTTCATGACGCCTGCACCTAAGCACATTTGCCCACGAAGTCGAGTCGTCCGTCGCCTGTGTTTCGCGCGCGAATCCTCCGCATCTCTCGCTGGCTCCCACGCCGATCGCCCCATCGCCTGACGACCGTCGACTGACGACTGACGACTGACGACTGACGACTGACGACTGACGACTGACGACTGACGACTGACGACTGACTGACGACTACGTCCGGGTGAGCTGCGCCACGAGCACGCCGGTGGCGACCGCCACGTTGAGCGACTCGACCGCGCCGCGGCCGCGGATCGTCACCCGCGCGTCGCACTGCGCGGCGACGCGATCGGACATGCCCTCGCGCTCGTGACCGACGACCAGCACGGCAGGGCGCGCGAACACGTGGGTCGACGCGTCGTGCGCGTCGGCCACCGCGGTGCCGACGACCGTCACGCCCCTTTCGCGCAGGCGCCCGAGCGTGTCGGCGAGATCGGTCGTCCGCGACAAGAGCAGCCCCTCGGCGCCCCCCTCGGCGACGCGCACGGCGTCGGGCGGGAGCGCGGGGTGCGGCGCCGGCGCGCCGAGCAGCGCGGCGTCGACGCCGAAGAACGCGGCGGTGCGCAGGATCGCGCCGATGTTGTACGGATTGCGCACCCGATCGAGGGCGATCGCGGTGCCGCGCCGCTGCAGGAGCAGATCGGCGAGCTCCTGCGGAGAGGCCCAGCGACGCGCGGCCGTGAGCAGGCACAGCCCCTCGTGGTGGCTCGATTGCGCGAGGCGCGCGAGCTCGTCGTCGGTCGCTTCGCGCGTGGGGACCCGGCGGCTGGCCGCGAAGCGCAGCAGCTCCTGGAGCTCTCGCCGAACCTCGCGCGAATACGCGATCGACTGCAGATCGTCGGGCCGCCGCGCCAGCACCGCGAGGCCGGCGCGCAGGCCGTAGATGGTCTCGGACGGGCGCCCGCGCGACGATTTCTTCGACTCCATCGACGGCGGCGCATCGCCTGGTGGCCCTCGCGCGTCTACAGTTGCAGCGATGTCTCCGAACACGATCCCGGTCGTGCACGAAGACGCTCGGATCGTCGTCGTCGACAAGCCAGAGGGGCTGTCGTCGATCCCCGAGCGCGACGTGACGCTCCCCAGCGTGCAGCGAGTCCTCGAGGGGGCGCGGTGCGAGCGGCTGTTCGTGGTGCACCGCCTCGACAAGGAGGTCTCCGGCCTGCTGGTGTTCGCGCGCGATGCCGAGGCCCACCGCATGCTGTCGATGGCGTTCGAGGACCGGCGCGTGCACAAGACCTACGCGGCGGTGGCCGACGGCGTGATCGCGGAGGACGGCGGCGTCATCGAGCGCCCGATCGCGCAGTTCGGGTCCGGCCGGATGGGCGTCGACGAGCGGCGGGGGAAGCCCTCGCGTACGGAGTTCCGCGTGCTGCGGAGGCGCGCGGCGCACACCGAGGTCGAGGCGCACCCGATCACCGGCCGTCGCCACCAGCTGCGGGTGCACTTCTACGCCATCGGGCACCCGCTGATCGGCGACCCGCGGTACGGCGACCCGCGCGAGCAGGCGAAGTGGCCGCGCCTCATGCTGCACGCGATGCGGGTGCGCATCCCCCACCCCGACGGCGGCGAGCGCACGTTCGAGGCCGCGCCGCCGACGAGCTATCGGGTGGTCGTCGAGGCGCTGCCCTGAGCCGGGTCGCCCGCGCCCACGCGCGCGGCCGCATCCACGCGGAACTCGACGCTGCTGCCGAGGTGGCCGAGTCGGCGCGCCTCGAGACAGCACGGTGAGCCGGGCTCCACGATGCGGCAGCCCTCCGGGCGCACCTCGTAGATGGCGCACGGATGGTGGCCTTCGGTCGAGCCCTCGAGCCCGACGCAGCGCGCGCCGTCGTTGCGCAGGAAGCGGAAGAACGGCGGCCGATCCATCAGCACCGTCAGCCGCACGAGCCGCTCCTCGCCGAGCCGCGTCTCGTCCTCCTCGAGCAGCTGTACGGTGCTCGGGCCGTGGTGACAGCAGCGGCCGCACGCCACGCAGTCCGCGCCGTTCGGATCCGGCAGACCATCGAGCGGCGCGAGGGGAGCGCGGGGCACGGCGTCTCGTCGCCTGCGCGGAGCCCGCGGTCAACCCTCGCGCGGACCGAGCGCGCGAGGCCGGTCGGCGGCGGTGAACCCGAGCGCGACGGTCGCGCATCGAACGGGGCTGATGGCGATGATGATCGATCCGCGGAAGCTCACCGTCCCGAGCGCCGACCAGGCGCTGCCCGGTCGCGCCACGCCGCTGCGCGTCCCGGCGCGGCACTTCATCCTCGGCACGCCGCTCGAGCCGCCGTTCCCCCGCGGCCTCGCCCTCGCCTGCCTCGGCATGGGTTGCTTCTGGGGCGCCGAGCGCAAGTTCTGGCCGCTGCCCGGCGTGTTCTCGACGTCGGTCGGCTACGCCGGCGGCCACACGCCGAACCCGACGTACGAAGAGGTCTGCACCGGCTGGACGGGGCACGCCGAGGTGGTGCGGGTCGTCTTCGATCCCGCGCAGATCACCTACGAGCAGCTGCTGAAGGTCTTCTGGGAGAACCACGATCCCACGCAGGGCATGCGGCAGGGCAACGACACCGGCACGCAGTACCGCAGCGCCATCTACGCGCAGGACGACGAGCAGCGCCGCGCGGCCGAGGCCTCGCGCGACGCGTTCGCGCGCGCCCTGCGAGAGGCCGGTCACCGCGCCCAGATCACGACCGAGATCCGCCTCGTCTCCGACGGCGCGCCGTTCTTCTACGCCGAGAGCTATCACCAGCAGTATCTCGGCAAGAACCCCGACGGTTACTGCGGCCTCGGCGGCACGGGCGTGACGTGCCCCGTCGGCCTCCGCGCCGAGTGATCACGCCACTTCGGCGAGCACCACGGTGATGTTGTCCGGTCCGCCCGCCGCGTTCGCGGCGTCGATCAGCGCGGCGCAAGCCGCCTCGACGGCCTGCTGCGCGATGCGCGCGATGTCCTCGTCGCTGACCGCGTTGGTGAGCCCGTCGGAGCAGAGCAGCACGCGATCGCCCGGCCGCACGGTGAGGTGGCCGAGCGCCACGCGCACGTCGTTGGCCTGCCCCATCGCCTGCAGGATCACGTTCCTGTCCGGTGAGCGCTCGGCCTCCTCCGGCGTCAGCGCGCCTTCGTCGACGAGCTTCTGGACGTAGCTCTGATCCCTCGTCACCTGCCGCAGCTGGCCGCCGCGCAGCAGGTAGGCCCGCGAGTCGCCGATCTGCGCGAGGTGCACGGCGCGCCCGCAGAGCAGCGCCGCGGTGAGCGTCGCGCCCATGCCGCGCCGGCCCGGCGTGCGCGCGGCGTCGCGGACGCGACGGTTGGCGCGGACGACCACCCGCTCGAGCTTGTCGGCGACGTCTCCTTCGCCGCTCTCCTGCTCGATCTCGTGCCACAGCGCCTCGATCGACAGCGCGCTCGCGACCTCGCCGGCGGCGGCGCCGCCGATCCCGTCCGACACCGCGAGCAGCACGCCGCGGTCGCCGACCGACCACTCGGCGCCGTCCGCCTCGCGCGTCCCGGAGTCGAGGTCGACGATGAGGAAGCAGTCCTCGTTCTGCTCGCGGACGCGCCCGGCGTCGGTCCGCGCGGTGACGTGGACGTGCAGAGGAGAGTCGATCATGGACGCTGGATGAGCATGCAGCGCAAACGTCGCGCCCGCGCTACGTTGCGCGCCCGATGACCCCGCGTGACGAGCCCGATCGCGTGGCTTCTCCGGTGAGCGACGCCGTCGATCGGCTGCACGAGGCGATCGACGAGGCCGCCGCGTCGATCGCGGCGCGTCACGGGCCGCGGCTGCGTTGTCGGCGCGGCTGCAGCGGCTGCTGCGTCGACGACCTCACGGTCTTCGAGGTCGAGGCCGCCGCGATCGTGCGGCATCACCCGGACGTGCTCGAACAGGCGCCGCACCCGGCGGGGGCCTGCGCGTTCCTCGACGCGCAGGGCGCGTGTCGGGTGTACGCCTCGCGCCCGTACGTCTGCCGCACGCAGGGGCTGCCGCTGCGCTGGCTGGAGGACGACGGCTGCGAGCGGCGCGACATCTGTGCGCTGAACGAGGAGGGCGATCCGCCCATCGAGGCTCTCGCGGCGACCGCGTGCTGGCCGATCGGCCCCGTCGAGACGAAGCTCGCCGCGCTCCAGGCGAAGGTCGACGGAGGAGCGCTGCGGCGCGTGTCGCTCCGATCGTTGTTCGGGACGCCGCGTCGAGGAGCGTGACTGGGGCGCCGCCCGACGATGCCCGGTGCGGGCACCGGCCACGACGTCGGGCGTCCTGCGAGCGCGCGGCGCCGCGCCCGTGGTAGCGTCGCGACGCTTTGGACCTGCTCGACAACATCGTCCAACCGTACGCGTGGGGATCGCGGACCGCGCTCGCCGCGCTGCGTGGAGCGCCGACGCCC
This sequence comes from Deltaproteobacteria bacterium, assembly GCA_016182965.1. GTDB lineage: Bacteria > Myxococcota_A > Polyangia > Polyangiales > JADJMO01 > JALHOE01. Next base: position 43,037 of record JACPFM010000159.1, on the reverse strand, counting down.
AGCCCGACGCCCGAGGCCGAGCTGTGGATGGGCGCGCATCCGGGCGGCCCGTCGCGCGCGCTCCGCGCCGGCGCGTGGGCGCCGCTGCCCGATCGCATCGCCGCCGCGCCCGACGCCGAGCTCGGCGCGCGCGTGGTCGGGTCGCTCGGTCGCGAGCTGCCGTTCCTGCTCAAGGTGCTCGCGGCCGAGGAGCCCCTGTCGCTGCAGGCGCACCCGACGCTCGAACAGGCGCGCGCCGGGTTCGACGCGGAGGAGACGAAGGGCGTCCCGCGCGACGCGCCGCACCGCAACTACAAGGATCGGAACCACAAGCCCGAGCTGATCTGCGCGCTCGGTCCGTTCGACGCGCTCTGCGGGTTCCGCGCGGTCGACGAGCTGCGGGAGCTCCTCTCGGCGCTCGGCACGCTCGACGCGCTGCGCGCGCGCCTCGATCGGGGACCTGACGGCCTCGGTCCGGCGTTCGCGTGGGTGATGGGCCTCGCTAGCGAGGCGCGCGAAGCGCGCGAGGCGTCGGTCGGCGCCACCCTCGCCGCGTGCGAGCGGCTCCGCGACCGCGGCGGCCCCTTCGCCGACGCGTGCGGCTGGGCGCTGCGCCTCGGTGCGATCCACCCGGGCGACGCGGGCGTCATCGGCGCGCTGATGCTCAACCTCGTGCGGCTCGCGCCCGGAGAGGCCATCTACCTGCCGGCCGGCAACCTGCACGCGTACCTGCACGGGGTGGGCGTCGAGATCATGGCGAGCTCCGACAACGTCCTGCGCGGCGGGCTCACCCCCAAGCACGTCGACGTGCCCGAGCTGCTCCGCGTGCTCGATTTCCGGGCCGGACCGGTCGACAAGGTCCTCCCCTCGCCGGCCGGAGACGGCGTGCTCGAGCGATGGACCACGCCCGCGCGCGAGTTCGCGCTCTCGCGCGCCACGCTCCGCGGCGGCTCGTGGACGACGACGATCGACGCGGCGACCATCGTGCTCTGCACCGAGGGAGCGCTCGCCGCGCGCGACGCCCGCGACGCGCTCACGCTGCGGCAAGGGCAGTCGGCCTTCGTGCCCGCCGCCGGGCAGCGCATCGCGCTCGAGGGCTTCGGCGTCGCGTTCCTCGCGACCGTGCCGCTCTGATCACGCCACCGGGCGTCACACGACCGAGAACGGATCGCGGTCCTCGCGGCTCTGCGTCACCCGCACGCCTCCGAGCTCGCGGGACAGGCGCTCGACGAGCCGCGGCAACGTGCAGCGCTCGCTCACCGAGTGGCGCAGCGCGACCACCGTCACCCCGCGCGCGGAGGCGCGCAGCGCGTCGTGGTGACGGAGCTCGCCGGTGACGTAGAGGTCGGCGCGCTCGGCGATGGCGTCGCCGAGCAGCTCGTCGCCCGCGCCGGCGCACACCGCCGCGCGGCGCGCGGGACCGTCGAGCGGTCCGGCGACGAGCGCGACGTCGACGCCGACCGCTCGTTTGAGCGCCTCGACGATCGCGCGACGGTCGCCGCTGACGGCCCCCACCCGCCCGATGCCCGGCCCGTCGGGCGGCACGGCGAGCCGCACGAGATCGAACGCGGGCTCCTCGTACGGGTGCGCGGCGCGCATCGCGGCGATCACGGCGGCGACGCGGGCGATCGGCACCAGCGTCTCGAGCTTCACCTCCGGCGCGACCTCGAGCTTGCCCGACTCGCCCACCGCGGGGTTGGTGCCCTCCTCCCCGAGGAAGGTCCCGGTGCCGGGCGAACGGAAGGAGCAGGACGAATACTGCCCGATGCGCCCCGCCCCCGCCTCGAACACGGCGCGGCTCACCGCGTCGAGCGCGCTCTCCGGCACGAACGTGACCAGCTTGTACTGCGCGTCCTTGGTCGCGCTCGCGCGCAGCGGGCGCCGCTCGGTCATGCCGATCGCGTCGGCCAGCACGTCGTTGGTGCCGCCGACGGCGACGTCGAGCGCGGTGTGCGGCGACCAGACGGCGATGCCCCGCCGCGCCGCCTCGAACGCGGGGTGACCGGCGACGAAGCGCTGCAGACCCTTGAAGATCGGCGGGTGGTAGGCGACCACGAGGCCGCAACGCTCGCGCGCCGCCTCGTCGATCACCGCGTTCGTCGCGTCGATCGCGACGAGGACGGCGTCGACGCCCTGCGCGGAGTCACCGACGAGCAGCCCGACGTTGTCCCATGGCTCGGCATACTGCGTGGGGGCGATCTGCTCGAGGACGGCGACCACGTCGGAGAGCTTCATGGGTCGAGACGCTACCCCAAGGAGGTACGATCGAGGAATGCGAGGCGCCCCGGACCTGGCGATGCTGGCGATCGCCGCGCTCGGGGCGTGCGCGCGCGAGCCGACGGCGACGAGCGCGGCCGCGCGCCCCTCGACGTCGATCGCGCCGGCCCCCGCCTCCAGCTCGGATGCGGCGCCTTCGGCGGTGGCCGCACCGCAGGCCACGGCGACCGATCCGCCGCCCGGCCTCGCGTGCCTCGCGCGCCATTACGTCGGCGCGCCGCTGCACGACGGCGAAGGCTGGGTGCTCGCCCTCCCGAGCGGCGCGCGCGTCGCTTGGGACGACGGCCGCAAGAAGACCGCGGCCGAGACGCTCGACGGGCCCGATCTCGAGGACATGCTGGCCACCCCCTACCGCGCAGGGCCGATCGCCCCGGTGACGCAGGTCGATCACGATCCCGGACGCGCCCGCGTCGAACGGCTCTTCGGCGAGGCGTACGGCGCGACGGAGAAGGAGGTGCGCGCCGCGCTCGTCCCGTGGAAGCTGCGCGGCCACACCTTCCTCGTGCATCGGCGCGCGCTGCCCGCCTTCGAGGAGGTGCGCGCGCGGCTCGACGTCGCCGTCGGCAAAGATCCTTCGCTGTCGCCGTTCTTCGAGCACATGGGCGGCACCTTCGCCTATCGCGCCATCGCGGGCACGACGCGCAAGAGCACCCACTCCTTCGGCATCGCCGTCGACCTCGATCCGTCACGCGGGCACTACTGGCGCAGCGACGCCAAGCCGCAGTGGAAGAACGTCGTCCCGCAGGCGATCGTCGACGCCTTCGAGGCGGAGGGGTTCGTGTGGGGCGGCCGGTGGTGGCACTACGACACCATGCACTTCGAGTGGCGCCCGGAGCTGTTCGACTGTCGGTGAAGGCAGTCGTCAGTCGTCAGTCGTCAGTCGTCAGAGATTCTGAAAGTCGCGTCGCGGCTGGTCGAAGGTCGAAAAGTCGAAGGTCGAACCAGGGGCCGAGCCCCTGGAACCCCGGGGCAGTGGGCCTCGATTCGACCTTGGACCTTCGACCTTCGACCTTCGACCGGGCCCGCGCGGCTGACGAGGCGGTCTGGCCGAGACCACGACCGCTGGTCCTGCACCTCGCGGACGGATCGCTCGGTTGACACGGTGCATCGGAGACCTACCGTCCGGTAGGCGTCGCGCACGGCGTCGCGGTCGCCCCGAGGTCCCCATGAGCACTCATCGCGAGCTCGCGTCCAGCGCGCGGCCGGAGATCAAGGTTCGCAAGCCGAGCTTCCGCTTCTCGGAGGTCCCTCGGTACTGGCTGTGGGGCAACGCGCGCGCGACCGCGATGGCCAACGCCCTCAACCTGGTGTTCCCGGCGGGCGAGCGTTTCTTCATCCGCAGCGTGAAGCACTTCGTCGACCGCCTCGCTCGCGAGTGGGACGATCCGGAGCTGCTCGAGCAGGTCCGCCGCTTCATGGGCCAGGAGGTCCGCCACGGCATGGAGCACGAGCGCTTCTTCGAGGCGCTCGTGGCGCAGGGCTACGAGATCCGCTCCTTCGTCGAGTGGTACGAGCGCATCGCCTACGGCATCATCGAGAAGAACAGCTCGCCCAAGCTGCGCCTCGCCGTCACCGTCGCGCTCGAGCACTTCACCGCGATGTTCGCCGAGCGCGCGCTCACGCGACCGGTGCTGTCGGAGCACGCGCACCCGGCGATGCGCGATCTGCTCTCGTGGCACGCGTGCGAGGAGCTCGAGCACAAGTCGGTCGCGTTCGACGTGCTGCAGAGGGTCGATCCGAGCTACGCGCTGCGCATCGCCGGCCTCGCATGCGCGTCGTCGGCCCTGGTCTACTTCTGGATCGCCGGCGCCCACCACCTGATGAAGCAGGAGCCGCCGGAGCGCCGGCGCCCGTCGCGCGAGGAGCTGCGCGTGGCGCGCGAGCACAACGTGCTGCTCAACGGCGAGTTCCTGCGCGCGTTCCTCGACTACCTGCGGCCCGACTTCCATCCGGCCCAGAAGGACGACTACCACCTCGCGCGCGAGTGGCTCGCCCGCAACGGCGAGGCGATCGGCGTCGCCTGAATCAGCCTCGGGCCTTCGGATCGCGATAGGCGATCGCGACGACCGTCACCTCCGTCTCGCCCTTGGGCCTCCGGACGGTCACCACGTCGCCCGCGCGCTTTCCGAGCAGCGCCCGCGCGACCGGCGACTCGACGCTGATCCACCCGAGCTTCGCGTCGGGCTCGTCGGTGCCGACGATGCGGTAGGTGGCCTCGTGGCCGTCCTCGTCCTCGATGGTCACCCACGCGCCGAAGAAGACCTTGCCCTCCTGCTCCTTCGAGGGCTCGACGACCTGCACCACGTCGAGGCGCTTGCTCAGGAAGCGCACGCGGCGATCGATCTCGCGCAGGCGCTTCTTGCCGTAGATGTACTCGGCGTTCTCGGAGCGATCGCCCTGGGCGGCGGCGACGGCGACCTCGTGGGTCACCTTCGGGCGCTCGACGCGCCACAGGTGCTCGAGCTCCTGCTGCAGGCGGCGGAACCCGGCCGGCGTGATGTACGGCGAGCCTCGGGTGGCCGCCGCGTCGTCGCCCGCCTCTTCGCCCGTGTCAGCGCCCGGCTCTTCGCCCCCCTCCTTCACGAACGCCTTCGACATCTCCTGGACGATGCCACGACCCGCTCGCGCAGTCATCGAAACGACGAGTGGACAGGCCAAGAGGTGTTCACCGTGCGCGCGCGCGACGGTCGACCGCTCGTGCACGTCCTCGCGGCGAAGGACACCATCCCCGACTGGGCGCGCGGGCCGCTGTCGTTCGAGAACCTCTCGCTCGCCGGACGCCTCGAGCTCGGACCGAGCGTCGCGGTCGAGCAGCTGCAGGGCAAGGGCGGCGGCGTCGGCGTCGCCGGTCGCGCGCGCAAGGTGCGCGGTCGGACCGACGGCGCGATCACGCTGTCGTTCGGAGTGCTGAGCCTGAAGGTGGACCTCGGCAGCGGCGGCGTCCGCCCCTCGATCGGCGGCGGCCCGAGGTCACCCCCGTGAGACACACGTTCCTGACGCGGCGGGTCTTGGCTCGCGGGGGTGTTCCGCGCTAGCAAGTCCGGCGCGATGTACCCCGTAGTCCGGCCGAGCGACGCGCCGAAGCCCACGGGCGACGCGCGGCTCGGCGGAGCCGTGACGGTGCGATGCGCCACCAGCGGTCGGAACGTCGATCTCCGCGTCGAGACCATCGTGGGCACCGGCGGGATGGCGCGCGTCTACGCGGCGAGCGACCGCGATGGTCGCAAGGTCGCGCTCAAGCTCCTCGACCGCGAGATCGGCGGCGACGAGCGGGTGCGGGCGCGCTTCCTCCAGGAGAAGGACCTCGCCGACCGCATCGTCCACCCGGCACGGGTGCCCATCGAGCTCGCCGGGAGCACGGGAGAGGGAGACGCCGCGCTGCTGCTCGAGCTGGTGGAGGGCGAGAACCTCGAGGCGGTGCGCCGCCGCCTCGGCGGCAAGCTGCCCCTGGTCCCTTCGCTGCGCATCGGCGAGGAGGTCCTCGATTTCCTCGAGGCCTGTCACGAACGCGGCGTGCTCCATCGCGACGTCAAGACGGCGAACATCCTCTGGAGCCCCGGCCGCCCCATCCGGATGGTCGACTTCGGGATCGCCCGCTGTGACGAGATCGGCGCCGCCCCCGAGCTGATGCTCGGCACGCCGTCGTTCATGGCGCCGGAGCAGGTCGCCGGGCTCGTCGAGGAGGACGTGCGCCTCGACGTGTTCGGCGTCGGCGCGGTCCTCTTCACCATCCTCACCGGCAAGCGCCTGCACCGCGGGCGCACGCACGACGAGTCGCTGTTCCTCGCCGCCACGCAGGCCGCGCCCAAGCTCGAGGCCGAGGGCGTCCCCGCCGACGTCGCCGCCCTGGTCGATCGGGCTCTCGCGTTCCAGCGCGAAGACCGCTGGCCGGACGTGCGGTCGATGCGCGCGGCGCTCCGCGCGCTGCGGCTCCGCGAGGAGGCTCGCCTCACGGCGCCCCCGCTGCCCGATGACGCCACCGACGACGGCCTCGCCGACGCGACGCCGCTGATCTCGAGCGGCACCATCGTCGCCTCGGGTCGCCCGCCCGACGCCCGCGGGACCTTCCTCGAGACGCCGCTGCCGCACCTGCTCGTGCACGTGCTCGCGCGCGAGCTCGACGGCGCGCTGGTGGTGTCGCACGGCGACGCGCGCGAGATCGTCGAGTTCCTCGCCGGCTCGCCCGTGCGCCGCAGCGCGGCGGCGAGCGACGATCCGATGCTCGGTCCCCTCGCCCGCATCGCCCGCATGCCGGCCGAGGTCACCTACCGCTTCTACATCGACGATCGGCTGCGCGAGACGCTCGGCGCCTCGTGGACGCGGGTCGAGCCGCTCGACGCCATCCTCACCAGCACCCGTCGGCTGCGCGGTCAGCCGGCGTTCCGCACGCGCATGCGCGCCTCGCTCGAGCGCCTCGGCGATCGTCCCATCACGCTGCACCCGGCCGCGGCGCCGGCGCGTTTCGGTCTGTCCTCGGTCGAGCGACAGGCGCTCGACGCGGCGGTCGAGTTCGAGCTGTCGTTCGGGCAGCTGCTCGAGGCCGCCGTCGCCCCGCGCGACGTCGTCGAGCCGCTCCTCTACGCGCTCGGGATCACGCGGCACCTCGCCGGCGGCAGCATCGACGCATGGCCCGTCGGCGTGCCGCGGCCGTAGACACCCCGAAATAGCGCGCCGGAGTGGCACGTCGCTCGCTCTGAACGGCCGGGCATGGAGGCTCGACCGGACGCGGGGACGATCGCCGACGAGCTCGGCGGCGTCGCAGCGTCGGCGCGTGCCGCAGGGCTCCATTACGTCGCCGACGATCGCCCGGGCATCCGCCGCGTCCGCTCCGGCAAGGGCTTCCGCTACCTCGGGCCCGACGGCCGCCCGGTCCGCGACGAGGAGACCCTGCGACGGATCCGCGCACTGGCCATCCCCCCCGCGTACACCGACGTGTGGATCACGACCGATCCGCGCGGTCACGTGCAAGCGACCGCGCGCGACGCCAAGTTGCGCAAGCAGTACCGCTACCATCCGCGCTGGCGCGAGGTGCGCGACGCGGTGAAGTACGAGCACATGGTCGCGTTCGCCCACACGCTGCCGCGGATCCGCGCGCGCTGCGCCGAGGATCTCGCGCGCCCCGGCATGTGCCGCGAGCGCGTGCTCGCCCTGGTGGTCACGCTCCTCGAGCAGACGCGCATCCGCGTCGGCAACGAGGAGTACGCGCGCAAGAACCACTCGTTCGGCCTGACCACCCTCGAGACGCGCCACGTGGCCGTCCACGGTCAGGCCGTGCGCCTGTCGTTCCGCGGCAAGAGCGGCAAGCACCACAGCGTGACCGTCCGCGATCGTCGCGTCGCGCGCGTGGTGCGACGCTGCATGGACATCCCCGGTCAGGAGCTCTTCACCTACGTCGACGACACCGGCGTCGGGCACGCCATCACCTCGGGCGACGTGAACGACTACCTGCGCGCGCTCGCCGGGCGCGACGTCACCGCCAAGGACTTCCGCACGTGGGGCGGCACCGTCCTCGCCGCCGAGGCCCTCCGAAGCTGCCCGGCCTGCCCGAACAAGACCAAGGGCAAGCGACAGATCGTGCGCGTCATCGAGGACGTCTCGAGGCGCCTCGGCAACACGCCGAGCGTGTGCCGCAAGTCGTACGTCCACCCGGCCGTGCTCGAGGCCTACCTCGCCGGTACCATCTCGCACGTGCGCGCCGATCGCCGGGAGTCCGGCGCGCACGGTCTCGACGAGGCAGAGCGCTTCACCCTCGCCCTCCTGCAGGCACAGGCCCGGGCGGCTTCGGCGCAGCCGTCGCTGACCGAGAAGCTCGAGACCTCGCTCCGCGCCGTCGCCGCCGCCGCCGCCGCCGCGAGGAGGCACCGGCGGGCCGCCTGACGGAGTTACCACCGCGACCCGATCCTGGTGGATGATGGGGCCGTGCGTCGCTCCCTCCTGCCGCTCGTCGTGCTCCTGATCGCGTGCTCCTCGTCCTCCGATCCGGCCGCCCCGAGCGAGGCCGGGGTCGACGCGGCCGTCGACGCGCCGCCGCCGCAGGTCGGCGACGTCGAGTCCTTCGCCGAGATCGAGGCGACCAGCGAGGGCATCGCCTTCGGCACGCGCGACGGCGCGCCGGTGCTCTACGTCGGGGCGGGCGACAAGATCCTCCGCGTGCGGCCCGACGGCACGTTCGAGAAGTGGGTCGACGTGCCCGGCGTGCTCGGGATCGCCGCGCGCGCCGACGGCGAAATGATCGCCTGCGGCAAGGGCGAAGGCGACGTCGGCAAGTCCGACATGCCCGGCGTGCTGTGGCGCATCGACAAGGCGGGGAACAAGTCGGTCCTCGTCGGGCCGTCCGCGACGACCTCGTTCAAGCTGACCAACTTCGTCGCGATCGCGCCCGACGACTCGCTCGTCTTCAGCGACAGCGCCGGCAACAAGCTCTATCGCGCCAACGCCGACGGCACCGGGGTCGCGCTGGTCACCGACGCGATCGTGTACCCGAACGGCCTCGCGTTCTCGCGTGACGGCAAGACGCTCTACGTCGCGTCGTGGAGCGGCAAGAAGGTGTGGTCGCTCGCGCGCAAGGCCGACGGCGGCTACGAGGCGCCGGCGGTGGCGATCGACGGCGTCGAGAACGTCGACGGCCTCGCGGTGGGCGCGTCCGGCGATCTGTACCTCGTCTGCAGCGGTCTCGGCGTGCTCCGCGCCCGCGAGGGCAAGACGACGGTCGTCGCCCCAGGCTCGAAGTTCAAGCTGCCGGCCAACGGCGCGTTCGGCGTCGGCGCCTTCGGCGACTGGCTCTACGTGTCGAACCTCATCGGGTTCGAGGTGAAGCGCGTGTGGGTCGGCGAGGCCGGCGCGCCGCTGCCCGCGCGATAGCCCGAGGCGTTAGGATGCGCGCGTGAAGCTCTCGCGCGTCCTCGCGCAGATCCTGGCCCTCGGCGTCGCGTTCGTCGCCTTCGACCGCGCGGCGCGCGCGCTCTCGTCGCCCATCCCGGGCGGCGTGATCGGCGCGGTCGTCCTCGCGGTGCTGCTGTTGACCGACGTCCTCCCGCTGCGGTGGGTCGAGGACGGCGCCGACGTGCTGCTCGCCAACCTCGGCCTCTTCTTCGTGCCCGCCGCCGTCGTGGCGCTGCGCACCCAGCTGGGCTGGCGCGAGATCGGGCTGCTCGCGCTGGTGAGCACGGTCACCACCGTGCTGGTCCTCTCGGTCACCGGCGCGCTCGCCTCGCGCTGGGAGCGACGATGATCTGGCTCTGGATCGGCGCGCCGGTGACGATCGCGGCGTACGTCGCCTTCGTGCGCCTGCACGCGCGCCGGCGCTCGCTGCTGACGCTGCCCATCCTCGCATCGAGCGTGCTGCTCGCGGCGGTGCTCTCGACGCGCCTCGGCGACCTCGGCGCGTACGAGCGCGGGACGATGCCGCTGCGGTTCCTCCTCGGACCGGCGACGCTCGCCCTCGCGGTGCCGCTCGCCCGTCGGCGGGCGCTGCTGCGGGCGCACCTGCGCGCGGTGCTCGCGGTGGCGGTCGGCGCGATCGTCGGCGCCCTGTCGGCGATGCTCCTCTCGCGGGCGGTCGGGCTCTCGCCGACGCTCGTCGCCACGATCACGCCGAAGTCGGTGACCACGCCGATCGCCATGCCGATCGCCGAGCGCCTCGGCGGCGTCCCCACCATCACCGCCGCGATCGTGGTGCTGGTCGGCGTGTTCGGCGCGGCGGTCGGGCCGTGGGTGCTCGATCGGTTGCGCGTGCAGGGCGACGTCGCGCGCGGGCTCGCGATGGGCACCGCGGCGCACGGCGTGGGCACCGCGCAGTCGCTGCGCGAGGGCGAGACGCGCGGCGCGTCCGCCGGCGTCGCCATGGTGGTGGCCGGCGTGGTGACGGCGGTGATCGCCCCGTTCATCGTGCGCTGATCCGATCCGTGCGACCATCTCCGGGTGGGCACGCTCACCCTCGTCCGCCACGGTCAGGCCTCGCTGTTCAGCGCCGACTACGATCGGCTCTCCGCCCTCGGCGAGCGCCAGGCGCGGCTGCTCGGCGAGCACTGGGCCGCGCGCGACGTCGCCTTCGACGAGGCGATCACCGGCCCGCGCAGGCGCCAGCGCGACACCGCGCGCATCGTCGCCGAGGCCTACGCCGACGCCGGCAAGCCGTTCCCCGAGCCGCGCGAGCTCGCAGACTTCGACGAGATGCACGCCGAAGAGCTCTTACGCACCACGCTGCCGTCGCTCGTCGAGCAGCACGCCTCGCTGCGCGCGATGATGACCGAGCTCGCCGAGACGGCCGGTCAGGAGCAGCTCCGCGGGTTCCAGCGGGTGTTCGAGGCGGTGATGCGCATGTGGATCGACGGCATGATCCACGCCCCGGACATCGAGTCCTGGCAGGCGTTCTGCGCCCGGGTCGCGGCGGGCATCGGCAACCTGCGCGATCTCGACCGCAAGGGCCGGCGCGTGGTCGCGTTCACTTCCGGCGGGACGATCGCGGCGGCGATGCGCGCTGCGCTCGAGCTGTCCGACCAGAAGATGCTCGATGTCTCGGGGGTCATCCGCAACGCATCCATCACCGAGATCGCCGTGTCGCGATCGCGCATGACGCCGACGCTCTTCAACGCCTTGCCCCACCTGCCCGATCCGTCGCTCATCACCTCACGCTGAGTGGGCGTCCGCCGTCTCCGGCCGCGCCGCCAGCTTGCGCTCGCGTGCCCGGTCGACGGTCGCGAGCCGCGACCGGTGAACTAGACTCTCCGGTCATGGACGATCTCGTCGACAGGACGCGCGCGGTGCGCGCGGGTGAGGAGCTCGATCACGACGCGCTCGCGCGGTTCCTGCACGCGTCGATCGCCGGGCTCTCGGGCCCGCTGGTCATCGAGCAGTTCCCGAGCGGCCACTCGAACCTCACCTATCTGCTGCGCGTCGGCGATCGCGAGCTGGTGCTGCGGCGCCCGCCCTTCGGCAGCAAGGTGAAGACGGCCCACGACATGGGCCGCGAGCACCGGATCCTCGGTCGGCTGCACGCGATCTACCCGAAGGCGCCGAAGCCCCTCGCCTACACCGACGACCCGTCGATCCTCGGCGCGCCGTTCTACGTGATGGAGCGCATCCGCGGGCTCATCCTGCGTCGCTCGGTCCCGCCGGGGCTCGATCTCTCGCCGCCGCGCGCCCGCGCGCTGAGCGAGGCGCTGATCGACGGCCTCGCCGAGCTGCACGCCCTCGACTACGCCGCCGCCGGCCTCGGCGATCTCGGCAAGCCGGAGGGCTACGTCATCCGGCAGGTCACCGGGTGGACCAAGCGCTACCACGACAGCCAGACCGACGAGATCCCCGACGTCGACGGCATCGCCGCGTGGCTCGCCGACCGCATGGAGCGCGTCTCGCAGAAGAGCGGCGCCGCGCTGATCCACAACGACTGGAAGTTCGACAACCTGGTCCTCGATCCGGGCGACCCGACGAGGATCGTCGGCGTCCTCGACTGGGAGATGTCGACCATCGGCGATCCGCTGATGGACCTCGGCACCGCGCTCTCGTACTGGGTCGAGCCGAACGACACCGACGAGCTGAAGATGTTCGCCTTCGGCCCGACCTACCTCCCGGGCAGCCTCTCGCGCGAGGCGCTGACCGCGCGCTACGGTGAGAAGACCGGCCGCGACACAGCCGACGTCCTCTTCTACTTCTGCTTCGCGCTCTTCAAGACCGCGGTGGTCGCGCAGCAGATCTACTACCGCTACAAGCAGGGCCTGACGAAGGACGAGCGCTTCGGGATGATGATCGTGGGCGTGCGCCTGCTCGCGCAGCAGGCGGTGCGGGCGGCGGCGGCGGGGCGGATCGCGCCGTGAGATCCTGCGCTGACGAGCGTCCGCCATGTCGCTGCTCGCGTCAGCTCGAGAGCGGAGAAGAGCGTCTCTCGCTCTCTCGTCGCGACTGATGACTCACGGTTTTTGCCCCGCAAGAGCACCCTCGCTGACCCCGGACGAGAGGATTCCTGATCTCCGCGGGCTGAAGCCCACGGCATACCTCTCAAGCCCAGCTTCGCTGGGCTTGCTCGGACGTCCGCCGCAGGTTTGATCTCGAGAGCTCCGGTCTCGCCCTCCCGAAATGGTTCGCTGAGCCCCGCGAAGCGGGGCTTGGGCGAGTTGCCGTGGGCTTCAGCCCGCGGTTCACGGAAACGCTTGCGGGACTGGTGATTGCATCTCAGCAGGGCGCCTCGGCCTGCGAGTCGAAACAGGGCCGTACTTCGGCCGAGCGGCGACTAGTTCAACACCGGCGGGACGATGAACAGCACCTCCCGGTCGGTGCCGAGCGCGAAGGTTCCGCCGGCCGGCTTGACCGCGAGCACCTTGAGCCACGCGCGGAACGTCTGCGGCGTGCTGAGCGGCTTGATCGTGGTGTTCTCCTTCGGCACCACCGCGAAGCAGTAGTACGCGCCGGGGTTCACCTGCCTGATCGTCTCGGCGATGTCGCCCGCGCCTGCCAGCGCCTTCGGCGTGTTGCGCAGGTCGGCGAGCTGCGTCGAGGGGAACGTCACGCAGGTGCTGCCGGTGACCGGATCCTTGCCGCCGGTCGGCTGCGGCTCGACCTTCGACATGAACGACGACACGACGTCGATCGTCTCGCCGGTGCCGTTGTACGCCTCGACGTAGACGTCGAACTTGATCGAGTTCAGCAGGGCGACCACGCCGTCGACCACGGAGGTCGCGAGGCCGGAGCCGCTCGAGTTGAAGCTGAAGACGAGGCGACACTGCCGCACGCCGGCGACCAGCGGTCCGTCGGCCGCGATCGTCGCGCCACCGACGCCGGTCTTGCAGGTGCCGCCCGTGAACGCGCTCGGCGGCGCGTACGACGAGGTCTTGTCGGCGATGTACGAGAGGAACCCGTAGGGCGCCATCGAGGCGGTCGACCGACCGCCGTTGTCGGCGGCGCCGCCGATGAAGCGCGCGCCGAGCTCGTTGATCTTCGCGACGAGCTGGTCGACGTTGTAGGTCGAGAACGAATACACGTCCTCCATGCCGCTGTACGACGTGCCGGTCTTGTCGAGCGCGCGCCGGCCGTTGTGGCTCGTGATGTCGGTGAGGTTGAACACGATCGGCAGCGCGTCGCTGCGGAAGCGCATCGCGCCGAAGGTGCCGGCGGGCGGCGCGTCGGCGGCGATCGAGCCGCCGGGCCACGTCAGCGCGACGCCGGTCAGCGCCTTGTACATCGCCTGGACGTTGCTCTCCGGACCGTCGCCGCCGTAGTGCGTCGTCAGCAGGTTCGCCGCGGCCTGCGAGTCGGCCGTCACCGTGGTGACGTACCCGCGCGGGATGGTCGTGAAGTAGAACGGCTTGTCGCCCGTGCTCGCCGACCCGTACGAGCTGTACGGGAAGTCGTCGTGGGCGGCGATGCCGACGCCGAGATCGGGGATGCGCGTCTTGAGCGCGGGGATGATCGTCGTCGAGAGGCTCGACTTCAGGCCCGAGATCGTGCCGCCCATCGAGCCGGTGGTGTCGACGATGAACGCGACGTCGCCCTTGTTCAGCATGGTGGAGAGCGCGAGCAGCGACGACGCCGGCGTCGGCTTGGCGGAGCCGTCGCTCGACCACGGCTCGAGGAAGTAGAACTTGCCGGCCTTCTCGGGCGTCGCCGCCGGATCCTTCGCGCCAGCCGCGCCGAGCAGCGTCACCTCGACGAGGTCGCCCACGCCGTCGCCGTCGGAGTCGGCCTTCAGGCGATCGGTCTCGGTGCCGTCGGCCTGGCAGTCGCCGTCCTTGTCTTCGGCGCCGTCGGCGAGCAGGTCGCCGTCGGAGTCCTTGTCGAGGAAGTCGGGCGTGCCGTCGCCGTCGGTGTCGAGCAGCGCCTTGGTGTAGTCGGCGGTCGTCGGCGCGCCGTTCGCGCGCGCTTCGCAGGCGTCGAGCACCTTGTCGCCGTCGCTGTCGACGTCGCGGAACGCGCTCACGCCGTCGCCGTCGGGATCGGACAGGCCGTCGTCGAGGTCGAGGATGAAGTCGTTGTCGGAGTCGCGGTCGTAGAGATCGGGGATGCCGTCCTTGTCGGTGTCGACGAGGCCGACGTACGCGCCCGTGTCGTCGCTCAGCTCCTTGCTGTCGCCGAGGCCGATGCTCTTGTCGGCCTTCGACGAGTCGTGATCGTTGTCGAAGTCGAGGTAGTCGGGCGTGCCGTCGCCGTCGAAGTCGTACGGCTTGCCCGGGTCGCACGCGGGGAACGCGAGCGCGGTGAGCACCGCGGCGGGCGGGCAGACCTCGTCCTTGTCGGACAGGCCGTTGCCGTCGGAGTCGGTGTCCTGGAAGTTCGGCGTGCCGTCGCCGTCGGCGTCGTTGATGTCGTCGAACGGCGAGGTGGCGCAGCCGGCGCCCGCCCACTCGATGATGTCGGGGATGCCGTCGTCGTCGCTGTCGAGATCCTTCCAGTCGGGCGTGCCGTCCTTGTCGGTGTCGACGTCGCCGCCCGAGGCGCCGCGCCCTTCGATGGAGTCGATGATCCCGTCGCCGTCGCTGTCGAGCCCGCAGCCCGGGATCATGCCGCCGTCGCCGGCCTCGGGAGGCGGCGCCGAGTCCTCGGGCGGACGCGTGTCGTCGCCGACGAGGCCGGTGTCGTCGGTCGATGCGCCAGTATCTGTCGCATCATCGCCGCCGGACTCGCTCACGGCGTCGAGATCTCCAGGACCTGTCTCGAGCGACTCGCCGCCGGTCGAGGCGGCCGAGCAGCCGAACGCACCACACGCGATTAGAAGGACAAAAACCGAAGGACTACGGAAACGGCGCATGCTGACGAATGTGTCACGAGAGGGCTCGGCTCGGCCACGCGTACTTAGACCCACACGAGGTCGCCCGCTTCACCGCCGGCGGCGCCGCAACCCCAGAGCAAGCAGTCCGACGAGCGCGAGCCCCGACGACGAGCCGGCGGCGGGCACGAGTCGGCAGCCGCATCCTCCCTCGAGATCGCCGCTGTTTCCCGCGTTGCCGGTGGTCCCGGCGTCGGAGCCTCCCGGCTCGAAGCCGCCCGGGCCTGCCATGCGGAGGTCCTCGGCGACGAAGGTGCCCTTGCCCGAGGGGGCCGGATCGATGCGCAGGCGGGTGATGGTCCCCTGCCACGCGGGGTGCTTGCTCATGTCGACCTGCACGTCGCCGAGCTCGGCGCCGGGCGACTGGATCTCGAGCGCGCGCGCCTCGTCGAAGCCGTTCTGCGCCTTGGTCGCGAAGTAGATCTTCACCGGACCGCCGAGGGTGCTCCTCGCGCGCATCTTCAGCGTCGGCAGCGCGGCGGCGTCGAACGCCGTCGCCGGCCCGATCGCCTGCGGATCGTCGCCCGTCGCCTCGACCACCATCGCCTTGGCCGCGGCGTCGACGGTGACGTTCGCGCCCGCGGCGCCCGACCAGCCCTCGAGCGTCCCGCCGTCGAAGGTCCACTTCGTCGGCGAGAAGATGTCGACCTGCGCCCACGCGCGCAGATCGCCGCCGTTGAAGGTCTGTCCGCTCGGATTGGTCGGCTTGCTGTCGAAGTCGGGCTTCGCGTAGACGCCCTCGACGTTCTTCACCCAGAAGCGCACGTCGGGGTGATCGGCGAGGCCGAGCGAGTACTGCGCGCCGCGCACCTCGAGGCGCACGCGCTTGGTCTCGCCGACGCCGAACGCGTTCATGTGGAAGGTGAACGCCTGTCCGGGCGAGGTTCGTGGCGGCTGATCGGTGCGACCGTCGGCGTCGTTGACCGCGAAGTCGGGGCTCGTCGCGTTGGACTCGATCTTCCAGGTGAGCGCCTTGACGAACGGCTCCTCGATCCAGACGCCGAGATCGAGGTTGGGCGAGACCTGATCGCCCGCGTTCTTGATGACGAGATCGACCGTCCACGTGTCGTTCTCGAGCAGGTCGGCGATGCCCTTGCTCGATCCGTCGGCGACCGGATCGACGCCGCCCTGGATCTTCGTCGAGAGCTCGTAGCGCGGGCCGGGCGGCGTGACCGGGCCGCCGTCGCCGGGGCAGTCGCTCACGTGGAGGGGCGACGGATCGGAGATGTCGGCGGTCGGCTTGCCGCACGAGGAGCAGATCTCGGCGCGGTTCGGGAGGCTGATCGCGTAGGCCTTGTAGCCCGCACCCTTCCCCTCCTTGGCGCCGTAGGGCACGCGCACGTAGCCCCAGATCTTCTCCTGGTAGGGGTAGTTGCCCGCGGAGAGGCCGCCCGGATCGCGGTACTGCTTGCGATCGGCGGGGTACGCCGGGTTGTTCGGGTTGTTCGAGTAGGCGAACCCGTTGTAGCCCCAGGTCGCGAAGTACCAGTCCTCGATGACGTCGACGCGGCGGTCGCCCACCGACGGCCCGTAGGACCACTTGCCGCCGTAGATCTGGCTGCCGACCGAGGCGTTGTAGCCGGAGTCGGAGGCGACGCGGTTGACGTCGTAGGACGGCATCGCGTGCGCCTGATCCATGCCGCTCGTGACCTGCATCAGGCCGTAGCCGCAGTCGCAGGCGACGATCGTGCGCTGGTAGCCGGGGCAATCGGGGCCGGTCGGGATGCAGAACTGGTTCCACCCCACCGACTCGTGCGCGCTCACCGCCTTGAGCAGCCCGCACGGGTAGTGCGCGGGCACCTTGCTCGGCGCCTTCGGCTTGTTGTTGCCGTCGGTGAGCTCGAGCGAGTAGTTCCACCCGAGCGAGCCGTACTTCGCGGGACCGGCGGCGATCTGGTCGAAGATGCTCGACAGCTCGGTGAACGACGGGTTGTCCTTCTTGACCGGATCGACGCGGCAGCGAATGCCGCTGCGCCACGGGCAGGAGTGCAGCGAGGTGCCGTACGACGGGCAGTAGGTCGGCCCGCACGCGGCGTCGGCCGGCGGCGTGGCGACGGCGTACGCGGCGAGCACGCCGGAGAGGACGGCGAGCACCGAGGAGAAGCGGGCGTGGATCACGGCGCACCCCCCGCCGCGCCCGCGGAGAGGAACCCGAGCGGCTCTACGAAATGATCGGGTGGCAACCCGAGCGGCACGATCTTGCCGGCGGCGAGGTCGAAGGCGACCACCTTCGGCGGCTCGTCGACGGCGAGGGCCTTGGGCGTGTGGCGCAGCGCGATCCAGCGGCCATCGGGGCTCGCGTGCGTCGCGGCGTCGGAGCCGTCGCCGAGCGGCGAGACGAGCCGGAACTGCCCGCCGCCCGCCTGCACGATCACCGCGAGGCCCTTGTCGCCGTCGCTGGAGAGCGCGACGTCGCCGCTAGGCAGCGCGAACGGCATGAGGTGCTCGTTGGGCGAGGCGTAGACGGCGCGCAGCGCGAGGCTCGCGAGATCGAGCGACAGCACCTGGAAGGTGCGGCCGTCGGGGCCGAGGTCGGCGAACAAGAGCGCCCCGTGCACGCGGTCGAAGCTGAAGTCGCGCGCGAACGGGGCGACGCCCGGGAGCAGCGCGCGCGCCGCGCCGCTCGCCGGATCGAGCGCGAACAGCGCGGCGCCCTTCGCGGTCGAGTGATAGACGACGATCTCCTCGCCGACGCCGGCGCTCTCGATGCGGGCGCCGAGGAACGCCTGATACCCCTTGCCGCGCCACAGCGTGCGCGTGGCGCCGGTGATCGGATCGACGTCGTCGATGGTCAGCTCGTCGTCGCGCAGCTTCAGCTTCTGCGCCTCGGCCGGCGTGGGCTCCGGGCCGTCGGCGCCGCGTGCGACGAGCACCCTCCCCTGGCGCGTGACGAAGGGCGTCGACGCGCGCGCGACCTCGGACACGAGCCGCGTGACCTTGCCGCCCTCGACGCGAAAGAGCACGCCGTCGTACGAGGTGCCGCGCGGGCCGTCGAGCTGCGCGACGACGAACGCGGCGTCGCCGAACGCCGCGCCGCGGATGGCCGAGCCTCGCGTGTGCGCGACCGACGCGAGCGGCTTCACGGCGGCGGAGTTGGCGGCCGGATCGATCGTCGCGACGGCGATCTCGGTGGCGAAGCCGTCGACCTCACCGTGCGCCAGCACGAGACGCGCGACCTTGGCCGCCGGCACCGCGGCGGGATCGCTCGCGCGCGCGTGGTCGGGCTGCGCGCCGCGTCCGATCCACAGCGCGCCGGCCGCCGCGACGAACGAGAGCGCGGCGAGCAGGGAGAGGCGAAGGGCTCGCTTCATGCGCGCGAAGTGTATCAGCGCAGAGGAGCGCCGCCGGCGCGATCGCGACCACGGCGGAATGCAGCCTCGTCGTTGGAATGGCCGGCGAACCTGTCACGCGCGCGTGACGGTCACCACCCGCAGGCGCGCCCGGTCACCGCGTGATCGAGGCCGCCCAGCGGATCGAGCCCGATGCGCGCGACGGTCGCCCAGACCGAGGACCTCGCGGACGCCGCGCGAAACAGCGCGTAGCGCGCCTCGCCGAGGAGCAGCCCCGCGAGCGGCGTCCACACCAGGTCGAGCGCCGAGGGGCGCACGCCGTTGCCCTCGAAGGCGTACTCCCACACCGCCGACGTGCCCGCGGTCCACGCGAGCGCGCCGCCCCACCCGAAGTGGCAGGCGCGCGCGCGGAGGTAGAGCTCGCTGCCGAAGAGCGTGTGTCCGACGGCGTTGATCCACCAACGATCGCCGTCCCACTCGAAGGGGCGGCGCGACGCGTCGAACTTCGGCGCGTGCGTGAAGCTGTCGCCCCAGCGCTCGACGAACCGATCACTCTCGGCGAACGGCGTCGGCCAGAGGAACCACTCGACGGTGCGCATGGTCGTCATCAGCGCGCCGGCGTGCACCAACGGCGGAACGACGCGGGGCTCCTCGGGGGCCTCCGCGGGGGCGACGGCGAGCGCAGCGACGACGACGCCTTTCATCACGGCGAGCGGCATGGCCGTGAGGGGCAGGGCCGCGAGGGGCATCGCCCCTTGTCGCGTGAGGGGGAGCACGACGCAACGAATCAGCCACTTGCAGACTCATCCGTGAGGTCCTAGGGTCCCGCACCCACATCACCCACCTCATCCCCCCTGGGAGGTCTCCGATGCGCAATGCCCGCGTTTCCTCGATGATCGTCGCGGCTGCCCTGGTGCTCGGTGGTTGCGCCGTGAACTCGGCGGACCGCTCAGGCGACGAGGGCCAGACGAGCGCGCTCGCCGGCGGCCTCTCGCGCGCCCTGTTCAACGCGGCGGGCGGCGACTTCTCGGTGACCATCCTCCGGCGAGCGCCGCAGGGCCTGCTTCCGGGCGACGTCGGCGGCGCGGGGCGTGGCGAGAAGATCCCGGGGATCTCGTTCCACTACAACGTGAAGTCGCCGCGCGACGTGGCGAGCGGACAGGCGACCGGCAAGCGCGCGCACGGCACCATCGTGCTCACCAAGAAGGCTGGCCTGGCGACGCCGTTGCTCCTCGAGGCCCTGCGCACCAACGAGCTGCTCGAGCGCGTGGAGTTCGAGTTCATTCAGAAGACCCCGGCCGGTGAGGGCCGGATCCGCACCGTCACCCTGATCGGCGCGACCGTCGGCGCCCTCGAGCCGGTCACGGGCGACCCAGAGGTCGAGGACGTCAGCTTCGACTTCGACGTCGTCGAGATCGACGGGGTCCGGTGGAATGTTGGCGAGCCGGCGGACGCCGGGAAGTGACCGCCCGGGTCACATGGCAGGTCCAGTGAACGTAGAGTAAGGAGAACGGCCCATGTCGATCCGCGCGCTGCTCCTCTGCCCCGCCCTCCTCCTCGCTGCGTGCGGCGGCGAAAACCCCTCGTCGCCCGCCCCCGCGGCCGACGACACGGGAACGACCGACGAGACCGCGGTCGAAGACACCGGCGCCGTGGACGAAGCCGCGGTCGACGCGCCGGCCCCGCCCATCACGCCGCGCGTCTACAGCGTCGCGATCATGGGCTCGAACCTCCACGTGAGCTGGAAGCTGAACGACACCGGCCTCTCGAAGGTCTATCTCCTCCGCAAGAAGAACGACGGCGAGTACGCCATCGCCTACACGCTCAGCGGCAAGGCCACGAACATCCACGACAGCGGCGCCTACGCGCCCGGCAAGTTCTGCTACCGCGTCCAGACCGAGCGCAGCGGGCTGAAGTCCGAGCTCTCGAACGAAATGTGCCGAACGCTCTGAGTCGGTACTGGTAGCGGTCGCCAAATTCTGGACACCCGCCGTGTCGCTGCTCGCGAAGGCCGGGTCATCAGTCCTCGGTCATCAGTCGTCAGCTCGCCGCGCGGTACACGGCGTTCCCCGTGTGTGCTCCGGCTGATGACTGACGACTGACGACTGACGACTGACGACTGCGACCGGCGCCCCGGCCACCTGAGGCGGCAGGCGCGTCGGAGTACCTCGACCGCTGATCAGGCCGGAGCGAGCACGAAGTCGAACCACGCGCGCTGCTCGCCGTCGGCGGCGGCTTGCAGCGTCATGATCAGCGGCTTCTTGATGAACGGATCGATGGCGTTGTACTTGTCGCCCTCGAAGTAGAGCTGCGTGGTGAGCTCGCGGTGGCCGGGCGCCGAGACCTTCACGTGCACGTGCGCCGGTCGGTACTGCGACCCGTTCAGATAGTGGCCGGGGATGACGGTGCGGACCTCATAGAGCCCGCTCGACGACACGCGCTGACGCCCGCGCAGCCGATACGCCTCGGGCGGCACCGAGAGCGTGCCGTCGTTGTCGTAGTGACCGGCCCCGTCGGCCTGCCAGACGTCGACGAGCGCGTCGAGGAGCGGCGCTGCGCAGCCGACGCCGAAGACGCGGCCGCGTAGCAGGAGCGGCACGCCGAAGTCGACGCCCGCGCGCAGATCGGTGCGGAACGGCGCCGCGGCGCGGTAGTACGGGCCCTCGATGTTAGTCGCCGTCTCCATGCACTGGGGCGTCGGCCACGTGGTGTCGGGGGCCCAACCGTCGGGCAGGGAGCCGTCGGTCACGGAGCCGTCGGCGATCGGCGGCGTGGTGGTCGGCTTGGGCTGGGCGGCGCGGCTCGCCGCGTCGTTGGAGGAGCCGCCGCACGCGGAGGCCGTCACGGTGCCGAGCGCGCCGAGCGCGCCGAGGACGAAGCGACGACGAGACGGAACGACCGCGGACATCCGCACAGCGTGACCCGTCCGGCGGCAAAGAAAAGGGGCTTCTCTCGTCGCGCCGCGCTCGGAGTCGGCGGTCGCTTGGTATGCTCGCTGGCCGTGCCGGACGACCTGCAGCTCCTCGCCACCGCCACCCTCGAAATCGCCGCGCCGCCCGACGTCGTGCGCGAGCAGTTCTTCGACCTCGATCAGCACGTGCGCGAGCACATCTACCACGGGCACGAGCTGAGCTGGGCGCCGCAGCACCCGCCGGAGGCGCGGCGGCTGCGCATGCTCACGCGCATCCTCGGGCGCGCGCAGGACGAAGAGTTCGTCATCGAAGACGGCGCCGACGCGACGTGGGTCCGTCGCTACGTCGACGGGCCGAACGTCGGCGCGCGGATGATCGCGCGCTTCCAGTCGCTCGCCCCGGTCGAGGCGCGCACGCGCGTGCGCCTCGAGTCGTGGGTCCCGGCGAAGGGCTTCGTCTCCGGCCTCGGCAAGCTGTCGAAGACCGGCATGGAGAAGATGCTCGAGAAGACGCTCGGCGAGCACCAGCGCGCGATCGAGGGCTACCAACCGAAGCAGCCTCGCGGCTCGCTCGGGGTGGTGATGGCCTCGTTGCGGGAGCTGCGCGACCGGCTCGGCGCGCTCGGAGAGGACGAGCGCATGGCGACGATCCAGACGATCCTCGAGCTCGGGTGCCTGGTCGCGATCGCCGACGGTCACGCCGACGACGCCGAGCGCGCGGCCCTGCACCGCGTGCTGAAGGAGCTGTGCAACGTCGATCTCGGCGACGAGGCGATGGCGCAGATGATCGAGAGCGCGCAGGAGGTGGTGGCCAGCGACGGCATGGACGCCCGCTGCGATCAGGTCGGCGCGTCGCTCAAGGCGCTCGGTCTGTCGGAGCTCGGCGTCGAGCTCGCGGCGCTCATCGGCCTCGTCAGCCACGGGCTCGACCAGCACGAGCTCGCGGCGCTCGGTCGCATCGCAGCCGCCGCGGAGCTCGACGACGCGCGGCTCTCGGCGTTGATCGGCACCGTCGATCGCGAGCTGTCCGGCGACCTCGCCTGAGGCTACCCTCGAACGGTGCCCGCACGATACGTCGTGGTCGCCGGCAACATCGGAGCCGGCAAGTCGTCGCTCGTGAAGTGGCTCGACAAGACCTTCGGCTTCGCGCCGTTCTACGAGCCGCACGAGGACAACCCCTACCTCGCCGACTTCTACGGCGACATGAGGCGCTGGGCGTTCTCCTCGCAGCTGTTCTTCCTCACGCGCCGGTTCCGCATGCAGCGAGAGCTCGAGCGCGCGCTCGGCGTGACGTCGGCGCGCGGGGTGGTGCTCGATCGTTCGCTCTACGAAGACGCCGAGGTGTTCGCCGCGTACCTGCACGAGGCCGGGCACATCGACACGCGCGACTGGCGCACCTACCGCGACTTGTACGAAGGTCTGCGCGCGGAGCTGACCACCCCCGATCTCCTCGTGTACCTGCGGTGCCCGGTCCGCGTGCTGCGCAAGCGCATCCGCGCGCGCGGCCGCGGCTACGAGCAGGCGATCCCCAACAGCTACCTGAAGTCGCTCGATCGGCTCTACGAGCAGTGGTTCGCCGGCTACACGGCGTCTCCGACGCTGGTCGTCGACACGAGCGAGGTCGACTACGTGGAGGATCTCTTCCATCGCAAGGCGCTCATCGAGGCGATCGAAGGCGCCATCGGCAGGCCCTGATCCGTCACGCGCGCGTGACGCGCGCTCGATCGCGTTCGATCGCAATCGCCCGCAATCGACGGCGTCCGATCGCGTCGGACGCGGCGCGCGCGCTACACTCCCGGCCATGTGGCCCTGGCGGCGCGATCCAGCCGCGACCCCCCAGCCCGGCGACGTGATCGCCGGGAAGTACCGCGTCGAGCGCGTGCTCGGCCAGGGAGGCATGGGCCTCGTCGTCGCCGCGCGGCACACCAAGCTCGACAGGTGATCCGATCGCGCGAGGACATCGCGCGCTTCCTCCGCGAGGGTCGCGCCTGCAGCAAGCTGAAGAGCCAACACGTCGTGCGCATCCTCGATCTCGGAGAGCTCCCGGGCGCGGTGCCGTACCTGGTGATGGAGCACCTCGAGGGGCGCGATCTCTCCGCGGTGCTTCGCGAACACGGCACGCTCGCGGTCCAGCACGCGATCGAGTCGGTCCTCGAGGCGTGCGAGGCGATCGCCGAGGCCCACACGCTCGGCATCGTGCACCGCGATCTGAAGCCGGCGAACCTGTTCCTCGCGCGCACCTCCACCGGCGGCGCCACCGTGAAGGTGCTCGACTTCGGCATCTCCAAGGTGCTCGAGGAGGCCGAGGGCGATCTCTCGCTCACCGCGACGCGCACGCTGATGGGCTCGCCGCTGTACATGGCGCCCGAGACGATGCGCTCGGCGCGCGCGGCCGATCCGCGCTCGGACGTGTGGGCGCTCGGGGTGATCCTCTACGAGCTGCTCACCGGCGCCACGCCGTGGCAGGGCGAGACGGTCCCCGAGCTGTGCATCCGCGTGCTCGAGGAGAAGCCGCGGCCGATCGACCGATTCCGCGGCGACGTCCCGCCGGGGCTCGACGCGGTGGTCGCGCGCTGCCTCGCGAAGGACCCTGGCGATCGCTTCCAGTCGGTGCTCGATCTGGCCACCGTGCTGGCGAGCTTCGTCGGCATCCGCGGCGCGGCGCAGATCGACGCGATCGAGCGGGTGGTGCGCGAGGCCGAGGAGCGCCAGCGACGCGATCGGGCGAACGGCTCCGGCTCCTTCCGCTCGCCGGCGGTGACGCCCGCGGCTCGCGAAGGGGCGCCGCAGACCGGCGACACCACCCTGCGAGGCCTCTGGACCACGCGCGGCGGGGCCACCGGGTCGCGCGGTCGCGCGGCGGCGATCGCGGCGATCGCGGCGACCACGATCGGCAGCGCCGCCGCGCTGGGTCTTTGGGCCGCCACCCGCGGCGACACGCCTCGTCGCGACGCGCCGGCCGCCGCGGCGTTCGCGGAGACCACGCCCGGGCCCGACGACACGGTCGCGGTCGCGGTCGAGAGCAGCGCCGACGCCGCTGCGCCCGCGCCGTCGGTCGCAGCGAGCGCGTCGAGCAAGCCGGCGCCGAGCGGTCCCGCCGCCGCCACCACGGCCGCGAAGCCGGGGAAGCCCGGCGCAAAGCCCGCTGGGCGCCCGCCCACGGCGAGTCCATACTTCGACGACCCGAACTGATGCGGCCCACCTTCCTCGCTGCCGCGGCGCTCCTCGCGATCGTCGCGTCGTGCCCCGCGCGCCCGGTGCACGCGGGGCCGAGCGCCGCCGACGCGGCGACCGCGCGCAGCCTGTTCGAGGAGGCGCGCAAGCTGATGAAGGCCGGCAAGTACGCCGAGGCGTGCCCGAAGCTCGAGGAGGGCGCGCGCCTCAACCCCGGCATCGGCATGCGCTTCAACCTCGCCAGCTGCTGGGAGCACCTCGGCAAGACGGCCAGCGCGTGGAACCTCTACCTCGACGTCGCCGCCGCCGCGAAGCAGGCCAACCAGCCGCAGCGCGAGAAGGAGGCGAAGAAGGCCGCCAAGGCGCTCGAGCCGCTCCTCTCGCAGCTGACCATCCTCGTGGAGGCGAAGGTCCCCGGCCTCGAGGTGAAGCACGACGACACGGTCGTCGGCGAAGGCGCGTACGGCACGGCCGTCTACGTCGATCCAGGCACGCACGTCGTCTCGGCGACCGCGCCGGAGCACGAGCCGTGGACGACGAAGGTCGAGATCGCGACCAAGGACTCGACGACCGTGAAGGTCCCGAAGCTCCGCGCGATCCCGAAGCCCCCGCCGCCCCCGCCGCCTCCGCCTCCGCCGCCCCCCGGGCTCGGCACCACGCGCACGGTGGCCCTCGGGCTCGGCGCCGCGGGCGTCGTCGGCATCGGCCTCGGCGCGTTCTTCGGCGCGCGCGCGATGTCTTTGCAGAGCGACTCCAAGTCGCACTGCGACGGCAACCTCTGCGATCAACAGGGGTTCGATCTTCGCCACGACGCGCTCTCGGCCGCGCGCGTGTCGACCGTCGCGTTCGTGGTCGGCGTGGCCCTCGTCTCCGGCGGCGCCGCGCTGTGGCTCACCGCGCCGAAGACCGAGAAGCCGAAGGAGAGCGCCGCGCTGTCGCCCTGGTTCGCGCAGAGCGGCGGCGGCCTGGTGCTGCGGGGGGCGTGGTGATCGCGCGTCGTCTGTTGCCCTGGGTCGCGCTGGTGCTCACCGCCCCGTTCGGGTGGATGGCCTGCAGCACCCTCCTCGGCATCGAGGAGCCGGAGCTGCGTGCGCCACCGCCCGTCGCCGACACGGGCGTGCCGCCGGAGGAGGCGGGGTGCGTGCCGGCGACGTGGCCGGAGCCGCCGACCAGCGAGGACACCGCCGACGCCGACGTGAGCTTCATCGTCGCGCTGCGCAGCGTCGGCTTGTCCACCGATCCGCCGAACCCGGTCACCGGCTTCGATCTCGACGGCTGGTGCACCTGCCCCGCGCCCGAGGCGTGCAAGCCGCGCGATCCCGACGCCGGCCGGCACTGCGACGAGCCGAACGGCCAGGATCTGAGCCTCAACCGCGACGTGCTCAAGGTCATCACCCAGTCGCCGAGCTTCAGCCCCGACCGGCTCAACGCCGACATGACCAAGGGCAAGTACGGCATCCTCGCCGAGGTCCGCGGCTACAACGGCGGCCTCGACGATCGCGTCGTCGAGGTCTCGGTCTTCCTGTCCTCGGGCACCACGAGCGACGCGGGGCCGTCGTGGGACGGCGGCGACCCGTGGGATCTCGATCCGTCGTCGCTCGCCTCCGACGGGGGGCCGCCGGCCTCCCGCTTCGTCGACACCAGCGCGTACGTGCGCGGCGGCGTGCTCGTCGCGTCGAAGCTCGGCGGGGTGAAGCTCGTCCTCGGCACCGGCCCCGAGTCGATCGAGCTGCTGCTCTCGCAGGCGGTCATGACCGCGAAGATCGTCAAGCGCCCGAGCGGATACGCCCTCGAGAACGGGGTGATCGCCGGCCGCTGGCCGACGCGCAACATCCTCACGGCCATCGCGCCGCTGAACGCGCCGTTCCTGGGCGTCCCGCTGTGCTCCGACAGCGCGAAGGTCGCCTACAACTACGCCAAGCTCACGGTCTGCAACGCGGCCGACCTGTCGAGCAACCCTTCGCGCGACAAGGATCGCGGCGCCGACTGCGACGCGCTCTCGTTCGCGCTGCAGTTCGCGGCGGAGCCCGCGTCATTCGGCGTCCTTCGCGTGAAGCCGGTGCCCGACGGCGGCTGCACGGGCTGGGTCGACGACTGCAACAAGCCCTGAGTGCATGTCTCCGCCCGTGACCGCGCGCGCGGCGTTCGAGCACCGCGACTTCCGCCTCGTGATGACCGCGAAGGCGCTGTCGGTGACCGGCGGTCAGATGCAGACCGTCGCGATAGGCTGGCACGTCTACGAGGTCACACGGCGCCCGCTCGATCTCGGCCTCGTCGGGCTCGCGCAGTTCCTGCCCGCCGCGGCGCTGTCGCTGGTCGCGGGCCACGTCGCCGATCGCTTCGACAAGCGGCGCATCCTCCTCGGCTTCCACTTCGGCGCGGTCTGCGCGTCGCTCTCGCTGTTCGCCGTCGCGCGGAGCGGCACGCCGTCGATCGCGCCGATCTACGTCATCGCCGTGGCGCTCGGCACCCTGCGCACCTTCGCCGGGCCGGCCAACCAGTCGCTGCTGCCGCACCTCGTGCCGGTCGAGCACTTTCCGAGCGCGGTCGCGTGGTCGTCCTCGATCTGGCAGATCGCCGCGATCGTCGGGCCGGCGCTCGGTGGCGCGCTGCAGGGCGCGTTCGGCGGCGATCCGTCGCGCGCGGCGGCGCTGGTGTACGCGACCTCGGCCGCGCTGTCGGCCGGCGCGCTCATCGGCGTAGCCTCGATCGGCGTGCGCACGGGCCGCTCCGAGCGCGCCTCTGCGTCGCTCGACACGCTGCTCGCGGGCGTGCGCTTCGTCTTCCGCGAGAAGCTGGTCCTCGGCTCGATCTCCCTCGATCTCTTCGCGGTGCTGTTCGGCGGGGCGGTCGCGCTGATGCCGATCTACGCGCGCGACATCCTGAACGCCGGTCCCGTCGGGCTCGGCCTGCTCCGCAGCGCGCCGGCGCTCGGGGCCGCGGCGATGGCCGTCTTCCTCGCGCACCGACCGATCCGCCGGCGCCTCGGGCCCGTCCTCTACGCGTCGGTCGCGGTGTTCGGGCTCGCGACGATCGTGTTCGGCGTCTCGCGCAGCCTCTGGCTGTCGCTCGTCGCGCTGTTCGTCCTCGGCGCCGCCGACATGATCAGCGTGGTGATCCGTCAGTTGCTGGTGCAGCTCGCCACGCCGCCGTCGATGCGCGGGCGGGTGAGCGCGGTGAACCTCGTGTTCGTCGGCGCCTCGAACGAGCTCGGCGAGTTCGAGTCGGGCGTCACCGCCGCGTGGCTCGGCGTGGTGCCCGCGGTCGTGCTCGGCGGCGCCGGCACGCTGCTGGTGGTCGCCCTGTTCGCCTGGTGGTTTCCCAAGTTGCGACGGCTCGACGAGGTGCCGCACCCCGCGGAGGACGTGCCTGCGCCGCGAATCGCGGAGACAGGCTAGGGCCTGTCCCTAAATGCCCCCGGGCTGGAAGCCGGCTGGAAGCCCGGGGCACCGACGGCGTCGTAAGCCCGCTGAGCGGGCTCCTCGCACACGGCGCACGCAACCGGCGCCGGGGGGGGGTGGGTTCGTCGATGCCGGGCATGCTCGGCGCTCACAGCGACACGCTTCCGTTGGTTCATCTCATCTGGTGGACCTCGGAGCGTCAGCCGGTCTTCGGCCTGCGGACGACGTGTGGCTCGCCGACAGCATCGCCGCCAAGGCGCGGGCGTAGAGTTGCGGTTTGCCCGCCGTCGGCGCTTGGGTCGACCACGTCCACGCCCCCCGCCTTTCCCGCGCACAGCGCGAGGAGCCTGCGAAGCAGGCTTACGAAGCTTTCGGTGCCCCGGGATTCATCCCGGGGGGATTCAGGGACACGCCCTAGGAGGGGAGCGGGCATCGTCGCGGCGCCGCGAGCGGAAACGACGCGAGCGGCATCCGACCCTGCGCAATGGCGATCCCGGCCGTCACGCCCGAGGTTCCTCCGGGCCCACAGGCGATGGAGTCGACGACCGTCCGCTGCATGCGTCATGGTCATCGCGAGTTCGTCCTGCGCTGGGACGAGCGCCGCACGACCGCCGCGGATGTCCGCCGGATCGTCGAGGCGATCGAGGGCGACGTCGCGCGCGGCGTCCGCTTCACGCCGGGCGCCGTCGTGCGCGTGGGGTGGCTGCCGCTTCGCGTCGTGCAGACGCCGTCGCGCGCGTTCACCCTCGTCGAGCCCGATCTCTCCACCCTCCCGCCCCGCTGGGTCCGGGGCGTCGACACCGCCATCGCCCACCTTCGAGGTCAGGTCGATCTGGCCGCGCGCGTCGGCCTCGCCGATCTCCTCACGCACCCGTCGCCCGAGCAGACCGCGCGCGTCTGCTCCCACGCCGGCGGCCAGGGGCTGGTGCTCGATCGGCGCGCGCCCGTCGGAGTCGACTCGGGCTGGTTCGTCGGCTGCGGCTGCGAGCCAGGCGACGACGCGCGGCTGACGACGCTGCACCAGCTGGTCGCGCAGTTCCCCTGGATCGTCGATGCGCTCGCGCTCCCGGAGGGCTGCACGGTGGCCTGCACCGAGGCGGGCGACGCGCTCGTGTGGCGCGACGGCGAGCCGCTCGGCGGTCGCGCCGGCGTGTCGATCGCGACGCGCCTCGCGCGCGCGCCGCGTCCTCCGCTCGCGCGCTGCGTGGGCGAGTAGGCGCACGCCGCGAAGGACGGGCGGCCGCGCGTGCTACCGTGCGTTCCGTGGACCACTCCCCCGCGTTCCTCGCGCTCGTCAACGACGCCAAGACCCGCATCCGCGAGACCTCCGTCGACGAGGTCCTGCGCCGGCGGCAGGAGGAACGATCGTTCGAGCTGGTCGACGTGCGCGAGGACGAAGAGTGGCAGCGCGGGCACATCGCCGGCGCGCGCCACCTCGGGCGCGGCGTCCTCGAGCGCGACATCGAGAAGGCGATCCCCGACAAGGACCGCGAGATCGTCCTCTACTGCGGCGGCGGCTTCCGCTCGGCGCTCTCCGCCGACAACCTGCAGCGCATGGGGTACCGCCATGTGTTCTCGATGAGCGGCGGCTGGAAGGCCTGGCTGGCTGCCGGCGGCGAGACGGAGTGAGGGCCGCCCGCGGCTCCTGCGGAGCGGCGGAAGAGCACGGCGCGAGGACGGTGGCGGCCCCGACGACCGTCGGAGTCTGATACTCGTCGTACGTGATCTCGCGGAGGCTCCTCGTCGGAGCGGGGGTGTTCGCGACGGCGGTGATCGTCGCGGTGGACCTCGCCCTCGGTGACGCAGGCTGGCCGAGCTGGATGCTCACCGTGCTCGAGATCCTCGCGGCGCTGCCCTGGGCGGCGTCGGTGCTCGGGCGGCCGTGGGTGCGCGGACTACCGCTCTCCCAGCGCGTCCCGAGCACGAAGGCGCTGTCGCGGGCGTGGGTCGCGACCGCGCGGCTGCGCGCGATCGCGCTCAACGGAGTCTTCGTCGTCCTCCTCTTCGGCTCGCTCGCGCTGAAGCTGGTCCTCCTGGCGAGCGGCGGCTGGGACCCGGCGAGCCTGTCGCGGCTCTACCGCACGTACGTCGCGATGGCGGTGTTCCTCGCCGGCCTCGGCTGGATGGGCCGCGGGCAGCGCGCGCTGTGGTTCTTCGGACAGGTCGCCGAGCGCCCCGCGCGCATGCTGCCGCTGTCGGTCCTCGTGGTGTCGACGCTCGGCGCGTTCCTGCTGACCACGCCGTTCGCGCTGACCGATCCGACCAGGGGCTCGTTCGTCGACGCCCTCTTCGACGCGAGCGGCGCGCTCTGCGGCGCCCTGGCGGTGAGCGACGTCGGCCGTCACTACGAGGCGTTCGGGCAGGTGGTCATCCTCGTGCTGATGCAGATCGGCGGCTTCGGCATCATGGTGCTCTCGGCGAGCGTCGTGATCCTCGCGCGGCGGCGCATGGAGGTGCGGAGCAGCGCGCGCTTCGCCGAGGTGGTCGACGCCGACAACCTCGCCGACCTGCGGGCGACCGTGTTCCGCATCGTCGTGTGGACGGTGGTCATCGAGGCGCTCGGTGCGATCGCGCTCTACTTCCTCTTCGACGTGCCGGGCATCGACGCCGCGCCCGGCGATCCGCACCCGCTCGCCGGCGGCGGCGGCGCGCTCTGGTCGGCCGTCTTCCACTCGGTGAGCGCGTTCTGCAACGCGGGCTTCTCGCTCTTCCGCGGCAACATGGCGCCGTTCGTCGCCGATCCCGGCGTGACCGTCGTCATCGGCGCGCTGATCATCCTCGGCGGCCTCGGCTTCCCGGTGCTCTCCGAGCTCGGCAAACGCTCGGTCGACTTCGTCGCGCGACGGCCGCGCAAGCGCCTGTCGCTCCACGCGCGGGTGGTGCTGTTCATGACCGGCGGGCTGATCGTCGCCGGCGCGCTGTCGTTGGCCCTCGTCGAGTGGCGCCGCTCCTTCGCCACGCTCCCTTTCGGCGGCAAGGTCCTCGCCGCGTTCTTCCAGTCGGTCACGGCGCGCACCGCGGGCTTCGGCTCGGTCGACTTCGCGGAGATGAGCGCGCCGGGGCTGCTCCTGATGATCGCGCTGATGTTCGTCGGCGCCGGCCCCGGCTCGACGGGCGGCGGCATCAAGATCACCACGCTCGCCGTCCTCTTCGCCACGTTCCGCGCCGAGCAGACCTCGGCGCCTGCGCCGACGCTGTTCGGACGAGAGATCCCCGCGACGATCCAGCGTAAGGCGATCGTCGTGACCTTCCTCTCCGCGCTGCTCGTCTCGGCGGGCGTGTTCTTCCTCCTCTTGTTCGAGGACGTGAAGCCGCTGCACGCGTTGTTCGAGATCACCTCCGCCTTCGGCAGCGTCGGCTGCTCGACCGGCGCCGAGTCGAGGATGGGCCCGATCGGCAAGCTGGTGATCGTCGTCACCATGATGATCGGACGCGTCGGCCCCCTCACCTTCGCCCTCGCCGCGGCGGGCAAGCCGCGACCCACCACCTACCGCCTGCCCGAAGAGCGGGTCCTGATCGGGTGAACCATGGCACGAAGAGTCCTCGTCATCGGCATCGGCAGCTTCGGATCCGCGCTGGTCGAGGCGCTGCACCGGCAGGGCGCCGAGGTGATCGTCATCGACGAGAGCGCCGCCGCGATCGAGTCGGTGAAGGACCTCTGCGCGCACGCGGTGGTCGCCGACGGCACCGATCCTCGGGTCCTCGCCGCCGTGGAGGCGACGAGCTGCGACAGCGTGGTGGTCTCCTTCGGCGAGGACTTCGAGGCGAGCGTCCTCGCCGTCGCGTCGCTCAAGAAGCTCGGCGTGCGCGAGGTCGCCGCGCGCGCGACGAATCAGCGGCAGAGCGACGTGCTGCTGGCGATCGGTGCCACGCGGGTCATCCAGCTGGAGATCGAGGGCGGGCGGAGGCTCGCCGAAGAGCTGGTGAGGCGCTGACCGGGTTGTTAGCGTCTGCACCATGTCCAAAGTCGCGCGCGTCGAGCTCTGGCACGTCGAGGTCCCCCTCCCTGCGACGTTCCACCCCTCTTGGATCCCGGGGTTCCCGCAGAACGAGAACCGCTTCACGCTGGTGCGCGTCGTCACCGACGACGGCGTCGAGGGGTTCTCGGCGGGCCCCGCGATGGGGCACGAGCGCGCGGGGCTCGGCGATCTGCTCGGGCCGTACCTGGTCGGCGCCGACGCGACGAACATCGACGTCGTGCAGCAGCGGCTGCGGGAGATGGGCTACCTCGGGTGGCGCAACTGGTGGATCGAGCCGGCGTTCTGGGACATCCGCGGCAAGCTCGCGAACAAGCCGGTCTACGAGCTGCTCGGCGGGCGCGCGCAGCCGGTGCCGCTCTACGCGTCGAGCGGCGAGGTCCGCGAGCCCTCCGCGCGCGTCGCCGAAGCCGAGGCGCGGTACGCCGAAGGGTTCCGCGCGATCAAGCTGCGCGTCCACGACTTCGACGAGCGCGTCGACGAGCGGCAGGTCCAGGAGACCGCGCGCGCCCTCGGCGGGAAGATGAAGCTCGGGGTCGACGCGAACCAGGCGTGGCGCGTCGCCGCCGTCGGTCCGGCGCCGCGGTGGGATCTCGCGCGCGCCATGCGCTTCGCCGACGTCTGCGCCGACGCCGGCTTCGCGTGGCTCGAGGAGCCGCTCCCGATGGACGCGTACGACGATCAGGCGGAGCTGACCCGCTACGCGCGGCTGCCCATCTCGGGCGGCGAGCTGCACACCGGTGGCCTCGCCGAGCTCCGCATGATGATCGAGAAGCGCTGCTACTCGATCTTCCAGCCCGACGCGGTCTTCACCGGCGGCATCGCGCAGACGATGGAGGTCGCGCGCCTCTGCAAGCAGCACGGACTGACCTACACGCCGCACACGTGGACCAACGGCATCGGCTTCGCGATCAACCTGCAGCTGTACCTCGGGAGCGGGTTCGCCGGCCACAAGGAGCTCGAGTACCCGCTCGATCCGCCGGGCTGGGTCCCGTCGGCGCGCGACGGCATCCTCGAGCAGCCGTTCCTCCACGAGCGCGGCGTCCTTTCGCCGCCGACGCTCCCCGGGCTCGGCTTCCGCGTCGACGAGCGGGCGCTGCGTCGCTTCGGCAAGCGCTTCTTCGTGATGGACCGCAAGCGGCTCGCGTGGTTCTCGCTCCGTACGCGCGGCCTCAAGGCGACGCTGGAGATCGATCGCGCGCGCAAGGCGGCGGCGGAGCGGCCGGGCGGACCTTCTTGACGTCAGTTGGCTTGACGTCAGTTGGCGAGACGGCGGGCGCGCGCGCCGGTCATGGCCTTGCGCGCGGCCTCGCGCGCCTCGGGGCTCGCCCAGCGGTGGCCGGCCCACCCCTCCACGAGCGGGCGGTCGCTCCGCTGCTCCTCGGGGGCGTGGTCGCGCTTGCGCGGAGTATTTCGATCGTCGCGCATCGTCCCTCGGTGCCTCCTCGGCACGCTGCGCATGCGAGATTTCTGCCACGCGACGCGACGCCGGGCGCGAGAACATTCGCGACACCTCATCGCTCCAGGCGCGCTTCGTGTAGTCGCTGCCGCGTCGTGTGTATGAACGCCGCACAAGAGGATGGCGAGCGCCGACGACCACCTGGCTCTCGAAGCGGCGCGCGAGCTTGCGAGGTCGCGCGCGCCGCCAGGGCATTTCCGGAGGGTCTTCAGCCGGCGAGGCGCGCCAACTCGGCGAGCAGCGCCTCCACCTCGAAGGGCTTCCGCAGGCACGCGTTCACGCGGAGCTGCTCCGCGGTCGCGCGCGAATCGGAGGTGATCACCACCACCGGAATCCGCGCGACGGCAGGATCGTCGAGCTGCGCGGCGCGGAATCGATAGCCGTCCATGTTCGGCATCATGAGATCGCAGACGATGACCCGCGGCGAGTAGCCGGCGCGCAGGGCGTCCATCGCCTTGGCGCCGTCGGGCTCCAGGCGCACGACCCAGCCGAACTTCGCGAGGAGCCCGCCCAGGGCTTCGCCGAGATCGGGATCGTCCTCGACCAGCAGCACGGATCGCGCGACATCGTCGTCGGAGGCGACGTCGATCGGCCGGTCCCCTATGCCGAGGCGATTCCCCACGATCGCGATCATGCCGGCCCGCACGCAGACCGCAAGAGCCGCCGTGCCCTGCGACGAACGACGTCGCGTTGCGCCGTTCGCGTCGCGGTCGACCGTCGTGACCGCCCGCCGGCGCATGCCCGAGCGCGTCAGAAGCTCCGCAGCATCTCCTCCTTCTTGCGCGTGAATTCGTCCTCGGTGAGCAGCCCCGCCTCGTAGGCCTTCTTCAGCTGCTCGAGCCGCTCCTTGAGCGTGTCGTTCCCTTTGTTCTGCGCCTGCTTCTCGGCCTTCTTCTGCTCGTAGACGCGCTTGAACATCTCACGCAGCTCCCCCTCGGGGACGCCGCGGCCGTTGCGGAAGTAGTGATCGCTGACCTCGCCGATCGCCCAGGTCAGCGCGTAGGCCATCGACGTCGTGATGATCCAGCCGGCGAACGGGATCAGCTTCGCGGCGGCCATGATCACGTTCTGCGCGACGAGGCTCGCGCCGAAGGTGCCGAGGATCTCGAGGATCGACTTCTTGTCGAGGCGGTAGCCGTGGATGCGGCCGATGGCCTGCACCAGGCCGATCTGGATCGGCGCGATCAGCGCGGTGTCGAGCAAGGGGAACGGCTGGATGGTCACCGCGGCGGCCGCGATCGAGCACACCTGGATGACGTCATGAACCGCGGCGTCCTTCTCCTCCTTCGAGGCGTGCTCGTAGTCGCCGTCCATCACGCGCCGCAGGGTCTCGAGGTACTTGGCCATGGGGCGCGAGCGTATGCGCGGTCGGAGGCGAAGGGCTACGGGCTTCGGGTCCACGAAGGAGATCCGTCGCGGACCGGCGCGGTGGTCCGGCGTGGACCGTCCGAGCCGCTTCCGAGCCGAATTCCAGGTCGAACGAGCGCGGCACGGCGGCTGCTCTCCCCCGCGCCGAGACGGCTCACGAGGAGGTTCGAAGATGTCGTTCACGATCAAGTTCTGGGGCGTCCGAGGCAGCGTCCCTTCGCCGGGACCGGAGACCGCGGAGGTCGGCGGCAACACGTCCTGCGTCGAGGTCGTCGCCGGCGAGCAGCGGATCATCCTCGACGCGGGGACGGGCCTGCGCCGCCTGGGAAACCACCTGATGACGCGCGGGCCGGTCGAGGCGACGGTCCTGCTGTCCCACGTCCACTGGGATCACATCCAGGGCGTCCCGTTCTTCACGCCGATCTACGTGCCCGGCACGCGGCTCCGCTTCGTCAGCGGCCAGGGCGGAACGCCGCTCCGCGAGGCGCTGCACGCGCAGATGCGCCGGCCGCACTTCCCGGTCGACATGGGCGATCTGCCCTCGCAGCTCGCGTTCGACGAGCTGCGCGACAAGTCGCGCCTGCAGCTCGGCGACGTCTCGGTGACCCTGGCGAAGGCGAACCACCCCGACGCGGTCCACGCGTTCCGCGTCGAGCACCAGGGGCGCGCGATCGTCTATGCGACCGACACCGAGCACTACTCGTGCGTCGACCAGCGGCTGGTCGCGCTCGCCCGCGACGCGGACGTGCTCGTCTACGACGCGCAGTACCTGCCCGACGAGTACGCGGGCACGATCGGTCCGACGCGCGTCGGCTGGGGACACTCGACGTGGGAGGCGGGCGTTCAGCTGGCCCGGGCGGCCGGCGTCGGCAAGCTGGTGCTGTTCCACCACGATCCGATGCGCACCGACGAGGGCGTCCGCGCCATCGAGGCGCTCGCGCAGGACGCGTTCGGCGAGGCGGTCGCCGCGCGAGAGGGGCTCGAGATCGCCGTCGGCGCGCGCGCCAGCATCGCCGCGGCGTGAGGGCGACCCGGGTCGGTGCCCGACGATGGACGGAGACCTCGGTGCTACTCTCCGCCTCGGTGCAGGAGCGCGATCACAAGCTGTCGCTGCTGCTCGACCTCGGGGCGATGCTGGCGCGCGAGGTCGAGCTCGACACCATCCTCTCGGTGCTCGGCACGCGCATCGCGCGGGCCATGCGCGCCGAGCGGGCGACGGTGTACCTCGTCGACGGCAGGACGTCAGAGCTGCGCTCGCGCGTGGCCGATCTGCCGGAGCTCGACGAGATCCGCCTGCCCAAGGGGCGCGGCATCGCCGGGTTCGTCGCGGAGACCGGCGAGGTGGTCAACGTGCGCGACGCCGCCCGCGATCCGCGCCATTTCCCGGACGTCGATCGCAAGACGGGCTTCGTCACCCGCACCATCCTCGCCGCGCCCATCCGCGACGCCGCGCGCCGCCGCGTGATCCTCGGCGTGGTGCAGGTGCTCAACAAGCAGGACGGCGCGTTCACCGAGGAGGACGAGGCGTTCCTGCACGCGCTCGCGTCACAGGTGGCGATGGCGCTCGAGGGCACGACCCTGCGTCCGGCGAGCCCCACCGATCGCGGCGTCGCGCTGCGCGGCCCCTTCAACCACATCGTCGGCCACAGCCCGGCGATGCGGGCCGTCTACTCGCTCATCCAGCGCGCGGCGCAGACCGACGCGACGGTGCTCCTCCGCGGCGAGACGGGCGTCGGCAAGGGCCTGTTCGCGCGCGCCATCCACGCGAACTGCAAGCGCTCCGACGGTCCTTCGATCACCGTCGACTGCACCACCCTGCCCGCGCCGCTCGTCGAGAGCGAGCTCTTCGGCCACGAGCGCGGCGCGTACACCGGCGCCGATCGCCGCGTGCAGGGCAAGGTGGAGCTCGCGCAAGGCGGCACGCTGTTCCTCGATGAGGTGGGCGATCTGCCCGCGCCGGCGCAGGCCAAGCTCCTGCGCTTCCTGCAGGAGCGCACCTTCGAGCGCGTCGGCGGCCGCGAGACGCTCCGCGCCGACGTGCGCATCGTCGCCGCCACGCACCGCAAGCTCGAGGACCTGGTCGCGCGCGGCGAGCTGCGCGAGGACCTGTTCTATCGGCTGCGGGTGGTCGAGATTTTCATCCCGCCGCTCCGCGCGCGGGGACCGGACGAGATCGAGTCGCTCGCCCGGCACTTCCTCGATCAATACGGCCGCAGGCACGACCGGGTGGGCGTGCAGCTCTCGGCGGCGGCGCTCTCGGCGCTGCGGCGGCACCCGTGGCCGGGCAACGTCCGCGAGCTCGAGCACGCGATCGAGCGCGCGGTGGTCCTCGCGCCGACGACGGTGATCGATCCGGAGCACCTCGGCCTGGTCCCGCTCGAGGCGCTCGGGCGGCGAGCTCCAGGCTCTCCAGTCTCGGCGGTCGACGAGGGTGGGAGCGACGCCGTGACCCTGCCGCTCGGGCTGTCGCTCGACGAGGTCGAGCGTCGCTACGTCGAGGCGACCCTGTCCGCGCAGGGCGGAAACCTCACGCGGACGGCCGAGGCGCTCGCCGTCGGGCGCAACACCCTCAAGCGGAAGGTCCGTCCCCGACCGGAGCGCGATAGAAGGGGGCGGTGAGCCGCCCCGGGACCGCGCGTTCGCCGCTCGTCGCGCCGCTGTTCGTCCTGGTGGCGAGCGCCGCCTTCGCCACCAGCGGTCCGCTCGCGCGCGTCGCCAGGCCCGAGCACCCGCTGGCCATCGCCTTCGGGCGCGTGCTCCTCGCGGGCGCGATCCTGTTCTTGATCGACGTGCGCGGCGCCGTCACCGCCGCGAGGCGCCTGACCTCCGCGGCGCGCAACGCGGTCCTGCTCGGCGGCGCGCTGCTGGCGGTGCATTTCGCCTGCTTCATCTGGGGCCTCGACGAGACCTCGCTGCCGGCGGCGATCGCGCTGGTGTCGCTCGAGCCGCTGAGCGTGGTGGTGGCGGCGTGGGCGTTGCACGGCGATCGACCGCGCCGGCTCGAGGCGCTCGGCGTCGTCGTGGCCACGATCGGCGGCTTCGTGGTGTCGCGCGGCGCGGGCTCGGGCGAGCACCGGCTGTTCGGCGATGTCCTGGTGATCGTGGCGGTGGTCCTCTACGGCGGGTACGTCGCCGTCGTGCGCAAGACGCAGGGCGCGATCGCCGCACGCCACGCGGCGCCGCTCGTGTACCTCACCGCTGCGGCGTGCCTGCTCGTGGGGCTGCTCCTGGCGCCCGCGCGCGCCGGCAGCGTGGTCTGGCCGCCGCCGCGTCACGCGGTGCTGGCGATCGTCGCGCTCGCGGCGATCCCCACGCTCGTCGGTCACACCTCGATCCAGGTCGCCTCGCGGCGCCTGTCGCCCTCGGTGGTCGCGCTGGTGTCGCCGGGCGAGTCGGTCGGCGGGATCGCGATCGCCGCGCTGTGGATGCACGCGTGGCCGACGCCCGTCGAGGCGGCGGGCGCGCTGGTCATCGTGCTCGGCGCGACGATCGCGATCGTCTCGTCGTCTTCGGGAGGGGCGCAGCGCCCGTGATCAGTAGCCGGGCGGCGGCGTCGGCGTCGCGCACGGCGGGGTGAGGCACGCCCACCGGTAGTCGTCCGCGCAGAAGCACTGCGAGGTGCACGAGGAGGTGCCCGGCACGAGGTACGTGCAGGCGCTGGTGCCGATCGGCTTGCACGGGGTGCCGCTCGGCGGCTTGGTCGCCGGGCAGCCGGCGATGCAGCCGCCGGGCTTGAACATCCAGGTGCCGCTCGAGCAGTAGCCGTACGTCTGGCCGCCGCAGCCGTTGTCCCACTGACAGTTCATGCCGCTGCTGCAGGGGCTACCCGCCGGCGGCAGGGCCGTGGGGCACGTGGGCGGCGGCGGCGGCGGGCAGTCCGCCCAGTAGACCCGCCACGTGGAGCTCGTGCCCTCGCACACCGCCGTGTGCGGCATGGGGCAGCCGCTCGGATAGGCGCACTTGTTCGGGCCGACGCACGGCTCGCCGTACTTCGGCAGGTAGCTCGGACAGGTCGGCGCGGTGCACGGTCCGGGCTCGACGTGCCAGTACTTGCCGTCGCACCAGGCGGTGTTCGACCCGCCGCAGCTGTTTGCGTAGGCGCACTTCGACGAACCGCTGCACACGGTCCCCGCCTTCGGTTCGACGCTCGGGCAGCTGCCGACGCACGGCTCGGTCGACACGCTCCACCACTCGCCGCCGCAGCGGGCGATCGTCTTGCCGCCGCAGCCGTTCGGGTACGTGCAGACCTGCCCGTCGCTCACGCAGTAGCCCGACGGCGGGCTGGCGGGGCACGGCGGCGGAGGCGGCGGACCGGCGTCGACGCAGGCGCGGAGCGTGCACGCCCACTCGCCGTCGCGCACGCACGAGCAGGTGTTGCACCCGCCGTCGGGCGAGCAGGATGTGCCGGGCTTGCAGCTGCCGTAGCCGCAGGCGCTCGGTCCCCCATCGGGAATGATCGACTCGAGTACCCCCTCGTCGGTCACGACGGCATCGACGACGGCGGCATCGGCTCCGCCGTCGGTATCGGCCGCATCGTTCCCGAGCTTTCCGCCGCAGCCGGCGAGGAGAAAAAGGAGCGTGAGCCCGACACCAGACCGCGCGAGGATGCACTTCATGGCCGTCGAGAATAGCAGCACCGCGACTTTCGCCCACTTCGCCGCAGATCCCGCGCTGCGCGCGTCCGCGACGGAGCTCGCCCGGCGGATCCGCGAGCGCCAGACGACCTCCCGCGCTGTGGTCGAGGCGCACATCGCCCAGATCCGCAAGGTGAACCCCACGCTCAACGCGGTGGTGCGCGAGCGGTTCGCCGAGGCGCTGCAGGAGGCCGACGAGGCCGATCGTCGGGTCGCCCGCGGCGGCCACCTGCCCCCATTCCACGGCGTGCCCTGCACCATCAAGGAGTCCTTCGCGCTCACCGGGATGCCCAACAGCGCGGGGCTCTTCGCGCGGCGGCACGTGATCAGCGACACCGACGCCATCACCGTCACCCGCGTCCGCGAGGCGGGCGCCATCCCGCTCGGGGTGACCAACATCTCCGAGCTGTGCATGTGGATGGAGAGCAGCAACACCGTCTACGGCCGCACCAACAACCCCTACGATCCGCGGCGCACCGTCGGCGGCTCCTCCGGCGGCGAGGGCGCGATCATCGGCGCCGGGGCGTCACCGTTCGGCCTCGGCTCCGACATCGGCGGATCGATCCGCATGCCCGCGTTCTTCAACGGCGTGTTCGGCCACAAGCCGACCGGCGGCCTGGTGCCCGGCTCGGGGCAATTCCCCAACGCCGAGGGCGACGCGTTGCGGTACCTGACGACGGGCCCTCTGTGCCGGCGCGCCGAGGACCTGCTGCCGCTATTGAAGCTCCTCGCCGGTCCCGACGGCGTCGATGCGGGGTGCACCGGACAGTTCCGGGTCGGAGATCTCGACGCGGTCTCCGTGGAGGGCCTCGACGTGCTCAGCGTCGAGGGCAACGGCGCCGCCGCGCCCGATCCGGCGCTCCTCGACGCGCAGCGCCGGGTCGCCCGCCACCTCGAGCGACGGGGCGCGCGCGTCCGCTCGGGGCGCATCGAGGACCTGCGTCGCTCGCTCGAGGTCTGGTCCGCCGCCCTCGCTGCGTCGGAGGGCCCTTCGTTCGCCGAGCTGATGGGCGAAGGCGTGCCGGTGAAGGCGGGTCGCGAGCTCCTGAAGTGGATGGTCGGCCGCTCCGACCACACGTTGCCGGCGATCGGCCTCGCGCTCGCGGAGAAGCTGCCGGGGTTGATGGCTGCGCGTGCCAAGGAGGCGCAGGCGATCAAGGTGCGGCTCCGGGAGACGCTGGTCTCCGAGATCGGCGACGGCGTGATGCTCTATCCCTCGTACCCGAAGCTCGCGCCCATCCACGGCACCGCGCTCGTTCCGCCGCTGCAGTGGGCCTACACGGCGATCCTCAACGTGATGGAGCTGCCGGTCACGCAGGTGCCCCTCGGGTTGTACCGCGGCTTGCCGCTCGGCGTGCAGGTCGCCGGGGGGCACGGGAACGATCACGTCACGATCGCGGTGGCGCTGGAGCTGGAGCGGGCGTTCGGCGGGTGGGTTGCGCCGGCGAGGTGGTTCACGCGGTAGCGCGGACGCGAAGGCGAACGCGAAGGCGGACGCGAACGCGGACGCGAAGGCGAACGCGGGGGACGGAGCGTGCGTGCGGGCGCGCACGGGGAGCGGCGAGCGGCGGCTCCTGGGCGACTTCGATTCTGGCGTCGGCCAACTCCGAGGCGACGCGTGGAGACGCGTGAAGGCCCCGTGTCAGGGCGGAACCTCGATCGCACCAGCTCGCACCGTCGGCGGGCTTGATTTCACGGCCTCGAATGGATATATGCCGTATTCAAGATGCGACGGCGTGCCCGGTCCCTCCAGCTCGATCTCCCGATGCACCGCCACGGCGGCGCGCGGAAGGGCGCCGGTCGGCCGCGCACATCGACGACGGTCGGGCACGCGGCGCGTCCCACGTTCGACGGCACGCGCACGCCGCTCCACGTCACGTTGCGCATGGCCAAGGGCGTGTGGAACCTCCGCAGCCAGCGCGGCTATCGCTGCGTCGAGCACGCCCTCGTCGCCGAGCGGCGGGTCGGCGCGCTTCGGGTCGTGCACTTCTCGGTGCAGGGAAACCACCTGCACTTGATCGTCGAGGCCGGCGATCGCCGGGTGCTGTCGCGCCGCATGCAGGGCTTCTCGATCCGGCTGGCCAAGCGCGTGAACGCGATGATGGGCCGCCGCCGCGGCCGCGTGCTCGGCGACCGTTTTCACGCGCGGGTCCTCGGCACGCCGCGCGAGGTGCACCGGGCGATCGCCTACGTGCTCCTCAACCACGCGAAGCACAGCGCGCAGGCCGGGCGCGTCGGCATCGCCGTCGATCCGTTCTCGTCGGGCACGACGTTCGAGCACTTCCACGGTCCGGTGGAGCGCCCCGCCGGCACCGGACCGCCGCCCGTCGCGCAGCCGCAGTCGTGGCTGCTCCGCATCGGCTGGCGCAGGCACGGTCCGATCGCGCCGGTCCGCGCGTGACCGTTGCCTCCGCGACGGCCACCTCGGTCGTCGCATCGCAACGATCGCGCCCTCGGACGCGGCGCAACGGGAGCCCCCAGCCAGCGGTGCGCTCCTCCGGCGACGACGATCCTCACGATCCCTCAGACTCGACTTTCGCCCATTTCGCAGCATGGCGCCGCGCCAGGCCGTTGGCAGGCGGGGTCAAAGGCCTACGGAGCCGACGCTGCCAGAGGCCATCGATCGAAATCGGCGAAAGTCGAGTCAGTTGCACCGCCACGACGGCGCGCGGAACGCCGGTCGGCCTCGCACGTCGTCGCCGCGCTCGTCACCGAGAGCAGCGCGTGGCGCGCGTCCAACCCGCTCCCCACCGGCCTCCACTTCGCGCCCGTGCGGCTGAGCGACCTGTCGATCGGCACCGCGATCCCCATCAACCCCGACACGCGCGCGTCCGGGAGCTGCCTCGAGGAGAGGAGGCGAAGGTCGTCGCCAGCGGCTGCGGCTTCGCCGTCGCCTGGCGCGAGGGCTGCAGCGCCGGTGCGTCACGAACGCTGTATTTCGCGCGGATCGAGCCGGAGTGAGACGGGCGATCACGACCGCCGTGCGGCGATCCACGCTGCGACGTC
The DNA here is from genome assembly GCA_016182965.1 of Deltaproteobacteria bacterium. Lineage (GTDB taxonomy): Bacteria > Myxococcota_A > Polyangia > Polyangiales > JADJMO01 > JALHOE01. Next base: position 804 of record JACPFM010000159.1, on the reverse strand, counting down.
GTCGGCGGTCGCACGCCAGCGCGTGGTCACGAGTGACGTGCTCTCGTCGTCGGTACGCACGGTGACCTCGTACTCGCGACCGATCGCCGGGGACCACGTCGGGGACTCACCTCCGGAAGCCTGCACGGCGATGACGAGGCGCTCTGCGACCTCCACCTCGGTCGTCGCGACGAAGCGAGCGCGGGCTCGCACGCGGCGCGAGAGGAGACCACGCGCCGAGATGGTCGTGCCGTCGACGTCGATCGTCACGACGTCGCGATCGACGAAGCGGACGCTGACCGCGCCGAGCAGCACCGCCGCGGCGGCGCCGATGATGCCGCCGCTCCAGGCACCCGCACCGATCGCCAGGAAAGCGGCCGCGCACGACAGCGCGGCGAGCCCGGCGGAAAGGGCCACGGCGACGCCCGTCTCGACGGCCGGTTTGCGCCACACGATCCGGCTGACCGGCGGCGGCGCGCAACGGTACGCGCTCACGGCGACAGGCTAGCACCCTCCCCGTCCGCGCTCCGTCACGCCGAGGCCTCGTCCCCGTCGTCCCAGCGAACACGGGCGTGGATGCCAACGCCGAGGGCCGGCACGAACGCATGCGCGTGGCCCGCCAGACCGTCGCGCCGTTCCGCTGTAGCCACATCTGACGCTATCAAGCGCGCCCACTAGTACCGCCGGCCGGAAGTGTCCGCATACTTCGAGCGATGGGCCGCGGTACGCGGCAGCGGCAGCGGTAGCGGGCGCGGCAGCGGCAGCGTGAGCGGCGGCGGCAGCGGTCAGCGGGATGGGCTCGCGATCCGTGGTCCGCTCCCGCAA
>JACPFM010000020.1 GCA_016182965.1 Deltaproteobacteria bacterium | reverse complement strand
CCGCGCCTGCGCCCGCGCCCGCGCCCGCGCCCGCGCCTGCGCCTGCGCCCGCGCCTGCGCCGAAGCCCACCGCGACCGCGACGTCTCCTGTCGCAACGGCGACGGCGGCGCCTCCCGCCGCGCCCAAGCCGCCGGATCCGACCTTCGGCGTCGACAACGCGGGGTTCTGATCGACCTCTGGCAGCGGCTGCCTGCCTGAGCGGGCTCGACGGCGTGCGACCGGCGCTGGCGCACGTCGATTCGCCGGAGACCGCCTGCGACGCAGCGCCGGTGGGGCCGGGTCGACGACACCGCCACCGAGCCTTCGTGCTGCCACACTCGCGCAGCGATCGGCGAGCTCGCCCCATGCGATGTGCAGCCGTCGCCGCGCCCCCGAGGTTCCGACGCTGCTACCGTGTGGATGAATGCGTGAAAGCAGCATGACGCTCCCCAGCGCCTCTTCCGAGGAGCTGGTCGAGCTGCTCGCGGATGTCCTCGAGCGTCAGCCGCAGGCAACGCTCATCGTCGACGCGGGGGGGAGGATCGTCGCCTTCGACCCGCGCGTCGGTCGGATCTTCGCGCGGTTCGCCGGGCGACCCCCGGTGATCGGCGAGGTGCTCGCAGACGCGCTGCCGGCGGCCGAGGCGGAACGGGCGCGCGCGGCCCTCCGCGCCGCGGGCGCGGGCGAGTCGGTGAGGCTCGACTACGGCGAAATCGACGACGGCAACCGCCTCACCTACGACGTTCGTGTCTCGCCGCTGCAGCGCGGCGGAGCGTGCATCACGTTCTCCAGCGTCGACGCGCGCCGGGTGGAGGCCGAGGCGGCGCTCCGGCAGCGCGAGGCGCAGCTCAGCGCCGCGATGGAGGCGGGGCGCATCGTCCCGTGGGAGTGGTCCATCGACGAAGATCGGGTCACGCGCGCCCTCGAGCTGCCGATCCTCGGCCCCGATCCGAAGAGCCTCGCGACGTTCCTCGCGCACGTGCACCCCGACGATCGCCACCTCGTGCAGGAGGCGCTCGATGCCACGCTGAACCGCGGGGCGCCCTACGCCATCACCTACCGCAAGGTCGCAGAGGGGCAGACCCGCTGGCTCGACGCGCGCGCCGCGCTGGTGCGGAACGAGCAGGGGCGCGCCCTGAAGCTCGTCGGCGTCGTGGTCGACATCACCGATCGCCGCCGCCTCGAAGACCAGCTCCTCCAGGCGCAGAAGATGGACGCCATCGGGCGGCTGGCCGGCGGCGTCGCGCACGACTTCAACAACATCCTCACCGCGATCATGACGAGCACGCACCTGCTCGAACGCCGCCTCGGCGAGTGCCTCGAGACGCGTGAGGTGCTCGAGGCGTCGCAGCGCGCGGCGGGCCTCACGCAGCAGCTCCTCGCGTTCGGACGAAGGCAGATCCTCCGGCCGACCGTGCTCGATCTCGGCGCGATCGTCTCCGGAACGACCGGCTTGCTCGGGCGCATCCTCGGCGAGGACATCGACGTGCGCACCGAGATCGCGCCCGACCTCTGGCGGATCCGCGGCGACGGCAGCCAGCTCGAGCAGGTCGTGCTGAACCTCACGGTGAACGCGCGCGACGCGATGCCCTCCGGCGGCACGCTGAGCATCGCGTTGACCAACGAGACGCTCTCGGAGTGCTTCGCGACCGGCCTCGGTCTCCGCGCCGGCGAGCACGTCCGCCTCCGCGTCCGCGATTGCGGCGTCGGCATGGACGAGGAGACCCGCGCGCGCATCTTCGAGCCGTTCTTCACCACCAAGCGCTCCGGCATGGGCACCGGCCTCGGGCTGGCGACCGTCTACGGCGTGGTCGCGCAGCTCGGCGGCTCGATCGCGGTCGAGAGCGCGCCGGGACGAGGCTCCACCTTCGACGTCTACCTGCCGGCGACCGACGAGCAGGCTCGCCCGAGCGGGCACGCCCTCGGCGACACGCACACCAAGGGCAGCGAGACGATCCTCCTCGTCGAGGACGAGCCGGGCGTGCGTCGCTCCACCCGCGTCTTGCTGGAGGTGGCGGGCTACCGCGTGCTCGAGGCCGACGACGGCGACACCGCCATCGAGCTCGCGCGCACCCACTCCGGACCGATCCACCTGGTCATCAGCGACGTCGTCATGCGGCGCGTGGGCGGCGTCGCCGCCGCCCAGGGCATCCGGGAGCTTCGCGCCGGGGCGAAGGTGATCTTCATGACCGGATACTCGGAGGACGCGGTGGTGCGCCAGGGCCTCGTCTCGGGGGACATCACGGTCATCCGCAAGCCGTTCGCGCCGGACGCGTTCTTCCGCACGGTGCGGCGCGCGCTCGACGCCTGACTCGGGAGACCTTGGCGGGAAGTTGCCCGTGCGCAACCCGGGTCCGGCACGATCGCGACATGCTTTTCTCGCCGCGCGCCGAACGGTCGGCGGTTCGCTTCGGTGTGCACGTCGACTGCCAGGTGGTCCGCGAGCGCGACTTCCGCGTCATCGGTCGCGGCAGCCTCGATCTGTCGCTGAACGGCGTGTTGGTCCAATGCACGCTCGACGCCGACATCGGCGACGAGGTCATCGTCTCGTTCCGGACGCCGAGGCGGCAGGAGTGGGTCGACGCGGTGGGCATGGTCACGCGCCTCATCGCCGGTCGCCGCCAGGGCGACCTCGGCCTCGCGGCGGGGATCACCTTCACCTCGCTCGACGAGGCGTCGTTTCGGGCCCTCGCGCGCGCCTTGTATCGCGCGCCCCCGACGCGTCACGGCCGGCCGACCCGGATCGACTACGCGGCGACCGTGCGCACGATCGCCGAGGGCGGATCGCCGTCCTTCGTGCTCTGAACTGCGTTGGCCGCGTCGAGCGGGTGGCCTCGCGGCTGCCGCGGTGCACCACGAGGTTCGTCGAGGGCGCCGGGCACTTCCTCCACTACACACGGTGGGGCGAGGTCCTCGACTCGGTCGTCCTCGGGCTTCGGTGAGGGCGAGGCCGGCGCGACCTGGCGTGTCGCAGCAGCACCGCCGGCTACGGCGCGCGCCGCCAGTCCCCCGAGCGCCCGCCCGACTTCGCGAGCAGCTCGACCTTCGCGATCGACGCGCCGCGGTCGATTCCCTTGAGCGCCGGTGAGCGCCTCCATCTCGACGCCGGTCTGACCGACGCACTCGCACGCCACCACGAGCCGCGCGCGGCCCTTGCGGCTCACCTTCACGTCGACCGAGACGTGCGTGAGCGCGATGGGGTGGCAGAGCGGCACGAGATCGCTGGTGCGCTTGCAGGCCTGGATCGCGGCGATGCGCGCGACGGCGGCGACGTCGCCCTTGGGCACCTTCCGATCGAGGATCGCGGCCGCCGTCCCGGGCGCCATGCGCACCACCGCCTGCGCCTCGGCGCGGCGGCGGGTGATCGGCTTGCCGCCGACGTCGACGACGCGCGCGCGGCCCTTCTCATCCAGGTGCGTCAGGTGCGTGAGGTGCGTGAGCTTCCCGGGCATCGGCGTAACCCTAGCTTCCTTTCGGATCGCCGAGGAGGCCGATCGCGTGGTTGGCGATCGGCAGGACGAGCTTCTCCATGCCGAGCCGCACCGCCTTGGTGCTCCCGGGAAGGGCGACGAGCAGCGAGTGACCGTAGGTCCCCGCGATCGCGCGCGAGAGCATCGCGCGCGGGCCGATCTCGTCCCACGACAGGCGGCGGAAGGCCTCTCCGAAGCCGTCGAGGGTCTTGTCGAGCATCGCGGAGACCGCCTCGAACGTGACGTCGCGGGCGGCGATGCCCGTCCCGCCGTTGGTGACGACCAGCCGCGCGCCGGCGACGATCGCCGCCCGGATCGCGCTCGCGATGGCCTCGCGCTCGTCCGGGACGATGGTGTGGGAGACCACGGCGTGACCGGCTGTCCGGAGGAGCTCGGCCGCGGTCGCTCCGCTCGTGTCGTCCTGCACGGTCCGCGTGTCGCTGACCGTGATCACGGCGGCGGGAACGGGCGCTGCGTCGTGGGCGTCGTGGTGCTTGCGGGGATGAGGGTGGCTCATGCGAGGATGGTCCTTCGTCGATACAGACCTGCCGACCTGAGGAGGGGAGCGCATGAGCGAGCGGATGTCGATCGCGCCGGGGACTTTCGAGCACGCGGCCGGCTTCGACGCGGGCGAGACCCACGGCGGCATTCGCCTCGGCAAGTTCGAGGCGATGTACGAGGAGCTCTTCGCCGAGGTGATCGAGGACGGCATCATCACCGTCGAGGAGCGCGAGCGCCTCGACAAGGCCGCCGATCGCTTCGGCCTCGACAAGGAGCGCCTCAAGAAGCTCGAGGCCGCGCTGCAGTCGGCCTGGGAGGCGCACCACCAGGTCCGCATCGTCGTGCACGGCATCGCGCCGGGCATCTCGTACCCGGAGGAGGACGAGGGCCGCCCCTCGCTGGTGATGCCCCCGCCGCCGAGCGGCGTGACGCCGATCGTCGTCCCCGCCGTCCCGGGCGAGTCGGCGCAGGTCGCCGCCCTCCGCCGGGAGATCGACGCGCTGCGCTCGCGCATCCGCTCGCTCGAGGGCGAGCTCGAGGACGCGCGCAACAACGTCGCGGTGGAGGTCGATCTCGGCGCCGTCGCGCAGCCGGTCATCACCGACGATCCGACCGATCTGCAGCGCCGAATCCGCCAGGATCCGACCGATCCAGAGCCGATGCACCTGCTCTTCCGCTGGGCGAAGGACTCCGGCAAGACCGACGAGCAGTGGTGCATCTCGTCCGCGCTGTGCTTCCTCGGCAAGGCGAGCAACGACGAGACGGCCGTGTTCGAGCAGCACCGGAGGAAGGAGCTGCCCAAGTTCACCAGCGCCGTCTCGCCCGAGGCGTGGCGCCGGCTGCTCTTCCACCCCGACGAGGAGCTGCTCGTCGGCGACATCTTCTCGGTGATCACGAGCGCGGTGCTGCTCGGGCGCGTGTCGGCGCTGCGCCGCGACAAGCTGCTCCCCAAGCTCGATCCGCAGCGAAAGCAGGATCCGGCGACCTCGACGATCAGCGCGGTGCGCGCGATCGCGTGGTCGGCGGCGATCCTCGGGCTGAAGCCGCCGCCCATCTTCGTCGACCCCGAGCTGAACCAGACCATCGAGATGATCCCGGGCGTGCCGCCGAACCTCCGCGTCGGCATGCGCCTGCTCTCCGGGCGCACGCCGCTCGAGGTCGCGTTCGAGTGCGGGCGCTCGCTCGCGTGCTTCCGCGAGGAGCACTTCGTGCGGTGGCTCTTCCCGGGCGTGCCGGATCTCGAGGACCTCTTCCTCGCCGCGCTCTCCATCGCGAACCCCGCGCTGCCGATCCCGCCGCACGCCAAGGCGCGGGTCGCGCCGATCGCCGCGGCCATCCAGCCGGTGCTCGAGGCGCAGCACGTCGATCGTCTGCGCGGCTACTTCCTGCGCTTCGTCGAGGAGGGCGGCCGCACCAACCTGCAGCGCTGGGCGCACGGCGTCGACAAGACCGCGTGCCGCGCGGGGCTCGTGCTCTGCAACGACCTGTCGACGGCTGGCAAGGTGCTCTCGTTGGACGAGAAGGGCGGCGAGAAGGGCGAGGGCGGCGCGCCCGGCGAGCGCATGCAGGATCTCCTCGTGTTCTCCTGCAGCGATCGCTACTTCAACCTGCGCAAGCAGCTCGGCCTCGCGCTTCCGTGATCAAGGTCTCGCGCGTCGCCAACAGCCGGCGGTACGCGGCGTGCGACGACCGGTTCCCCAAAATCGTGGGCTACGGCGACTCGGCGGACGAGGCGGTGCGCGCGCTGGACGACAAGCTCCCGCGCCGCGCGCCGCCGCCCCCGGGCGCGCCCTTGCTGCCTCTGGCGCCGGCGCACGGGATGTACGCGCGCGATCGCGAAGATCGCGACCGCTCGGAGGACGCCCTCGACCGTGCGTATCGCGTGGGAGGCTTCGAGAGCGATCGGCGTCGGCACTGATCTCGACTACGGCGTGTCCCTGAATCCCCCGGGATGAATCCCGGGGCACCGAAAGCTTCGTAAGCCTGCTTCGCAGGCTCCTCGCACTGTGCGCGGTAATGGCGGGGTGCGCGGAAGCGTGTCGCTGTGAGCGCCGAGCATGCCCGGCATCGACCGGGGCCTGGCGGCGGTTGCGTGCGCAGTGTCCGAGGAGCCCGCTTCAGGGACGCTCACGCGTGGGATGGGCTCGAGCGCCGCGCGGGCGCGGAGCCGAAGAGCGAGTCGTCGGTGCTGTCGTCCCGCCGCAGCGAATGGCGCTCCTCACGCTGGTGCATGAAGTCGCTCACGACGCGGCCATCGGGACCCTGGACGACGATCTGCGCGGATCCGTCCCGGAGCGCGAGCTCCTTCGCGCGGACGACGCCGTCTCCCTGCGTTTGGTAGAGATCGCCGCAGCGCTTGCCGGCGCGATCGAGGACGGCCCAGCCGCCGTCGACGTGGACGACGCGGTAGAGGGACTGATGCATGGCCATGGCCCTTCGACGGTGCATCGCGCGTGCGGGCCGCCGCCGTGCCAGGCCTGCTCACTCGGACGCGGCCGGTGAAGGCGCCCGCGGGGCACCGCGTCCTCGCGCGGCCTGGTCGTGGAACGCGGCGGAGAAGCCACTACGCTCGGGCGGATGCCCCGGCCCTCGCTCGTCGTGCACCACGCGCGGAACGGCGTGGTCGCGCTCAACGTGCTCACGGCGGCGCTGCGCGCCGATCCGCGCACGGCCGACGTGCCGATCGTCTTCGCCCGCGACGCCGACGCCATGGTCGAGGCGATCCAGGCCGCGGCCGGTCCGGTCATCGCGGCGTGGTCCTTCTTCTCGCCCGAGTCGGCCGAGATGACGCGCACGCTCGCCGACGTGCGCGCGCGCGCGCCTCGCGCGCTGCACGTCGCCGGCGGCGTGCACGCGACCGCCGAGCCGCTCGACACGCTGCGGAGCGGGTGGGACCTGGTCGCGCTCGGGGAAGGGGAGCGCACCATCGTCGACCTCGTGCTCGCCGTCGCGAACGGGCGCGATCCGCTGAGCGTGCGCGGGATGGGACGACTCGACGGCGGCGAGCTCTGCACCTCGGGCCGCGGCGAGCCGGTCGAGCTCGACGCGTACCCGGCGTTCAACCTGCCCGATCGCAAGTTCAACGCGATCGAGATCACGCGCGGCTGCGTGTACGCGTGCGCCTTCTGCCAGACGCCGTTCATGTTCAAGGCGCGCTTCCGGCATCGCTCGGTCGAGAACGTGCGCGAGCACGTGCGCGTCATGCGTCGCGAGGGCCTGCGCTACGTGCGGTTCGTCACGCCGACCTCGCTCTCCTACGGCGCAGGCGGCACCGAGCCGAACCTCGCCGCCGTCGAGGCGCTGCTCGCCGCCTGCCGCGAGGAGATCGGGCCGGAGGGGAGGGTGTTCTACGGATCGTTCCCCTCCGAGGTGCGGCCCGAGCACGTGACGCCCGAGGCCCTGACGCTGCTCCGCAAGTACGTCGACAACGACAACCTGGTGATCGGCGGCCAATCGGGCTCGCAGCGCGTGCTCGATCGGACGCGGCGCGATCACTCCGTCGACGACGTGGTGCGCGCGTCGCGGCTGGCCATCGAGCACGGGTTCGCGGTCAACGTCGACTTCATCTTCGGCCTGCCCGACGAGGATCCGACCGATCGCGAGGCGACGCTGCGGTTGATGGAGACGCTCACCGACCTCGGCGCGCGCGTGCACTCGCACGCCTTCATGCCGCTGCCCGGCACCCCGCTGCGCGACGCACCGCCCGGCACCATCGAGCCGACCGTTCGTCGGGAGCTCGAGCGCTTCGAGGCGCGCGGCCGCGCCTACGGACCGTGGCGCGCGCAGCTCTTGGTGGCGGAGCGGCTGTCGCAGAGGCGCAGGGCGTAGCGGCCAGCCACGCCGCGCCGCACGGTCCCCACGTGTCGTCGAACGACGCGTCCTCGGACGTCGCGTCCTCGAGGCTCGAGTCGATCGGCACCGGGCACAGGCCCGGACCGTCGAAGCAGGGCTGATCAGAACGTCCAGCCGACGCCCACCCCGCCGATCGGCAGCACCCGTTCGCCCGAGCTCCCGGGTCCTCGTCCGTCGTGGACCAGGTATCCGACGCCCACGCGCGCCTCGACGGTGAAGCCAGCTCCGGCCACCAGGCGCGTACCGATCTCGGGGCCGACGGTGAGGCCGAGAGGGAACGAGTACTGCCTCAGGTTCTCGCCCGGTTCGAGCGTCGCCATGCGGAACGCCAGGTCGGCGCCGACGAACACGCCGAAGCCGTCGAACCCGCCGTAGACGAAGCGGCGCAGCTCGCCGCCGATCGAGGTCACCGGGGCCCGCCCCTTACCCTCGGGATGCGAAGTCGGCAGCGATCCGACCCCGACGGCGATCGCGAGCGACGTCTTCGGTCCGAGTCTCTTCGCGAGGCGTGCCTGGGCGACCCACGGCGGCGTGAGGAGCGGCAGCACGTCGACCGTCAGCGTGACCGAGCGCCCCGCACCCACCGCGCGGACCTCCTCGCCGGGCGCCGGGGGCGCGGCGGCGTACGTCGCGCCGGCCTCCTTCTCCTCGGCCTTCTTGCCGGCGTCGGTCGTCGGCTCCGCCGGCTTCGCCGGCGCCGGCGCCTTCCCAGCGGGCGCGTACGGCGGCGACACCACGCAGTCGGGGCACGCCGCGCGCACGCGCGCGGTCGCCTCCTCCAACTTCGCGCGCGCGTCGTCGCAGCGTCTCTGGTCGCTCGGCGGGCCGTCTTTGGCGAGGTCGCACACGCGATCGGCGGCGCGCTTCATCGACTCGAGCGCCTTGCACATCGTCACGCACGGCGGCGACGCGGCGAGCTGCTGCTCGGCGGCCGCGAGCTCGGCGAGCGCGTCGGCCATCTCGGCGCTCGGCGGGGTGAACGGCGCCGACGGCGCCAGCCCCGTGGGCGTCGTGGGCGCGTCGGCGGCGGCGACGGACGCGAGGAGCAAAGGCGCCGCGAGCGCGGCGAGGCCGTAAAGCGCGGCGAAGGAGGGCTGCACGCGGCGAGTCTCGCACGACCGCGGCCGTGGGCCGTTGACAGCCGGCCGGAATGAACGTTCATTCCGCATCCATGGCGAACGACCCCGCGCTTCACCGGCAACCCGCCCGGGAGCCCGGCGACAAGCGCGCAGCGATCCTCGACGCGGCCCTCGCGCTGTTCGCCGAGCGCGGGTTCCACGGCACCGCCGTGCCGCTGGTCGCGGCGCGGGCCGGCGTCGGCGCCGGGACCATGTACCGCTACTTCCCGAGCAAGGAGGCGCTGGTCAACGCGCTCTACCGGCACTGGAAGCAGGTCATCACGGCGACGATGCTCGAGTCGTTCCCGCTCGACGCCGAGCCGCGCGCGCTGTTCGCCGAGGGCTGGCGGCGGCTGAGCGCGTTCGCGACCGCGCACCCGCGCGCGTTCGTGTTCCTCGAGCTGCACCACCACGCGCCCTACCTCGACGAGGAGAGCCGCGCGGCCGACGCGCGCGTGCTCTTGCCGCTCCGAGCGTTCGTCGAGCAGGCACAGCGCACCGGCGCGGTCCGCGACGATCCGCCGGAGCTGCTCATGGCGCTGGTCTTCGGCGCGGTGGTCGGCGTGGTGCGCGCGGCCGAGGCCGGGCACCTGCCGGTGAGCCGCGAGGACGCGCTGGCCCGCGCCGAGGCGCGCGTGTGGGAGGCGATCCGTCGTTGAACGAAGGGTCGAAGGTCGAAGGTCGAAGATCGAGGGCAACCAAGGAGGACCGAGAGATGGCGAACGCGATTCCGCACGACGCAGCGATCCCCGGCGCGACCCCGCGCACGGTCGACGATCTCCTCGCGCTCGACGTCCCGACGCTCGAGCGGCTCTATCGCGCCGCGACGACGCCGGCGATCGAGGACCTGCGCGGAGACCTCATCGGCCGCATGCTTCCGAGCCCGGTGGCCAACGCGCCGGTCACCGACGCCATGCGGGCGCTCGCGCGCTTTCGCATGTTCCCGTGGAAGGGCAAGACCTTCGCCCCGCGCGCCGCGCAGCGTGGCGAGGGATGGAACCGCGTGTTCTCCGACAAGAACCTGTGGTTCCGCTTCACCACTTCGATCGGTCCGTCGCGCGCGGGCGCGTTCGACGCCCTGCAGCTCGACTACGATCACCCGGAGAACCCGTTCTTCATCCGCGCGATCAAGGACGAGGTGCGCACCGTCGCGCCGGGGCTGTGGCTCGGGCAGGCGTGGGTCGTCACGCCGAAGGGCGCGTGGCTGGCGCTCTACTTCGCCCTTCAGCGGCCGTGACCGCGTGACTGCAGCTCGCGGAGCAGCACGCGCAGCTTCGGGAGCCCGAGTCGTTCGAGCAGCGGGAGGAACGACGGCTCGACGCCGTCCTCGCGCGTGATCTCGTCGAAGCGCCGCAGCCCGACGTCGCTGGCGGCGACCATGTACGGCATGATCTCGGTCTTGCCCTCGTCGAACGCCGAGAACAGCTGCGAGGCCTTCACGTACGCGGTCGACACATCGGCGAACGCCGGGCGGACGCCGCGCAGGTATCGGCTGAACGGCTCCGCGATGACCCGCCTGGTCGGGCTGTCGCGGAGGCCCGCGGCCTCGAGCTGCTTGCGGAAGTACTCGCTGGCCGACTCGCCCGTCCCTCTCCGCCGCTCGCGCTCGTAGCCCTCGGCGACGACGACCAGCGCGTAGTCGACCTTCGACAGCGCCTGCGCGATCTCCTCGATCACATCGGCCGGGAACTGGAAGAACGGCAGCACGACGAGGTGCGCGCGCGCGGCGACGCCGCAGTGCAGGACGTGCCGCCCGCCGAGGTTGCCCATCATCTCGAGCAGGTAGACGCGCTTGTGCGTGTAGGCGTCTTCCAGGAGACCGCGCGCGATCGTGGCGCCGGCCTCGACGCCGGTGAGGAAGCCGATCGCGCGATCGCCGCTCAGATCGTTGTCGACGGAGACGTTGATGAAGCCGAGCTGCGGCTTCGGATCGAGATCGGCCGAGAGCGCCTTGGCGCCCTCGAGGGTGCCGTTGCCGCCGACGCACACCACGTGGGTGAACCCCTGCGCGCGGATGGTCTCCGCGGCGAGCCGGCGCTTGTCGCGCTGCAGGAAGCCACGGTAGCGCTCGCTGCGGAAGTCGCTGCCCGCGTCGAGCACGCGCCGGCCCATCGAGCGCACAGGAATGCCCTGCGAGAGCAGCGCGTAGCGCTCGCTGCGACCGACGATCAGCCGCTCGAAGCGCGGCTCCGACGTGGCGTCGTCGGTCAACGAGCGGAACCCCTCGGTGGCCGCCCACACCTCGTAGCCGCGACGAACCCCCTCCTCGGTGAGCGCGACCGCGACCGACGAGTACCCGGGCGCGTTGCCGCCGTCGAAGACCAACAGAAGGCGGCGCTCCGCGTGGGAGACCGCGCTCGGCAAACCGAACTCGACCTGTTGGGACATGGTAAGAAAACGCCTAGCACGCCCGCGCGCCAGGCGTAACTCTCACATGCGTTACGTCGCGCGTCGGCGCAACGAGCCGGACCCGGCATCGTCGAACCGAAGGCTCGGCTCTGCCGCCGGGCAGAACGACCAGAGAGAAGCCTCCGCATGCGCATCCTCGTCACCGGTGGCGCCGGGTTCCTCGGATCGCACCTCGTCGATCGCCTGCTCGACGAAGGGCACGAGGTCATCGCGCTCGACAACCTCCAAACGGGCTCACGCGACAACGTCGCGCACGTCGCGGGGCACCGGCGGTTCTCCTTCGTGGAGCACGACGTCATCCGCCCCTACGAGGTCGGTCCGCTCGATCGCATCTACAACCTCGCGTGCGCGGCGAGCCCGCCGCGGTACCAGGCCGATCCGATCCACACCACGCTGACCAGCGTCCTCGGCGTGGTGCACGCGCTCGAGTACGGCAACGAGCAGCGCGCGCGCGTGCTGCAGGCGTCGACCAGCGAGGTCTACGGCGATCCCGACGTCCACCCGCAGCCGGAGGACTACCGCGGCAACGTGAACCCGCACGGCCCGCGCGCCTGCTACGACGAGGGCAAGCGCTGCGCCGAGAGCCTGGTGATGGATCACCACCGCACGCGCGGCACGGAGGTGCGCATCGCGCGCATCTTCAACACCTATGGTCCCCGCATGGACCTCGACGACGGCCGCGTCGTGTCGACGTTCATCGTGCAGGCGCTCCGCGGCGTGCCGCTGACGATCTACGGCGACGGCAGCCAGACGCGCTCGCTCTGCTACGTCGACGATCTGATCGACGGGCTCGTGCGGTTGATGGAGCACCCGACCGAGACCGGACCGATCAACCTCGGGAACCCCGTCGAGCTCACCGTCCGCGAGCTCGCCGACCGGGTGCGCGAGCTCACCGGCTCCGAGAGCCCGCTCGGCCGACGTCCGCTGCCGGTCGACGATCCGCGCCAGCGCAGGCCGGTGATCGATCGCGCCCGCCGGCTGCTCGGCTTCGAGCCGCGCGTCGCGCTGCACGACGGGCTCGTGCGCACCATCGAGGACTTCCGCGTGCGGCTCGGGGTCACGCGCGCGGCGTGATCTTCGAGGCGAGCGTCATCAGCACGAGGACGGGCGTGGCGCGACCGTCGCTCGGGATGGCCGAGGGACCGATCACGTGCGGCTGGAACACGCGGCCGTCGTCGAGGTGGACCGGCTGCTTCGCCCAACGCTCGACGACGTCGTCGACCGTCACGACCATCGCGTGCGTCGCGACGCCGAGGCGCGCGCGCACGGTCTCGATCCACTGCGGCCAGCGCAGGCGCGCCGGCGAGTCGCAAGTGTCGAGCGCGTCGACGACGATCGCGTGCACCGGCGTGCGCACCTGCGAGAGGACGATCACCAGCGGCGCGGCCGCGCCGGTCGGACCGCCGTGGAGCGCCTCGGCGCGCACGCCGTCGTAGCGAGGCAGCTCGACGCCGAGCACCTCGCGCAGCAGCTCGGGCGCGACGCGGGGACGATAGTGGAGCTCGCGAAGAATCTCGGGTGCCGACATGATCTCCTCACCGCGCCCGGGGGCGGCGAGCCCACCTCTCGCCGGCGCTGAAGGTACTCAATCGCCGCGGTTTCCGCGAGAGACCTGCGGCAGAGCGAGCGTGCGAGGGCGTTCGGGTTGACCGCGGCCGGGCCCCGATCGAACGAGCTGGACCGATGGATCCGTGCACGCTGACCGCCACGGGGATGAAGGACCTCCTCGATCGACGCGAAATCACCTCGCTCGCGCTCACCGAGGCGCATTTCGACCGAATCGACGCCCGCGACGGCGCGCTGCGGGTCTTCACCGCCCTGTTCCGCGAGCAGGCGCTGGCCTCGGCGCGTCGCGCCGACGAGCGGCGCGCCCGCGGCGAGCGGCTCTCGCCGATCGACGGCCTGCCGGTCTCCATCAAGGAGTCGCTCGACGTCGAGGGGCTCGCCTCGACGCTCGGCGTGCCGTCGCGCCGCGACCACCGCGCGGTCGCCGACGCCGCGATCGTGCGCCAGCTGCGCGCCGCCGGCGCCGTCGTGCTCGGCCGCACGAACGTGTCGCAGTACCTGCTCTACCACGAGAGCCGCAACCCGATCTTCGGCCAGACGGCGAATCCGTGGGACCTCGGTCGCACCCCCGGCGGGTCCTCCGGCGGCGAGGGCGCGTCGCTCGCGGCCGGGTTCTCGGCGCTCGGCATCGGAACCGACATCGGCGGATCGATCCGCGTGCCCGCCCACTTCTGCGGCGTCGTGGGGCTCAAGCCGACGCTCGATCGGTGGAGCAACCGAGGCTCGAACACCGCGCTGATGGGGCAGGAGGCGGTGCGGGGGCAGGTCGGGCCGATGGCGCGCACCGTCGCCGACGTCACGCTGCTGATGCACGCGATCGATCCGCTGCGCGGCGCCGAGCTCGACGGCCGAGTGCCGCCGCTGCCGTTCGGCGATCCCGGGAGCGTCGATCTCCGCCACGTGCGCGTCGGCGTGTACGAGACCGACGGCCTCGTCCCGAGCTCGGCGGCCGTCGGGCGTGCCGTTCGCCGCGCGGCCGACGCGCTGCGCGAGGCGGGCTGCGAGGTCGTGCCCTTCCTGCCGCCGCGCATCCCCGAGCACGTGTACCTCTACTTCGCGGCGCTCTCGGCCGACGGGGGCGCGATCGTCCGGCGCGGGGTCGCCGGCGACGAGATGGATCCGGTGCTCCAAGCCCTGCGCCGAATCGCCGATCTGCCCGCCGCCGTGCGCACGACGCTGTCGCGCGTGCTGCTCGTGGTCGGCGAGGAGCGCGTCGCGCGGCTGCTCGAGGTGATCGGCGAGAAGTCGGTCGACGAGTTCTGGGCCATCACCAACAAGCTCCGCGCGTGGCGCTTCGAGGTCACCGACGCGCTCGATCGCGCGAACATCCAGGTGCTGCTCTGTCCGCCGCACGCGACGCCCGCGCTCCCGCACCTCGGCGCGCGCGATTTCCTCCTGGCCGGCAGCTCCTCGATGGTTTGGAACGTGCTGCAGTTCCCCGCCGGCGTGGTGCCGGTCACGCGCGTGCGCAAGGAGGAGGCGCGGCGCAGCACCGCGCGCGATCGCCTCGAGAAGCTCGCGGCGCGCGTCGACGAGGCGAGCACCGGGCTGCCCGTCGGCGTGCAGGTCGTCGCGCGACCGTGGCGTGAGGACGTGTGCCTCGCCGCCATGGGCGCGATCGAGGCCGCGGTCGCCAGGGACGAAGGCCACCCCAAGACGCCGGTCTGATCAGCGGCGTCGCCGGCGCGCGGCCGCGATCGCGGCGAGGGCGAGCACCGGCGCGACCGAGGCGGTCTCGCGCGTGACGCTGCAGCGCGCGCACCCCGCGGTCTTCGGCGCGGGCTCGCTCGCCGGCTGCGTGGGCGCGATCGCCTTGGCGAGGCTCGGCGACTTCCATCCCGGCGGAACGAGGACGGCCGGGCACGGGTGATGGGTCGGCTCGGCGCCCCACGGCTCGATGAGCACGCACTGACCCGAGGTGGTCTCGCGATCGATCTCCTCGCCGGCGTGCTTCAGCGCGTCGACGCACGGCGCCTTGGCGAGCGGCACGTCGTCGAAGTACGCGAAGCAGCCGCCGTCGTGTCGGCGCAGCCGATTCGGATGTTCGTGGCCGCCCGCGCCTGCGAGCGTCGGCGGATCGGGGACGCTGGTCGGCGCCGGCGGGTTGGCCGCGCTGGTGGCTGTGATCGTGGCGACCGCGGAGGAGGCGACGACCACGACGAACGAGCTCCGCATGTCGACGGGTTCGATGGGGAGCGGGAGCTCGCGTTGCTGCGGGGTGGCGGGGCACGCGCGGTGCAGGTCGTCGCGCGGAGGCACCATCATGTGGGGAAGCTGGTTTGCGTACGGCCTCGGCGCGTCGGTCGGCAGGGCGCTGCTCCGCGGTGAGCGAGCGCGGCGGAACGCCGGCGGACCGGTCCGCCAAGGGACCGAGGAGGACTTCCGCAAGGACGAGGAGCGGTTCGCCGAAGACCAGCGGCGCATCGAGGCGAGCGGCGACGACCGCCCGAGCGGCGCGGAGGGCTGAACGCGTACGGCAAGCCGACCGCCTGACTCGTCCGTGTCCCTGCGATCTCGGTTTGAGACTTCCCTCGGCTCGACTACGTCCGCGCAGCGGTAGCGTGCATCCAACGCGCCTCGTCGCATGCCGCACGCCCGCTGGTACTGTCCGCTCTGCCAGGCTGAAGGTGACAACGAGACCCAGTTCTGCGGCAACGTCTGCGGCAACGACGGCGCTCGCGTCCGTCCGATCTCCGAGCGCGGGGCCGAGTGGATCGGCAGGGTGCTCGCCGGTCGCTATCGCGTCGTGCGGTTCATCGACGCGGGGGGCACGGCCGAGGTGTACGAGGCCGAGCGGATCGGCAGCGGCAAGCGCGTCGCGTTGAAGCTGCTGCACCCGAGGCACGCCCTGCGGCCCGAGGCGGGCGAGCTGTTTCAGCGCGAGGCGCGGATGGTCTCGCTCATCGCCCACCCGAACGTCGTGGCGATCGAGGACTTCGGCACGCTGCCGAGCGGCATCCACTACATGGCGATGGAGCTGCTCGACGGTCGACCGATCCCGGCATCGAGATGTTCCACCAGATCTACATGCCGAGCCAGCGCGCGTTCGGACTCGCGGCGGGGCGGGTCCTGCGGCTCGATCCGCGGCCGACGATCATCGCGCCGCAGCACGGGGGCATCCTCGTGGGCGACCAGGTGGCCTCGGTCGTCGAGGCCGTCGGCCGCCTCGAGGTCGGCCTCGATCTCCCCGAGTCCGCCGCAGACGCGGCGCGGTTCGTCTCCGCCGCCAACGACATCGCGCGCGAGCTCCAGGAGATCGCCGGCGTCGAGCGCACGCGCGAGCTCCTCGCAGGCTTCGCCGGCGACACCTCGTTCACCCGGCTGTTCGTGCTCGACGGCGCCGGCGCGATCGCGTCCTTCAAGGTCGCGCCACGCCTCGCGCTCGAGGCGTTCGCGAACGACGCGCTCGCCGCCCTTCCGCCCGATCGCCGCAGCGATCTGCGCCGGTCCATCCAGCTGATCCGGCGCCAGTACAATCTCGATCCCACGCACGGTCCGTCCTCGCCGACGAGCACGAAGCCCGGACCGCGACGGATCACCGACGTCTGATTCACGCCGGGGGTGCCCCGTGCTCGTCGAGCCAGCGGAGGCAGGCGCGAACGCTGCCCGTCGCCAGCGCGATGCAGCTGTCGGCGCCGCCGTAGTACATCTTGATCGTGTCGCCGTCCTTGCCGAGGGTCGTGCCGCACGGGAACGCGACGTTGCCGACGTCGCCCTCCCGCTCGTAGAGCGTCTCGGGCCCGAACACCCACTCGTCGCCACGGAGCAAGCACACCTCGGGCCTCTCCCGGTCGAAGAGGGCGAGTCCGAGGCGATAGAGGCTGCCGGCCGCGGTGTGACGGACCCCGTGATAGAGCATCAGCCAGCCGCGCTCGGTCTCGATGAGCGGCGGCGAGAGCCCCACCTTGTTCGCGTCCCACCACGCCCCCTTGCGCGCGAGGAGCATCGGCTTGTGGTTGCCCCAGTTGCGGAGATCGGGGGAGAACGAGATCCAGATGTGCGCGGCGGCGTCGGTGACGGGGCGGTGGATGAGCGCGAAGTTGCCGTCGATTCGGCGCGGGAGGAGCGCAGCGTCCTTGTCGTCCGGCTGCATCACGAGGCCGCAGCGCTCGAACGTTCGGAAGTCCTCGGTGAGGGCGAGGGCGACGCCCGGCCCGCTGCGACTGAACGCCGTGTAGGCGACGACGAACTTCTTCAGCTCGTCGACCCAGGTGATGCGCGCATCCTCGATGCCCCAATACTCCTCGGGGTGATGCTCCGGCTCCGGCAGGAGGGTCGGGGTGCGATCGATCACCCATCCATCGCGGCCGTTGACCGAGCGGGCCGCGCAGAGGTGGGAATGACCTCGGCGGTCCTCGACCCGGCAGAGGAGCAGCGTCGAGCCGTCGGCGAGGAGGGTCGCGCCGGGATTGAACACCGTGTGGGCCGGATACGGCCAATCCTGGGCGGTGAGGATCGGGTTCCTCGGGTGGCGCTCGAACAGGACCTCATACGCGCGGTTCTTCATGACGAGGCGCTCCCCGTCGTCAGCGAAGCCGCGCGGCCCCGGAGAGACGAGCTCTGGACGGGCACGAGCCTGGCGGCCAGGCGATCGGCCGCCCGCAGCTCGGCGAGCGCGGTGAGGAACGACAGCGTCGACGCCGCGCCCTGGTTCTCGTTCATGCGATCGGCGTGGATGCCGTCACGGCACCCCCCGCTCCTGGTGTCGTAGACCGGGAGATCGAGCGCGTTCTGCCCGAGGAACCATTGGAAGGCGCGCCGGGCGTGATCGAGCCAGCTCGCCTTCGGGCTGATGCGGTGCGCGTCGAGGCACGCCGAGACCATCGCGCAGGCCTCGACCGGCTGCTGGTCGAAGCGCGCGCGCGGCTCCCCGCGCACGTGGAAGCCGTTGGTCCCGATGGGCGAGAACCTCCCGTCGCTCGCGATCTGTTGACCGACGAGCCATTCGAGCGAGCGGTGGGCGATCGCGGCCATCTCCCGGTCGCCGACGCGCGCCGCGGAGACGAGCAGCGCCTGCGGGAGGCGCGCGTTGCAGTAGGTGAGTCGGTCTTCGAACCACGGCCAGTGCTCGGTCGCCGAGTGATGGAATCGCTCGACGAGCTTCGCCGAGAGCGAGGCGCGCATCGCGGCGACGCCGCCGTCTCCCTCGAACGCGCGGAGATACTCGTCGATGCCGAGCAGCGTGTAGGCCCAGGAGCGCGGGCTCTCGAGCGTAGCCACCGCGGGAAGGGCCGCGTGGAACAGCCGCGCGGCCAGACCGGTGCGCCCGGGGTCGGAGGAGCGGCCGATGACGGCGCCGAGCGACCAGAGCGCGCGGCCGTGGCTGTCGTCGGAGCCGCGCTCCTCCTGCCAGGCCCGCGAGTAGCTGAGGAAGTTGCGAAAGCGACCGCTCTCCTCGTCGAACGCGTGGTGGACGAACGCCAGATACCGCGTCGCGAGCCCACGCACGACATGGAGCGGTTCGGTCCCGGCCTCCTCGACGTGGGTCATGAACAGGAGCGCGCGCGCGTTGTCGTCGACGCAGTAGCCCTCGCTGTAGCGGGGGACGTCGAACGTCGCGTGTTGGAGCAGTCCGGTGACGTCCGTCATCAACCGCAGGTGCGAGAGGTCGAGCTCGGGGAGCTCGGGGCGACGCTTGGTGAGCGTCCGCGCAGCGAGGCCCGCGCGCCTCCGTTCGTCATGTGCCGCGCGCGCGCGCTGGAACGAGTCGACGTAACGACGTGCGACGATCGGCCAGCCCATCGAACGCCCGAACTCCTCGGCACGACGCTGGAGCGCGGCGCGTTTGGCCGGGGCATCGAGCAGCGCGATGACCTCGCGTCCGATGGCCTCCGAGTCTCGGGAGGGAACGAGGATGCCTCGGCCCTCGTCGAGCATCTCCCGCGCGTACCGGTAGGGTGTCGAGACGACCGCCTTGCCGCACCCGACCGCATACGCGAGCGTGCCAGAGGTGCTCTGCTCCTCCTTGAGGTACGGCGTCACGTAGAGCTCGGCGGCGCCGAGGAACTCGAGCAGCTCGTCGTGGCTGACGAAGCGATTGTGGAAGATCACGCTCGAATCGACGCCCAAGCGCTCGGCGCGCGTCTGCAGCATCAGCCGGTAGGCCTCGCCGTGGTGCTGTTTGACGTGGGGGTGGGTCGCGCCGAGGACGACGTAGACCGTGTTCGGGTGCCGCGCGAGGATCGCGGGCATCGCGTCGATGACGTACTCGATGCCCTTGTCGGGTGAGAGGAGCCCGAACGTGAGGATGACGACGCCACCCTCCACGCCGAGCCGATCACGGCCGGCCGCGGCGCTGCTCGTCCTCTCGGGCGCCGCGGGAATGCCGTGAGGAATGACGTCGATCTTCGCGGGATCGATCCCGTGCACCCGCTGAAGGAGCGCCGCGCCGTCGCTGCTCATCACCACGACCCGCTCCGAGAGCCCGACGAGCGCGTCCAACACGGCGCGCTGCGCCGGATCGGGGTTCTCGAGGATCGTGTGCAGCGTCGTGACGACCGGAACGCGGGCGTCGCGGAGCAGCTCGAGCACGTGCCCGCCCGCGCGTCCGCCGAAGATGCCGTACTCGTGCTGCACCGAGAGCACGTCGACGCCGTTCACGTCGAGGAAGTCGGCGGCGCGGTGGTACGCCTCGATGTCCCCTTCGGGGATCTCGAAGCGAACGCGCGGCGGATACGCATGGTGCGCACCGACGTCGTTCATCGCGAGCACGAAGCTCTGCAGCTCCGGCATCTCGCGGTCGATCGCCTCGATCAAATCCGTGGTGAACGTCGCGATTCCGCAGTGGCGCGGCAGGTGATTGCCGAGCATCGCGATCGTGCGAACGGAGCGCGCCCCACGCTGGTTTTCAGCCATGGATCCTCGTGTGACCGCGGATCTCTGGGCCGAAGTCGGAACGCTTGCGATCGCCCCAATCGACGATCGCTTGTGCGGGCCGCAGCATGCGCCTCGGTGCCGTACTCCGCAAGCGGGGCCAGCGACGGCGCAGTACGGCCCAAGGTGCCGCGCGATGGGTGTACGCGCGATGCGCGACGCGAGGTTCGCGTCAGCCCGAGAGCGCCCGCACGAACTCCCTCGTGATCGCCTTCGCCACGTGCCGCCGATACGCCGAAGTCGAGCGCACGTCGTCGATCGGCGAGATGTCGGCGTCGACCGCGCGCTCGACCGCGGCGAGATCGATCCAGCCCGGCGCGTTGCCCTCGAGGAGCGCGCGCACGCTCGGGAGCGCGGAGGTCGTCGGCGCGACCGACGCCATGCCGAACCGCGCGCGAGAGATCTTGCCGTCGTCGATCTCGACGACCGCGGAGAGCGCCACCTTCGAGATCGCCTGCGCGAGGCGGGTGCCGACCTTGCGCCACACCCACTTCGCGGTGGGCGAGGGGACGCGCACGTCGACCCACGCGATGAGCTCGTCGGGGCGGCGCTTGCTCTTCTTGTACCCCTCGTAGAGGTCGACGAGCGGGATCGTTCGTTCGCCCTTGGCGCTCCGCAGCCCGATCACCGCGTCGAGCGCGAACAGGCCGCAGACGCCGTCGGCCGCCGGCGAGGCGGTGGCGATGTTGCCGGCGAGCGTGCCGCGCGCCTGGATCTGGATGGCGCCGACGTCCTTGGCCATCGCGGCGAGCAGCGGGACGCGCGACGCGACGGGATCGCGCCGGAGCGCGAGGTAGGTCACGCCGCCGCCGAGGCGGAGCATGTCGCCGCGGTCTTCGATCTGCGAGAGCTCCGGCACCGACGAGATGTCGAGGAGCACGCGCTTCGGACGGACCGTCGACGAGGGCGGCGCGAGGTGCGACTCGACCACCAGATCGGTGCCGCCGGAGAGCAGCTGGAACGGCGTCTCGCCCGCGGCGCACGCGGCGAGGCGCGCGACGGTCTCGTCGAGCGAGCGCATGCGCTCGAAGACGTCGACTCGTGAATCGGCGGTCATTGGTCCCTCCCGCGCAGCTCGGCGGCGTGCCGGATGGCGTCGACGATGCGCTGATAGCCGGTGCACCGGCAGATGTTCCCGGCGATCGCCTCGCGGATCTGGTCGTCGCTCGGCTTCGGCACGTTGCGCAGGAGCGCCTCGGCCGAGACGAGCATGCCCGGCGTGCAGATGCCGCACTGCGCGCCGCCGTGATCGATGAACGTGCGCTGCAGGTGGTTGAGGTGCTCGGGGAGCGCGCCGTCGACGGCGAGCCCCTCGACGGTGAGCACCGACTTGCCCTCGACCTGACCGACGAGCACGAGGCACGCGTTCATCGGGACGCCGTCGACCAGCACGGTGCAGGAGCCGCACTCCCCCTCGCCGCAGCCCTCCTTGGTGCCGGTGAGGCCGAGCGGGCCGCGCAGCACGTCGAGGAGCCGCGCGAGCGGGCTCGCGTCGACGTTGACCTTCTTTCCATTCACGTCGAGCTCGAGCATCACGCCGTCTCCTTCATCACACGCTCGAAGACCCTCTCGGGCAGCAGGGGCAGATCGGGCAACAACGCACGGTCGGTGGGGAGCTTCAGCTCGGCGAGCGCGTGCTCGATCGCGGAGGCGATCGCCGGCGCGCCGCCGTCCATCGGCAGCTCGCCCACGCCCTTGGCGCCGCCCGGCCCGTGCGGGAACGGCACCTCGACGAGGATCGTCTCGAACGGCGGCGCGTCGACCGCCGTCGGCACGATGTAGTTGGTCATGCGCGCGTTGGCGATCGACCCGTCGGGCCGCCACACGAGGTCTTCGTGCAGCGCCCAGCCGATCGCCTGCAGCGTGCCGCCCTCGACCTGACCGGCGCAGAGCACCGGGTGGATCGCGCGGCCGACGTCGGTCGCGCTCCACCACTTCACCACGCGCGTCTCGAACGTGTCGAGATCGACCTCGACCTCGGCGACGTCGCACATCCACGAGAAGCACGGGTAGGCGTCGCCCGTATACGTCTCCTCGTCGAACGCCACCGTCACCGGCGGCTCGTACTGCTGGAGCGACGACACCGTGCCGCCGACGCGCCGCAGCAACCGATCGCCCGCCTCGGCGAAGGACTCGCCCGGCTTGCTCTCTTCGCGGACGCGCTCGGCGATCTCGGCGGCGGCCTTCGCGACGATCGAGCCGACCACCATGACGGTGCGCGACGCGACGGTCGGTCCGCTGTCGGGGACGTTCGTCGTGCAAGGCACCTCTACGGCGATGTCCTCGATGCGGACGCCCGAGGCGCTGGCGGCGATCTGGCGGAACACCGTCTCGGTGCCCTGGCCGATGTCGGTCGACGCGCTGCGGACGCGCAGCCGACCGCCCGGCTCGAGATCGACGGCGACCTTGCCCTTGAGCCGGCGCTCGCCCGACCCGGTGAAGCCGCCGCCGTGCATGAAGGTGGAGATGCCGAGGCCGCGGCGCACGCGCTTGCCCTCCCTGGCGAGGCGCTCGTTGAACCGCTCGATGTTGGCGCGGCGCGCCTTCCAGTCGGCGGCCCTGGTCGCCGCCTCGAGGCACGGACGACCGCCGACCGAGACCGAGAGCACCTGGCCGGTGGCGGTGACGTCGCCCTCTTCGAACAGGTTCTGCCGGCGGAGATCCTCGGGATCGCGGCCGAGCGCGCGCGCCACCGCGTCGACGTGCCGCTCGATGGCCCAGATGGTCTGCGGCGCGCCGAAGCCGCGGAAGGCGCCGTTGGGCGGCGTCGAGGTGGCGACGGCGACCGCGTCGACCGCGTTGTGCTGGAACTTGTAGGCGCCGCACGCGTGCAGCGCGCCGCGCGAGAGCACCACCGGCGTGAGCGTGACGTAGGCGCCGCCGTCCATCGCGCAGTCGACCTTGACCGCGACGAAGGTGCCGTCCTTCTTGCAGCCGATGGTGACGGTGCACTGCGAAGGGTGACGCTTGGTCGTCGCCTCGATGTCCTCCTTGCGCCCGTAGATCATGCGCACGGGCTTGCCGGACTTCTTCGAGAGGAGCGACGCGTGCAGCGCGACGAGGCTCGGGTACTCCTCCTTGCCGCCGAAGCCGCCGCCGGTGACCGTCTGCTCGACGTGCGCGTGGTCGTCCTTCAGCGCGAACGCCTTCTTCAGCGCCTTGTGCACGTAATAGGGGCACTGCAGCGAGCCGAGGACCTTCAGCTGCTCGGCGCCGTCGGCGCCCTGAAACCACCGGGCGATGACGCCCTGCGGCTCGATGTACATCTGCTCCTGGTGGTGCGTGCGGTAGGTGCCGGTCAGCACCAGGTCGCAGTCCTTCAGCGCGGCGTCGACGTCGCCGCGGCGGATGCGATAGCGCTTGAGGACGTTGTCCTTGCCCCAGACGACGTGCTTCTTGGCGAGCGCGTCGTCGATGGAGAGCACGGGCGGGAGCGGATCGATGTGCAGCTTCACCGCGGCGCGCGCCCGCTCGGCCTTGTCGCGATCGGCGCAGGCGAGCAGCACGATCGGCTCGTACATGTGGCGCAGCTCTCGCTTGGCGAGCACCGGCTGATCCTCCTCGATCAGCGCGACCAGGTTCACGCCCCCCGGGTTGAGCTTCGGGTCTTCGAGGTCGTCGGCGGTGGCGACGG
Source organism: Deltaproteobacteria bacterium (assembly GCA_016182965.1). Classification (GTDB taxonomy): domain Bacteria; phylum Myxococcota_A; class Polyangia; order Polyangiales; family JADJMO01; genus JALHOE01. Next base: position 8,451 of record JACPFM010000020.1, on the reverse strand, counting down.
TGACGTCGCTCCAGTCGAAGGACGGGTCGAGCTCGATCTTCGTGAGCACGCCGCGCGCGACGGGGGAGCGGACGGTGACGCCCCACAGCTCGCCTTCGAGCGGGGGCACGTCGTCGATGTACCGCGCGGTGCCGACCACCTTCGCGAGACCGTCGGTGCGGGGGACGTTCTGGCCGATCATGGGGGCGGAATGATCCCTCAGCGGCGTCGGGCGCGGAAGCGTCTATCCGAAGAATCGAGGTCGCCCACCCGTCCGGCGCAGCACGTCTTCGGGTGTGTCGAGATCGGCCCCGCAGTCATCGGGTGAGGGCACGTCGGGCGAGGCCAGCCGTGCGCAGCGGTCGCCCAGCTCCCGCAGGACGTCTCGCAGAATCGGCGCGTCTTCGCGGTAGCGCCGGCGCAGGACCTCGCCGCGGATCGCGATCGGGTGCCCGCGCTCCCACCGCGCTGCGTCGTGCGTCGAGAGCGCGTCGAGCAACGGCGCGACGCGCTCGGGCGGGGCAGGGGGGACGTCGACCGGGGTGACCAGGATCATGTCCGCGCCCTCGATCGCGCCGGCGCGGACCGCGGCGCGGATCGATCCCGCCGGACCGAGATCGTCCGCTTCGGCGCTCTCGACGACGTGCGCGTGTGCGATCGGGCCGAGTACGCGCGCGACGTCTGCCCGCAGGACGATCACCACGTCGGCGCCGGCCGGCCGCCGCTCGGCGTGCAGCACCGCGAGCGGGCGATCGTCGATGATCAACAGCGCCTTCGGTCCGCCGAGGCGCTCGCCCCGGCCGGCGCCGAGCACCAGCAGCGAGACGGAGGTCAGCGGCGGCGCCATGCGATCATCTCCGCGACGATCGACACGGCGATCTCGTGCGGGGAGCGCGCGCCGATGTCGACGCCGAGCGGCATGCGCACGCGCCCGACGTCGCCTTCGGAGAACCCCTTGGCCTCGAGCCGCGCCACCGTGCGCGCGTGCTTGGCGCGGGACCCGACGCCGCCGACGAACGCGAAGCCCTCGCGCAGCGCCCACTCGATGACCTGCTGATCGAGCTGATGGTCGTGCGTCATGGCGAGCACCGCGCCGCTCCTGCGCATCGCGTGGCCGACCTGCGCGTAGTCGCCGGAGACGCGCTGCAGCTTCGGCTCGGAGGCGGACTCGTCGACGACGCCCTCGCGCTCGTCGACCAGCGTGACCGCGAAGCCGCACCTGGAGAGCGTCGGCGCGACGATCGCGCCGATGTGCCCCGCGCCGACGACCATGGCGGACGTCGCCGTCGCCAGCACCTCGAAGAGCACGTCGACGCCGCCGCCGCAGCACATGCCGAGCTCGGGGCCGAGCTTCCACGTCTGGATCTTCGACGGCGGCGCGTCGGCCTTGATTAGCAGCTCGCGCATCGCGAGGAGCGCCTCGCGCTCGATCGCGCCGCCGCCGATGGTGCCGACGCAGGTGCCCTCGTCGGCGAGGACGAGCTTCTGACCGGGCGTCGACGGGGTGGAGCCGCGGCGCGCGAGGACGGTGGCGAGCACGACGCGCGCGCCGGTGTCGGCGAGCTCGGAGGCCACGCGCAGCACCTCGCTCGGCTCGGCGCCACGCGGCTGCGGGAGCTCCTCGTCGGGCGAGCCGGCCATCCCGCCTATCTAGCGCAAGTTCAGCCCCGGCGGCGCGCTTTGCCGACCTCGTCCATGATCGGATCGGTGTCGCCCGGGATGCCCACCGGCGCGACATGGGCCGCCGCCGACGCCGCGAGCATGTGCGCGTCGGAGATGGCGGCCGGGCGCACCAGCACCGGCACGGCCTTCCGGGCGGCGACCGCGCGCAGCCGATCGTGCTCGGGGGCGTCGTCGAGGACCAGCAGATCCGGGACGATCATTTCGAGGATCCGCTCGGCCTCCGAGGGGTGGTCGACCACGATCACCCGCGCGTGGCGGAGCGCGTCCGGCAGCAGGGCGTGGAGCGGCTCGTCGCCGTGCAGCTGACCGACGGCGAGCACGGCCGCGCTGCGCACCGCGAGGCGCGTGCCGGACCCGACCTTCTTCTTCGGCTCGTCGCGCTCGCGCGCGAGCTCGAGGGCGCTGTCGACCGCGCGGAGCAGCGTAGCGTCCTCGAACGGCTTCATCACGAAGATCGGGATACTGTGATCGGTGTACGGTCCACCCGAGAAGGCGCGCGACTCCTTGACCGCCGAGACGCCGACGAAGATGGGGTGCGGCCGGATGATCAAGCGGAGCGACTCGACCAGCGCGGGCCCGTCGTAGACCGGCATTGCGTAGTCGAAGACGACCACGTCCGGTCGACAGGCGATCGCCTTCTCGAGGGCGACGGCGCCGTTGCCTGCTTCGTCGACGACGAACCCTTCGTCGCGGAGGAGCTCGGCCATCGCGCTGCGGAGGATGGGCTCGTCGTCGACGACGAGCACGCGGACGCGAGGCAGAGGTGGACGGGCCGAACGCGGGTGCACTCCGTTTTCGTATGCAAGCCCTGCACGCGCAGGGTGTGTCGTCCGTTGCGTCATACGCGCCCACCGCGAGCGGCATGGGCCGACCGGCCTGCGCTCGGCAAACACGCGCACGTTTGCGCTGCGCGGCCCGCGGCGCGTTCGGCTGCACGCTCGATCGGCGCGCGAAATGAACGCGCGCGACAGACACTGGACGCCTCGACGCAAGGATGGATTGAGGACACGCGTCCTCGATGTGCGACGTGCGCGCCTCATGATCGCAGAGTGACTTTGCGCTCGCCCAACACGCGCGCGCCGTGGAATCCTCGCGTGTGGCTGCTCGGTACGGTCCGTGCTGCCGGCCGCTGCCTGGAGGGCTCGTGATGCGCCATATGCTCCTTCGTTCGTTGGGGATCGCCGCCGTGGCGATCCTCGTAGGCTGCGGCGACGACGCTGAAGAAGTCGTCGACCAGGACACCGGTGCCGACGTCACCGCCGAGACGATCGAGGACTCGACGCTTCCCGACACCACGATGGAGGACACGAGCGACGGCGCGTCCGACGCGCCCATCGACACCCTCGAGGACGGCGACGGCGGCGTGCCGCTGTGCCCCGGCGCCGGCGAGACCCGCTGCGGCGCCGACTGCGTCGACCTCGGCGAGGACCCGAAGAACTGCGGGGCGTGCGCCAAGGCGTGCGCCACCTCCGAGGTCTGTTCGTCGGGCGTCTGCACCACGTCGTGCAGCACCGGGCTGACGAACTGCTCGGGCTCCTGCGTCGACACCAAGAGCGACGTGGCCAACTGCGGCACGTGCGGCACCAAGTGCCGCGCCGATCAGGAGTGCAGCGGCAGCGCGTGCGTGTGCCCCACCGGCAAGACCGCGTGCGGCACCGCGTGCGTCGACGTCGGCAGCGATCCGGCCAACTGCGGCGCCTGCGGCAACGCGTGCGGCGCCGGCAAGGTGTGCAGCGCCGGCGTGTGCGCCACCGCGTGCGCCGCGGGCCTGACCGCCTGCTCCGGCGCCTGCGTCGACACCAAGAGCGACAACGCGAACTGCGGCGCCTGCGGCGCCGCCTGCGTCGCCGGTCAGTCGTGCGTCGCGGGCGTCTGCAGCTGCCCGGCCGGCCAGACGCTGTGCGGCGGCTCCTGCGTCGACACCGCGGCCGACAAGAACAACTGCGGCGGCTGCGGCAAGGTCTGCGGCCCGACCTCGAGCTGCAGCGCCGGCGCGTGCAGCACCTCGGGCTGTCCCTCCTCGTACAGCGAGTGCGGCGGCTCCTGCTACAAGCTGAGCACCGACCCGACCAACTGCGGCGCGTGCGGCGTCACCTGCACCGGCGGCAAGATCTGCAACTCCGGCGCGTGCGCCTGCCCGGCCGGCTGGACCGACTGCGGCGGCGTCTGCGTCAACATGACCAACGACCCGCTCCACTGCGGCGCCTGCACGACCGCGTGCCCCTCGGGCCAGGTCTGCTCGGCGAGCGCGTGCGTGACGTCGTGCCCGACCGGCACCGTCAACTGCGCAGGCTCCTGCGTGACCACCGCGACCGACGAGCTGAACTGCGGCGGCTGCGGCATCACCTGCACCGGCGGCAAGCAGTGCGTCTCCGGCGCCTGCACCTGCGTGGCGCCTGACGCGGAGTGCACGACCGGCTTCTGCACCAGCCTCGCGAACGATCGCCTCAACTGCAGCGCCTGCGGCACCGCGTGCGGCACCGGCGAGATCTGCAAGACGTCGGCGTGCGAGTGCGCCGTCGGCAAGAAGTGCGGCGGCGTCTGCGTCAACACCAACAACGACAACAGCAACTGCGGCGACTGCGGCGTGGTCTGCTCCGGCGGCACCAAGTGCACCGGCGGGACCTGCCGGGCCGGCGTCGATGCCGGCGTCGACGCCGCCCTCGACGTGAGCCTCGACGTCGGCCTCGGCGGCTGACGGCGATCACGCCGGGCGCTGCCTTGCGCAGCTGACGAGGGGCGGCTGACGAACGGCGGGTGACGTGCGACGCTGACCGCGTGAGCGGCAAGCGCGACGTCATCCGCCGTATTCGTCCTCTTGCGCAGCTCGGCGACGCCGACTGCGACGCGATGCTCTCGCTGATCAAGGCGCGCCGCGGCGCCGCCGGCGACGTGCTGTTCGCCGAGGGCGACGCGACGACCTCGCTCCTGGTCATCGCCGAGGGGCACCTCGCGGTGCGGGTCCGCGGCTCCGACGGGGCGCCCGTCGACGTCGCCTCGCTCGGTCCGGGCGAGGTTGTGGGCGAGATGGCCGCGTTCGATCCCTCGCCGCGGAGCGCCACCGTCGTCGCCCGCGCCCCGACGTTGGTCGTCGAGCTGACGCGCGAGGCGCTCGGTCACCTGCGCAAGGACGCGCCCTTCGCGGCGGCCGCGCTGCACCGCGGCGTCGTCGCCGATCTCGCCCGCAGGCTGCGCGAGGTGAACGCGCGCATCGAGCGCCAGCTCGACGGCGCGAGCGCCCGCTCGCCGCGGCTGTCGATGGCCAACCCGCCGCCGTCCCGCGCGCGCGGCGGATCGTCGCTCACCGCCCAGCAGCTGCGCGCGCAGCCGGCGCTCCGCGACTACGCCGACGCCGATCTGGAGCTCCTCTCCCGCGCCACCGCGCTGCGCGCCTTCGGGCCCAAGGAGGTGCTGTTCGAGGAGGGGACCGTCGGCGACTCGTGCTTCCTGCTCTTGCAGGGCGAGGTCGACGTGGTGCGCAAGGCGCACGACAAGGTGCGCATCCTCGCCTCGCTGCGCGCGGGCGCGCTCGTCGGGCAGCTCGCGCTCATCGATCGCGCGCCGCGCTCGGCCTCGGTCGTTGCGTGCGCGCCGACCTACGCCCTCGAGCTCGGGCAGGACATGTTCGATCGCCTGATGCAGGCGTGCTCGCCGATGGCCCTGCGGTTCCAGGAGCAGGTGGCCATCGCCGGCATCCGTCAGCTCCGGTCGGCGACGGCGCGTGTCGTCGCGCTGATCGAGCAGCGCAACGACGCCGACGCGTACCTGCACGGCGCGCGCCCGAGCGGCGACGATTGGGACGCGCCGATCGACGCCGGCGAGGCCGTGCTCGAGCTCGCGATCGATCCGAAGAGCCTGCGTCGCTGAGGCTCGCGGCTGCGATCAGGGGGCGCCGGACGCGCGCTGCGGGCGGCCGCCGATGACCTTCCGCAAGCGGAAGAGCGTCGGGATGTGTCCGTCCCCTGAGTCCCGCACGTACACCATCGCGCCCTGCACGGTGTCGCCGAGGGTCACGACGTCGTCGCGGTCGATGTTGTTGGCCTCGATCGTCCCGTGCCGATCGAGCGCGCGGTACTTGGGCCCGGCGGAGACGCACGGCGTGCTCACCGGGACGTCGATCGCGTTGCCGGTGCCGGGCTCTTCGACCGTGACCCGCGCAGGGCCGGGGCTGCCCGAGGGGCGCGCCGTCGGCTCGGGCATCAGGGTGCCGTTTCCATGGCGTGTGCTGGGCATCGTGGGGCGAACGCCATGCGAACCGATTGCCAGCGTGCCCGGCGAGCTCGTCACGCGCCGACGCCGCGATCGCCTGTCGCCCGCACGACCAGCGCGCGCAGCCGCTCGTGCACGAGCCCGTTGTCGTCGAAGGCGCACCGGAGCACGACGGTCTCGCCGGACCGCAGCCGCAGCGTGTGGACGTCGACGCTCGACGTGACGACGCCGTTCACGATGACGGTCTCGGCGGCGATCACGCTGTCGAGCGAGGTGACGTCCTCGAAGTACACGACCGTCCTGCGGCCGCGCTCGACGAGCGCGAGGCCGTCGTCGTGCAGCGTGAGGGCGCGGCTGCGGTCTCGGAGCGCGCGCGCGACCATCGCCGCGCCGAACAGGACGAACACGCCTCCGAACAGCGCCGAGACCGAGAACGACGTGGCGAGCGACGCCGCGACGCCGGCGCCGACCAACACCAGCAACGCGCCGAAGATCGCCTCACCGAGCGTCCGCGACGCCGACGAGCGGTGCCGCGAAAGGGGCCGGCCGAGGGGGCGCTCGATCGGCTCCCGGTACGGCTGCATGCGTGCAGGGTAGCAACTCGCCGCCGAAGGCTCGCGTCGGGTGTCCGGTGGATGCGTCGCGTTCTTCCCGGTCGACCAAGCGCGATGCGAGCGGGCCTTCGCTCATGCAGCGCTGTGACCTTCGTCAGGGCGCGATCGAGCGATCGGCCCGATGCATGGGGGTTCGATCATGCAAGGCGACACCAAGGTCATCGGTTTCCTGAACCGCTATCTCCGCACCGAGCTCACCGGCCACAAGCAGTACTTGCTGCACTCGCGTCGCTGCGCGAAGTGGGGCTACGGCAAGCTCGCGCACAAGCAGCTCGAATACAGCCACGAGGAGTCGAGCCACGCGGCGAAGCTCCTCGATCGCATCCTGCTCCTCGAGGGCACGCCGGAGCTCGAAGACCTCCGCGCCATCGCGCAGAAGCCGTCGGTCGAGGAGCAGCTGCGCCTCGACGTCGATCTGGTGACGAGCGCGATCGTCCTCTTGCGCGAGGCCATCCTCGCCGCGCGCGCCGCGCTCGACGACGGCACCGCCGCGCTCTTCGAGGAGATGCTCGTCGACGAGGAGCACCACCTCGACTTCCTCGAGATCCAGCTCTCGCTCATCGGCCAGCTCGGCGCCGCGCCGTACCTGCAGCAGCAGATGTGACCCGGCGCGCAGAAGGCGGATAGGCGCGTGGACCTACTGGGGCGCGGGATGGAACGGCTCAGGCGTCAGCGCGGCGGGCAGCCGCTCCCAGTTCGCGACAGGCACGCGGAACACGACGTAACGTGCGTCACGCTTGAGCGGGACGGTGACGCTCCACGCACCGCCCTCGGTGTCGCCCAGCGTGCCAAGCGTGTAGTGCGTGCCGCCCGTCTCGACGGCGAAGCGTGCGGCCGCCGCGGCCGTGCTGGCGTTCTCCGGGCGGCCCGAGACGGTCAGGGTGCCGAGCGGCATCGCACCGGCTGCGCGAAGTGCAGGGAAGTCGCCGCGACCAACCTCGATTGTGCGCACAGCGATCTGGTTGGACGGCGCGGCCGCCGAGTGCGGCTCCCACCTCGTCACGCGCCCCCCGCCGCACGCCAGCAAGACCCCGAACAGAGCGGCCGCTGCGATCTTCGCTTCCATGGCTGTCGCCTCCGAGCGTACGCCCACACGCGGCACCTGGCGTACCTACGCAAGGCCCCACGCCCAGGACGCGACAACCTGGGTCGCACCCATCACCGTCGCCGCGCAAACAGCGGCCCGACGAGCCCGACGCATGTGGTACGCCTCGACGACCGCGCGAGGGAGCTCGAAGAGAATGACCTACTACGTCGTGAACGGCCTCGGCGATTCCATCGATCGGCCCTCGCCGGACCAGATGCGGCGATTCCTCGAAGACGTGGACGTATCCGACGAGGAGCACGGAGCTGCATGGCTGTCGACCGACGGAGGTCTGACGCTCGAGTGGAACGGTGACGGCCGCCTCGTGTACTCGTGGCGACCAAATCCGGTGCGCCATCTCTTGCACGTCTCGCGGGAGAAGACGCTTCAACTGTGGAAGGCCCTCGCCGATGATCGGGTGGGCGAGGTCGAGGCCGAAGCGTGGCAGCCGGGCAACGGTCATCATCCCCACGGATGAACGAAAGCAGCAGCTCGACGAGCTGTGGCAACGTCAGCGAGACCGCTCGTTCTACGAGGCCTCGGGCGAGGAACGCGCCGACGTCGCGTGCCGCGCAGCGGGCTGCACACGCGGAGCTATTTCGCTGAGCGTGCTGTGCCGCGTGCATCACTTCGAGATGGTGCAAAGGCGGGCGTGTCCCTTCACTGATTGAACGCGGAAAGTCGGAGTAGTCATGGCGCGGTATGTGTTCGGCGGCCCCGAGGAGGTCGCGGTGACTGTGGCTAGCTGCTGATGTCGACCATCTGACCATCCGCGATCGGTGCTGAAACTCCGGACTCTCCCGGGGCCGCGCTCGATGCGGCTCGGAGGTCAGGATGGCGAAGCGGAAGCGTCGTGTCTACACGCGCGAGCAGCGTGAGGCG
>JACPFM010000160.1 GCA_016182965.1 Deltaproteobacteria bacterium | reverse complement strand
GTCAACATCCGGCGCGGGCTCCAAGAGCTCGGCCCAGCAGCGAGAATGCTGGCGCTGCTGAATTAAGGCGCCGGATGAGACCAATGGTCAGGACTGAAGTCCGGGGCACCGACTGCACCTCAAGTCCTTCGGACTTCACCGGCTTGCCAGACTGGCTCGGGGCTGTCGCCGCAAGGACGCCCAGCGGCGAACGGGCCTGAGAAACAGGGGTGCCGGCGACTTCACTGGACCCGTCGACCGCGTCACTTCCTCGAGAGCGAGCAGCTCGTAGCCCGGAGGGCTTCGCCCGGTTGTCGGTGCCCCGGACTTCAGTCCGGGGGAATTCCTGACAGCTCTTGAGTCCCTGGCGGAAGCGGCACGAACCAGCGGCCTCTCGGTTCCTCCGAGGGGCCGCGGCGATTTTGGTGTAAAGGTGCCGGCGATGGGCATTCGCACCCTCTATGGCACCGCCGGTGCGCGTGGCGCGATCGACGCGTTCGCGCGTCGGTTCGACGTGCTCGAGCTCGACGCGCTCGCGCGCGACCCGGCGCCCAAGCCGGCGACCCTCAAGCGCTGGCGGAAGGAGGCCGGACCGACGCTGCTCATCTCGGTCGTCGCGCCGCGCGCGCTGTCGGCGCTGCGTCCGGGAGCGGCGCTCGACGAAGCGCTCGCCACGCTGCTCGAGGCGCAGCGGCTGCTGCAGGCGCGGTGGATCCTCCTGCAGCCCCCGACGGAGGTCACGCCCTCGGAGCTGAACCGCGAGCGCCTGGCCAAGGTCGTCGAGCGCATCCGCGAGGGGCTGGGCGAGGCCGCCCCGCTCGTGCGCATCGCCTGGGAGCCGCGCGGCGTGTGGGAGCCCGAGACGGCGGCCGCGCTCGCCGCCCGGCTGGGCGTCGATCTCGCGCTCGATCCGCTGGCCGATCCGCGCGAGCCGTTCTTCCACGAGTCGCTGCGCTACTGGCGCCTCGGCACCGTCGGCGGCCGCACCGAGTTCCCGCCGGCCCGCCTGCGCTATCTCGCCGAGGTCATCGCCGCCGATTCGGGCGAGCGGGGCTCCGACGAGAAGGGCGAGGCCGAGCGCGCGGTCGTCTTCGCGACGCCGCACGCGCCGCGCGAGGCCAAGCGGCTGCGCAGCCTCGTCGAGTCGCTCTCCGGCCGCGCGCCGAAGGGCGGCGGCGCGGTCATCCGCCCGCGCGGGTCGTTCGCGCTTCCGGACGAGGACGAGTGATGCGTTCGAGCGCCGCAGCCTCCTCGCACGCCGCCGCCGCCGAAGCGGCGACGCAGGCCTTCCACGCCGAGCCCGGCGAGACGGCGGGCACCGCGATCGACGCCGTGATCGCGGGCGTGCTGGCGCTCGCGGCGCGGCACGCCGGCGTGATGCTCGGCTGCGGGACCATCCTCCTCGGCGGCACCGGCGAGGGCTCGCTCGTGATCGACGCGCGCGCGCGGCAGCCCGGCCTCGGCGCGGCGCGCCCGCGCGGCTTCACCGACGCCGCGTCGATCCCCGACGCCGCGCGCATCGCCGCGCCGTCGTTGCCCGCCGCGCTGACGCTCGCGCACGCGGGCCGCGGCAACCGCACGCGCACCGCGCTCCTGCGCACCGGCGTCGCGGCGGCGCAGGCCGTCGGCAAGGTCACCAAGACAGACGAGGCGCGCGTCGAGTCGCTGCGCGCGTTCGGGCGCGAAGGGGGCGGCTTCCTCCGCGCGGGGCCGATCCGCGACGCGCTGCTCGAGGTGTCCGCCCGCTCCCTCGGCGGCACGCTCACGCGCGACGACCTCGACGCGATCCGTCCCGAGATCGCGCAGGCGCGCAAGATCGACGTCGAAGCGCGCCAGTGGGCCGTCGTGCCCTGGGCGCGCGCGCTCGGGGCGCACGAGGAGCTGGAGCCGCAGACGATCACCGGTGACGTCGCGATCGTCGCCGCGTGCGACGCGTTCGGCGCGGTCGCCATCGCGTCGGTGCTCCTGCCGAAACTGGTGAAGGCCGTCGGCGAGACCGGCCTCTCGGTGCCGCTCCTCGCGCGACCGGTCATGCGCGGCGTGGCGCGCGATCCGGCCGGCGCGCCGCTGCCGATGCCCGCCCCGATCGGCGTCGCGCACGGCCGCAGCTTCGAGGGCGGCAAGAGCGAGCTCGGCGGCGTCGATCTCGCGCTCGGCCTCGGCGGCGAGGGCGATCTCGAGGCGCTCTTCGACGACGTCGCGCGCCGCCTCAGCGTCGCCGGTGCGCCGATCGACGACGTCATCGCAGCGAAGCGCGCCGGCGAGGAGACCGAGCCGCTGGGGGTCGCCGCCGGCGTCCTCATCGACGCGCGCGGACGCGGGCGCGCGCTGGCCGATCCGCGGCGACGCTCCTAGCAAGGCCTCGCGCTCAGCGCGCGATCTCCACCGCGAGGTCGAAGACCTCCTCGAACAGCTGGCTCTTGCGCACGACCGTCCACTCCTCGAGCTGGCGCTCGCGCGCGCCGGTGAGGTGGAGCTTCAGCTTGCCCTTCTCGATGACCGCGCGCAGGCCCTTGATCTTGCCGGTGTGCTCGCGGTCGAGGGCGTCGGCGATGCGCAGGATCGCCGCGAGCACGCGCACGCGGCTGCGGTCATCGCGGTCGAGATCGCGGAAGTTCGGGTGCGCCGTGTCGGGGTGGGACTTGCGGTGGTAGCGGGCGACATTGGCGACCACGGCGCGCTCCGTCGGCGTCAGGCCGACGATATCGCTGTTCATCAGGATGTAGTGGCTGTGACGGTGGTGCGCCTCGTAGCGGATGAAATCGCCGATGTCGTGCAGCATGGCCGCCGCGCGCAGGAGCAGCCGATCGCGCTCGCCGAGGCGGTGCAGCGGCAGCAGCTGATCGAACAGGTCGGCGGAGAGGCGCGCGACCAGCGTGCCGTGCGCCTCGTCGAAGTGGTAGCGGCGACCGAGGCGCAGCGCGGCCTCGAGCGAGGCGTTGGCCTCGCCGCCGTAGTCCCACACGTCGAAGTGCTTCTCGATCAGCTCCTCGAGCACGCCCTCCTTGAGCCCGATGCCGGGGGCGAGGATGCGCTCGCAGCCGAAGGTCTCGGCGACGGCCAGGACGATCTCGGCGGCGGGAACGATGACGTCGGCACGGTCGGGGCGCAGCGCGAACCGCGCGCGGCGCTCGTCGGGGCTCATCGCGGCGAGCGTCGGCAAGAGCGTCTGCACGGAGGCGACGTCGATCGCGGGCACCGCGCTGCCGTCGGCGCTCGCCGGACAGAGCTGCGCGAGCGTCTCGAAGTTGCCCCCGGTGCCGATGCAGACGTCGAACGAACCGCGCGCGATCTCGGTTCCGACCTCGCGCAGCTGACGGAGCACGTACTCGCGCGCGACCTCCTCTTCCGCCGAGGGCTGGGGGCTGACCGAGCTGGCTCGCGAGTGGAACATCTCGAGCAGCCGCACGGTGCCGATGGGCAGCGAGCGCGAGGCGCGCAGCTGCCCGCGATCGACCAGCGAGACCTCGAGCGACCCGCCGCCCAGATCGAGGAGCAGGGCGCGCTGCTCGCGCAGCTCCAGGCGACCGACGATCGCGAGGCGCACGAGGCGCGCCTCCTCGCCGCCCTCGATCACCTCGAGCTCGATTCCGGCCTCGCGGCGCGCGCGCTCGACGAGCAGCGCGCCGTTCTCGGCCTCGCGCACCGCGCTCGTGGCGACGGCGCGGTAGCGATCGACCTTGTGCACGTCGAGGATCTCGCGGAAGCGGCGCAGGGCCTCGGCGGCGGCGGACAGCGCGGAGGTCGCGAGCCGTCCGTGGACGAAGACGTCGTGGCCGAGCCGGACGGGCGCGCGATCGGCGTGCAGCTCGCGGACCTGCGCGGCCGAGGTGGCCTCGACGACGCGGACGCGCATGGCGTTGGACCCGACGTCGATCGCAGCGAAGCGCGGCACGTCCGAGACCTAACCGGGCCGGTGTCGCGCGTCACCGGGCGGCCGCGGCGCCCGAACGTGGGCAGGCGGCCCACACCGTCCTAGGATCAGGACGTGTCCGAAGAGACGGCGGAGCAGCTCGGTCGGCGCTGGGCGCGCGTGATCGTCGCGCTGCGCACCGCGCAGCTGCGCGTGGCGTGGCTGCGCGAGACCCTCCGCGCCTTGCCCGCGACCGCCGCGGCCGACGCGCTCGAGGGCGTCTGCGCGGCGGCCGACGCGGGCGACGAGCGTGCCGAGGCGCTCTTGCACGCGCTGGTCGAGCTCTTCGCCGACCCGGACATGGACGAAGCCCGCGCGTCCCTGCGGGACGAGGCGCGCGCGCGCAAGCTCCTGTCGCTCGAGCGGCTGCTGCGCAGGCCGTTCGTCGCGAGGCCGCGCGCGCAGGTCACGACGATCCCGGGGCTCGAGGACGACATCGCGGTCCTCGCCGACCAGGAGCAGCCGCGCGAGCGTGACGTCCCCGACTACGGGCGCGGTCGACCGCTGACGCTCGGCGAGCGAAAGGCGCTGGCGCGACGCCCGCCGCCCTCGCTGTTGCCGAAGATCCTCGCCGATCCGCACCCCGACGTGATCCGCAACCTGCTCGCAGCCCCGCGCCTGACCGAGGACGACGTGGTGCGCCTGGTCACCCGCCGTCCGAATCGGTCCGAGGTGCTGCAGGAGGTCGCGCGTCATCCGCGCTGGTGTCAGCGCCCGCGCGTGCGCAACGCGCTCGTGCTCAACCCGGCCACGCCGCAGGAGATCGCCATCGCGATGGTGGCGCTGCTCCGCAGGCCGGAGCTGCGCGACGTGATGGAGGCGAAGGCGCTCCACCCCGCGGTGCGCGCCGCCGCGCAGGAGCGCTTCGCGCGGCGCCCGCCGATGCGGCCCGGGAGCGACGGCTCGGTGCAGTGACGCGCGCTCACATGCCGACGGCGAGGTCGTCGAGCGGCACGGTGATCGGATCGATGATGATGCCCTGCGGCGACGTCTCGATGAAAGTCGCGTGGCCGACGCCGCCGCCCGGCGCGTCGCCGACGCTGCCGACGTTGATGACCGTCACGTCGGACACCTCGCGCACGAACGGCGTGTGGGCCATGCCGCAGACGATGACGTCGGCCGGATCGTCGCCGATCAGCGCGAGGATCTCGTCGTCGTCGAGGTCGTGGGTGATCGGCTCGGTCGGATCTTCGGGCGAGCCGTGGACCAGCAGCAGCTCGCGCCCGTCTTCGAGCGTCATGCGGTGGTGGGTGGGCAGGCGGCGGAGGCGCTCGAGGACCAGCTCGCCGATCGCCTTGCGTGCCTCGAGGAACTTGCGCGCGATGGCCTTCTGCGCCGGATCGGCCGCGAGCTCCTCGAGCCGCGCCGGGTCCATGGTGGCGAGCGCCTTGTCGGTCACGCCCTGGACGCAGATGGCCTGCTCTCGCTGCAGCGTGCGCCAGGTCTCGAGCGGCTCGGGGCCGGGAAAGCAGAGGTCTCCGGCGACGAGGATCTTCTGATACCCGCGGCGCTCGGCCGTGGCGAGCACCGCGCGGAGCGCGTTGAGCTCGCCGTGAACGTCGCTGATGCAGAGGAACCGCACGAGATGATCCTAGCAGGTCGTGTTCCCGACCTCACGCCTCGTGCGCCAGAACGACGTGACCGACGCGACCGTACGCCCCCCCCATGCGCGTGATACGCGCCAAGGCGCGCCGAGGGTCACCGACGGCGGATCACCCACGCCACGAAACCGCCGAGCCGCACCGCGAACGTCGTGTCGGCCACGCGGCGCTCCATCGCGGCGAGCGCGGCGCCCACGAACGGGACCTCGAGGGCAGCGGCGACCGGTACCAGTGTTCGGATCCCGCGCGCGCGCTCGATCGTGCACCCGCGGGGCAGCGCGCGCTCGAGCGCACGCCGATCGTCGAACCGTACGTACACGTCGCGCTCGGTCCCGGCGCCGACGCGTCCAGGTGGCAGGGCGCGCTTGGCGAGACGACGGAGGCTGCGCGGGTTGTACAGCTCGGCGATGAGCACGCCGCCGGGTCGCACGACGCGCGCCATCTCGGCGAGCGCCCGAGGGAGATCGGGCACGTGCGGCAGCGTCTTGAACGAGACCGCGACGTCGAACGAGCCGTCGGCGAAGGGCAGGGAGGTCGCGCTGCCCTCGTGCACCTCGAGGCCGCGGGCGCGCGCGCGCGCCAGCATGCCCGGCGAGAGATCGACGCCCACCGCGCGCGCGGCGACGCCGGCGAGGCGGCGGAGGATCAGGCCCGTTCCGCACCCGACCTCGAGCACCTCGCGCTCGCGCACGTACGGCGTGGCCAGGTCGATCTCGAGGGCGTCGAGGAGATCGTGATAGCGACTGCGCCCGTCGCGGTGGGCCTCGTACGACTCGGCGAACGCGTCGTAGTAGCGCCGGGCACGCGCCTCCTCACTCGGGTCCACAGGGGCCTCCCCTCTCGGCTGCACGGGGCCCCTTAGCATCTGGCCGGACCGTACGGTCCGCAAAAAGGTTTCGCCGAGATGGCCCCCTCGGACGCGGGTGCCAGACTGGAGAAGGACGCAGAAGGTGTGACTCCGGCGTCATAGTCGCGTTTTCTCGTCTGAACCGGGTAGCTCGGGGTCGGCGGAGGTGATCCAGGTCAACTCCGCCGCGATGGCACGCACCCTGCTGAGGCGTTGGTCGTTCCGGCGCTTGCGGAGCTTCCTTCTCTTCGTTCGTGAGCGGCGTGGCCGCGCTGCCCTCGAGCCGAAACCCGCTTCCTTCGCCTTTTTTCTTCGCCTCGCGGTTTCTTTCCCGTTCGAAGGCGCCTGCTTTTCCTACGCCGACCCCGAGCTTCCTTCCCTTCCCTTCCCTTCTCTTTCCTTCGCTTCCGCTTCTTCTTTCGCCTTCGATGTCTCGAACGAACGGACCGTTGGGTCCGTTCCTTCGTTTTGTCGGATTCGTGCGCCCTTCCACGCACGTTAGTCACGGTCAGGGGGAGCGCCTGCTGCCGCTCCCCCCGACACC
>JACPFM010000151.1 GCA_016182965.1 Deltaproteobacteria bacterium | reverse complement strand
CGCTCGACAACCCAGAGCCTCGAGGTTCGACGATCGACGTTCAACGTTTGGCGTTTCGCGTTCGATGATCGACGTGGCGAGGTTCGATGATCGACGTGGCGAGGTTCGAGGTTCGAGGTTCGGCGTTCGGCGTTCGGCGTTCGGCGTTCGGCGTTCGGCGTTCGAGGTTCGGCGTTCGGCGTTCGACGTTCGGCGTTGGGCGTTGGGCGTTCGGCGTTCGGTATTCGGCGTTCGGTGTTCGAGGCTCGGCGTTCGGCGTTCGGCGTTCGGCGTTCGGCGTTCGGCGTTCGAGGTTCGGCGTTCGACGTTCGGCGTTGGGCGTTGGGCGTTGGGCGTTCGGCGTTCGGTATTCGGCGTTCGGTGTTCGAGGTTCGGCGTTCGAGGCTCGGCGTTCGGCGTTCGGCGTTCGGCGTTCGGCGTTCGGCGTTCGGCGTTCGGCGTTCGAGGCTCGGCGTTCGGCGTTCGGCGTTCGGCGTTCGGCGTTCGGCTTCGACGTTCGACGCTCGTCGTTCGACCTTCGACGTTCGACCTTCGACCTTCGACCCCGTCACGGACGCTCGGGCGCACGCCGGCAGCGACAGCGTGCTGACTGACGACTGACGTTCCATGCGGCTGCGCCGCACCACAGCGGACGAAGCGGCTTGCTGGCCCAGCGCCAGGCGCCAGGACTCTAGACTCTAGACTCTAGACTCTAGACCTCCGACTTCAGCTAACGACTGACGACTGACGGCTGACGACTGACGGCTGACGGCTGACGACTGACGGCTGACGACTCCGTCAGAGACTGTCGGCGGTGCCAATCGGGGGGCTGGCGACGCGGAGGCGCAGCGCGCCCTTGCCGAGCAGCAGCTCGACGACCGCGCCGCGGCGATCGGCGTTGCCGACGTGGAGGAAGCCGTCGGGACGCTCGATCGCGTAGGCGGTGCGCGGGATCGGCGCGCCGCCGTCGTCGGGCGCGACGAACACCACGAGCGCGCCGGTCCCCGCTTCCATCGCTTGGCTCGGCGCGACGGCGCCGAGCGAGCTCTCGCGACAGACGCTCGCCACGGCGCCGGAAGGATCGCCGAGGGTGCAGCGCTCGAGGGCCGCGCGCGCCTTGGTCACGAGGTCCGACTCCTTGGCGTCGGCCTTCTCGGGCTTGGCGGACGCGTGCCGGGCGAGCAGGCGCGCGGCCGCTGCGCGCACGACCTCGTTCGGATCGTCGGCGAGGAGTCTCCGTTCGCGCGCGCCGTCGCACGTGTCGGCGCGGCCGGCGGTCACGATGGTGCGAAGCGCCGTCAGCGCGTTGGCGCGCACGTAGGGGCGCTCGTCGTCGAGCGCGGCGCAGAGCTCCTTGGGCGCGGTCAGCGCGGGGTGACGCGCGACGATGCGACCGAGCGACGCGGCCGCGTTCGCCGCCACCGCAGACGCCGGATCGTGCAGCAGACTGGTCGCGAGGGGCATCTCGGCGGACGTCGCCACCGCGCCGAGCGACCACGCCGCTTGCGCGCGCACCGACGGGTCGGCGTCGGCGGCGAGGCCGACGACGAGCGGCAGCGCCGCCGCGTCGCCGACGCGCGCGCCGAGGGCGAGGGCGATCGTGCGGCGGCCGTCGAGATCGTTGGCGCCGCCCGCGCCGCTCGTGAGCAGCGCGCCGAGCGCGCCGACGCCGACGCCGCCCTTTGCGCGCCCGATCGCGACCAGCAGCAAGTCGCGCTCGGTGCCCGCCGTCGTCGTGGCGTCGCGCGCCGCGGCGATGCCTTGTGCGTCGCCGTGCCGCTCGAGCAATCCGCCTACCGCGAGGGCCACGGCGAGGCGATCGGCCTGCGCGGCCGAGAGCAGCGCGATCGTCGGGTGGACGACATCGGGGCCGCCGGCGCGCCCGAGGGCGATCGCCGCGCGAAGGCGCACGGTGGCGGAGGGATCGTCGAGCAGCTTCACCAGCGTCTTGCCGCCCGCCGGAGCGCCCAGCGTACCGAGCGCGTCGATGGCCGACACGCGCAGGCGCTCGTCCTTCGCCGCGGTGAGGCCGACGAGCACGGGCGCGACGCGCGCCGCGCCGGTGCGGCCGAGCAGCGCGGCGATCTCGGCGCGGTCCTCCGGTGTCTGCGCCACGTCGAGCGACGCGAGCAGCGGCTCGACCGCGCGCCCGTCGGGTTGATCGGGATCGAGGAGCTTCGCGGTGGCCGCGAGCGCCTCGACGCGCACCGCGCGGTCGGGCGCGGCGACGTGCTCGAGGCAGACCGGCAGCTGGCCGCTGTCGCCGAGCGACGCGAGCGCGTGGAGGCCGACCGGCAGCGGGACGAGGCCACGGCGCATCGCCTTCGCGATCGCCAGACCGGCGCCGGGCGCGCGGATCTCCCCGAGCGACCACGCCGCGGACGAAGCGCTCGACGAGGCGCCGCTGGTCGTCGCGCCCGCCGAGAACCCGCCGGTCGGGCTCGCCGCCGCGCCGCCTCCCTCGCCTTCGAGCGCGGCGAGCAACGTCGGCGTCGCGGCGGCACCCGCGGAGACCGCCGCCTCGCGCGCGGGCGACGAGCCCGTGCCGGGCGACGCGTCTTCGTACAGGCCGAAGGTCTTGACGATCGCGTCGACGGCGGCGCCGGTGCCGATGCGGCCGAGGGCGGCGAGCGCCGCGCGTCGCACGTCGGCCGCGCCGGCCTTCTTGCTCGGCTCGATGGCGAGGGGGGCGATCGACGCGACCGCGTCGGCCGCGCGCAACCGGCCGAGCGCGGAGAGGGCCTCGATGCGCACCTCGAGCGCCTGATCGCGGAGGGCGATGACCAACGCCGCCGACGCCTTCGGATCGCCGAGCTCACCGAGCGTGCGCACCACCGCCTGCCGCACCTCGCTCGCCTCGTCCTGCACCTTGGAGACGAGCGGCGTGACGGCCCGCTTGTCGCCGAGGCGGGCGAGCGCGCGCGCGACCGAGAGCCGCACCTTCGAGTTGGAGTCGTCGAGGCGCGCGAGCAGCGGCGCCACCGCGTCGGCCGAGCCGGACGCGCCGAGCGCGCGCACCGCGGCGAGCCGCACGCGGGGATCGGTGTCGCCGAGCGATCGGGCGAGCACCTTCACCAGCCGCGGATCGGGCAGCTTGGCGAAGAACTCGCACGCCGCCTCGCGCAGCGCGGGCGACGGATCGGTCAGCCAGGGGATGATCCGGTCGCCGGCCTCGGTCATGCGGATGCGCGCCGCGACCACGATCGCCGCCAGCCGGACCTCGAGATCGCTGTCGCCGAGCGCCTTGGCGACGAGCGGGATCGCCTCCTTGCGTGGGACGTTGACCAGGTCGGCCGCGGCGGCGCGACGACGCGAGACGTCGGGCGAGGCGAGGTCGGCCTTGATCTTGTCGGGCGCGTCGGGCCAGAGAGCGGCTCTTCCGTCGCCGGGGCTCAGGAGGGCCGCGGCCGCCACTGCCGCCACGGCCACGCTCATGGCGAGGCTGGGGCCGCGGTTGGAGACGGCGCTGCGCATGACCTTGCAAGCTAGCACGGCCGCGCGCGCGCGAAGTTGCTATGGTCCCGGCGCATGGACCTCCTCGTACGCGGCGGCACCGTCGTCACCTGTGACGACCGGGATCGCGTCGTCTCCGGCGACGTGCTCGTGCGCGACGGCGCGATCGTCGCGATCGGCGATGGCGCGTCCGACGCCGCCCTCCGTCCGTGTCGCGTCCTCGACGCGTCGGGTTGCGCCGTGGTGCCGGGGTTCGTGCAGGCGCACGTGCACCTCGTGCAGGCCCTGTTCCGCGGCATGGCCGACGATCTGCCGCTGCTCTCCTGGCTCAAGCAGTTCATCTGGCCGCTCGAGGCCGCGCACGACGACGCGAGCCTCCGCGCGTCCGCCGAGCTCGGGCTCCTCGAGCTGCTCCGCTACGGCACCACGACCATCCTCGACATGGGGACGACGCACGGTCACGAGGTGGTGCTCGACGCGATCCACCGCTTCGGCCTGCGCGCGCGCAGCGGCAAAGCGATGATGGACGTCGGCGAGGGCGTGCCCGCGCGCCTGCGCGAGAGCACCGCCGAGAGCCTGCGCGAGGTCGAGGCGCACGCGCGCGCCTGGGCGACCCACCCGCGCGTGCGCGTGGCCGTCTCGCCGCGCTTCATCCTCTCCTGCAGCGAGCGCCTCGTGCGCGACGGCGCGGCGCTCGCCGCCGAGCACGGCCTCCTCATGCACACGCACGCCGCCGAGCACGGCGAGGAGCGCGCGGCGGTCCGCGCGCTGCTCGGCGACGACGACGTCGCCGTCCTCGCCCGTTGGGGGGTCACCGGCCCGCGCGCGGTCCTGGCCCACGCGGTGCAGCTCACCGACGCCGAGATGCGGGCGCTGTCCGAGGCGGGCACGCGCGCCGTGCACTGTCCGAGCGCGAACCTCAAGCTCGGTTCGGGCATCGCCCAGGTCGACGCGATGCGCCGCGCGGGCATGGTCGTCGGACTCGGCGCCGACGGCGCGCCCTGCAACAACAACCTCGACGCGATGACCGAGCTGCGCCACGCGGCGCTGCTCGCCAAGACGCGCAGCGGCACCGCGACTCTGCCGGCGCGCGAGGCGCTGCGCCTCGCCACCATCGAGGGTGCCAAGGTGCTCGGCATGGACGACGAGATCGGCTCGATCGAGATCGGCAAGCGCGCCGATCTCGTGGTGATCGATCTCGGCGGCGCGCACGCCGAGCCCGGCGGCGACGCGGTGTCGCGCGTCGTCTACGCGTGCCGGTCGAGCGACGTCCGCCACGTCGTGCTCGACGGCGTGGTGCGCGTGCGCGATCGCGCGACGAGCGATCTCGACGACGAGGCGATCGTCGCGCACGCACGCGAGCAGGCGACGGCGACCCGCGCGCGCGCCGGCGTCTGAGGGTAAGTCGTCAGTCGTCAGTCGTCAGTCGTCAGTCGTCAGGGCGCAGTCTCGCGGCGCGCGGCGCTCGGAGGCCGTGGCGGACCGGGTCGAAGGTCGAAGGTCGAAGGTCGACTCTCCTCGCCGGCTTCGCCTTTTGCCTACGACCTTCGACCTACGAAGCAAGGGCAGCCGCGACGGGTGCGCGCGAGCTCTCGCGTCCGGCTTCTCGGCTGACGACTGACGACTGAAGACTGACGACTGGATCAACGTCCCGACAGCTTGTCGAGGACCTCGCGGTGCTCGGGGAACCGGCCGACCGCGTGCTTCGAGAAGATGACGACCCCGTCGACGACGACCTCGAAGACCCCGCCGCCGCCTTTCTTCAGCGTAGGTTTCACGCCCGTCTGCTTCTCGATCTCGGCCGCCAGACCGGCGGCGCGCGGGAGGTAGTTTCAGGCAACGCAGTATTCGATGGAGATGTTCATGGCGCTCCTGTCGGATCGATGTCCGCCATGCTGGCGGGGTGACGTCGCCGGGTGACGCCTTGCCCCCGAGCTTGTTTGGACGGTACCGTCCCCGCCGTGCCGCCGTCGACGAGCATTCGCAAGCTGATTGAGCAGGCCCTCGAGGAGGCGCGCGAGGAGTTCGCCGAGATCGTGAAGCGCAAGCTCGAGGCGCTGATGGGCGACGGCGAGGCCGCGCCCCGGCGCGCTCCCAAGCCGGCCAGGCCGGAGGGCCGGAGGGCTCGACGCCCCGCCGCCGCGCCCGACGAGCCATCGCGCGGCCGACGCTCGCGCGCGCCCGAGGCGCACATGGCCGAGCTGCGGAGCCGCGTGCTCTCGGCGATGCCCATGGGCGAGCCGCTCAAGCGCGCCCGCATCATCGAGCTCGCGCGTGTATCGGACGAGGACGAGCCCCGGGTCGCCGCAGTGCTGCGCAAGCTGAAGGACGAGGGCATCCTGCAGATGCGCGGGACCAAGGCCTCGGCGGTGTACACCCGCAAGGGGTAGCTGTTCCCCCCACACGCGCGCCGCAGTTGACGACGTTTCTCCCCCGCTCCTAGGCTCGCGCTACGATCCACGGGACGAGGGGCCCTGTGGGAAGGAAACCTCGATCGTGATGGTTGATGCGACGACCGGGTGTCCCCGCTGGGGCGCGCGGCGACGATGGGAAGGCGGAGGAGTGGCGTGAGCGACGTCGAGTAGAAGACCCGCGTCACGTCCATCCTGAGTCCTCAGCAGGGGGAGACCTCCGGCCGGGGAGACTGCCTCGTCACGATCTACGCGAAGGACGCCTCGCAGCTCGGGAAGCGATACGTCCTCGAGGCGTCGCCGACCTCCATCGGGCGCGGCCACGACAACCACGTGGTGCTCGACAGCGACTCGGTCTCCCGCCGGCACTGCCACATCGAGCGCAGCGGCGGCGGCTGGTACGCCGTCGACGACGGGTCGACCAACGGCACCTACGTCAACGACGACCAGATCTCCGCGCCGGTCCGGCTGCGGAGCGGCGACCGCATCAAGGTCGGGCCGACCATCTTCAAGTACCTCTCCGGCACCGACGTCGAGTCGCTGTACCACGAAGAGATCTATCGAATCACCATCATCGACGGCCTCACCCAGGCGCACAACAAGCGCCACCTGTTCGAGGCCCTCGAGAAGGAGATCACGCGGGCGCGCCGCTATGGGCGCGATCTCGCGTGCATCATGTTCGACATCGATCACTTCAAGAAGATCAACGACACGCACGGCCACCTCGCCGGCGACTACGTGCTGAAGGAGATCGCGCGGGTCGTGCGGTCGCGCCTCCGCGGCGAGGAGACCTTCGCGCGCTACGGCGGCGAGGAGTTCTGCATCATCGCGCCGGAGACGCCGCTCGAGGGCGCCCGCGTCCTCGCCGAGGACATCCGCCGCCGCATCCAGGACTCCTCGTTCGTCTTCCAGGGCGAGCGCATCGGCTGCACCATCAGCTGCGGCGTCGCGATGCTCGGCGAGAACGACAAGGATGGCGTTTCGCTCATCAAGGGCGCCGACGAGCAGCTGTACGTCGCCAAGCGCACCGGACGCAACCGCGTCGTCGGCTGAGCCGACGCGAACTCTGGTCGGCTGAGCCGACGCGAACTCTGGTCGGCTGAGCCGACGCGAACTCTGGTCGGCTGAGCGCGCCGGGTTGTTCGGCCGCGATCGCAGGGGTAGGGTTCCTCTTCGATGGCGGAAGCGTCACGCGGCTCGATCCCTCCGCCCGCGGCCCAGATCGAAGGCGCGTCCGGGGCGCCGTCCCACCCGGGCGCGGGGGCGCCGCCGCTCGTCGTCACGCAGGAGCTGCTCGCCTCCGGGGCGCACGTCGTGATCGCCGTCGCCGCGTCGTCCGGCGACACGCGCGCGGCCGCCGCCGCCCACGTCGAGCGGCTGCTCGCGTTGCGCGCCGCCGCCCTCGGCGAGGGAGACGCCGCTCCGCCGGTGCGTCGCATCGACGCGCGCCGCGCCGACGAGGGCGAGCTGATCGACGCGCTCGGTCGCGCGCTCGGCGTCGCGCCCGACTCGCGGCGCGTCGGACAGGTGCCCGACCGCATCGCCGAGCGCCTGCGTCGCGGGCGCACCTCCCTCGTGGTGACGCTCGCCGAACCGGCGACCTCGGCGAGCGGCTGGGCGTTCTCCGTGCTGCGCGAGATCGTCGCGGCGGTCGCGACCGACGGACGAGCGCTCGCCGCGACGACGCTCGGGCGCGTGGTGTTCGTCGCGCCGCCCGGCTGCGCGGTCATCGCCGCGCTCGGGGTTCCGCGCGTCGTCGTCGAGCCGCTCCTCGAGGCGCGCGAGACCTGGGCCTTCATCGACGTGGTGGCGCGGCGCGTGGGCCGCTCGCTCGCCTCCGCGCACCTGGCGCTGCCGGCGCTCGAAGACGCGCTGGCCCGCGCCCGCGCGGGCGCTCCCGACCTCGCCGCCCTCGTCGAGCAGTCGGCGGCGCTCGATCCGGCGAGCCTCGACGATCCCTCCTCGCCGTGGACCTGGCTCGGGCGCGCCGCCCGCGCGCTCGAGGCCGGAGAGTTCGACGAGGCCGAGGCGGCGATCACCGTCGCCGAGGAGCGCGCGGACGACGCCGACGCCCGGCGCGATCTCGGTCGCCGGTGGGCCGAGCTCCTCGAGCCGCGCGCGTCGCGCGAGCGCCTGGAGCACGCTCGGCGCGCCACCGCCCGCGCGCTCGCCGCCGCCGACGCCGAGGAGGCCGTGCGCTGGGCGAAGATCGCCGTTCGCGCCGGTGAGCTCGCCGCGGTCGGCGACGGCGAGACCGCGCTGTTGCTCGAGGCGCAGGGCCGCGCGCTCGTGGCCAAAGGCGACGTGGTCATGGCGCGCGCGGTGCTCGATCGCGCGCGCGAGCGGGCCCTGGCCGGCAAGCTGCCGACGGCGGCGCTCGCGAGCATCGCCGTCGAGGCGGCCGAGGCCGCGTACCTCGCCGGCGACCTCGCCAGCAGCGAGTCCGAGGCGCGCCGCGCGATGACCCTCGATCGCGTGCCGGCCGACGTGCGGCTCCGGGCGCGCAACGTCCTCGGCAAGCTCCTCCTCGCGCGCGGCGCGTGGGAGCAGGCCGACGCGCACTTCGCCGCCGACGCCAGCGAGGCAGCGCGCCTCGGCGATCGCGGCGCCGAGCTGCGCGCGCTGCTCAATCGCGCCATCGGCCTGCTCTACGCCGAGCGCTTCGACGAGGCCGAGGGGCTCTTCGAGACGGTCCTCGAGGGCGGCCGCGCCGCCTCCGAGCCGCGCGCCATCGGCCTCGCGCTCGAGAACCTCGCCATCATCGCGCAGAGCCACCGGCGCGACTACGCGCTCGCGCTCGAGCGCTATCGCGCGGCGATCGCCGGCCTCAAGGGCACCGGACAGTCGGCGATGCTCGCGCGCGCCGCGCACAACGTCGGCTACCTCTACCTGCGCCTCGGCGACGTGCAGCAGGCCTCGCAGATGCTCCGCTTCGCGTCGTCGCTCTTCCGTCGCGGCTTGGCGGCGCTGGTGGTCGCCGAGGCCGACGACCTGCGCGCGCGCATCGCCGCGCGCATGGGTCGCAGCGAGGAGGCGCTCGCGGCGATCTCGCGCGCGCGAGAGATCCTCCGCGCCGCCGGCGACCAGAGCGGCGTCGCCGAGTGCGAGCGGTTCGAGGCGCGCCTCGCCCTCGAGGACGGCGACGTGCGCGGCGCGAAGCTCGTGCTCGATCGCGCGCGCGGCCTCGACGACTCGAGCGCCGGCAAGGCGGAGCTCGCGCTCCTCGAGGCCGAGTGGCTGCGCGCCAACGGCGAAGGCGGCCCGCAGATCCTCGTCGCCGCGCGCGAGGCCCTCGCGCTCTGTCGCGCCTCCACCGACGAGGACCTCATCGTCGGAGCCCACCTGCTCATCGCCGAGGTCTCCCGCGTCATCGGCGATCGCGAGCTGCTGCAGCGGCACCTCGAGGCGGCCTTCGGCGTCCGCGACGCGATGCTCCGGTCGATCCCCGAGAGCTACCACGCGGTGTTCCTCGCCCGCCCCGACATGATCCGCCTCGCCAAGCTCGAGCGCGCCGTCGAGAGCGAGCCGATCGCGCCCGTGGTGCCGGCGATGACCAGCGAGTCGGCGGGCGCGCGCATCCGCTCGGCGACGACCACGTCGGAGCCGCGCAAGATCGTCGGCTCCGATCCCGGGCTGCGCGCGCTGCTCTCCGCGGTGCGGCGCGTCGCCGGCAGCGACACCACCGTGTTGATCCACGGCGAGTCGGGCACCGGCAAGGAGCTCGTCGCCGAGGCGCTCCACTTCGCGAGCGACCGGCAGACCGGCCCGCTGGTGAAGGTCAACTGCGCCGCGCTCGTCGAGACGCTCCTGCTCTCCGAGCTCTTCGGCCACGAGAAGGGCGCGTTCACCGGCGCCGTCGCGCGCAGGCGCGGCCGCTTCGAGCTCGCCGACGGCGGCACGCTGTTCCTCGACGAGATCGGCGACATCTCGTCGCGCACGCAGGTCGCCCTGCTCCGCGTGCTGCAGGAGAAGACCTTCGAGCGCGTCGGAGGCACCACGCCGATCCGCGTCGACGTCCGCGTGGTCTGCGCGACCCACCGCGATCTCGCCGCGATGGTCGCGCGCGGCGAGTTCCGCGAGGACCTCTACTACCGCCTCCGCGGCGTGCAGCTCGAGGTCCCGCCGCTCCGCGCGCGCACCGGCGATCTCCCCGAGCTCTGTCGTTCGATCCTCGAGCGCGTGGCGTCGGAGCACGGCCAGCCGGCGCGCGCGATGTCGCGCGACGCCATCGAGCTCCTCTCCGCGCACAAGTGGCCGGGCAACGTGCGCGAGCTCGAGAACGTGCTGCGCGCCGTGGCCCTGCTCGCCGACGGACCGGAGATCGGCGCGCGCGACCTGATCGAGCACGTCGACGTGTTCCGCACGATGCAGCTTCCCGAGGCGCAGCCGGTCCCGTCGCAGCGGGGCGGACCGATCTCGACGGCCGTCCCGGTCTCGGTCGCCGACGACTCGGCGGAAGCGGAAGAGGACCTCAGCGCCCTCCCGCCGGTCGAGGCGACCGCCACCGCGATCGCGTACGGACAGATTCGTACAGGCGGAGTGTCTCTTTTCGAGATGAAGCGGATGATCGAGCGCGACTGTATCGCCCGGGCACTCGCAGAAACTCGTGGCAATATCACCAAGGCTGCGTCACTCTTGGGCATGAAGCGCCCCCGGCTGTCCCAGCTGGTCAAGGCGTACGGTCTGTCTGCGCTCTTCACGGAGGGCTCGTGATCCACTCGAAGCTGACCTCGATTCTCGCCGTCGCCGCGCTGTCCGCGCTGAGCGCCGGCTGCGCCTTCGAGTCCGGCGACGCGACCGAGCCGACGAACACCGCGGCCGACGGCCTTCGCAAGGCAGACAGCGTCGTGCAGCTCGCGCCCATCGCGCCGCCGAATGGCGCGTTCGACGTGGCCAAGCCGATCACGCTCGCGCCCGTCGTCAACGGCGACCAGGTGCTCAGCGGCGGCGGCACCGAAGAGGGGCCGCGCCCGCACCCGTGGCAGCCCGTGCCCGAGTCCGACAGCCCGACCAGCGACGGCAACGGCAACACCGGCACTGCCCCGTCCGACTCGACGGGCAAGTAGCCCGCGCACCGATCGCCGCGCGCGATCCCGGTGATGGACCTCCGCACTCGAACAGCGTTGTTCTGTGCCGCGCTCGCGTTCGCGATCGCTGCGAGCGTCCTGCTACGCGGGCGCGTGCGCCAGGTGCAGGCGCTGTTCGCCGGCTTCGCGGCGACCGTCGCGCTCTGGTACCTCACCCAGGCCTTGTTCGCGTTCTACGGGTTCAGCTCGTGGGAGCGCGCGACGGCGCTGCTCGCTGTGCTGATGCCGCAGCTCGCCGTCCGGCTGTTCACGGCGATCGTCCCGCGTGATGCGGCGTTGCTCTTCGCCACCGCCGGCGAGGCTCCGCCGCCGACCGTGCGCGGACGTGCACCGCGGCTGGTGCGCATCTCGTCGATCCTTGGCCTCGCGATGGCCGCGCTGGTGCTGTCGCCGTACCAGAAACACGACGCGGTGCGCGTCACGCTGTTCGTCTACGTCGGCGCGTTGACCAGCGCCGGGCTGTGGGCGCTCTCCACCACGGGCCGCGGGTCGCAGAGCCGCGCGGCGCGCGCGCGCGTGCGGTTCCTCGTCGTCATCGGCGCGTTCGCCACCGCGTTCTCGCTCGCGGATTTCCTCTGGTTCGTCGGCGCGCGCCTGCCGCCTATCGGCGCGGTGCTCTCGATCGTGTTCCTCTTCGTGCTCTCGCAGTCGCTGCAGAGCACGCGCCTGCTCGACCTCTACGATCTCGCCGGCCGGCTGCTGGTCGCGACCGCGCTCGCCTTCTTCATCGCGGCGATCTTCTGGATCTTCGTCACGCTCGTCGGCCGCTTCAACACGATGTACCTCAACGCGGTCCTCGCCTCGATCGCGGTGCTGGTCCTGTTCAACCCGTTGCAGGCGATGGTCGAGGAGAAGACCCACCAGATCTTCTTCCGCGAGCGGTTCGATCTGGAGAGCGCGGTCGTCGATCTGCGCCGGCGGCTCGCGCACGTCCTCGAGACCCGCGAGATGACCGAGATCGTCATGTCGGGGCTCGAGAGCTCGCGTCGCGTCACGTCCGCGGCCATCTTCCTCCGCGACGTTGCCGCCTCGGAGCCGGGCGGCGCCGCCTTCGTGCTCGAGGACAAGATCGGCGACGCCACCAAGGTGGTCCGCATCGAGGAGGCTGGCGGTCGTCTGGTGCTCGAGCGGCTGCTCCGCGGCGCGGTGGTGGCCGAGGAGGTGGAGCGCGAGCTGTCCGACGCGCTCGATCTCGGCGACGCGCACACCGCGGCGCAGCTCCGCGAGCTCCACGCGCAGCTCGGCGAGCTCGGCGGCGGCGCCGCGTTCGCGATCAAGACCGAGGACGGCGAGCCGATGGGCTTGCTGGTGGTGAAGGACGATCGGGTGCGCGACGCCTTCTCTCCGGAGGAGATCTCGCTCCTCGAGACGCTCGCCGGCCAATTGGCCACCGTGGTCGAGAACAGCCTCGCGTACATGCGCATCAAGGAGCGCGATCGCCTCGCGGCGCTCGGCGCGATGGCTGCCGGCCTCGCGCACGAGGTGAAGAACCCCCTCGGGGCGATCAAGGGCGCCGCGCAGCTCCTCGCCGAAGCCGGGCCAGAGAGCACCGACGACGAGTTCATCGGGATCATCCTCGAGGAGGTCGACAGGCTCGATCGGGTGGTCAGCTCGATCCTCGACTACGCGCGGCCGCGCGCGACCGAGGTCGAGCCGATCGACGTCAACGCCGCGGTGCGCCGGACCATGCAGATCCTCGCGCCGGCGCACGAGGACCAGGTCGACGTGACGGTGGAGCTGGCCGGCGACCTGCCGCAGGCCCGCATCGACCCCGAGCAGCTGCGGCAGGTGCTCATGAACCTGGTCACCAACGCCGTGCAGGCCATGGGCGGTCGCGGGCGGCTGTCGATCGCGACCACCTTCCGCCGCACCGCGCGCGCGACGTGGCCGGTGTCGCTCGCCAACGGGGCCGTCGAGATCCGCGTCGTCGACACCGGTCCGGGCATCTCGACCAAGGTGTTGAAGAACCTGTTCGTCCCGTTCTTCACGACCAAGGCGACCGGCACCGGGCTCGGCCTCGCGATCAGCCAGCGCATCGTCCAGAACGCCGGCGGGACGATCGAGGTGCAGACGACCGCCGGCGTCGGCACGACGTTCACCATCGTGCTGCCGGCGAGCGGGCCGCTGCCGACCACGTCGCGCACGCAGCCGCAGGCGGCCGAGGGCGCGCCGGCGTCTGGGGTCTAGAGAGTCGGCGGGGCCGCTGTCGCTGCTCGCGGCACATTGGTCGAACGTCGAACGTCGAACGTCGAAGGAAGTCCGAGAAATCACCTCTGCTTCGACCTTCGACCTTCGACCCACCTGCGCGAGCAAGCTCCGCGCGCGTGTCCGAGCATCGCGACCGGTGATGTAGAGTCTTGAGTCGAGGACCTGGGCCGATGGCGGCGCAGCCGCTGTCGCTGCTCGCGGCACCGTGGTCGAAGGTCGAAGCGGCCCGACCTCTGCGGGCTTCTTTCGACCTTTGACGTTTGACCTTCGACCGGGGCTACGCGGCCGACGAAGTGCCATGGCCGACAAGACCGGGCGTAGACTCTAGACTCTAGACTCTAGACTCTAGACTCTAGACTCTAGACTCTAGACCCCCCTCGACGACGCGCTCAGAGCTCGTCGTCGACCCACTCGAGGATCTGCTCGTAGGGGTACGCTCCGGCGACGCGCCGCGCGTTGATGTAGAGCCGCGGCGTGCCGCGGATGCCCATGCGCGCTGCGAGCGCCATGTGCTGCTTGACGACGACCTCGGCCTCGGGGGCCCGCGCGGCGAGCGCGGCAGGCTGGACGCCTTGGTCGCGCGCCCACGCGGCCAGGTGCGCCGAGTCGAGGTCGCGCGGGTGCGCGAAGCAGCGGTCGTGGAAGCGCCAGAACGCGTCGGACCCCGCCTCGAGGAACACCGCCTGCGCGGCGATCGCCGCCGCGCGCGCGCTGGCGTGGCTGGGGCTCGGCAGGTGCTTGAAGACGACGCGGACCCGGCCCGCCCGCTCCTTGTGCAAGCGTTCGAGCGCGTTGGCCATGTCACGGCAGAACGGGCACTGGAAATCGCTGAACACGACGAGGACCGCGTGCGCGGTGCGCGGCCCGCGCTGCGGGTCGTGGGTGTCGATGGGGAGGGTGCCGTCTTCGGTGTCGAGCAGCTCGCCCGCGGCGCCGCTGCCGAGCGCGCCCGAGGAGCTCGACGGGGCGGGGCGGGTCGGCACGCGCGGGTTCTTGGTGCGGCACGCCGAGAGGAGCGCGGTGGTCGCGAGGAGCGCGAACTGACGACGGGAGGGGAGGAGCAGGAGGGGCACGCTCCCCCTGGGATGACACGGCTCGGCTGAGGGTGCGAGTGTCTTGCGTCGCCAGGTCGCGTCGGCCACGAACGGCGGGTGACTCCGAAGCCGCGTGTCGTCCTCTTCGATCTCGACGGGACCCTCCTCGACTCGCTCGACGACATCACCCGCGCGCTCGCCGCCGCCCTGCGAAGGCACGGGGTCCCGGCGCCGCCACGGGGGGACGTCGCGCGCATGGTCGGCGACGGCGCGCGCATGCTCGTCGCGCGGGCGCTCGCCGCGCCGGTCGACGATCCGAAGGTCGCGCAGGTCCACGCCTCCTTCGTCGAGGAGTACTCGGCCGATCCCGCCTCCGCGGCGCGGCCGATGCCCGGCGCGCTCGAGCTGCTCGACGCGCTCCGCGGCCACGGAACGGTGGCGGTCGTCTGCACCAACAAGCCGGGTCCGCTGTCGCGCCGGATCGTCGAGCTGACGCTCGGCGCGCGGGTCCGCGCGACGATCGGCGGCGGCGACGCTCCGCGGCTGAAGCCTGCGCCCGATCTCGTGCTCGCCGCGGTGGAGGCGTCCGCAACGGGCGCGCGGCCGGACGAGGTCGTGATGGTCGGCGACGGCCCGCAGGACGTCCTCGCCGCGCGCGCGGCCGGCATCCGCGCGATCGCGGTGCGCAACGGCTACGGCGACGCGGCGAAGCTCGCGGCGGCGGGCGCCGACCTCTATGTCGACGACCTCGCCGCCCTCGTACCCATCCTCGTCTGACTCAGTCGTCAGTCGTCAGTCGTCAGTCGTCAG
>JACPFM010000150.1 GCA_016182965.1 Deltaproteobacteria bacterium | reverse complement strand
GATCGCGTCGAGCACCGCGCGCGGCGCGATGCCGAGCCGAGACGCGCGATCCCGGTCGATCGTGACCTTGAAGCTCGGCATGCCGAACGGGATCTCCATCTTCACGTCGGCCGAGCCCGGAGTGTCGGAGAGGACCCGCCGGATCTTCTCGGCGACGTCTTGCATCACCGCGATGTCTTCTCCGAAGACCTTCACCGCGACATCCGACTTCACGCCCGCGATCAGGTCGTTGACCCTCATCTCGATCGGCTGCGAGAACGCGTGCAGCGTCGCCGGCACGCGCGGTCCGAGCTTCTTGTCCATCTCCTCGATGAGGCTCTCGGGAGTCAAACCTTTCCGCCACTCGCCGCGCGGCTTGAGGATGATGAAGACGTCGCTCGACTCCGGACCGGCCGGGTCGATGGAGCCCTCGGTTCGCCCGATGCGCGAGATGACCTTCTCGACCTCCGGGATCTCGAGCAGGGCCGCCTCCGTCTCGTTCGAGAGCGAGATGGCCTGCGACACCGAGACGCTGACCGGGCGGCGGGCGTCGATGGCGAAGGCGCCCTCGAAGATGCGCGGCAGGAACTCCGCACCGATGCGCCCGGCCGGCGCGATGCACACGGCGGCGATCGCCATTCCGAGGACGAGGGCGATCTTCGGCCAACGCAGGACCCAGTCGAGCGCTGGCTCGTAGGCGCGGCGCAGCGCGCGCACGAGCAGCGGCTCACGCGTGGACGAGTAGCCCTCGAGGAGCCTCGGCGCGACCGCCGGGACCAGCACCAGTGCGTAGAAGAGGGCGCCCGCCAGCATGAACACCAACGACACGACGACCGGGCGGAACATCTTGCCCTCGACGTCCTCCAGGGAGGCGAGCGGCAGGAACACCAGCAGCACGATGACCACGGCGACGGTCACGGGCCGCGCCGCGTGCACGCAGGCATCGATGATCCGACGCCGCCGCATGAGCCGATGATGCTCGCGCGCTGCTCCGTGCAGCGCGTGCTCGACGACGACGACGGCGCCTTCGACGACGATCCCGAAGTCGACGGCGCCGAGCGACATGACGTTCGCGCTCATGCCCGTGGCCACGAGGCCGGAGAACGCGATGAGCAGGGAGAAGGGGATCGCACCGGCGACGAGCAGTCCCGCGCGTAGCGAGCCCAGGGTCAGGAGGAGGACAAGGGTGACGATCGCGGCGCCCTCGACGAGGTTGCGGAAGACCGTGGCGACGGTGCGGTCGATGAACTCGGCGCGGTCCAGGTACGGCCGGATGCGCACGCCCTTCGGGAGGAGCTCGTTGAGGTCCTTGATCTCCTCCTTGACCCGCGCGACCACGTCTCGACTGTTCTGTCCCTTGAGCATCAGGACGCTGCCGCCGACGATCTCGCCCTTGCCGTTCTTCGTCATCGCGCCCTGGCGGAAGGCCGCCCCGGTGTCGACGTCGGCGAGCATGGCCACGGTGATGGGAGTGCCGTTCTCTTCGGTGCGGACGATCACGTCGCCAATTTGGGAGATGTCCGTGAACCGCGCGACGCCGCGGAGCGCGATCTGCTCGCCGGCCTTCTCGATGGTGCCGCCGCCGGCGTTCGCGTTGTCCCGCTCGAGGGCCGTCCGCACCGCGTCGAGGGAGATGTGGTGCGCGGCGAGCCGTCCCGGGTCGATCGTGACGCGGTACTGTTTCACCGCGCCGCCGAAGCTCACCACCTCGATGACCCCGGGCACCTGCCGCAGCTTGGGACCGATGCGCCAGTCCATCAGCGTGCGCAGCTCCTCGGGCGTGTGGGTGCTCGATTCGAGCTCGAACATGTAGATCTCGCCGAGCCCCGTCGCGATCGGCCCGAGCTCCGGCCGCCCGACCGAGGCGGGGATCTCCTGGCGGACGCCGACCAGACGCTCGCCCACTTGCTGACGCGCGAAGTAGATGTCGATCTCGTCGTGGAAGATGAGGGTGACGACGCTGACCCCGAGCTTCGAGATGCTGCGAACCTCCCGAAGGCCTGGGATGCCGGCCATCGCGCGCTCGACCTTCAGCGTGACGGTCTTCTCGACCTCGCCGGCGGCGAGCGCCGGCGCGGCCGTGACGATTTGCACCTGGTTGTTCGTGACGTCTGGAACGGCGTCGATCGGGATCCGTAACAAGCCGGCGATCCCGACGAGGAGGAGCAGGAAAGAGAGCCCAAGAGCGAGGCCTCGCCTCTTGGCGAGCCACGCGACCATCGTTGCCATGCAATCACCCGTGCGCCGCGCTCGTCGAGTCGACGATGACGGCGACAAGCTCCGCGCGCGCGAGCGCACGGAGACACCTGAGCCAAGGAGCCCGAAGGACTCAGGCCGGTGGGCCGCGTGACCAGATGCCCTGACGCGCCTCGCGCGCCGTCAAAGCGGCAAGCGTGGTGGGGCGGAAGATGGCGGTGACGGAGGCGGGTGCGATCGGGCCCCCGAAGGCGGCCGGCAGGACGGCGAGCGTCGCGTAGACGGCTGCAACGGTGTCGCTGTCCTGATCGAGCTCGTCGTCGTCGTCGGGAGGATCCCACGGGTTCATCGCCGTGCGGCGCGAAATGCCCGATGGGCGCAGCTTGACGAGGCGAGGCGACGAAGGCTGCTCGAACGCCGGTAGGCCCGGCGTCTCGTCCTGGTCCGCTGTGGATTCCGTCGACGCCTGCGCGCGCAGCAGCAGCGTCTGGTGAACGAGCAGCGCATCGCGCGCGATGAGAGACCCGATCGCGAACGAGAGGATCAGAACGATCGCGCGAATGCGGTAGGCGAGCCCGGCCGCCCGCAGCCAGTTCATGCTGCGGAACGGCGCCTGCCATGCAGGACGGCGCTGCTGTCCCGGTAACGCGCGCATTCGCGCGAACCCTAGCACACTGCCGGCTACCCGTCCGCGGGACGCGACTCGTGGTCGTCCTGGCCGGCGTGGATGCGGACCTTCACGATTCGACGCGGCGTGGACTCGACGATCTCGATCCGCATTCCCTCGACCTCGACCGCCGCTCCCGCCCGTGGAATTCGGCCAGCGCGCGCGAGCACGAGACCACCGATCGTGGTGAACGTGGGGTCCTCGGGGAGGCGGAGGTCGGCCAATCGATTGACGTCGTGGACGGCCATTCGACCGCTCACGACCAGCGAGCCGTCGGGCGCGTGCTCGAGCAAGGGAGTCTCGCGCCGGTGCGCATCGCGAATTTCGCCGACCAGCTCTTCGAGGAGGTCCTCGATGCTGACCAACCCGGTCACGGCCCCGACCTCGTCGACGACGAGCCCGAGCGGCGTCCCGCTCCGCTGCATGTCCCCGAGCACATCGAGCGCCGCGCGCGTCTCGGGGACGAACCACGGTGCTTGCAGGGCCGCCGAGAGGTCGGACGCGGGATCCGCGAGCAGCGCCGCGACGTCGCGCACCGTCACGAGGCCGACCGTGTCGTCGATGCTCTGGTCGATCACCGGGTACCTTGCGTGCGGAGAGCGGCGCAAGGCATCGAGCAGATCGGTGCGCAGGTCTGAGCGACGAAGCGCCACGATGTCCGACCTCGGCACCTTCACCGCGTCGACGCGCAGGCCCACGGTGTCGAGCGCGCGCACCGCGATGTCGCCCGCTCGACGATCGAGGGCCCCGGCCGTACATGCCTCCTCGAGCAGCTGTTGGAGCTCGTCGGGCGAGAGCCGCGACTCCGCGAAGCTCGTGCGGTCGCCGAAGACGCGCAGGACCAGGTTCGAGCTCGTCGTGAGCAGCCAGACGACCGGCCGCGCCAGGCTGGAGACCAGCGCGAGTGGGCGTGCCGCAAGGAGCGTGTATCGCTCCGCGTGACGCAGCGCGAGCGACTTGGGAACGAGCTCGCCGAGCACCAGCGAGAGGTACGACACGAACGCGATCACGGCGGCGAGGCCGAGGTCCTCGGCGAGCCTTGCGCTCAAACCGGCGGTCTCGAGCACTCCGCCCAACCTGCGGGCGAGGCTCGCGCCGCCGAAGGCCGCGGCGGTCGCGCCGATGACGGTGATGCCGATCTGGACGGTCGCAAGGAACCGCTCTGGCTGCTCTCGGAGTGCGAGCGCGACGCGCGCGGATCGGTGCCCCTCCTCGGCGCGCTCGGTCAGCTGCCCCTTCCTGACCGACAGCATCGCGATCTCGGCGCCGGCGAAGAGGCCGTTGGCGAGCGCGAGCGCGACGATCGCCGCGAGCTCGGTTCCCACGGTCATGGCGACACCGTGGAGCCATGCGGGGTGCGCGTCCACGCCGAGGGCCTCGCGGATCGGCGGCTGGTCGGGCGCGAGTACGCCAGAGCTGGTGCGGGATGGGAACCCGCCGCTCCGTGCGTTGTCCGCTTCCCATGGACGACTCGACCGAGCCCGTCGCGGACCTCGGCTTCCCCATCGCGGTCGCCGCGACCGGCGGCGCGGCGGTCGTCGCGAGCCTGACGCGGTGGTGGCTGCTCGGGCCCTTTCACGGCCCGGTCGCGCTGATCATGGCGGCGGCGGCCGGCGGCGTGATCGGCGCCATGCTCACGCACTCGCTCCGCTGCGATCCGCCGGAGGACACCCGGCGCACGGTCTTCATCTTCCTCGCGGTCGCCGCGCCGCTCGTGGCCATGCTGATCACGCTGCTCTGCGAGCCCGAGGAGGCGGGCGGCGGCGCGGTGCTGCTCGGGGCGTCGTTCGCGGCGGCGCTGCTGCCTTCGGCCTTCCTCGCGGTGCGCCTCGCGCGCGCGGCACAGCGCTCGCGGGTGCGATCGCTGCTCGGTCGGAGCGATCGACGCGCGGCCTGGCGCACCACCGCGGTGTGGCTCGCGCTCGTCTCCGCGCTCGGGAGCGTGCCCAACGTGCTCGACGTCGCCGTCTTCTGGTGGAGCAAGGCCGAGAAGGCGCGGCTGATGCAGGCGCCGATGATCGTCTCGGTCGCCGCGTGCGCGATCGTCGCGGTCGTCGCCGCGCTCGACTTTCGCGCCGAGCGGATCGTCTCGCGCGCGCGAGACGACAGCGGCGACTGGCGGGTGGACGAGCCGACGCACACCGAGCACGCGCTCGACGTCGGCATCGGCCACGACACCTGGCTCGAGCACGTCGGCGGGCGCACCACCTACCGCGAGCGCGCCGAGGAGCGCGTCGCCGCGATCGGAGACCTGGGCGCGGGCGCGGACCTGCTCCGCGCCGCGACGCGCCGCTCGGCGATCGCCCTGGCGGTCGTCGGCGCCGCGCAGCTCGCGACGATGTACGTGTTCTCGCTGCTGCTCGTCAGCTCGTATCAAGGGAAGTAGGAGGCCCGAGGCCCCCAGCGCTGGGTCGAGATGCGTGCGCCACCCGGGGCTGCTCGCGTCGACGCTCGCCTGGTGGCGGGCCGGTCGGGGCCGACCTAGGCTGACTCCTCACCATGTCTCTGCAGGAACGTATCGTGCGTGATCCAGCCGTTTGCGGCGGGCAGCCGGTCATCCGCGGCACGCGTGTGCTGGTGCGAGTGATCCTCGGGTACCTCGCGCACGGGGAGACGATCGAGACGATTCTGCGCGATTTCCCCAGTCTCGTCGAAGAAGACGTGCGGGCGGTGATCGCGTTCGCCGCCGCGTCCGCCAGCGAGGACATGCCCGCGCCGTCGCCCGTGCCTCCCGAGGTCAAGGTCGCGTGAAGCTGAAGCTCGACGAGAATATCGCGGCATCCGCGAAGCCGCGGCTGTCCGCGCTGGGCTTCGACGTCGACACCGTGCTCGACGAGGGACTCGGTGGCCGACCCGATCCGCACGTTTGGACTGCCAGCCAGGCCGAAGAGCGTTTCCTGGTGACGCAGGACCTGGACTTCTCCGATGCCCGGAGGTTCGCACCGGGCACGCATCACGGCTTGCTGCTCGTGCGGCTCCCTGACTCCGAGCAGTGGCGCATCGCGGACTACCTGGTCGCCTGGTTCGCCGCGCCGGACGCGCGCACGTGGCAGCGTTGCTTCGTCGTCGCGACTCCCAACAAGGTGCGTGTGGTCCGGCCTGCCGAGCCTGGTCGACCCGACTGACGTCGCCCGTCAGACCACCGCGCTGAACCGCCTCGTCCGCTCGAGGCGCTGCCGCCCGAGCGCCGAGAGGGCGACGAGCACCGGCTCGTGCTGCAGGAGCGCCTTGGCCACCGTGCGCTCGATCACCAGCACGACGGCGGGCGACGCGGCGCGCACGGTGGCGGTCGCGTGGGCCTCGGCGATCAGCGCGATCTCGCCGAAGACGTCGCCCTCGTCCATCGGCGGCAGCTGCGCGCCCCCGGTGTGCTCGACCTCGCAGGCCCCGCGCAGCACGACGTGCAGGCCCTCGACCGGCGCGCCCTGCCGCACGATCTCGTCGCCGGTCTGGAAGGAGCGCACGGTCGTCGCGCCCATCAGACGCTGCCGATCGGCCTCCGGCACCGAGACGAACATCGGCGCCGCGCGCAGCAGGTTGGTCAGGAGCCGGGCCTGGTGGAACCGCAACAAGACCTCGCGCACCGGCGGGTGCAGCGCGACGAGCTCCTCGAGCGCGCCGCGGCGGATGACCAGGAGCTCGCCTTCGGTGACCGCCACCACGTCGGCGAAGCGCGGCACGTCGGCGACGAGCGCCATCTCGCCGAAGAAGGTCCCCTCGCCCATGTCGGCGATCTTGCGCACCCCGTCGTCGAAGCAGCGCTGCACGCGGACGGTGCCGCGGACGACCGCGAACATCGCGTCGCCCGGATCGCCCTCGGAGACGATGATCTCGCCCTCCTGCACCGCGCGGCGCTCGAGGCGCGGGAGCAGGTCGACGAAGCTGGCCGGATCGAGGTCGGAGAAGAGCGGGATCTTCGCGAGCGCCGCGTCGACCGGCGGCGGCTCGGCGGGCGAAGGCTGCGTGAACGCCGCCGTCATCGACTTCGGCAGCGTCGGCAGGGCGCTCGGCGCATTGCTGTCGCGCCGCCCGAGCAGCTGCCCGAGCGCGCGCTGCGTCTCGACGTGCAGCGGATCGACCTGCAGGATCACGTGCGCCATCGCGATGGCCTTCAGGTGGTGCCCCTCGGCCGCCCACCGCCCGACGAGCGCCGAGTAGTGCGTCACCGCGTCGGCCTTGCGACCCACGCGAACCAGCACGTCGGCGAGCTTCTGACGCGCGAACACGTCATCGGGTGCGAGCGCGACCACGCGCTCCAGCTCCACGATCGCGGCTTCGCGCTTGCCGCGCCCGAGCAGGTCGATCGCGCGGTCCTTCCGCGTGCGGATCTCGTCGGCGAGGGTGGCCATCGGGTCGCATCGTATGTCACCGGCTGTCGCTCGGATCGACGTCGATCGAAGAAACCCCTGAGCTCGGAGATGGAACAGCCCCCCGATGGAGCGCGCGGCCGAACGCATGACGAACGTCACGACGCTCGACGCGTGCAGGAGAGCGCGCGGGCATACGATGTCGCCCAGTCGCGCGGCTTGTGGTCTCGCGCGCCGGGGGTCCGATGTCCCTCTCCGTCTTCTGGCTTCAGTGCGGCGGGTGCGGCGGCGACTCGATGTCGCTGCTCGATCTCGAGTCTCCCGATCTCGCGGAGCTCGCCGCCGCGCTCGACATGGACGTCGTGTGGCACCCGTCGCTCTCGGTCGGCGGGCCGAAGGAGCACGCGCGGCGGATCGACGAGATCGTCCGCGGCGAAAGACCGCTCGACGTCCTCGTCGTCGAGGGCGCGGTGGTGCGCGGTCCTGGCGGCACCGGCATGTACGACACCATACACGGCAAGCCGCGCAAGGACGTGGTCGCGGACATGGCCTCCGTCGCGCGCCACGTCGTCGCCGTCGGCACGTGCGCCGCCTTCGGCGGCGTGACCGCGAGCGGCGAGGTCGAGGCGACGGGCCTGCAGTTCCACCGGGCCGAGCGCGGCGGCTTCCTCGGCGCCGACTTCGTGTCGCGCTCCGGCGCGCCGGTCATCAACCTGCCCGGCTGCCCCACCCACCCCGAGCTGGTCGCCGGCGCGCTCTCGGCGATCGCGACCGGCATCCCCCTCGAGCTCGACGAGTGGAACGAGCCGACGGCGCTCTACGGCATGCGCGTGCACCAGGGCTGCACGCGAAACGAGTACCACGAGTACCGCGTCGAGGAGCGTTCGTTCGGCGAGCGCGGCTGCCTGTTCTTCTACCTCGGCTGCCAGGGCCCGATGGCGCGCGGCGCGTGCAACCGGCTCCTGTGGAACCGCCGCTCGTCGAAGACCCGCGCGGGCGTCCCCTGCTTCGCCTGCACGCGCCCGGACTTCCCGCGCGCGCAGCCGTTCTTCGAGACGAGCGCGATCGAGGGGCTCCCGCTGGAGCTCCCCGACGGCATCAGCCGACCGCACTACCTCGCGTACAAGACCATGGCCGCCGTCGCGGCGCCCGATCGCCTGAAGAAGCGCGCGGCGGGGGTGTGACGTGAAGCTCTCCCTCGAAGTCCCGCTCAATCGTGTCGAAGGCGATCTCGAGATCCGCGTCGAGGTCGAGGACGGCGTCGTCGTCGACGCGTGGAGCACCGCGCCGCAGTTCCGCGGCCTCGAGTCGGTGCTGCGCGGCCGCGGCGCGAAGGACGGCCTGGTCATCGGACCGCGCATCTGCGGCCTGTGTTCGAGCGCGCACCTGTTCACCGCGGCCGCCGCGCTCGACGAGATCGCCAAGGTGCCGGTCGCCCCGCACGGCCTGCGCGCGCGGAACGTCGCGCTGATGGCCGAGAACATCCAGAACGATCTCCGCCACGGCTTCCTGATGTACCTCGTCGACTTCACGTCGCCGGCGCACGCCAGGCGGTCGCTCTACGAGGAGGCGGTGCGTCGCCACCGCCCGTTCGCGGGCGAGAGCTGGCTCGCCACGCTGCGCACGTCGAAGCTCCTGCCCGAGGTGATCGCGATCCTCGGCGGGCAGTGGCCGCACTCGTCGTTCATGGTCCCGGGCGGCGTCGCCTCGCTCCCGTCGCCCACCGATCTCGCCCGCGCGCGGCAGATCGTCACGCTGACGCGTCGCTTCTACGAGGGCCGCGTCCTCGGCTGCTCGATCGAGCGCTGGCGATCTTTGCGCAGCGCCGCCGAGCTCGACGCGTGGCTCGACGAGCGCCCCGAGCACCGCGACTCGGAGGTGGGCTTCTTCATCCGCTTCTCGCGCGACGCGGGCCTCGATCGCATGGGGCGCGGCACGTCGCGGTACCTCTCGTTCGGCGCCCACGAGGTCCCCGAGGGGTCCACGGTGCGCGCGACCGACGGCGACCACCTCGTGCCCGCCGGCCTCGCCATCGACGGCGAGGTGCGCGCCTTGGACGCCGGCCGCATCGCCGAGCACGTCGCCTCCTCGTGGTACGTCGACTACGCCGCCGAGCCCGAGGGCCGGTCGCCTCGGGACGGCGGGCGTCACCCGCTCGAGGGCGAGACTCGACCCTACGCCTCCGGCCGCGAGGGGAAGAAGTACTCGTGGGTGAAGGCCCCGCGCTACGACGGGGAGCCCGCGGAGGTAGGGCCGCTCGCGCAGGCGATGGTCGCGCGCGATCCGCTGTTCGTCGATCTGGTGCGGCGCGACGGCGCCTCCGCGATGGTCCGCGAGCTCGCTCGTCTCGTGCGCGGCACCACCCTGCTCTCGGCCATGGACGCCTGGCTCGCCGAGATCGCCACGCAGCCCGGGCGCTCCTGCACGCCCGACGTCGTCGTCGGCGACGGCATCGGCTCCGGGCTCGCCGAGGCCGCGCGCGGCGCGCTCGGGCACTGGGTCGTCGTCGAGAACGAGCGCATCGTGCGCTACCAGGTGATCACGCCGACGGCGTGGAACGGGTCGCCGCGCTGCTCCGCAGGGCGGCGGGGTCCGTGGGAGGAGGCGCTCGTCGGCACGCCCATCGAAGACCCTGAAGACCCGGTGGCGATCGGGCACGTCGTCCGATCGTTCGATCCGTGCCAGTCCTGCACGGTGCACGCCGTCGACGCGCGCACCGGCGAGCCCCAGCGTCGGTTCCGCGTATGACGCGCCCGGAGCCCGCCCGCATCGTGTGCATCGGCAACCGCTTCGTGGAGGCCGACGCGCTCGGTCCGCGCGTCTTCGACCGGCTGTCGGCGCAGGCGCTGCCGCGCGGAGTCGCCGTGATCGACGGCGGCACCCGCGGGCCCGATCTGCTCTCCGAGTGCGACGGTGCCCGTCGCATCGTGTTCGTCGACGCGCTGCGCGGCTTCGGGCCGCCCGGCGAGGTCGTCCGCCTGTCCGAGGTCGACGCCGATCTCGGTCCCACGGATCACGGCGCCGGGCTCCCCTGGCTGCTCCGCGCGCTGCCGCTGGCCTTCGATCCGGCGCCCGATGCGTGCGTCGTCGGCGCCGACGGCGCGCCCGACGATGCGCTCTGCGCGCGCGTCGCCGCCGCCGCCCTCGCGGCGATCCGTGCGAGCGGAGGTGCGCCGTGATCGACGCGCGCCTCAAGCAGCTCGAGCGCGAGAACGAGCTCCTTCGCAACGAGGTGCGCGTGGCGCGCGAGGCCGCGAACATCACGGCCAACGCGGTGGTCCGGCAGTTCGCCGAGACCGAGCGCGTGCTCGGCCGCCTCTCCGACGTGAGCGCGCAGCGGCAGGCGGTGCTCGACGCGGCGAGCCACGTCGCGGTCATCGCGGCCGATCGGTGGGGGTACGTCCAGCTGTTCAACACCGGCGCCGAGCGGCTGCTCGGCTATCGCGTCGGCGAGGTGGCCGGCAAGCTCTCGATCGCGGCGCTGCGCGATCCGGAGGAGCTCGCCGCGCGCAGCCGCGAGCTCTCCGCGGAGCTCGGTCGAGCGGTCGCGCCCGAGGACGTCCTCCTCCTCTACGCCGAGACGGGGCGCGCAGACGTGCGCGAGGCGACCTTCGTCCGCAAGGACGGCGTGCGCGTCGCCGTCGACGAGTCGGTCACCGCGCTGCGCGGCCCCTCGGGCGACGTCACCGGGTTCCTCTCCGCCGCGCTCGACGTCACCGCCCGCAAGCAGGCGGAGCTCGAGATCCGCGCCGCCATGCAGGCGACCGAGGCCGCCAACCGCACCAAGAGCGCGTTCCTCGCGAACATGAGCCACGAGCTGCGCACGCCGCTCAACGCGATCATCGGCTACAGCGAGATGCTCCGCGAGGAGGCCGAGGAGGAGGGGCTCGAGTCGTTCGTCGCCGACCTCGAGAAGATCCGCGCCGCCGGGCGGCACCTCCTCGGGCTGATCAACGACGTCCTCGACATCTCGAAGATCGAGGCCGGGCGCGTGGAGCTGTGCCTCGAGGAGGTCTCCATCGAGGGCATCGCCGGCGAGGTCGCGCGCATGGCGCAGCCCGTCGCCGAGAAGAACGGCAACGCCCTGTCGGTCGACTGCCGCGCCGAAGGCTCGATGCGCGCCGACGCGCTTCGCGTGCGGCAGGTGCTCTCCAATCTGCTCTCGAACGCCTGCAAGTTCACCGAGCGCGGCGCCGTCACGTTGCTGGTCGAGGACGACATCGCCACCGACGGCGTGGTCTTCTCGGTCACCGACACCGGCATCGGCATGACGCCGGAGCAGCTCTCGCGCCTGTTCCAGCCGTTCGTGCAGGCCGACGCGTCCACCACGCGCCGCTTCGGCGGGACGGGGCTCGGCCTCGCGATCTCGAAGCAGCTCTGCGAGCTCATGGGCGGGACGCTCGTGGTCGAGAGCGCGCTGGGGCAGGGGAGCACGTTCGTCGCGCGCCTCCCGCGCGTCGCCGAGCGCGCGCGCGCCGTTCCCCACAAGCCGCCGATGGTCCTCGAAGCGACGCCGCCCGTCGCCGCCGGCCACGAGCGGCGGCGCTCCGAGCCGCCCGGTCGGGGTTCGGTGCTCGTCATCGACGACGATCCGACCATCCGCGACATCCTCGCGCGCTACTTCGAGCGAGAGGGCTTCGAGGTGCGCACCGCGGCGAGCGGCGACGAGGGCATCGCGCAGGTCCGCGCGCACCACCCCGACGTGGTCACGCTCGACGTGCTCATGCCCGGCCGCGACGGCTGGTCGGTGCTCGCCGAGCTGAAGTCCGATCCGACGACCGCCGACGTGCCGGTGGTCATGCTCACCATCCTCGACCAGCGCAACGCCGGCTACGCGCTCGGCGCCGCCGACTACCTGGTCAAGCCGGTCGATCGGGCGGCGCTCTTGCGGGTGGTCGATCGCCTGCGGCTCGGCGACGGGTCGCGGCCGCGGTCGGTCCTCGTCGTCGACGACGACGTCGACTTCCGCAGCCTGGTCGTCCGCGGCCTGCGCGAGGGCGGCTACGTGGTGCGCGAAGCGGGCGACGGTCGCGAGGCGATCGCTCGCGTCTCCGAGCGCCTGCCCGATCTGGTGCTGCTCGATCTGCTGATGCCGGTGATGGACGGCTT
This sequence comes from Deltaproteobacteria bacterium, assembly GCA_016182965.1. Lineage (GTDB taxonomy): Bacteria > Myxococcota_A > Polyangia > Polyangiales > JADJMO01 > JALHOE01. Next base: position 19,113 of record JACPFM010000150.1, on the reverse strand, counting down.
CACGTTCCTCGAGCGCCTCCGCGCCGATCCGAAGGGGCGCGCGCTGCCGGTCATCGTCGTCACCGCCCTCGAGCTCAGCGAGTCCGAGCGCCTCACGCTCAACGGCTACGTCGAGAAGATCGTGACCAAGAGCGCCTTCGGCCGCCCGGAGCTGCTCGCCGAGGTGAAGCGGCTGGTGCAGGCCGGCGTCTCCCGGCGCGCGACCGTCGTCGCGGAGCGGTGAGCGGGACCGGTCCGTGCGGAGCTCGAATCCCCAGTGATCCGATGACGGGACCGGAAACGAACGTTTCGTGCAGCGCCACGGGACCTGAAGCGACCGTTTCGTGCTGAACTCGAATCCCCAGCCTGAAAGGCTGGGGCAGGCGCCGTTTCGGCTGAAGCCCGCTGCTGCGGGCTCCCGTGTCTGACTTCTCGCACGGCGCGCACGTGACGCCATGCGAGAGGAGCCCGCCGGATGGCGGGCTTCGGCCGAAGTGCCGAGAAGAATCAGCCTCCTGCCCCGGCCTTCCGGGCTGGGGATACCAGCTACTCCCTATCCGGTTGCTGCGAGCTTCTCCTCCCGATCCGGCAGCTGCAGGAGCTCCGAGCTTCTCCTAGCGCAGCAGCCCGTCGATCTTCTCGAGGAGGCGGGGGAGCTCCACCGGCTTGATCTCGTAATCGTCGCAGCCCGCGGCGAGCGCCTTCTCGCGATCGCCGGAGAGCGCGTGCGCGGTGAGCGCGATGATCGGGATGGCCCTGGTGCCGTCTTCGGACTTCAGCCGCCGAGCCGCCTCCCACCCATCGAGCACGGGGAGGCTCATGTCGAGGAGGATCAGATCGGGCGCCTGCGCCCGGGCGAGCTCGATGCCCGCCTCGCCGTCGACCGCGACGAGCACCTCGTGCCCCTTCCGCACGAGGCGGCGCGAGAGCATGTCACGGTTCATCTCGTTGTCTTCGACCAAGAGGATCCGCGCCACGACCGGGATGGTCCGGCCGCGCGCGCGCTCCGTCAACGGCCGCGATCGGTCTCGGACTCGAGGGCGCGGAACCTCTCGACCAACGACTTGAAGAGCGCGCCGACCCACGTGTCGACGCCGAGGTGCTCGTAGATGGCGCCGCGGCCGATGACGACCGCGGTCACCTCGTCGGCCGCCTCGACCGTAGCCGTGCGCGGAACGTTGGAGATGACCGCCATCTCGCCGAACACGTCGCCGGCGGTCATGCGGCGCAGCTCGCGGCGCTCGTCGCCGGCGCCTTTGTAGGCGACACACTCGCCGCGGACGATGAGGTACGCGCAGTCGCCGACGTCGCCCTCGACGACGATGCGCTCGCCGGCGGCGAACGTGCGCCGCGGGAGGTGGAAGCCGCCGCGGAGGAAGCGCTGCACGTCGCCGCGGAGCTCCGCGGCCGACGCGTGCCGCTCGGCGGGATCGGCGGCGAGCGCCTTGTGGATGATCCGCGCGAGGCGCGGCGCGACGATCGCGCCGCCCGCGGCGGCGGAGATCGGCACCCACTGGCCGCGGCAGATCGCCTTCATGCGCTCCGCCGGCTCGATCGAGCCGTACGGCGAGTGCCCGGTGACGATCTGGTAGAGGATGGCGCCGAGCCCGAAGACGTCGGTGCGCGCGTCGCACGGGCCGCCGAGCGCCTGCTCCGGGGGCATGTACGTCGGTGTGCCGACCACCCGCTCGTCTTGCTCGGTGGTGGCCGGGGAGGCCTCGCGTCCGAGATCGATCTCGGTGCCGACGACCAGCGCGACGCCCCAGTCGACGACGTAGACCTCGCCGAACTCCCCGACCATCACGTTGCCGGGCTTGAGGTCGCGGTGGATGACGCCGCGGGAGTGCGCGTAGGAGATCGCGTCGCAGATCTTCGTGAAGACCTCGAGGCCCTCCGACAGGCGCTCGGGCGAGCCGGGCGGCCGGGCCGGCTCGGCGAGCCAGCTCTCGAAGCTGCGGCCGCGCACGAGCTTCATCGTGAAATGAGGCGCGCCGCGATCGTCCAACCCGAGCTCGTGGATGGGGACGATGTTCGGGTGCTGCAGCTGCCCGTTGATGCGCGCCTCGTCGAGGAACCGCCTTCGGAAGTCGCCGTTCGTCTCGAGGCGCGGATCGAGCACCTTCATGGCGACGTCGCGCCGGAGCATCGGGTCGTGCGCCCGCCGCACGCTCCCCATGCCGCCGCGCCCGATCTCCTCGAGAACGACGCAGCCGCGCGGCCGCTCCGCGTCGACCTCCGGGGCGCGCTCGGTCGTCACCACCGTCGGATAGCAGCGCGTCACCACGTCGGAGTGATCGCTCGTCGGCTTGGCGGCGATCGTCGCATCGCTTCCGTCGTCGATGTCGTCGGGCATGCGTCGCTCCGCCTCGGACGGCACGGGGCCGACCGACCGGTTTGTCTCCGAGCCTATCAGATGACCGCGCGCATATCGCGTTCATCCGGTACGCTCGCGCGCGGAGAAACGGCATGACGGACGAGGCGACACGGAGGCTCCGTCACGACCTTCGGACGCCGATCCACCAGATCCTCGGCTACAGCGAGCTGCTGGCGGAAGAGGCGGAGGAGAACGGCCGCGAGGACATGCTCCCCGACCTGCGACGAATCGCCGCAGCCGCCCGCGAGCTCTTGCCACGCATCGACGCGCTGCTGGAGGGTGACTCCATCCCGCCGTCGCTCGGCGCCATCTCGGCCGCCGATCGGACTTCTTCGTCCTCTCCTGCCGCGCCCGAGGTGCAGGTCGGCGGCGGCGTCGCCGACGGGCGTTCGCTCCTGGTCGTCGACGACGACGAGCGCAACCGCGACGTGCTCTCGCGGAGGCTCGTGCGCAGCGGCTTCTCCGTGCTGACCGCGCGCGACGGCCGCGAGGCGCTCGCCATGATCGCCGAGCAGCGGTTCGACCTCGTGCTGCTCGACGTGAACATGCCCGATCTCTCCGGCATGGAGGTGCTCGAGCGCGTGCGCCGCGTGCACCCGGCGAGCGATCTGCCGATCATCATGGCGACCGCGCGCGGCGACGCCGAGGACGTCGTCGAGGCGCTGCGGCGCGGCGCCAACGACTACGTCACCAAGCCGCTCGACTACCAGGTGGTCCTCGCGCGCATCGGGACGCAGCTCGCGCTCAAGCAGGCCAACGAGCGCGTGCGCACGCTCGCGGCGGAGCTCGCCGCCAGAAACCGTCTGGTGCGCGCGGCCTTCGGGCGGTACGTGAGCGACGAGGTGGCCCAGACCCTGCTCGCCTCGCCCGAGGGCCTGAGCCTCGGCGGCGAGACCCGGCGCGTGACCATCTTGATGTCCGACCTGCGCGGCTTCACCTCGCTCGTCGAGTCGCTGCCGGCGCAGTCGGTCGTCCTGCTGCTCAACGCCTACCTCGGCACCATGGCCGACGTCATCCTCGCGCACGGCGGCACCATCGACGAGTTCATCGGCGACGGCATCCTCGCGGTCTTCGGCGCGCCGGTCTCGCGCGACGACCACGCGCTCCGAGCGGTGGCCTGCGCCATTGCGATGCAGAACGCGATGGGCGAGCTCGAGTCGACGCGCGTCGAGGTGGGCGCGCCGCCCCTGCGCATGGGCGTGGCGGTGAACACCGGCGATGTGGTCGTCGGCAACATCGGCTCGCTGAAGCGCACGAAGTACGGCGTCGTCGGCGCGGCGGTCAACCTCGCCTCGCGCATCGAGTCGCTCAGCATCGGCGGGCAGGTCCTCGCCTCGCGCGCCACGCTCGACGCGGCCGGTCCGCACGTGCGGGTCGGGCCGGGCCGTTTCGTGCGCGTGAAGGGCGTGGCCGACCTCCTCGAGGTCGTCGAGGTGCACGGCGTCGAGGCGCCGGTGCGGCTCGAGCTCGCGCGCACCACGGTGATCGAGCGCGCGCTGAGCGCCGCCCTGCCGGTGCGCTTCGTGCGCGTCGAAGGCAAGCTGCTCGAGGAGGCCGTGCACCTCGGGATGCTGGTGCGCGTGTCCGACGACGGCGGGACCATCGACTCCGACGTGGAGATCGACGTGCTCGCCAACGTGCGGCTCGAGATCGGCGACGCGCGCGCCGAGGCCTACGCCAAGGTGCTCGACGCGTCGCCCGGCAGCTTCCGCGTGCACTTCACGTCGCTCGCGCCGACGGCCGACGCGCTGCTGCGGGCGGCTCTCGTGAAGTCGTGAGGTGGGGTGCTCGGCGGCGCGCGAACCGTCGGCCCGTCGCTCCGAGTTGTCCTGATTACCGTCATGGGCGTCCGCTCTCCTGCGTTCCTGGCCCTCGTATTTGCGGGGCTGCGCATTCGCCGAAGATGTGGTCCCCTGCGCCGCAGTCGCGGAGACTCAGGGTGAAGACGGCACGGCCGTCGTCCACGGTGCCGAACGAGATCGCGATCGACGACGACGGCGCGGCGGTCGCTCACTACGGCGGCGAGCCGCTCCTGCGGTTCGACACGCTCGACGATCTCGTGCGACGGCTCGGGGTCGAGAGCGGCGAGCTCTTCGACGTCGACGCGTGACCTGACCGGCCCACGTCGGACGGACGAGCGCGCCTGGCCGTCGCCTGGTGGTGTGCAGCTGCCGCCGAGGCGGCCTATGATGCCGCGCGTGATCATCCCCGGCGCCCACGTCACGCCGACCGTTCGGCTCGTGCGACCGCTCGGCGCCGGCGGCATGGGCTCCGTCTGGGTCGCCGAGCACCTCGCGCTGCAGACGAACGTCGTCGTGAAGTTCATGTCGCCCGAGCTCGCGCGCGAGCAGGCGAACGTCGCGCGGTTCGGGCGAGAGGCGGCGGCCGCCTCGCAGGTCAAGAGCCCCCACGTCGTGCAGATGTTCGACCACGGCGTCGGGCCGGACGGCGTGCCGTTCATCGTGATGGAGCTGCTCGAGGGCCACGACGTGATGTGGCACCTCAAGCAGCGCGGCCGCTTCCAGCCGCAAGAGGTGGCGACGATCCTCGTGCAGACCTGCAAGGCGCTGTCGAAGGCGCACGAGAAGGGCATCGTCCACCGCGACATCAAGCCGGAGAACATCTTCGTGCTCGAGGGCGACGAGATCTTCGTCAAGCTCCTCGATTTCGGCATCGCGAAGGCCGCCGGCGCGCTGTCGAGCCACACCGGCACCGGCGCGATGATCGGCACGCCGTTCTACATGAGCCCCGAGCAGATCGTCGGCGCGCACGGGCTCGATTTCCGCGCCGATCTGTGGTCGCTCGGCATCGTCGCCTTCGAGCTGCTCACCGGCAAGAAGCCGTTCGAGGCCGACACCATCGGCGGCCTCGCGGTGCAGCTCCACAACCCGGCCACGCCGCTGCCGTCGCAGCTCGTGCCCGACCTTGCGCCGGCCATCGACGAGTGGTTCCTGCGCGCCTGCGCCCGCAGCCCCGACGAGCGCTTCCAGAGCGCGAAGGAGATGGCCACGTCGTTCCTCTCGGCGGCAGGCAACATGAGCGCGTCGATGCTCGCGCGCGTGCCTGCGTCGATCGCGGCCACGCAGCCGATGCCGATGCAGACCTCGAGCGGGTGGGGCGCCACGCCGCCGCCGTCGCGTCCCCAGCCGGAGCCTGCGCCGCCGCCCGCGCCCGCGCCCCCGACGCCGTTCGCCGGCGCGGCGCAGCAGCCTTCCTTCCCGGGCGGGCCGCCGCAGGGCTCGTTCCCGGGCGCGCCTCCGCAGCACCTCGCGGGCCCCGCGCCGCTCGTGCCGTCGCCGGGCACGTCGGGCACGTCGGGCACGTTTGGAGCGTCGACCAACACGCCGGCGCCCGCGGCGCCTGCGCGGTCGAAGGCGCCGCTCGTCGTCGGCATCATCGTGCTCCTCTTGCTGCTCGGCGGCGGGGGCGCGGCCGTGTTCCTCCTGCTCGAAGGCGGCGACGCGAAGAAAGAGGCGGCCTCCGCGTCGAGCGCCGACGACGTTCCGGAGCCCGCGCCGAAGAAGAAGAAGAAGAAGACGAAGCCGTCTGCCGACGAGCCGGCGACCGCCGAGCCCGAGCCCGAGCCCGCGCCGAAGCCGCCGCCCACGCCGACGGCTGCGCCCGTCGCCAAGCCGAAGCCCGCGCCGACCGCGGCGCCCACCGGGACGGCTACGCTCACACCCACGCCGACCGCCGCGCCCACGCCTACGCCCAAGCCGGTCCCGACAGGAAAGAAGCCTGATGACGACGACATCAAGTAGGCGCGCGCTCGCCCTCGCGCTCGCCCTCTCCATCGCGGTCCCCACGACCTTCGTGCTCCCGGTGCGCGCCGCGCCGACGGCCGCCGATCTCGAGAGCGCGCGTCAGCTGTTCAAGGAGGGCAAGGACCTGCGCGACGCCGGCGATCTCGCCGGTGCGGTCGCGAAGCTGAAGGCGGCGCACGCGCTCGGGCAGACGCCGATCACCGGCCTCGAGCTCGGCAAGACGCACGTCATGCGCGGCGAGCTGGTCGAGGCGCGCGAGGTGTTCCTCGGCGTCGCGCGCATCCCGGTCGCGTCCGACGAGACGAAGAAGTCCGCCGACGCGCGCGTCGAATGCGACAAACTCGCCGGCGATCTGAAGGCGCGCATCCCCAAGCTGAAGGTCGTCGTCGAAGGTGCGCCGCCCGGCGCCAAGCTCAAGGTCACCGTCGACGGCGAGCTCATCCCGGCGGCCGCGTTGTCCGAGCCGCGCAGCGTCAACCCGGGGCAGCACGTCGTGATCGCGAAGATCGTCGGCGGGCCCGAGTCGCGCACCGACGTCGTGCTCAAGGAGTCCGAGAGCAAGTCGGTGTCGATCACCGTCGAGGCGCCGGCCGTCGTCCCGCCGAAGGAGGAGCCGACGGTGCAAGAGCCGCCCGCCCCGCCGCCCAAGAAGAAGAAGAAGGCCGAGGCGGAGCCCGAGCCGGAGCCCGCGCCGCCGCCGATCGTCGCGCCCCCGCCGTCGTCGTCGTCCGGCGGCACGTCGCCGCTCGTGTACGTCGGCTTCGTCACCGCCGGCGTGGGCCTGATCGCCGGCAGCGTCACCGGCGTGCTCGCCCTCTCGAAGGCGAACGAGGTGAAGGAGGTGTGCCCGAACAGCGTGTGCTCGTCGGCCAACAAGGCGGTGCTCGACGAGACGAAGACCTTCGCCACCGTGTCGACGGTCGCCTTCGGCGTCGCCGGCGCGGGCCTGATCCTCGGCATCATCGGCCTGACGAAGGGCGGCGGCCCGAGCGAGCCCACCCACGCGCACGTCCGGCCGTTCATCGGCCTCGGCAGCGTCGGCCTCAGCGGAGCGTTCTGATGAACCGCACGATCGAGAAGCGTCGGGCCATCGCCAACCTTTCGGCCATCGCGTTCCTCGCCTTTTCGGCCGGCTGCCTGCAGCTCACCGGCGTCGCCGACTACAAGGTCGAGGAGGCGCCGGTCTGCACGCCGCCCGCGGGCAGCGAGTGCCGCGTCGCGCCGCAGTGCGGCTGCGCCGAGGGCAACACCTGCGAGCTGCAGAGCGTCGAGGGCGCGGGCGCGTGCAAACCTGCCGGGCCTGTCGCTCGCCACGGCGCCTGCTCGGTTCCCGGCGAATGCGCGCAGGGCATGCTCTGCATCGACAGGACCTGCGAGCCGTACTGCGCGACCGACGACGACTGCGACACCAGGCAGTGCATGGGGTTCACGGTCGACGGCACGCCGGTGCCCAACATCGGGTACTGCGCGACCCCCTGCGATCCCTCGGCGGTCACCTGCCCCGACGGGCGCGCGTGCAAGTTCGCCTCGCGCGACGAGACGATCTGCGTGCCCGCCGGTCCGCGCGCCGACGGCGAGAGCTGCAAGAACGACGGCGAGTGCGGCGCCGGCCTGGTCTGCGGCGACGGCAGCCTGTGCACGCCGCTCTGCACCGTCGGCACGACGTGTCCCGACGGCGCGGCCTGCAAGGACGCGGGCCTGGTCTACGGCGGCACCACCTACGGGTACTGCCCGCGCGGGTAGCGTGGCCAAGCGGATCAAGCGCCGGGAGAAGCGACAGGCGACCTCCGGGCTGCGCCTGCGGCTGCGCGCGCAGATCGAGGCGCTCGAGATGGCGCGCGGTCACGACGGCCTGTTGCGCGGGAGCCCCGAGCCGGTGGTGCTGCTCGCGGCGTTTCGCGGATCGCCTGCTCCAGAAGGGCCCGACGGCGGCCCGTACGCCATCGCGCGGACCATCGCGCGCTTCGCCCCGCGCGGTGCCTACCCGCTGACGGCTGCGCCGATCGCGCCGGCGCGCCTCGAGGGCGAGCTTCGCTGTCCGCCGGCCGGGCAGGGCGTGCTGCGGGTGGTGCTCGCGGCGATCGCGCTCGAGGAGGACGGCGGCCGCGACGTGGCCGACGCCTACGCGGCGCTCGGCGACGGGCGCGCGCTGTCGGTGTGGTCCGAGGAGTCGGTCGATCCGACGCCGATCGGCGCGGTGGTGGAGGGCGGCGTGCGGCGGGTCCACGTGCTGCGTGACGGCGTCGATCTGCGCGATCGTTGTCGCGACGACGAGCTGATCGGCGCGGTCGTCGCCGTCGTGACCGCGCGCGGCCGCGATCGCCTCCGGCTGCCGTTCGTGTCCGAAGGCGGCCGCAACGACTGGACCGCGCTCGTCGATCTCGATCTCTCCTGACAGCTCCTGAGCTCCTTGACCCTCGTGACGGATGTCATGCGTCCGCCAGGGGGGCTTGCGCCCGTTCGCTGACGACTTATCACTGACGGCATGTCAGCGAACGCCCGCACCCTGCAGAAGCAGGAAACCCGCCGCGCCCTGCTCGACGCCGCCCGCGCCTGCTTCGCCGAGAAGGGGTGGGCTGGAACCGTCGTCGGCGACATCGCCCGCGCCGCCGGCGTGGCCCACGGCACCTTCTACGTGCACTTCGCCGACAAGGACGCGATCGCCGACGCGCTCCTCGCCGAGATCAACGTGGGCCTCGCCGCCCGGGTCGCGCCGGCGATCGAGCGCGCCGGCGACGATCTCGAGGGGCGGGTGCGCGCGGCCGCGCGCATGTTCCTCGCCGAGCTCGCGCGCGAGCGCGCGTTCGTCCGCTGGTACGCCGAGCGCCTCGCCGGCGGCGTGCACGTCGACGCGCTGGCTTCGGGCGTGAACCCGCAAGCCCAGGTGCTCCTCGACGCCTGGCTGGAGCGCGCGGGCGTCGGCGCCGAGCGCCGCTCGCTGCTGGTGCACGGGCTGCTCGCCCTGTGGCTGCGCGTCGGCCTGCGAACCGTGCTGTCCACCCCGCCGTCCACCCCGCCGTCCACCCCGGACGAGGCGCACCCCCGCGCCGCCGAGGACGTGATCGTCGCCGCCACCGTCGGCGCAGTGTCCGCGCTCACCGAGAGGAAGCGGTCCAACAACAGGAGCTCCAAGGCCAGCTCCATGAGGAGGTCGTCATGAGCCAGGTGCATCTTCCGGTCGTCGGTCAGCGACGCGACACGCACGTCTCCGCGGAGCTGCCGCGGCGCGCGCCCGATCTCGCGCGTCTCCGCGACGAAGCACGCGCGCTGGCCGCGCAGATCCGCCCGTCGCTCGCCCCGCCGGAGCCGCGCGTCCGCCAAGCGCGCCGCGTGGCCGCGAGCCTCGGCACGGCCGCGCGCGGCTACGTCCAGAACCGCCGCCGCGCGCGCGCCGGCCGCGAGGACTTCCTGCCGCTGTACTTCATCTGGACCACCCACCGCGCGTGCAACTTCCTCTGCACGTACTGCGACGATCACCGCGGCGCGAAGTACCCCGAGCTGCCCAAGGAGGGCACGCTCGACACCGCGGGCGGTCGCCGGCTGCTCGAGGTGATGCGCACCCGCGCGTCGAGCGTCTATTTCGCGGGCGGCGAGCCCACGCTGCGCAAGGATCTCCCCGAGCTCGCGGCGCACGCGCGCGCGCTCGACTACCACCCGATCGTCATCAACACCAACGCGAGCGCCTTCGACCGGCTGTTCAAGCTCCCGTCCTGGCGCACGTTCCTCACCGACATCGACACCATCGTGGTGAGCCTCGACGGGCTCGACCTCGAATGGCTCGCCCAGACCTGGGTCACCAAGCGGCCGGAGGACGTCATCCGCAACCTGCTGCTGCTGCGCGAGCTCGCCGACGAGTACCGCGTGAAGCTGATGGTCAACTGCGTCATCCAGCCCGGGCAGATCGCCCACGCGCGCGCCGTCCTCGATTTCGCGCGCGACATCGGCGTGTGGTTCACGCCGGTCCCCATGAACGTGGCCGCGCAGGTCTCCGCGGGCCTCCTCGACGATCCGGAGTACCGCGCGCTCGCCGAGCTGATCCTCGAGCGCAAGCGCCAGGGGCAGCGCATCACCGGCTCGCTGCGCATGAACGAGCGGCTCCTGTTCTCGGCGCCGCTCGAGTGCCGCAACACGCTCAAGCCGCACGTCGACTACGACGGCGCCCTCTACTGGCCCTGCAAGGCGTCGGCCGCCGTCGAGCCAGTGCGCGTCCCGGTGCTCGCGCACGACCACGTCGACGCGCTGTGGGCCGACTGCACCGCGCGCATCGATCCGACCGGCTTCGCCTCCCGCTGCGGCGGGCGCTGCAACTGGGCGCAGAACTACAGCACCGATGCCTACGCGCACGGCCTGACCCACCCCCTGTCGCTGCTCGGCGAGGTCGCCGGGTTCCTGGGTCGCGCGTGAGCGCGCGCATGGGACAGCGCGTGAGCGCGCGCATGGGACAGCGCGTGAGCGCGCGCATGGGACAGCGCGTGAGCGCGCGCATGACCGCAGACGACCGCGCGGTCGCGGTCGACCTGACGGCGTTGTCGGTGCTCGGCGTCGCGGTGTGCTTCGCGGCCGATCGGCTGGCGCTGATGAGCGCGCTGGTGGCCGCCGTCGTCGCGGCGCGCCTCGTGCTCATCCGCGCATGGGCGGGGCGCTCGCTTCGCGTGGAGATCCCGTTCCTGCTCCTGTGCGCCGTGCTCGGCGGCGGCAACGACTGGAACACCGTCGTCCGCCACGGGGTGTACGCGTACACCGTCCCCGCCGATCACCCGGCGTTCTCCACCATCCCCACGTGGATGTTCGTCTATTGGGGCGTGATCCTGCGCGCGATCGCGCAGCTCGCGACCTGGCCTCGCCTCGGAGACGCGACGCTCTCTCCGGGGTGGAGCGCGCGACCGCTGCCGCGCGTCGCCGTGCAGCTCGCCATCGTGCTGATCACGCGACAGGCGATCTATCGCCTGTGGGCGCACCCGTGGTGGTCGTGGATCCCCTTCGCGCTCGGGATCGTCGCCTACGTCGCGCTGCTTCGCCCACCCGTCCGCGCCCGGCGGCTCGCGCTCGTCGCGCTGTTGATCGGGCCGCCGGTCGAGATGGCCTTCATCCAGCTCGGCGGGCTGCACCGCTACGCGCTCGGGTGGCTCGGCGGCGTGCCGGTGTGGATCGCGCTCTGGTGGGCGCTCGGGATCCTGGTGTGGTCCGATCTGGCGCCGCGCATCGAGGCCTCGCTCGGGGCCGCGCTCGGGAACGCACCCGACCGTCGAGCTGCCGGCGCCTCCGCCGAGGCTTTGCGCCGCTCGACGCGGCCGCAATGACCCGAGGCGATGTCGTGGACGTGGAGGGCGCTGCTCGTGGCGGGAACGCTCGCCCTCGCTGCGTTCAAGAGCGGAGGCGCCGCGCCGTCGCGATCCGCGCCGAAGGGCTCGACGAGAAGCAGCTCAACGACCTCGCCTACGCGTCATCGAGCCGCAGATCGAGCGGGTCGCCGTGCCGATGGCGCTCGGCATCGCCGAGGGCAGCGAGACGAACCTGCCGCTCGCGCGCGCGGTCATCGGCGGGCTCACCGTCTCCACGTTCTTCACGCTGTTCCTGGTGCCGGCCCTGTACTCGGCGCTCGAGCGCTTCGCGAGGCGCCCGGTCGAGGCGGAGGAGTAGGGGGCCGCGCGCACCGCCGGTCACGATCTCGCGGGCAGGCCCGCGCGATGCCCGCTCGGCTCCGGCAGCCGCGCGGGCGGCCCGGGGGACCTGCGGCGTTTGCGATAGCAGTACGCCGAGAGGGCGATCGCACCGAGCGTGCCGAGCCCGCCCGCGATCGAGATCGTGTACCCGATCCTCGTATCCACGCGACCGCGCTCGCACACGAAGACGCTCGACCATGCCTCTTTTCGCGCGCGCGAGCCGGGCGGACACGCGTGCTTCGCGCCGGGCCGGTCGAAGCTGAACGTCATGCGCTCGAGCTCGAGGCGAAGCACCCTGTCCTCCGCGTCGTCGACGACCTCGACGACGGACGTATCCAACGTTCGCGCGAACCGCGTGATCGCCATGGCCCCGAAGCCCAGGAGCATCCCCGCCCAGAAGCACACAATCAGGACTTCCTCCACCCCGGCTGCGCCCGCCGCGGAACGGATCCGATCGAGGCCGCGGCGGTCCTCTTGTGGTGGCATGGGCGGAGGCGGACTCCTCGAGCCGGCCTCGGTGGCGATCCGGTACGGATCGGCGGCGGCGTCGACGGGCGACCGCCCGGCGAGGGCGCGCGCGACGTCGAACATCTCCTCGAAGGAGGTCTCGCACGCGATCCCCTGGAGGCGCAGGCGACCGTTCCCGAGCTCGATCGCGACGCGCAGCCAACCGCGCCGCGTCGATGGATCGAAGCTCCCGGCGATGCGTCGGAGCGCATCGACGCCGCTCTGGTCGAGCGCGTCGAGCAGCCAGCCGGGGGGCTCGCCGTCGGATCGGAATGGCTCGCCGAGCGCTCCGCACGCCCGCTCGGACACGCGCCAATCGTCACCGTCGTCGTCGATCGGCGCCGCCGTTCGTGCGATGAACGCCCCGCCGCGATCGGGGACCTCGAGCTCGATCTCCAGCCGTACGCCCGCGACGCGCGAGATGGTGTGCGACTCCGCGGTGACGCGGCTCCCGACCACCACCGAGCATTCGGCCACGTTGACCGAGACGGCCGTGCGCGAGAGGCGACCGCGGAGCAGCGCGCGGTCGGGACGCTCGTCCGGGTCCCGCACGACCTCGTCGATCGCGTGAAGCGCCTCCCAGATGCGCTCCTGCGTGACGCCCCAGGGACCTGTGCGCCGCGCGCCGAGCCACGCCCCGAGGAACGCGCAGGCGGCCACGACGAGCATGCCTGCCGGCAGCAGCGCCAGTTGCCAGGACAGGCCCCCACCCATGCGAGCGCAGTGTATCTGCAAGGGCCTCGTCGAAGCCCACGGCGGCCGTATCTGGGCCGAGAGCGCCGCGGGTCGCACGGCGTTCCACTTCACGTTGCCCCGCATGCCGCGAAACAGCCCGGGGGCGCTCGGCGCGAACCACGCCGCCGCGTGAACGCGCGGGGAACGGCCGTCAGCCGGATCACCTCCGCGAGCCCGCTCCTGGGCATCGGGGATGCAAGGCGACGCGCCATGCAACGCAGCCGCAAGGCAATCCTCGAGCGTCGGGCGCGCTTCGTGGCCGCGGCCATGGCCGCGACGCTTCCCGTCGCAGGATGCGACAAGGACAGGCCGCGACACGACGAGGAGGTCGTGGAGCCGCAGGTCTGCCTGAAGATCGCGGATCCGGTGCCGAAGCTCGGCAAGCCCAAGGGCGGTGCCGTCGACGCGTCGACGTCGTCGGCGATCGCGTGTCTCGATGTGGTCCCTGCGCGCGGCGACGGCGGCACCGACTCCAAACCCTGAACTCGGCATCGTGCAACGGGTGCGCGCCGCGGCAACGCGTGCGTCGGGAGGATCACGCGGCGTCGCGGCGCGCACGGAGCGCGATCGCGGCCGCGAGTCCCCCGGCCATCGCGCTCACGCCGAGGAGCACCCAGCCGCCGCGTGTCCGTCGACGGCGATCGGCGATCACGTCCTCGACGAGCTCCGCGTCGGCATCCAGGCACCACGCGCGCCGCGGAGGGGTGTCCTCGCCTTCGCCCTTCGGAGGTCGGGCCGGTCCGAAGTGGCAGTTCAGGACCGAGACCTGCTTTGCGTCGTCGGGCAGCGATGCGAAACGCGGGAGATCGTGGACCGTCCGCGGATCGGCCGGGTTGGCGGCGCGGGCTCGCGAGAGGGCGCGCATCTCGTCGGGGAAGCCCTGGAGCGCGCCGGTCGCTCCCGTCACGAAAAGGCCGGCCGCGATCACCGCGGCGCCGGTCGCGACGATCGCCGCAGCCCACGCGAGCGCCCGAGGACGATCCAAGGTGCGAGGAGCGTACGCCCTGGCGGCGTGACCCGCGCAGTGACGAGCGTCATGGTCGCCGACGAGCGCTGATCGATCTCACGCGTGCAGCGCTTCCTCCAGGCGATCACCCGCCGTACGCGTCGACCTCTTCGACCCACGACCGCACGCGCGCGTCGGAGGGCATGCGCCAGTCGCCGCGCGGCGAGAGCGCGACCATGCCGACCTTGGGCGCGTCGGCGGTGCAGCTGCGCTTGAATTGGTTGTGGAAGAACCGCTGGTAGAAGAGCCGCAGCCACCTCTTGAGCGTCGCGAGATCGTAGCGCTCGCCGAAGGCCAGCGGCGCGATGTCGAGGATGCGCGAAGGACGCGCGCCCTGCCGCACCACCTGGTAGAGGAAGAAGTCGTGCAGCTCGTACGGTCCGATGGCGGACTCGGTGAGCTGGGCGATCTGGCCCTCTTCGTCGGCGGGGAGCAGCTCGGGCGACACCGGCGTGTCGAGGATCTCGAAGAGCACGTCGCGGAGATCGCCGGCTCCCTGCTGCGCCCAGGTGGTCGCGCGCTCGTTGGCGACCCAGCGGATGAGGAACCGGATGAGCGTCTTCGGCACCGACGCGTTCACGTCGTACATCGAGATGTGATCGCCGGCGTACGTCGACCAGCCGAGCGCCTTCTCGGAGAGATCGCCGGTGCCCACGACGATGCCGCCGACCTGGTTGGCCATGGTCATCAGCACCAGCGTGCGCAGGCGCGCTTGCACGTTCTCGAACGCGATGTCGCCGAGCTTCGGATCGGCGCGCAGGCGCGCGAGCAGCGCCGCGACCGAGTCGGTGTCGCCGACCGCGGGGTGGTCGGTGCCCTTCAGCACGAGGTGGCTCGCCTCGGCGACGCCGATCTCGTGGAAGCGCGCGCCGAGCGCGCGGGTGAGCCGCTCAGCGTTGGTGCGCGTGCGCTGCGTCGTGCCGAGGCCGGGCATCGTCACGCAGACGAGATCGTCGCGAGGCTGCCCCTCGAGATCGAGCGCCCCGGCGCAGACCAGCGCCGCCATCGTCGAGTCGAGGCCGCCGGACACGCCGAGCACGAGCTTCGGCTTGCCGATGGCGCGCATCCGCGTGGCGAGCGCGTTGCTCTGGATCTCGAAGGTCTCCCAGCACCGCGTCGCCAGCGTGGCCGGATCGGTCGGCAGGAACGGGTGCGGGTTGATGAACCGCCGCAGGGCGGAGGTGGGCTTGCCGGAGACGAAGGGCACGCGCCGGAACTGCTTGTGGTGCACGCGCGCACAGTCGCCGAAGGTCGTCGTCACCACGCGCTCGTGGACGAGCAACTCGAGATCGACGTCGCAGGTGACGAGCTGGTCCTCGCGCGAGAAGCGCTTCGACTCGGCGAGGACGTTGCCGTTCTCGCAGATGAACGCGTCGGAGTCGAAGGCGAGATCGGTCGAGGACTCGCCGGGGCCGGCGGCCACGTACAGGTACGCGCACTTGCCGCGATCGGAGATGGAGCGCCCGAGCAGGCGGCGCAGCTCGGCTTTGCCGATGGTGAAGTTCGACGCCGAGAGGTTGGCGACGACCGTGGCGCCGGCCGAGACCTGGAAGGTGCTCGGGGGCAGCTGCACCCAGAAGTCCTCGCAGATCTCGAGCCCGACCACGAGATCGGGCTGGTCCTCGGCGACGAAGAGCACGTCGAGCCCGAACGGCGCCTCCTGATCGAGCAGCTGCGCGGTCGCTCCGGGCGGCACCTCGACGCCGGGGCGGAACCAGCGCGCCTCCTCGAACTCGCGGTAGTTCGGGAGATACGCCTTGGGGACGACGCCGAGCACGCGGCCGCGCTGCACCGCCACCGCGACGTTGAAGACGCCGGAGCCGACGCGCAGCGGCATGCCCACCACGACCAGCGGCGCCCACGCGCAGCTCGCCTGAACGAGGCGCGACAGCCCGCGCAGGCAGCGTTCGAGGAGGTGGTGATCGAAGACCAGGTCGCGGACCGTGTACCCGCTGATCCCGAGCTCGGGGAAGACGACGACCGCGTGGCCCTCCGCGTGCGCGCGCTCGGCCAGCGCGAGGGTGTGCTCCACGTTGGCTTCGAAATCGGCGACCCGCGCCACCGGCACCGCCACACCGACCCGAGCGAATCCGCGCACGTCGGGAACTCTCGGGCGCGACCGCCGGGAGTCAAGCGGGCCCCGCGGCCGGCCAGGCGCCGCGGGGCCCTCGTGGTCGGTCGCGCCGACCTACTTCATCAACCCGAGCTGACGCATCATCGATCCCTGGTCGTAATACGAGCGCACGCGCACCACCTTGCCGTTGCGGATCTGGTGCACGTCGCAGAAGGGGATCTCGGCCCGGCGGCCGGTGGCCGCGATCTCCTTGCCGTCGGGGCCGGTGAGCGGACCGTTCTGGGTGCCGACGCCGGTGAACTCCACGGCGACGAGGTCACCGTTCGCGATCACGTTGGTGATGTTGCACTTGCCGTCCGGGAAGGCCTTCAGCCACATCTGGAGGTCCTGCCGTACGCCCTCGGGCCCGCGGAACTTCTGGCCAGTCGGCATCTCCTGGAACTCGCACTCCGTGGCGATGATGCTCACGGCTTTGTCGAGGTCGCGTTGGTTGAAGTTGTCGTAGAGCGAACGGGCGATCGAGGCGATGTCGGTCGTCGACGCTTTGGTGATCTCGGGCTTCGACAGCGTTGCCATGATTCCTCCGTGTGGCCGAGGCGCGTTCGCACGTCGCCTCGGGGAGCCGAACGCGATGCAAGTTCCGCACGTGCTGCAAAGGGCGTCAGGGCAGCCGTTCGACGACGTGGTCCTCGAGGCGCTGAGAGACGGCGCATCGGGCTGCACCAGCGTTGAGCATCGAAGCGCAGCGCGCTGGCGCCGGGCGCGTCACGCGTTGGGCGCGAGCGGAGCATCCGCTGCCTACGCTGCGCGCCACGACCGCGACCGCGAGCGCGCTCAGCGACGGTGGGCTCGGCTCTCGCAAGACGTCGCTGCGGCTCGACGGTCACGGATGACGTCGAACGGGTGTTCGCGTCACCAGGTGTCGTACGAGCGACGGACCTACATAGCAACTCACAGCAGGGGGTGGGATCATGAAGAGGCCTTTGATGGCGCTCGTCGCCGTCGGTGTGTTCGCGACTGCGCAGGGCTGCGGATCGAACGCGCCGGAGCCCGTGGCCAAGGAAGCGGCGCCGCTGACGGTGAGCGGCAACCACGTGACCGGCTGGGTCAAACAAAACGGAAGCCTGGATCTCGACGCGGAGTTCCAGTGCGGCGCGTCACATGGTGAGTTCAAGTTCACCGGGGTCGTGCTGCTCGATGGCGTCGAGGTGACGGTCATCGCCCAGAACAACACCAGGGGCACGCACTCCGACAGCGCCGAATCGAGCATGGACGTCGTGCTCTCGAGCGACGAGGAGTTCAGCTCGATCTTGGGCTGGGGCCGCGGCGGTGTCGGCGGGAACCCGTGGATCCTGTTCCAGCCCACGAACGCACAGGGCCAGGGCGTCGCCGATCCGGTGGTGCTCGGGCGGTGCCACGGCAGGTCGGCGAGGAGGCACTTCGATCTCGCGGGGCTGCTCGCCCACGTCGATTTCACCGGCCAGGCCGACGGCTGCGACAAGACCAAGGACGCCGTCGAAGGTCCGATGATCACGCTCGACGGCACGATCGCGAGCGGCGCCTTGAAGGGCAAGGTCTGGTTCGTCAACAGCATCAACTCGCCGAACCCGCACGTGGTCCAGTGGTCGCCCGCGAACCTGACGCTCGACATCATCCTCGAGCAGGCGGTCGAGTTCCACGTCTCGAACCGCTTCGGCGACGGCGTCGGCGGCAACCCGCTGATCTACCTGCAGGTGGACAACGACCCGAAGGTGCTCCTCGGTCGCTGCAACCGGCTGTAGGCGCGGAGGAGGTCCCGGGAGTCGCTGCGCGCGATCCCGGGACCGCCCACTGCGAGGGCTCGTTCAGAAAGGGAGCCGCAGCCAGGGATGCCACAAAGGTACTCCGCGCGATGCCGGAGGCATGGCCTTTGGTGCCGGCCTCGGCGCGAAGCCGCCGCCCGGCAACGGAGGCACCGGCAGCGTGTCCACGACGAGACCCGGCGTGCGCGATCGTGAGGGCTAGCGCTGGCGTGGCGCCCCGGGCGGCTGCCCGGCGCGCTTCGGCGAGCACGCCGACGGCGGTGGCGAACGTCGTCGTCCGACGGGCGCACACGACGAGCGTCGCTTCGGACCTGCCCATGATCGCTCGTGCGTCAGCGACCGCTTGCGTCGCATCGAGCGATGGCGGGTGCGAGGTGGTCGTCGTCGGTCTCGCACTGCGCCGTGTACCAACGCGCAATGGACCCTCGCGCATCGACGAGGACACCCGACGAGAGCAGGGACTCGCTGTCGAGTGCACCGGGAGAGCGCGGGTCGCGCAGAGCCCAACTCTGCTCCCCACGGCCGCGAGCACGGCCCGCAGCGCTGGCGGGGTGCCGTCGCCGGCGAGATCGACGTCCTCGATCGTCCCGTCGGCCGCGAGCTCGAGGACGTCGCGCGCCGCGACGGGCCAGTCGTCGCGGAGCGCCGCGGGCAGTCGCGCGCGCCGTTGGTCCCAGGGGAGCCAGCCTCCGACACCCGTGCCGTCGACGTGCACGCCCGTCGCGTCGGCGATTACCCGCGGCGCGCCGGCGGGCACGGACGTAGCTCGATCCCTGGTGGCGCGGTGAACGGGTGGTGTCGTGCTTCGAGCGCGGCCACGAGCTCGTCGCGCGACGGAGGGCACGCCTCGCGCTCCGCCGGAGAACAGGAGACGACGGTCGCCAGAGCGATGGACCACCGGCGCACGAGGTCATCGTAGCGGATGCACGCAGCCTGCTTCGCGACCGCCGGCGAGCGCCCGACGCCGAGGCACCTTCGCGCCGACACCCAGGCACCTGCGAGTGGTGGGCGCTCTATCAGTAGGTGCCCGACGGCGGCGGCGTGATGGGCCCATGCCGCAGCCAGCCGGTCCGCAGCAGCCACGTGCGCGCCTGCGCGACCGGCGGTGGCCCGGTGCCGACCGACCACGCGACGGGCGCCGCGCGCAGCTGCGAGCACGTCGACGCCGACGAGAAGGGATCGACGACGAAGCCGACGCGCCCCGCCTGC
>JACPFM010000009.1 GCA_016182965.1 Deltaproteobacteria bacterium | reverse complement strand
CGGGGGCGGAGGCGGGGGCGGCTCGGCCTTCGCCGTCGCCTTCGGCGCAGGCTCGTCCTTCGGCGCGGCCGTCTCTTTCGGAGCGGCCTTCAGCGCGGGCTCGTCGTCCTTCGGCGCGGCGACCTTGGTGGCCGGCTTGCTCTCGATCTCGGGCTCGGGGAGATCGGCCGCCTTCTTCTCGGTGACCGTCTCTTTCTTCGCCGGCTGCGGCTCGTCGCCGCTGCGCAGGGCGAAGAACGCGCCGACGCCGGCGACCACGACCAGCGCACCGAGCGCGGCGAAGAGCGCGCCCTTGCTCTTCTTGGGCGGGGCGAGGTCGTCTTCGTCGATGGAGCGGGCGACGAACGCCGGCGGCGGCGCGATCGGCGCTGCCGGCGCCGCCATCACGGGGGCCGCCGGAGCCGTCGCGCGCGGGGGCGGCTCGGACCGGACCGCCGGCGCGCTCTGGTCGGGCAAGGGGAGCGACGCGGCGAGCCCCATCATCGTCGCCTTGATCGCCGCGGGCCTGGCCTTGGGGAGCTCGTCGCCGGACAGCGCCGCGACGGTCGCCGCGTCGATCGCGACCGGCCTGAAGCCCGGATCGGGCCCCGCCGCCACGTCGGGCGGCAGCTCCCAGGTCGGGATGAACAGGGCGGCGAAGCGCTCGAGCTCCTCGGGCGAATGCGTGGTGGTGCGAAAGCCGGGAGAGGACGAGTTCGCCATGGGTTCCACTCAGACGGCCCATCAGACGGATGGACGGCCAGAACGGTCTAGCAGCCCCCTCGCGGTGAGAGCAAACCTCTCGGGGGGTGGTTCGCGTGAGCCTGGAATCGTCCGGGAAATCTCAGCCGAACTCACGCTTCAGCTCATCGTCCCACTCGTCGGCGATGGTGCCCACCGTCTGCAGGAGGTCTTCGAGCTCCTCGTAGTCGAGCGCCGACAGCCTCCGCAGGGCTCGCACGTAGACCAGGTCCTTCTTGCCATCGATGGCGAAGGACGCGTCGCTCGTCGCGAGGAACGAGAGCTCGAGCAGCTTGCGGTAGAAGCGCTCGCGGCCTTCGGCGGGGACCTCCGTGACGTCCATGATCGGGGCGAGCAGCATGAGCACGCCGTTGTCCTCGAGGACGTTGACGCCGATGTGCGCGCTCCCCCGCTTGATCTGCGTGTAGCCGGTCGCATCGAGCGGCTCGATGGGCGCGCCGGTCAGCTCGGCGAACCGCGCGAGGTAGGCGTCGATCATCTCGAAGGCGTTCGTGTACTCGTGGCCGGAGGCGCGATCGGCGTACAGCGGCGGCACGAGGACGGCCGGCTGCGGCGGGGAGGATTCGGATGGCACGCCCCGAGTGTCGACGAGCCCCCAACCCCGTGACAAGGGACGTCAATGCCTCGACGCACGGGGCGGTCCGATCGACATTCCCCGGGATGCGCCGGTCGCTCGCGCTCTTGACCCTGCTCGCCGCCTGCTCGGGCCGCGAGCACGCGCGAGAAGGCGCGCCCGCGACCCCCTCCCATCAGGCCACGCTCGAGCAGGCGCGCAGGTCCCTCGACGATCCGCGGATCGGCCGCGAGAGCCTCGCGCTCGAGGCCGAGCGCCTCGGCGCCCTCGCCGTCGGCGAGAGCGGTACGGCGCGCGGGGTGCTCCTGGCGACCGCCGCCGGCGAGCTGCACGAGCGCGCGTTCCGCCTCTCGGGAGGGACGTCGGAGGACGACGCGCGCCGGGCGCTCGAGTGGTGGACGGTCGCCGCCGGCCGCGCCGATCTGCCCGACGCGTGTCGCCCGGCGCGCCTGCACGCGCTGCTCGCGGGCGAGATCGCCCACGATCCGCGGGTCGTCTACCGCGAGCTGTACGTCGCGCGCCGTCGCTTCGCGAGCGCGGCGTGCGCCGCCGAGCTCGACGCGGCGCTCGAGCGCGTCTCCGAGCTCCGCCCGCCGCCGGCCGTGCTCGAGGAGCTCGATCACGCGCTCGCCGCCCAGGGCGTGCTCCTGCCCGACGCGGGGCCGACCAAGACGGCGACGGGGCGTGCCCGCGTGGTGCGCGTGTCGCGCTGGACGACCGCCGACTCCGCGCGCGTGGTGGTCGAGCTCGATCGCGCCGCGACCTACGTGCTCGAACCGGCGTCCGCCGGCACCGTGCGCGTGCGCCTCGAGGGCGTCGACATCGCCGGCGCCGACACCTCCGAAACCAGGATCGAGAGCGGCAAGGGCCTCCTGCTCGGCGGCTCGCTCGCGCCGATCCCCGACGCCAAATCGATCACCGGCACAGCGGTCGAGGGGGGCACCGCGGTGGTCCTCTCGCTGGCGCGGCCGGCGTGGCGGCGCGTGTTCTTCCTGCCCGATCCGTTCCGCGTGGTCGTCGACCTGACCACCACGCCGCCGCAGGCCGACGTCGCGTCGGGCCCGCGGCCGCTGCGCCGCGTGCTGATCGACGCCGGGCACGGCGGCGCCGATCCCGGCGCGATCGGCCCGACCGGGCTGCGCGAGAAGGACGTCACGCTGGCGCTCGCGAAGGCGGCGGCGCCGGTCGTCGCGCGCGAGCTCGGCGCCGAGGTGCTGCTCACCCGCGCGACCGACGCGTTCGTGTCGCTCGAGGAGCGCGCCGCCGCCGGCAACGCGTTCGCCGCCGACGTGTTCCTCTCGATCCACTGCAACGCCGCCGAGGCGAAGGGGCGGCGGGGCATCGAGACCTACGTGCTCGACACCGCGCGCGACGATCTGGCCACGCGCGTCGCCGCGCGCGAGAACGGCGGCGCCTCGGCCGCCCCCGGCGAGCTCCGCGCCATCCTCGACGACCTCAAGCTGGCCGAGCTCGGCACACGCTCGCATCACCTCGCCACGCTCCTGCAGAAGGCGACGATGGCCTCGCTGCACGGCACCAAGGACTTCGCCGACGTGGTCGACGGCGGCGTGCACGGCGCCGGGTTCTTCGTGCTCGTCGGCTCGCGGATGCCCGCCGTCCTGATGGAGGTCTCGTTCATCTCCAACGCCGTCGAAGAGTCCTACCTCGGCCGCGCGGACTACCGCGCGCGGGTCGTCGACGCGATCGTCAACGCGCTGCGCGCCTACCGGGACGGCAAGTAGTGTTCTCGTTCGTCGTGCGGCGCATGGTCGGGGCGCTGCCCTCGCTCCTGCTGTTCACGATCGGGCTGTTCGTGGCGATCTCGCTCGCCCCGCCGCCGCCCGACGTCAGCAGCGAGGAGCTCGACCGACGCTTCTGGCACCTGCCGCTGATCGTGAACGTGCGGCCGGACGATCGCCCGCGCATCGTGGAGCGGCTGGTGAAGTCGCTGGTCACCTCGACGGGGGCCGATCGCGAGCAGGAGCTGCAACGACTGCTGCGTATCGGGGCCGCCGGGCTGCCAGACGTCGTCGCCGCGCTCGAGAAGCTCGATCCGCCCGCGCGCGCGCGCGTCGCCCGCGATCTCGCGCCGCTCGCGTTTCGCATGGGCCTCGAGGACGTCACCTCGCTCGAGGACCCGATCCGCGCGGCCGGATATTGGGCCCACGTGCTCGACGATCGCGCGGTCGATCTGCGCCCGTCGAGCGTGCGGCGCGCGCTGTCCCGCCACCTCGGCGATCGCGCCGAACCGCTGTACGCGCGGCAGCTGCGCAACGCCGACACCGCGGTGCTCGGGCCCATCTTCGACGAGCTCCGCGGCGCCACGGCGGAGCGGCGTGACATGCTCGAGGAGCTCGCGACGGCCGCGCTCCGGCACGCCGGCGTCTCGGTGCGCGACGACGCGTCGCTCCACGCGTACTGGGCGGTGCACCGCGCCGACTACGTCGAGTTCGGCACGCTCGAGCGCGTCGCCGCGCGCATCACCGAGACGCGCTTCGGCCGCTGGATCGTGCAGGCGGTGACGCAGCGCTTCGGCACCTCGTGGCGGACCGGTCAGCCGGTCGTCGACGACCTGGCGCGACGGACGCCGCTGACCCTCGCGCGCACCGTGTTCGGGCTCCTGCTCGCGTACCTCGTCGCGGTGCCGCTCGGCGTCCTCTCCGCGGCGCGGCGGGGCGGCGTCTTCGACCGGACGACCAGCGTGCTGGTGCTGGTCGCGCACGCGGTGCCCGCCTTCGTCCTCGCGCTCCTCGCGCGCTCGCTCGCACCGCGGCTCGCGCGCACCGACGCGTTCGCCGCGATGGCGCTCGCGCTGGTTTCGCTCGGGCCGATCTCGCGTCACCTGCGGTCGCGGCTGCTCGAGGAGCTCCCGCAGGATCACGTGCGGACGGCGCGGGCCATGGGCTTCCCGTCGTTCTCGGTGTGGACGCGCGACATCGGGCGCAACGCGCTCGGGCCGGTCCTCGCGTACGGCGCGATCACCATCCCGATCATGATCGGGGCGACGCTGCTCGCCGAGGAGATCCTCGCGCTCGACGGCCTCGGCCCGGCGGCGATCGCGGCGGTGCAGACCCGCGACGTCCCCTGGATGATGGCGTTCGGCGTGATGGCCGCGATCCTCGGCGCCGCCGCCCTGCTCTGCGCCGACGTGCTGCAGGCGTGGAACGACCCGCGGGTCCGCCGCTCGCTGCTCGCCGAGCACCCGGAGGACGCGTGAACGCGCCGCGCTCGCGCCGCTCGCTCGTCGACTGGATCACGACCAGCTCGAAGCGCATGCGCGGGCGCGTCGATCCCGCGGTCGCCGCGTTCCGCGATCCGGCGCGCCTGGCGCTGGGGTCGTGGCGCGTGGCGCTGCGCTCCGATCGCCGCGCCCAGGCGGGGACCGCGCTCATCGTCGTCCTGACCGCGATGGCGATCTACGCGGGGATCGCCGCGCCGGTGGTCGGCGATCCGACCGCGCGGCTGCTGCCGCCCTCCTCCGGGCACCCCTTCGGCACCGACGCGGTCGGGCGCGATCTGCTCGTCGCGCTCGTCCACGGATCCTTTCCGACCCTCGCCCCGGCGGTGACCGCCGCGATCGGCTCGGCCGCCGTCGGCTTCGCGCTCGGCGCGCTCGCCGGGTTCCTGCGCGGCTTCACCGACGTGCTGGTGCAACGCCTCGCCGAGGCCCTGACGGCCGTGCCGCTCCTGCTCGTGGTGCTCGTCGCGCAGGCGCTGATCCCCGCGCCGAGCGCCGCGTCGCTGCTGATCGTCGTCGTGCTCACGCGCTGGGCGGAGGTCGCGCAGGTCGTCCGGGCCGACGTGCTGCGGGTGATGCAGCTCGACTACGTGCTCGCCGCCCGCGCGCTCGGCGCCGGCCCCGGTCGATTGCTCGCCCGCCACGTGCTGCCCTCGGTGCTGGCGTCGGCCGTGGTGCTCGGCTCGTTCGGCGTCGGCGCGGTGGTCGTCGTCGAGACGGCCATCGCGGTGGTCGGCGTCGGCTTCGTGCATCCGCTCGCCTGGGGCGCTCTGCTCGGGCAGGCGCGCGCCCATCCCGGTGCGTGGTGGCTCGTCATCTTCCCGGCAGCGTTCGTCGCGCTCGCACTGGGCGCGACCGTGCTGCTGGGCGAGGCCATGCGGGACACGTTCGATCCACGCCTGCGCTGGACCCGCCGCTGAGCCGCAGGTCTTCGACGTTCGCCCTCGGCCTGTCGTTCGTCCTTCGAACCAAAGGCGCTTGCGCGGCCCCGGCCGCATCATTACGTCAGATCGTCCGAGATCCACAGATGGCGACCGCCGCGTCCCCCTCCCCCCTCCCCTACGTCACCGAGCAGACCTTCGAGCGCGAGGTCCTGCAGACCGATCTGCCGGTGCTCATCGAGTTCTCCGCCGTGTGGTGCGCGCCCTGCAAACAGGTCGAGCCCGACGTCATCGCGCTCATGCACGAGCTCGAGGGCAAGGCGAAGGTCTTCAAGATCGACGTCGACAAGTCGCCGATGCTCGCGCAGGAGATGCAGGTCAAGAGCGTCCCCACCTTCATGGTGGTGAAGGGCGGCCGCGTGGTCGCCGCGCAGCCCGGCGCCATGCGCCGTCAGCAGCTGCGCGCGCTCATCGAGCCGTTCCTCCCGCGGTCGGAGTCGGCGGTGCGCGTCGAGGAGTTCCTCAAGCTCGCGCAGACGGGCCGCGTCGTCGCGGTCGACACGCGCGACGCCGGCTCGTTCGCCCGCGCGCACATCCCCGGCGCGGTGAACCTCCCGCTCGAAGAGGTCGAGGCGAAGATCGACACCATCGCGTCGACCGGCAAGGTCCCCGTGCTCTACGACCGCGCCGGCACCGAGACGAAAGACATCGCCGAGAAGCTCGCCGAGCAGGGCTACCCCGTCGCGTTCCTCGAGGGCGGCTTCCTCTCGTGGGAGGTCGCGGGCCAGCCGATCGAGCGCGATTGACGGATTCGTCCGCCGGGAAGAGAGGCGACCGCGCGCGAGACAGCAGACGGCACGTCTGCGCCGCAAACGCGCGCGCCGCACTAGTACACCGCGCCAGAAGAAACCCCAGGGTTTCTTCTGGTCCGCCTTCGGCGGAGCGCTGCTACGCAGCGCCGCGGGTACCAGACACCCAGACACTCACAAGGGGGGCCGCGCCCCCCTCGCCGCTGCGCGGCTCACCCCCGCGACAAACCGCTGCCGCGGTTTGCCTAGTGCCGCGGATACCCGAACGAGGAACAGCCCTCGGCGAACTTCTGGCGCGCGGCACTAGGTGGCTAGAACGCGACGCAGGTGCCGAAGAACTCGACGCCGCACCTGCCGGCGGCGACGTCGCAGCAGCCGCCCGAGCCGCACTCGGACGCGCTCGTGCACCCGCCACTGCTGCCGAAGAAGGCACCGGCCTCGGCGCCGCCGTCGTCGCCGCTGCCGCCGCCGTCGTCGCCCGCGTCGTCGCCGCTGCCGAAGTCGGGGAACTCGCCGCTGTCGTCGGGCGACACGTACGTGTCTTCCTCGACGAAGGTGTCTTCGGGCGCCACGTACGTGTCGGGCT
Source organism: Deltaproteobacteria bacterium (assembly GCA_016182965.1). GTDB lineage: Bacteria > Myxococcota_A > Polyangia > Polyangiales > JADJMO01 > JALHOE01. The sequence continues at coordinate 140,045 of JACPFM010000009.1, read as the reverse complement.
TCGCGGTGTCGGTGCCGCCACCGTCCTTGCCGGAGCTCGTGTCGCCCGCGGTGCCCGAGTCGCCCGCTGCGGGATCGGTGCCCACCTCGTCGATCGATTCGGCGCAGCCAGCGAACGTGAGGGCCGAGGCAAGGAAGACGACGGCGTGAAGCTTCATGGCGTTGGAGCGAGAGTGTACGGAAACAGACGGACACCGCTACTCCGTCGCATGACGATTTCGTCTCCGCCGTCCGGATGGGTCACGTTCACCCACAGTGGAAGTGTCTTTTTGGGAAGCCGCGAAGGGCCATTTCCGCAGAAATGCGGCGCCTCGCGCTGCGCCCGCTAGGATCTCCCCGTGGTCCGCCGTCTCGCCCCGATCCTCGCCCTCGCGTCGCTCCTGGCCGTGCCGCACCGCGTCGAAGCCGGCGCGAAGGACGCCTGGGTCCCCGCGACCCAGTCCCCCAAGAAGGGCGCCGTCGACGATCCGAAGGACGCGCCGATCGTCGCGGCGTGCGGCGCCGGCGTCGACGCGAGCCTCATGGCCGTCGCGCGCGAGCTCGCGCACGCGCTCGCGACGAAGGGCGAGCTGCCCGACGCGCAGGAGATTGAGTGGCGACAGCGCAAGGCGGGCAACCCGCACGTGTGGCCGCGCACGTGGGGCGCGCAGATCAGCGGCTCGCTCGATCGCAAGGCGGTCACGGCCGACGTCGCCAAATGGCTCGGCAAGTCGGCGCCGCGCGTGCGTTGCGGCGTATCGACCGTGCGCGTCGGCGCCGGCGCGGCGGTGAAGGAGGCCGCGGTCGTGATCGCCGTCGAGCCGACCGCCGATCTCGCGCCGCTGCCGACGCACGTGAAGGTCGGCGCGTGGGTCGATCTCGACGCGACGCTCTTGTCGGGGACCAACGGGCGCGTGGTGCTGCTGCCGCCGACCGGCGCGCCGAAGACGGTGCTCTCGAGCACCAGCGCGACGATGCCCGCGCACGTGAAGGCGCGCTTCGTCCTGGCCAAGCCCGGGCGCCACGTGGTGCAGGTGCTCGCCGACGACGCCAACGGCCCGCGGCCGGTGCTCGAGGCGGAGATCCACGCGGGGGTAGAGCCGCCGAGCGCGCCGCCTTCGTCGGCGGTCCCCGGCGAGGAGAGCGGCGACGGCGTCGACGATCCGGTGCAGGCGCTGGTCCGCCGCATCAACGGCGCGCGCGCCGCCGACGGCGTGCCCGCGCTCGCGATCGACGCCGGCCTCTCGAAGGTCGCGCAGGCGCACGCCGCCGCGATGATGAAGGCGAAGGTCCTCGGCCACGACGTCGGCGACGGCGATCCGGCCGCGCGCGTCGCGGCTGCCGGCGGCAAGTGGAAGGTGATCGGCGAGAACGTCGCCAAGGCGAAGACCGAGCGCACCGCGCACCGCGCCGTGTACGCGAGCCCCTCGCACCGCTCGAACGTCCTCGAAGGGCGTTTCAAGAAGGTGGGCATCGGCGTGGTCGCCGATCCGAAGACCGGCTACCTGTGGATCGCCGAGCTGTTCGGCGGCTGATTCTCAGAAGCCCGCGTTCTCCACGCCGTGATCGATCGGCGCCGGCGGCTGAGCTGCGGCGCCTTCGCTGGGGGCGGCGTGCTTGTCGCCGCCGTCCTTCTCGGCGGCCGGCTTGGCGACGGCGACCTTGGGCGCCTTCTCGGCGGCGGGCTTCTCGACCGGTTTGTCGGCGGCGAGCTTGCCTTCGACGGGCTTGCCTTCGGCCTTCGCGATCACCGGCTTGGCGACGACCGGCTGCGCGGCGACGACAGGCGGCCCGGCGACGACAGGCGGCGCGGCGACGACCGGCGGCGCGGCGGCGGCCGCCTGCGGCGTCGCCTCGGCGAGCGCCGGCTTGTCGGGCGCGCGCTGCACCGTCGGGGCGGGGCTGTCGGTGATCGGCGCGCTCGGCGTCTTCGCCGGCCCCTCGTTCGGCGGCGCGGCGGTGTCGGCCGGCGGCGGGGCGACGACCGCCGGCGTGCCGCTCGTCGGGTGCGCGCGATCGCCGACGAGGCGCACGCCGAACGCGCCGGCGAGCACGCAGCAGATGCCCGCGAGCGCGAGCGACAGGTTGCGACGCACCGAAGAGACGGCGGGCGGCGGCGGCGGCGGCAGGCTGCGGAACGACGGTCTCCGGCCGACCCACCCGCGCTCGAAGTCCTCGTTGGTGAGGACGATCAGGGGCGGCGGCAGATTCGGGCGAGGATGGGTGGGCCGTTCATCCATGTCGCCGTGTTCGAGCTCGGTCCGCATCGTGCCCTCCTCCGCGCGTCCAACTTCGCGCGCGTGACCTTGCGTACGATCCACCGGCGACGAAGATGTTTCAGCTGGACGTGGCCACGCGCTCGGCGCGGCGAGCGAGGACGAGCGCCGCGACCGCGTAGCACGCTGCACCCAGCCACAGCACGCGCGTGAACCCGAAGGCCATCGACAGCGCGAGGCTCGACACGCTGGCAAGGACCGAGGCGGCGCCGTTGACCGCCCACATCCACGGGCGGTTCTCCTCGCCGAAGGCGATCATCCCGGAGGGGAAGGCGAAGCCCATCGCCACGGCGACCGGCGAAACGACGAGCACGGCGAGGAAGACGCGCGTGATCAGCGACGCCCCGGTGCCGGCCTCGAGCACCGAGGGCAGCGCGATCGCGAGGAGCGCGGCGACCGCCGGCAGCGCGAGCGCGAAGCCCCGCGCGCGCGCACCGACCATTCGGCCCGCGAGCACCGATCCGACGCCGGCGCCGAGCAGCATCGTCGTGAGCACCACGGTCGTCGCGCGGCTCGGGTGGCCGAGCCAGGGCGCGAGCCGCTGGATGAGCGGCAGCTCGACGAACATGAACGCGACGCCGATCGCAGCGAAGTACACGGTGCCCGCGCCGAAGCCGGGCGCCCGACGGATGCGCCCGCGCGCCACGAACGGCAGGAAGAACAGCGCGACGGTGAGCGCGGCGACGATGGCCACGAGGCGACGCAGGTGCACCACCGCGTGCTCGTTGGCCGACGCGCCGGCGAGCATCTTGGCGTCGGGCGGGCGGCGGATGTCGATGGTCTGGAAAAAGTAGGGGCGATCGTCGGTCGGCGGCGCCAGATCGAACCCCGCCGCGCGGAGCGGCGCCTCGCCGTGGAGCATGGCGCCCTGCAGCATCGAGCCGGGGCGCTCGCCGGGCCGGAGCGGCCACTTGCGCGCGAAGCCGCGCTCGGCGGCGACGCGATCGATCTCGCCGAGCGTCGTCGCGTCGAGCTCCTTGCGGAAGGCCATCAGGTTGCCGACCTCGCCCGCGGTGACGACGGCCAGGTGCCGGTTCGGATCCGCGACGCCCTCGGCGATCAGCGCGGCGCGCGCGAGCACGGCGAGGCGCGTGATCTCGAGCTGTCGCGCGCCCGCCGCCCAGCGACTGACCGTGAGCACCCCGTTGGGCGACAGGCGCCGCAGATACAGGCGGAAGGCCTCGAGCGTGTAGAGGCCGTTCTCCGAGAGCGCGTAGGCGCCGGCCGACGTCGCCGCCCAGGTGTCGATCAGCGAGATCTGGAGGACGTCGTACTGGCCGTACGAGCGGGTGAGGAACGCGCGCCCCTCGCTGGCGACGGCGCGGACGTTCGCGCGGTGGTACGGATCGCCGGAGTACCCGCGGAAGTCGCGCGACACCACGTCGATGGTGAACGGGTTCAGCTCGACGGCGTCGACGTGCGTCGCGCCGGACTTGATCGCAGTGAGGACGTCGCGGCCGCCGCCCGCGCCGATGATGCACACGCGCTCGGGCCGCTGCAGCTGGTACGCGGCGGAGGTCACGTCGAACATCAGGTGCGGGAGGGGCGAGGTGCCGTCCCAGCGCGTGATCGGGGTGCCCGCCGAGCCGTCCTGCTCGAGCCACAGCTGATCGAGCGGCTGCGGCTGCCACTTGCTGCCCATGCCCCAGCCGAACGCCGCGCCTTGATCGCGCAGCACGAAGGAGCTCGGGAACACGGCGAGGCGCGCGGTCGGGGTCCACCGCTCGAACAACGGGGCGACCGACTCGACGTACGACTTGGTGTAGCGGAGCCGGTACGGCTTGCCCCACGCGACGGTCGCGACGACGAGCGCGGCGAGCACCGCGGCGACCTTGCGCGCGCCCGGGTCGACGACCACCGCCGCGACCACCGCGAGCAGCCCCAGCGACGCGACCACGTGCGGGGTCGGCAGGCCGTAGAGCAGCGGGAACACCAGCGCCGCGCCGACCGTGGCGCCGAGCAGATCGGCGCCGTACATCCAGCCGATCGCGCGGCCGCGCGCCGACAGGAGCAGCGCGCACACGGCCGCGCCGAGCGGCAGCACCGGCGCGAGCACCACCACCACCCAGAACGCGGTGGCCTCGCGGAAGAACGGCCCCACCGAGCTGATCGCGAAGACCGAGAGCGGGAGGGCGACCGCGGCGACCAGGAGCGCGCGCGTGACCGTCCGCGGGCCCGGCGGACGGAACGCGAACCACACGCCCGGCGCGCCGACGCCGAGCATCGCCAGCGACACCGAGAGGAAGACGAAGTGGTACCAGAGCACCACGCTCAACACGCGCGTGACCAGCACCTCGAACAGGAGGACGGCGCACGAAGCGAGCGCGATCGCGACGTGCGCGCGCACGCCGGTGCCGCCCTCGGTCGCCTCGTCGGCCATCGGCGCGCTGCCATACCACGTCGACGCAGGTGATGGACCGTGCGCGACGGAGTACATTCGCGCCGCCGCCGCCCGCAGCGCCGCGGCCCCCGCTCCCTCGATGACCCAGAACGCTCCGTCGCAGGCGATCCGCGCGCTCGGCGTCGCGCTGCTCTCGACCTGGGCGCTCCTCGCGGCGCGCGGGTTCTTCCCCGACAAGATGGCGTGGGTGGCGCTCGGAGCGTTCGCGGCGGCGCTCGGCGTCGGGCTCGCGGCGCCCGGCGCGGTCTCGCGGCTGCTTTCGTGGGTCATGGCGCCGAGCGAGCGCGCCTTCGTCGTCGCCTGCGCCGCCGTCGCCGCCCTGGCGTCGTTCCTCGTCGTCTCCGGGCCGATGCGCGATCGGCCGGTATCGATCGACGGCGTGGTCTACCTGTTCCAGGCGCGCGCGCTGTCGCACGGCCACTTCGGCGCGACGCTGCCGGAGCCGGCGCAGCTGTTCGGGGCGCGGTTCCTCTTCGAGGGGGCCGACGGTCGGCTGCACGGCGTCTTCCCCCCGGGGTTCCCGCTGCTGCTCGTGCCGTTCGTGTGGCTCGGCGCTCCGATGATCGCCGGGCCGACGATCGCGGCGGCGCTCGTCTTCGCGCAGTGGCTGCTCGGCCGCGCGATCGAAGGGAAGCAGGGCGAGGGGAAGGAGGGCGAAGGCGAGCAGCGCGTGGCGGACCACGGCGCGGCGACGCGCTGGTCGCTCCTCTTGTCGCTGCCGTCCTTCGCGCGCGCGTCCGAGACGAGCGACCTCCTGTCGCACGCGTGGGTCGCGGCGCTCGGGACCACCGCCGTCGCCCTCGCGCTCCTCTGCCGCGAGCGCGCCACCGTGGGGCGGCTCCTCGCGATCGGCGCGGCGATCGGCTGGGCGATGGCCGCGCGGCACCTCGACGGCCTCGTCCTCGGCGCGTTCGTCGCTGCCATCCTCCTGCACGCGGTCGCGACGAAGAAGCTGGGCGTCGGGCGCGCGTTGCTGCCATTGCTGTCATTACTGCCATTCGTGGCGCTGGTGCTCCTCGCCAACCGGGCGGCCAGCGGCTCGCCCTGGATCCCCACCCAGACCGAGTACTTCGCGCGCTCCGACTGGCCGACCTCCTGCCACCGGCTCGGCTTCGGGTGGGACGTCGGGTGCGCGGTGGAGCACGCCGACGAGCGAGCGACGTTCGGCCCCGACGGGTACGGCGCCGCCGACGCGCTGCGGGTGGTCCGCGAGCGGGCCGGCACCCTCGGCGGCGATCTGTTCGCGTTCGCGCCGATCGCGCTGCTCGGGTTCCTCGGCGTGGCGCGGCGCGGGCGCGGCGTCGACGCGCTGCTCGCGTCGATGGTGGTCGTGTTCACCGTCGCGTACGGGCTGTTCTACTACGGGAGCTCGGCGCTGTTCGGCGCGCGCCACCTCTTCGCCGTCGCGCCCTTCGTCTGGCTGCTCGTCGCGCGCGCGCTGGTCGACGAGGAGGGCCGTCGGCGAGCCGTGATCGCGGCGGTCGTCGTCGCCATGCTCGTCGGCGCCGCGCCTCGGTGGATCTCGGGCGTCGCGCGCATGCGTCAGGGGCAGATCGCCCGCGTCGACGTGCGCGACGTCATCCGCCGGGCCGGCATCGATCGCGGCTTGGTCGTCACCGGCGACCAGCTGTCGTGGATCGCGGCGTTCGACCCGTCCGACGGCCCGCTGGTCGCGCGCTTCGACGGTTCGGGGTTGAAGGACCTCCGCCGCGCCTTCCCCGATCTACCGGTGCACTCGGTGCTCGCCGGCGATCAGCTGCAGACGCAGGTGCTCCCGCCGCCGCCGCCCGGGCTGCTCGTCGAGCTCGAGCGCGCCTGGCCGTCGTTCCTCCGCCCCAACGGCGTGGGAACGAAGACGGCCAACGCCAAGAGCTGCTGCAAGGTGCAGGCGAGCGGCGATCACGTGCTGTACGTCTTCGAGGCGCGCGAGGGGGCGAGCTTCACGATCCCGTTCAGCGCTCCGCGCGCGGGCCGCTTCGCGCTGCGCGTCGACGGGATGGTCGCGCCCGACTACGGCACCTGGTCGATCGCGATCGACGAGCACGCGCTGCCGCCGTGGGACGGATGGGCGAAGGACATCGCGCACAAGCCCGGCGCGCCGAGCGCGCCGATCGACCTGGCCGCCGGCCGCCACGTGCTCACCTTCCGGTGCACCGGCAGGAACCCGGCGAGCACCGGATATCGCGCCGCTTTCGACGCGCTGGTCGGCGTGCTTCCCTGAGGAGTGCGCGTCGCCGTCGGAGCACGACCGCCAGCATCACGACCAGGCCGGTCCACGGCGCGTGCGGGCCCCGGCGCATCGAACAGCCGCCGTCGTCGCTCGGTTCGGCGGGCGCGTTCACGCAGCGGCCGCTCGGATCGCACACGAAGCCGGTGACGCAGTCCGGGGTCGTGCCGCAGGAGTCCTTGCACGTGCCGCCGCTCTCGCACCGGAACGGCGAGCAGTCGGTCGTGCGCGTGCCGTCGACGGAGCGCACGGTGTGGTCGCCGTCGCAGGTGCCCGCCGCGAGGCACTTGCCGCTGATGGCGTCGCACGAGTAGCCGCTCTGGCAGTCGCTCGCGGTCTCGCACCGCTCGAGGCATGCGGTCGCGCCGCACGTGAAGGGCTCGCACCGCTTCGTTGCGCCGTCCGCCGCGCACTTCCCGCGGCCGTCGCAGCGCGCTTCGAACGTGGCCACCCCGTCCTTGCAGCCCGCCGTCTGGCAGACGACCGCGGAGGTCGCGAAGCCGCGACATGCGGTGCGGTCGATCCCGTCGCACGCGGCCGCGCTGCACACGTCGCTGGCCGTGCCGGGCGGGCATGCGGTCCGGGGTCCGTGCGGCGCGCCGGCGACCGGGACGCACGCGCCCTTCGCGCCCTCGACGTCGCACGCTTCGCACTGACCGCTGCACGGACCGACGCAGCACACGCCGTCGACGCAGAAACCAGACTTGCACGTGCGCGCCTCGCTGCACGCCGCGCCGCTCTCTGCGCTCGGCTTGCACGTGCCCGCGTCGCAGTGCGCGCCGTCGACGCAGTCGGCGTCCGCCGCGCAGGTCGTCTTGCACACGCCGTCGGCGCAGCGGAACTTACCGCAGTCGGCGCTCGTCGTGGCCATGCACGTCCCGACCCCGTCGCAGCGTCGCGCGACGGATTTCCCGTCGACGCAGCTCGCGGCGCCGCAGGGCTCGCCCGATGCGTAGAGGGCGCACCCGCCCTTGCCGTCGCAGACGCCCGAGCGCTTGCAGCTCGCGGCGCCATCGTCCGGGCACTCGCCGTCGGGATCGGTCCCCGATCCGATGTTGCCGCACTCGCCGTCGACGCCCCCGCCCTTCTTGCTCGCGGTGCACGCGACGCACGAGCCGCTGCACGCCGTCTCGCAGCACACCCCGTCGACGCAGTTGCCGAGCGCGCACTCCGCGCTGCGCGCGCACGCGACTCCCTTGACCTTCAGCGGCTGGCAGGTGCCGTCGGAGAACCTGCAGTACGCCGCGCCGGAGCACTGCGCATCGTTCGAGCAGCTCGATCCGCACGAGGTGGCCGAGGCGCACGTGAAGGGTGCGCAGTCGGTCGTGGTCTCCTGGCACACGCCGCTGCCGTTGCACCTCGCCGCGGTGAGCTTCCCGGACGTGCACCCCAGCGTCCCGCACGCGGTGCCGGAGGGTGCGAACGCGCGACACGCGCCGGCGCCGTCGCACAGGCCGTCGGCGCGACATGAGCTCGGGAAGGCGAGATCGGGGACGCACGCCCCGCGGGGGTTCGTTCCGGCGGCGACCGCCGCGCAGACGCCGTTCTTGGCGCCGGGGCCCTTCCGCGACGCGAGGCAAGAGACGCACGGGCCGGTGCACGTGGTGTCGCAGCAGATCCCCTCGACGCAGTGACCGCTCGTGCACTCGCTGCCCTTGGTGCATCCGCGCGGCGAGCACGAGGTCGAGGGATATTTCTGGCAGGCGCCCGCCCCGTCGCAGAGACCGTTGTCGCCGCACGTCGCGGCGCCGTCGTCCGTGCAGGTGTCGTGCGGATCGGTCCCGGCGATCGCCGCGCCGCAGATGCCGTCTCCGGTCCCCGAGGTCTTCTTCGCAGCGCTGCAAGCCAGGCACGTCGAGGTGCACGCGGTGTCGCAACAGAACCCGTCGACGCAGTGATTGCCGGCGCACTCGCCGTCGACGACGCAGGCCGTCCCGGTCGCGGCGTCGCCGGGGCGATAGAGCTCGGCCGATCCGATCGACGTGCCGGTGCCGAAGCCGCCGACGACGATCACATTGCCGTTCAACAGCAGCTCCGACGCGTGATAGGCGCGCGCCACGCCCATCGACGCCGTTTCGCTGAACAGCGAGGTCGTCGGGTCGAAGAGGAACGCTCGCGCGATCGGGTACGTACCCTCGACCGCGCCGACCTCGCCGCCCGAGAGCAGCGCCTTGCCGGTCGTCAGCGGCGAGAGCGCAGGCTTCCACACGTTGACCGGCGGCGCGGCGAGCGCGGTCCAGGTGTTCGACGAGCCGTTGAACCTCGCGGCGATGCCCGAGGCGACGACCAGCGCGTCGCCCGACGGCAAGGGCGTGAGCGCGTTCGACCAGACCGCGAGCCCGGGAACGGTGGGGAGCGCGGTCCACGTGGTGCCCGCGGCGTCGAGGACTTCGCACGACTCGACGTAGGGATCGCCGCCGACGACGAGCACGCGACCGTCGGTCAGCCTCGTGACGCTGTGCTGGCGACGAGGCAGGCTCATCGTCGGACCGGGCGAGAACCCTGTGCTCGGGTCGTAGATCTCGGTCGTGCCGACACGGACGCCGCCGATCTGTCCCGCGACGACCAGCAATTTGCCCGAGCTCAGGCGGACCAACTTCGTGTACTCGCGCGCCGCCAGCGGGGTCGGTCCGAGGCTCCAGGTCCCGGTCGCCGGATCGAAGATCTCCGAGCCCGGCGTGCTGAACTGGTAGGCCATCACCAACACCCTGTTGTCGGACGTGAGCCCGGCGGCGGTGGGATTGGGCCGGCCCGAGCTGCGCGGCACCGAGGTCCACGAGTTCTTCACCGGGTCGTAGATCGCCGGCTCATCGATCGAACCGATGGCGAACAGCCGCCCGTCCGCGAGGTTCACCAGCGTGCTCTCGTAGTGACGAATGATCCCCGTCCCGGCCGCGATCCACGCGGGATCGACGACGATCGGATAGGCCAGCCCGCTCCGATCGAAGGAGGCGACGATCGTGTCGCCCTCGAGCGCGAGCTTCACGTCGCGGCGCACGCCCCTCGCGTCGATGGCCCACGCCGGCGCCGTTCTGAGCGCGGGGCGCCCCTCCTGATCGTGCACCGCGATCCCGAGCGCGTCCTGCACCACGCGACCCTTGACGCGGTAACGCGCGCTCTCCGGCGCTCGGTCGCTGCGGAGCACGCGAAGCTCCTCGACACGGGCCGACGAAGCGAGCAGTACGAGATCCGTGTCCGTGGCGACGTTCGCGTAGACGGCCGCGTCGTCGACGATCACCGCCGGAACGTCGCGGAGATCGGCCGGCTCGACCGACAGGCTGACGTCACCGAGCGCGATGGTCGTCGCTCCCGAGGCACGCAGCGGCAGCCGCGCCGCGAGCGAGCCGAAGCCGGCGCGACGGTGCGTGCGAATGCCGTCGTGCCGCACCTCGAGGCGATCGCCTCGCGGCAGCTCCGCCGCGATCGCGGGCGTGCGCAGCAACGTGTTCAGGACCTCGCGTGGGCCCGCGCTCCGATCGACGACGTGTCGATCGTCGCGCGCCGTACACGCCGCCACCAGCGAGAAGACCGCGAGCGACAGGGCACGCATCGATCCCATCGGCCGACCCTACCTTCGCTCGCGAGCGTATCACCGCCCCCACGTACGTCGACCGCGCCCGCGAGCGCGGCGCGTCATTGCGCGCCTGACGAGCTCGCTGCTCGGTGAGCGTGGCGCGCGCGAAGGCTCGTGCAGTCGAGGGTCGTGACCGTTCTCGTGCTGCCCGTCGGCCGCGGGAGTGCCCGATTTCAGGGCCGGAGTCCGGCCGGGCGGAACAGGCGAGGCGGCGCGCCGACCCCGAGATCGAGCGGGATGCGCCGATACTCCCGGATGGCGGCGCGCTCGGCGTCGTCGAGGTCGAACGGGAGCGCGACGCGGAGGGTCTTCGTCTCGGTGAGCAGCTGCTTCGGCAGCACCTCGGCCGCCTGCAGCCACCAGCGGTTCTTGCTCCCGCGGAAGCGCACGACGACGTACGCGCCGAGCGTGAACGGCCCTCCGACCTCGCCGCGGTAGCGAACCCACGTGCGCCCGTCGATCACGCGCGTGCTCTCGTCCTCGCGCGGGATCTCCGAGCCGTTGATGCCGCCGGCCGTCGCGCCGGCGAGCGAGACGCGCACGAGGGTCGGCAGGTCGCCGATCGGCTCCTTCTCGGTCGCGAGCCACAGCGACACGACGTACGGCCCCTTGCCGCCGGGAACCTGCGCGATGAGCGAGAACGTCCGCGGCGAGCCGCTCTCGGGGACGTCGGACACGGCGCCGACCGGGAGCGAGACGCCGATCGGCGAGCTCGAGGTCACCACGTGCTCGACCGGCGGACCGTTGCCGGCGAGCGCGGTGCCGAGGTTCGAGTACCAGCGGCCGATGCCCGGGTTGCCCTCGTCGAAGCTCGGATCGATCAGCAGGTTGTCGACGGACGTGCCGCCGAACAGCCCGACCTGCTTCATCGTGCGGACGGGACGCGCCAGCGCGTCGATCGGCGACGCGTCGGCGACCGACAGCGCGCCGGCGTCGGGCGTCGCGTGGGGCGTCGGCTCGGAGGACGAGCCGCAGCCCACGAGCAGGGCGCACAGCATCGGAAGGCGGCGCATCACAGCTCCCCTCCCTCGTCGGCGCCGCCGGCGAGCCACGCGTGCGCGGCCTCGACCATCGTGTCGCGGTCGCGGATCGCGTCGGACATGCGCTGCGCGACGATCACGTCGGGGGGGACGCCGACCCCGCTCTCCCACCCGGAGGAGCCGAGCGACGCGAACGACGGGCCGAACAGCGCGTCCTGCATCTGGATGCTGCCGCCGCCCCACCCGAAGAGGAAGCCGGGCAGCGACGACACCGACCCGAAGGCGCCGCTCGTCGGACCGGGCCCGTAGATCTTCAGGTTGGCGCGGCCCTTCACCAGGCGCGCGAGGAAGTCGTTGGCCGAGACGTCGGCGACGTTGAGGAAGGCGACGCGCGCGTCCTTCGCGATCGCGTCGGCGTCGGCGTTGCTGTAGGCGTCGGCGAAGCCGCAGGCGTACGAGCTGCCGGGCATGTCGATGCAGGTCTGCGAGGCCTTGATCAACGTCGCGGCCTCGGCGCCCTCCCAGGAGCCGACGGGCAGCGTGAGGTTCGCGATCGGCTGCGTGCGCGGCCGGATCAGATCGACGACCGTCTCGGCGTTGAAGCCGTACCCGCCGTTGCCCTGGCGCGTGTCGAAGAGCACCTTCTTCGGCGGCGCCTCGGCGGGGAACAGCGCGAGCATCGAGGGCGTCCACTTGTCGACGCCGTAGGTGCCGTCGAAGTGGATCGCGAGCACGTCGCCGCGCACGATCTGGCCGGACACCGTGTTCTCGCCGCGCACGTTGGGCGCGAACTTGTCGAGCGCGTGCTGGAAGCGCACGTCGCACCAGAAGTAGTTCGTGAGCGGGCCGATCGAGCCGGTGCCCCGGATCTTCTGGAAGATCGGCTCGCCGACCGGGACGGTGAGGACCTGACGGTACGCGCCGTCGCAGCGCGCGTCGGACAGGCAGCGCGTGATCTCGATGGTCGACGCGCGCTTCTCGAGGAGCCACGACAGGCCCTGCGCCGACCAGCCGAGGTCGGAGCCTGGGTCGTTGGGCAGCGACCCCGCGAGCCCGCCCCACACGCGCCTCACCCACTCGACCGGCGGCTCGCCGTCGATCGCGGTGAGCGCGTCGCCACGCTCGAGGATGACGCCGTTGGGCGGCGTCTTGTTGGCGCGGTAGACGATGTACCCGAGCGCGCCCTTCTTGCCGGGCTCGGCGAGCAGATCGTGCCGGCCGACGCCGAAGCACGCGCCCGTCGTCGCCGAGCCGCCGCCGTGCGCCACCGGATAGAGGAGCGCCGCGTTGGGGCTGCCGAAGCTCGTGTGCTGATCGCGCAGCTGGTTCACCAGCCGCTTGAGACCGGCGAAGAACGGCCGCGCGCCGACCGCGTACCACGCGAGCGCCGGCCCCTCGGAGACCAGCGCCTTCGCGTTCACCGCGGCCTTGCGATCGCCTTGGATGCGCGTGGCGAGGTGGATCCAGCGGCGGACCAGCTCCTCGCGGTGCTCGCGCGGCGGCAGCGGACCCCACGCGGCGTACCCCGGAACGCAGCGGCCGTACTGACAGTCGCCCTCGGGGCCGCACGCCTCGTCGACGGTCGCCTGCGTGCACGCGCGCGGCTCGACGCCGGAGCCGCCCACCGGGACGATCTCGAGCGCGGCGACGGCGAAGCTCGCCGTCTTGCTCGCGCGCGACGACAGCGCGATGTGCACGCCGGAGAGCGGCACGTCCCAGATCGATGCGTCGATGGTGCCGGTCGTGAGCTCGACCCACCCGTCGCTCGTCTCGCGGCCGGTGCGCACGGCGACGACGCTCGCGAGATCGTCGTCGAACGGCGCCTTGGTCGACCAGCCGACGGTGAGGTACGGCGTCGCGCCCTCGGCCTTCGCCCAGAGACGGAGCTCGAACCGCTTGCTGCCGGCGCGCGCGGCCAGCGTCTTGCCGGGGATGATCACGCCGGTGGCGCCGTACTTCGCGCCGAGGCGCAGCGCGCCGTCGCCGGCAACCGAGTCGGCGGCCGGCAGCAGGCGACCGGCGAACGCTCCGAGATCGACGATCGGCTCGGCGACCAGCTGCACCGGGCTGCCCTGCCACCTGGTCAGCTGCACGCCCCACTCGGAGAGCGTGAGCGGATCGTCGAACGTCAGCAACGTCGCGCGCGGCGCGGTGACGAGCTTCCCGTCCGACGCGAGCTCCGCGGCGACGCCGAGCGCCGGGGCGGCGAGCGCCCCGATCGACGCCGTGATCGCCGTGAGGAAGGCGAGGAGACGCATGCCGCGCCGAGTGTAGCCGCCGCGGCCCGCTCTCGCACGGCGCCGCCGTCGCTGCGCCTGTGCGAAGGGTCGAAGGTCGAAGGTCGAAGGTCGAAGGTCGAACGCCGAAGGTCGAGGAGACGCCCACTCCGGTCTCGTTTCGACCTTCAACCTTCGACCTTCGACCGAGCTGCCGCGGCAGACGCTCCGGTGCCGTCCGAGAAGCGCGACGGGTGATTCAGTCGATCGGCACGTACTTCCCGGGGACGAAGCGAGGCAGCGCGGGAAGGCCGAGCCGGTGCGGCTGCTTGACGTAGCGGGCGATCGCGTCGCGCTCCTCCGGCAAGAGGGCGCGCGCCGTGGCCGGCGCCTCGTACGACGCCTTGGTGTCGCCCGCGGGCAGGAGCTTCGACGCGACGACCTCGGGCGCGCTCACCATGTAGCCGCCGCCCTTGCGCCCGAACTTCAGGTTGAAGAACGCGGTGCCGGGGAGATCGGCCTCGATGGTCGACTCGAAGAGCACCCACGTGCGATCGCCGAGCACCTTGGTGTCCTTGCGCGCGAGATCGTACGCCTTGCCCTCCGGCATGCCGCCGGTGGTGATCGCGCAGCGGAACACCGCCGGATCCTCGACGAGCTCGATCGGCTGGCCCGCCGCGTTGGAGCGCGACACCCAGATGCGCGCGACGAACGGCCCCTTGCCGCCGAGGAACGACGCGATCGAGGTCATGCCCTTGGAGCGCGCGTCGTCGGCCGTCGGATCCTTGAAGACGGCGATCGGCGCGGTGAGCCCCGCGGGCGCGAGCGACGCGACGCGCGACTGCACGTTCAGCTGCGACGAGGCGCTGTCGTAGAAGCTCGTGAAGTGCCCCCACCCCTGGTCGCGGAAGGTGATGTCGAGGAGCAGGTTCTGCGGCGCGCCGGCGAGGAGCGGCCGGTTGATCAGCGTGCGCGTCGACACGGGCGCGGTGTCCGCCGGGCCGGCGTCGACGATCGGCTCGGCCTTCGGCGGCTCCGGCTCCGCGGAGGACCCGCAGCCGGCGGCGAAGAGCGCGATGAGCGAGAGGGCGATCTTGGTGTTCATGGTCTGCTCCCTCACTCCGCCTTCAACCACGCGCGCGCGGCCTCGAGCATGGTGTCCTTGCCGTTCAGCGCGTCGGAGACCTTCTGCGCCACCACCACGTCGGGGGCGACGCCGTGCCCGCTCTCCCACCGCACCGACGAGAGCTCCGCGTAGGTCGAGCCGAAGCGGCTGTCCTGGTACTGCAGGCTGCCGCCGCCCCACCCCGGCATGAACGACGAGAACGAGGTCACCGCCCCGAACGCACCGGCCGTCGGGTGCGGGGCGAAGATGCGGAAGCCGGTGCGCCCCGCGAGCAGGCGCGGCATGTAGTCGTTGGCGGAGACGTCGACCGTGTTGAGCCAGGCGATCTTGGTCGCCGCGCCGGGCGGCGACTCGAGATCGGAGAAGAAGCCCCACGCGCCGAAGCAGCTGAACGAGAAGCCGGCCTCGCCGCCGACGCACTTCTCGTAGGTGGTGAACAGCGACGACGGCGAGGGCTCGTCGTAGGTGCCGTTGACGACGGTGATGAAGCCGATGCGCTGGTCCTTGCCGCGCAGGAGGCCGAGCAGGTGCTCGACGTTGTTGCCGTAGCCGCCGTTGCCCTGGCGCGCGTCCATCAGCACCGCCGCGGGCTTCGGCTCGAAGACGCCGGACATCTTGCCCTGCCAGCCCTCCTGGCCGCTGAACCCGTCGAACTGCACGTTGACGATGCCGTCGACGGTGCGCGGCGTGATGGTGTCCTCGCCCGAGGACGCCTCGTCGAAGTCGGCGACCGAGTCGCGGAAGCGCGGCGAGCAGCCGAAGTAGTCGAGGTCGCCCCACCCGCCGTTCGCGAGCACGTGCGCCGAGACCTTGCTCGCGACGTCGATCGTGATCTCCTTCACGTTGTCGCCGGTGCAGGCGGTGGCCGACGCGCAGCGGGCGACCTTGATCTCCTTGGCGCGCGCGCTGATCGCCGCCGAGAGCAGCTCGGCGTAGGCCGCCGGATCGGCCTTCGGATCGTTGGGCGAGGTGCGGTTGATGCCCGGGATGACCGCGTCGGCCCACTCCTTCGGGTCCTGACCGTCGATCGCCACCAGCATGTCGCCCTGCTTCAGCGGGACGCCGGAGATCGGCTTGTCGCCGGCGTGGAAGACGCCGAACCCGAGGCCGCCGCCGGTGAGGTCCTTCTCGACGACGCCGAAGCACGCGTGCAGCGCGCCCGACCAGCCGAAGAACAGCATCGGACCGAAGGTGGCGAAGCCCGCGGGCGGCGACCCGAACGACGTGTGGTTGTCGCGCAGACCGTTGACCAACCGGTTCATGCCGCCGAAGAACTGCCGCGACGACACCGAGTACCGCGAAAGGTCGCGCGCGGCGGGCGTGAACACCTTGCGGCCGTACTCGCTCGACGCGCGATCGCCGATGAGGTGCGAGGCGATGTGCGTCCAGCGGTCGGCGAACTCGACGCGGTGCTCGCCGGTCGGCAGCGGGCCCCAGGTGACCGTCGACGGCACGCAGCGGCCGTACATGCAGTCGGCCGAGGGCCCGCAGGTCTTGTCGACGTCGGCTTGCGTGCACGCGGTCGGCGCGGTGAGCGGCCCGGGGACCTTGCGCACCTCGATCGCGTCGACGGCGAAGGCGGTGCCCTTCTGGCTGTAGGGCGACGGGCTGAGCACGATCGCGCGGATCGGCACGCCCCACACCGAGCCGTCGATCGGGCCGGTGGTGAACTCGACCCAGCCGTCGCTCGTCTCGCGCCCGGTGCGCGTGGAGAACGCGCTCGCGAAGTCGAAGCCGCTCTCGAGCGACCAGTCGCTCTTCGCGTACTGCACGACCAGGGCCGGCATTGCGCCCTCGGCGCGCGCCCACATGGAGATCTCGATGCGCGAGGTCGCGAGCGCGGCGAACGCCGCTTCGTCCATGATCGCGAGGCCGGACGTCCCGGCCCCGGCGACGCTGCCGACGCGGAACGCGCGCACGCCCTCCACCGCGTCGGACGGCGCGGTGAAGTTGCTCTCGATCATCGAGGCGTCGGTGACCTTCGTCAGGCGGAGCCGCGGCGGGTACGAGGTGGTGTCGAACTTCGTGAGGAACGCGCTCGCCGCGATCAGCTCCGCGGCGGAGTCGAGCTTCCACGTCTTCACCGCGTCGGGCGCGAAGCGCACGACGCCCGCCTTGGTGTCGAACTCCGAGGCGGACGCGATGGACGGCGCGAGCGCAGCGGCCACGACGATGGCGAGCGTGGACGCGACGCGTCGTCGGACGACGGACGCGCTCCTTTGCGAAGGCCGTGAACGAGCGGTCGACATGGCCGCGGGATCTACCGCAGCTGCAGGGGTTTTCGAGGTTTATTTCCGCAAGGCTCCGCCCGCGCGGCAGTCGTGCGCTCAGGCGCGACGAGACCGCCGACGAATGGCCGAGCCTCCGCGCCGAGCAGGGCCGTCCACAGCGGAGACGACGTACAGGGCCAGGGGATCGAGAGCATGCTATTCCAGCGACTCGGAGATGGACATCCGCACCAACCTGGCGATCGCCGTCGCGCCGGCGCTCCTCCTGCTCTGGCTGTTCAAGAAGTGGGACGAGAAGCGGCCGGAGCCTCCGGGCGCGGTGCGGAACGTCGTCATCTTCGGCGCGATCACCTGCATCCCCGCGGCCGCGATCGAGCTCGGGATGCAGGCCGCCCTCGGCGCCGACGTGATCAACGCGCAGGGGAAGTTCCTCGAGGCCTTCCTCGTCGCGGCGTTCACCGAGGAGGCCGTGAAGCTCGCCGTCGTGCTCATCTACCTCTGGCGCAAGCCGCACTTCGACGAGGTGATGGACGGCATCCTCTACACCGCCGCCGCGAGCCTCGGCTTCGCGCTGCTCGAGAACGTCCTCTACTCGGCGACCAACCCGGCCACCGGCCTGGTGCGCGCGTTCACCGCGGTGCCGCTGCACGCGACGTGCTCCGGCATCATGGGTTACTTCGTGGGACGCGGAAAGCTCTCGAAGGGCAGCGCGGCGCCGTGGATCATCGGCGGCTTCGCCGCGGCGGTGTTCATCCACGGCCTCTACGACTGGATCGTCTTCAGCGGCGCCGGCTTCGGCTTCTTCGATCCGGAGCCGCTGCTCGCGCTGCTCGTCGTGGTGGGGCTGGTCGGTCTGTGCGCCGTGATCCTGCGGCAGCTGGTCAAGCACGCGCTGTCGATCGACGACGCGGTGCTCGGCCCGGAGGCGCGCCCGCTCTCGCCGGCGGTCGCCGCGGCCGGCTTCGCGCAGTTCCCCGGGTATCCGCCCGTCGCTCCCGCGTACCCGCAGCCCGGCTACGTCTCCCAGCCCGGCTATGCGCCGTACGGGGCGGCGCAGCCGGCGTATCCGCAGCCCGGTTACGTGTCGCAGCCCGGGCCCCAACCGCAGGCGCCCGCGACGCACGCGTACCCCCCGCACGGGTACCCGCAGCCGGGCGCGTACCCGCAGCCGCCGCAGCAGCCCCAGTACACGCAGCAGCCGCAGTACACGCAGCAGCCGCAGTACCCCCAACAGCCGCAGTACCCGTACGCGCAGCCGCAACAACCGCAGCAGCCCCAGTACACGCAGCCGCAGGCGAGCCCCGCGTACCCGCAGGCCCCACAACCTCCTCCCGGTAACCGTGGCCCGCAAGACGGCGGACAAGGCGGCTGGGGCTGATGAGCGACGTCATGGACCCTCACAAGAACGATCGGCAGAAGGACCTCGACGATCTCCCCGAGCTTCCTCCGCTCGAGGACGACGGCTCGCTCTTCGACATCGACGAGCCGCTGGTGCCCGAACGGCACGATGACCACGATCTCGACGACAGCACCGGCGAAGACGCGCCGCACGAGCTGTTCGGCGCGTTCGTGGGCATCGACGAGGAGGGCAGCCTGCTCGACGGCGCCGAGGGCAACGATCTCCTCGTGGTCACCGACGATCGCGATCTGCTCGCAGGCGCCGAGGCTGGCCTGCTCGAGGACAGCGACGAAGGCGACGGCCGCTCGATCACCGCCGACGAGGCGGGGGTCGTCGACGACGACGCGTCGTTCGCCGACGACGGCGGCGCCGAAGGCACCGGCGAGGATCCGTCGGCTGCCCTCGAGCCGATGCCCGGTGAGCTCCACGTCGGCGAGGCGAGCGACGACGAGGGCATCGAGGACGACGCGCGGTTCGAGGACGTCGCCGCGATGCGCGCGCGTCAGCGGCTCGAGCGCGAGCCCTGGCCGCGCCGCGCCGACGCGAGCTGGGTCATCTCCCGCGCCGATCCGGCGCATCCGTTCGAAGGCGGCGTGAGCGGCACCAGCGATCGCGATCTGGTCGTCGCCACGCGCGACGGCGCGCTGATCGTCTCGCGCGACGGCGGCGCGACGTTCACGCGCGTCCCGGGGTGCACCGGCGTCACGACGGCGGCGATCCTCGCCTCCCGTCGCCAGCGCGCGATCGTCGCCGCGCTGCACGACTCGACGCGCGACACCGCGGCGGTGGTGCTGGTGCGCGTCGAGCGAGGGCTCGCGACGGGCGTCGAGCGAGAGCTCGCGCCGGAGCTGGTCGCCGACCTGATCGCCGACGAGGTCGACGAGGACGTTCGCATCACCTCGCTGCACGTACGCACGCGGCGCGAGGGGCGCGACGAGATCTTCGAGGTGCTGGCGCGCGGGGCGTTCGGGGCGGTGCTGCTCACGCCGCGCGCGCGCAAGCTGGCAGATCGCGAGCGGGGGTGAGGTCGGGCCGCCCCGAGCTCACCATCCGCACTGCTCCTTCGCGTTCTGCTCCTTCAGCCACTTCTGGAGCGGCGCGAAGTAGTCGAGGATCGCCGTCGCGTCGGCCTTGTCTTGACCGGTGAGCGCCTTCATCGCCTCGGGCCACGGCTTGCTCGCGCCCATCTGCAGCATGGCGCGCAGCTTGTCGCCCGCGGCCTTGCTGCCCGCGATCGAGCAGGTGTGCAGCGGGCCCTCGTGGCCGGCCGCCGCGCACAGCGCGCGGTGGAACTGGAACTGGTAGACGCCCGCGAGGAAGTAGCGCGTGTAGCTGGTGTTCGCCGGGACGTGGTACTTCGCGCCGGGATCGAAGTCCTGCTCGCTGCGCGGCGCGGGCGGCGACACGCCCTGCACCTTCGTGCGCAGCGCCCACCACGCCTCCACGTACTTCGAAGGCGGCGTCTGCCCGGAGAACACCTGCCAGCGCCACTGATCGACGAGCTTGCCGAACGGCATGAAGGAGATCTTCTGCAGCGCCATGCGCATCAGCACGTTGATCTCCCCCTTTTCGCTGTCGGGGACCTTCGCGATGAGCCCGAGCTCCTTCAGGTACGCGGGCGTGACCGAGAGCGCGAGCGTGTCGCCGATGCCCTCGTGGAAGCCCTTGTTGGCGCCCTCCTGCAGGAGGATCGGCAGCTGATGGTAATAGTGGAAGTAATAGACGTGCCCGAGCTCGTGGTGCGCGGTGAGCAGGTCCTCCTCGGTGATCTGCACGCACATCTTCACGCGTAGATCGTCCGAGAAGATCACGTCCCACGCGCTCGCGTGGCAGACCACCTCGCGGTCCTTCGGCTTCTCGAAGAGCGAGCGCTCCCAGAACGTCTTCGGCAGCGGATCGAGCCCGAGGCCGACGAAGAAGCCCTCGGCCGTCGCGACGACCTTCCGCTCGTCCCACTTCTTCGCCTTCATCACCTTGGTGACGTCGAGCGACGGCTGGCCCTTGTAGGGCTCGAGCACGTCCCACGCGTTGGCCCAGTCCTGCGCCCACATGTTGCCGAGGAGGTGCGCGGGGATCGGCGCGTGGTCCTTCACCACGTCCTTGCCGTACTTGCCGCGGAGCCGCGCGCGCGCGTAGCAGTGCAGCTGATCGTAGAGCGGCTTCAGCTCGCTCCACAGCCGCTCGACGTCCTGCTCGAACGCCTCGGCCGTCATGTCGAAGCCCGAGTTCCACAGCTTGCCGAGATCGGGGTAGCCGATGGTCCGCGCTCCCTCGTTGGCCAGGACGACGAAGCGCTCCCACATCGGGCGCATCGGACGCGCGGCGTCGTGCCAGCCGCCCCACGCCTCGCGCAGCGCCGCCTCGTCGCGCTCCTCGGCGATGATCTTCGAGAGGTCGTCGATCGTCAGGCACTTCTCCTTCGCCTTCGGGTCGACGAGCTTCTTCACCCACTTCGTCAGCCGGGTGTCGGCCTTCGGGCAGTACTTCGCCGCGCCGTACATCGAGTCCATCTCGACCGAGAGCTTCGCGAGGTCGGCGCGCTTCTTCGCGTCGTCGGGCGCCGGCAGCGAGGTCGCGTGCTCGAGCAGCTCGAGCTGCCGCAGCACGTCGGGGGGCAGGCCCGGGATCTTCCGGTAGCGCGCGGCCTCGGGGATGACCTTGCCGAGATAGGCCATGTTCGCCTCCTCGGCGTCGGCGGAGAGGGCGTTGGTGTCGTCGGTGATGAAGTTCTGCTTCACCCATGACGCGGGCGAGCCCCACGTCCACAGGCGTCGCAGCTCCTTGTCGACCTCGGCGACGAACCGGACCGCGTCGTCGACCGTCGGCGCCTTGGCGACCGGCGCAGCGCTCGCGACCGGCGCCGGCGGGGGCGCGACGGGCGCCGCAGGACAGGGCCCGGTGGCGCCGCCGCCGCCGCAGGCGACGGCGAGCACGAACGGAGCGGAGATCAGCGCGAGGCGACGCATCGGGGCGCTGTAGTGCAACCGGGCCCGAGGACCAATCGCGCCTCGAGTCGGAAGACCTCACTCGATGGTGAACGACTGCGGCTCCCCGCCCACCGGCCTGGTGCCGGCGGCGATCGCGTTGGCGGCGAACCGCACGGCGTAGAGGGTCACTTCGACCTTGCCGGCGGCGCGCAGCCGCTCCCAGTGCGCGGCGCCCGGCGTGTAGTCGGTGGCCGGCGTGAGCACGCGGTGCAGCTCCTTCTTCGCGCCGTCGCGGAAGACCAGCACGTGGACGAGACCGATGGTCTCGCCGTGCGCCCACGCGGTGCCGATCGGATGGAGCGCGCGGAGCAGACGGTTCCACGGGGTGCGCGCGACGACGCCCGCCGACCAGGTGAAGCGCGGGACGGGCGCCGCGGGGACGATCGCCCCCGGCGTCGGGTTGGTCAGGCGCGGCGCCTTGCTCGCATCGATGACGATCTCTCCGCGCGTCTCGGCGGCGACGAACGCGCGGCAGGCCTCGTCGGTGACCGCGAGCTTCTCCCACGCGCCGGTCTCGGAGCAGGGATCGGCCGGATCGGAGGCGTGCTCGTGGTCGTCACAGGAGACGAGGCACGAGGCGAGGGCCAGCGCGAAGGCCGCGAGGGGCACCGTTCGCTTCATGTTCGCCCAGTCATGACGCACCCGCAGCAAGGCCGCAACGGCGGTGGTACGCTCCCCGCGTGCGCCCCAGCGTCCGGTCGTTGGCACGTATGGTCGTGGTGATCGCGGCGGCCGCGATCGCCAAGCTCTCCTCACCACCCGCGCAGGCGTTCGTCCCGCCGAACCGCAAGCTCGAGGCGGTGCGCGGCGACATGGCGCTGATCCCCACCACCACCTTCAAGTTCCTCCGCGAAGGGAAGTGGACGGGGCCCATCTCCGGCACCTCGCCCTACGGCGGCGATCCGGCCGGGTACACGACCACGGTGTCGGCGTTCTACTTCGACCGCACCGAGGTCACCGCCGGCGCCTACGCGGCCTGCGTGCAGGCCGGCGCGTGCCCCACGCTCGATCAGGGCGACAGCTTCGCGCCGGCGCACACCGTGATCTGCACCTACGGCAAGGCCGGGTTCGAGCGCCACCCGGTCAACTGCGTGAACCACGCCGAGGCGACCAAGTACTGCGCGTTCGCCGGCAAGCGCCTGCCGACCGAGGCCGAGTGGGAGCTCGCCGCGCGCGGAACGACCGGCCGGCCGTTCCCGTGGGGCGACGCGTACCCGGAGCCGATCCACGTCAACGGCGCCGACGCGAGCCTCGTGCGCGACGCGCAGAACAAGCTCAACCCGCCCGAGACCTACACCTCGATGTGGGCAGACACCAACGGCGACGACGGGTGGGGCTTCACCGCGCCGGTCGGCACCTACCCCGAGGGCGCGAGCCCGTTCGGCGTGTTCGACATGTCGGGCAACGTCGAGGAGTGGACCTCCGACGGGTGGTGGGAGCTCTCTTCGGGCGGCACCCCGCCGAGCAAGCCCTCGGCCGGATCGAGCTACGGCGAGTACGTCATCCGAGGCGGCGCGTGGGACTTGAACGGCCCCGAGAACTTCTCGGCCACCCACCGCTCGCCGCAGAACGCGAGCACCCGCTCGGCGTGGCTCGGCTTCCGCTGCGCGCGCGACGCGTGAGCCGTCACGCATCCAGCGCCGAGCACGTCAGAGCGACCTCAGGTACTCGTAGTCCCGTCCAGCGTGTCGGCTCGGGAGGGGTCGGGGTGGATCGCCGCGTGCTACGCGTTTCGAGGTGATCTCGGGCTGGGTGCACCCGGACTTCCACGGCGCGGTCGACGTGCTGCGGGGGCAGATCGCGCGAAACGGCGGCGGCGCGGCCCTCGCGATCGTACACCGCGGCGAGGTGGTGGCCGACGTCTGGGGCGGCGTGCGCGACGACGCCGGCGCGCCATGGACGCGCGACACGCTGGCGCTCTCGTTCTCGACCACCAAGGGAGTCGCCTCGACGCTGCTTCACGTGTTGGCGAGCCAAGGGCGCCTCGACTACGACGCGCCGGTGTCGCGCTATTGGCCGGCCTTCGCGCACGGCGGCAAGCACGACGTCACCGTGCGCGACCTCCTCGCCCACGAGGCAGGCCTGTGGCCGATCCGCGATCTCGTCGACGACGCGAGCGACATGCGCGACTGGGGCGCGATGCTCGAGCGCGTCGAGCGCGCGCGGCCGGTGCACGCGCCGGGCGCGCGCAACGGCTACCACGGCCTCACGTTCAGCTGGTTGGTCGGCGGGCTGATCGAGAAGGTCACGGGCAAGCCCTTCGCGCGCGCCCTCGACGAGGAGCTGGCCGGGCCGTTGTCGCTCGACGGCTGCTTCGTCGGCCTGCCCGCGCACTGCATCTCGCGACGCGCGACGCTGCTCGGCATGGGAACGACCAGGTCACGCCGGCCGCGCAGGAAGCCCGCGGGTGAGCGCTTCGCCGACGTCGCGTGGCGCACGGCGCACCGACTGGCGCGGAGCGATCCCGAGAACCTGAAGCGCGCGCTGCTCCCGCGCGGAATCCGGCGGTTCGACTGGAACGCGCTCGAGACGTTGCAGGCGTGCATCCCGGCGGCGACCGGCATGTTCACCGCGCGCGCGCTCGCGCGCATGTACGCGGCGCTCGCCGAGGGGGGCGCGCTCGGCGCGGTGCGGCTCCTCTCCTCTTCGGTCGTCGAGCAGGCAGCGACGGTGCAGAACCGCCGCTTCGACGACGTCTTGTTGTTCCCGGCCCACTGGCGCCTCGGCTACCACCGCGTCGCGTCGTTCCCACGAGGGTTCGGTCACTTCGGCTTCGGCGGGTCGGGCGCGTGGTGCGATCCGTCGCGGCGGCTGGCGGTGGCGATGACCTTGAACAGCGGCGTCGGCACGCCGCTCGGCGATCTCCGCATGTGGCAGGTGAATCGGGCGATCCTGCGCGCACTCTCGCGACGCTGACGTCGCGTGAGCGGCGCCTCGCAGACGGCGCGCCATGCGTGGAACCTAGACCAAGCCACCTCGGCGTGCCCCGGTCGGCCGGCCGTGCGTCAGCTCGGCGATCAACGCCGGCTTCGTGACCTTCCCGATGGTGTTCTTCGGCAGCGCGTCGCGCAGCACGAACGTCTTCGGGATCTTGTACGGCGCGAGGCGCTCGCGGAGGAACGCGCGCACCTCGTCGACGTCGATCTCGGCGCGCGCGACGATGACGGCGGTGACGCGATCGCCCCACTCCTCGTCGGGGATCCCGACGACGGCCACCTCGTCGACCGCGTCGTGCTCGCGGATCGCCGCCTCGATCTCCAGCGCGGAGAGCTTGTATCCGCCGCTCTTGAGCACGTCGACCGAGATGCGGCCGTGCACGATCAGGCCGTCGGGACCGAGCGCGCCGGCGTCGCCGGTCTTGAACCAACCCTCGGCGTCGAACGACGCATCGGCGCCCCACCGGCGGCGCGCCGCCGGACCCGACGAGTCGTAGCCCGGGAAGACGCCCGCGCCACGCACCTGGATCTCCTCGTCGACGACGCGCACCTCCATGCCGGGCACCGCGAAGCCGGAGCTGCCGACCACGCGCCGGCCGTCGAGCGGCTGCGTGGTGGCGACGCCGCACTCGGTCATCCCGAAGCGCTCGAGCGGACGGTGGCCGGCGATCGCGAAGAAGCGATCGGACACCGAGCGCGGCAACCCCGCGGAGCCGTTGGTCACGAGGCGCAGCGCCGCGAGCCCGCGTCGAAGGCGCGCGTCGTCGCACGCCGCGGTCACCCGAGCGATGGTGGTCGGCACCGCCATCCACACCGCCGGCGTCGGCGACGACGCGATCGCCTCGAGCACGGCGCGCGGCTCGAACCGGGGGACGAGCTCCACCGTCGCCGACGCCGCGAGCGCGGTGAGCAGCGCGGTGCCGAGCCCGTGGAGGTGATGGAGCGGCAACGCGTGGATCAGCCGATCCTCGGGCCGCCACCGCCAGGCCTCGTGCAGCACCCGCGCGTGGGCGAGCAGGTTGTCGTGCGTGATGCGCGCGCCCTTCGGCGCCGCGGTGGTGCCGCTGGTGAAGAGGAGCAGCGCGTCGTCGCTTCCGACGGGCGGTGTCGGATCGCCCGCCGCGCGCAGCGAGGCCAGCTCCACGATCGGGCGCGGCGACAGGGCGCGCGCCGCTTCGAGCGCGTCGGCGTGCGCCACGATCGCGAGAACCCCTGCCCGATCGCAGGCCGCGCCCGCCTCGGCGGCCGGATGGATCGTCGACGTCACCACCGCCGTTCCGCCCGCCCGCATGATCGCGAGCAGCGCGACGAGGAAGCCCCGCGTAGGCGTGGCGAACACGGCCAGCCGCCGCCCGCGCAAGGGCCCGAACCGCGCGCAGAGCCCCGCCGCGCGCACCTCGGCCTCCGCGAAGAGCTCGCCCAACGACACGGCGCCGCGCGCGTCGACCAACGTCGCGCGCGGCGCATGGGCGAGCGCCTCGAGGATCACGCGTCGTTCATGCCTCGATCATGCCTCGGGAGACGCGCCGATCTGCATCTCGTCGAGCAGCGCGTTGGCCTGATCGGCGTCGATTCCGAGCGCCTCGGCGAACGCGTTGAGCATGTCGTTCTCCTCGTCGGCGATCTCGTCGTCGGCGAACGCGACCGCGGCGGCGAGCACGAACGCGGCCTCGGCCGAGCCCTCGTCCTCGGCGAGCTTCTCGGCGAGCGACTTGATGCGCGTCTCGAGCCCGTCTTTCGCCAGGCGCGCCTCGGCGCCCTCGATCATCTTCTGCACGTGCACCGTGCGCACGGCGTTGTCGGACAGCTCGCGCAAGGCGCCCTTGAGCGTGTCGGTCTCCGCCGGATCGAGCTTCCCGTCGGCCTTGGCCATCAGGTACATCGCCTCGCAGATCGCGTCGAAGCGGAGGAGCACGTCCACCGGGACGTCCGTCTGCTTCAGGGCCGAGAGGTCCGTCGCGAAGAGAGACGGGCGCTCGCCGCGCTCCTTCAGGCGGTCGCGGAGCCGCGCGATCGTTTCGTTCTGGAGGTTGAGCATCGCGCAGACCTACCGCCGACGCGCGCGGGGATCCATTGCGCGCGGCGTCACATGACGCGTGTCGCGCCGCGAGCACGTTTACGCCGCGGGTGCATCCGTGCGCCCACGACGGCCGCGCAGATGTTTCGCACGCTAAATGTCTTGCCCTCTAGGATCGCGATCGTCAGACTGCGCGCGCCGTCCACACGGAGGTCTCGTCATGCTGCGTGCGCCGTCTTTCTTCCAGGTGCTCGTCACGTCCGGTCTCCTCGCGCTCGGCGCCTGCGGCGCGGAGAAGGAAGGCTCCGGGTTCACGCCGTCGGGCGGCAAGGACACCGGGACGACCACGCCGGGAACCGACGCCGACGACCCTGACGGCGCGAGCGAGGACGACGGCGGCCTCAGCGTGGGCGACATCGGCACGCCCGAGACGATCGGCGGCTGCCTCGGCGCCGATCCGTTGGACTGCGACAACGACGGCTACCGTGCGAGCGACGGCGACTGCAACGAGAAGGACGGGACGATCAACCCCGACGCCTACGACTTCCTCGAAGACGGCGTCGACAACGACTGCGACGGCACCGTCGACAACCCGGTGACCGAGTGCGCCGCGACGCCCGGGTCCACCGATCCGATGCAGTTCGCGCGCGCCGCCGACCTGTGCACCCAGCGCAGCAAGAGCAAGAAGTACGGCGGCACCTTCGATCCGGTCTTCAAGGTGGAGTTCGGCAAGATCTCCGCCGGCTTCGGCAGCTCCACCACCAAGATGGAGGCGACGAAGATCCTCTCGCAGTTCGGCGACAACAAGCCGCGCAAGGGCACCACGCTGTTCGGCATGCAGTCGGGCCCGATCCTCGCGGAGAAGCCGCGCGAGTCGAAGCCGATCGACATGCTCCCGGTGCAGAACGCGTGTGCCGCGATGGGCCTGAAGGACGCCGACTGCAAGTCGCTCACTACCGGCTCGTCGATCCCGATCAGCGCGTCGGTGCAGGACTTCCAGGAGGTGCGGATGTTCATCCGCGTGCCCTCCAACGCCAAGGCGATGGTCTTCGACTTCGCGTTCTTCTCCACCGAGTTCAGCGAGTACTGGAACAGCCCGTTCAACGACGCGTTCTTCGCGCTCGTGACCAGCAAGAAGGTCGCCGGCCTCAACGTCGCCAAGGACAGCAAGGGCAAGGCGCTGACCGTCAACAGCGGCTTCTTCCAGCTGTGCCCGGCGCCGCCCGGACCGGCGGGCCTGGTGAAGCCCGAGGCGCTCAGCGCGGCGCCCTGCGTCGGCGTCGACGGCGCGCCCGCCGCGACGCCGCCGATCCTCGGGACCCTGAAGAAGACCTTCTTCGATGGCGAGGGCATCGGCTCGACCGACGACACGATCAGCGCGGGCGGCGACGCCGGCACCAGCAAGCACATCTACGGCGGCGGCAGCGGCTGGCTCTCGACCAAGTTCGAGGTGGAGCCCGGTGAGAGCATGGTGGTGCGCTTCATGGTGCACGACACCAGCGACGGCGCCCTCGACTCCGCCGCGATCGTCGACAACATCCGGTGGGAGCAGGCGAAGCCGAAGGTGCCGACGGGTGAGGTCGAGCGCCCGCCGATGTGATGCTACGCTTTCGGCCATGAGCGACGCGGCGTCGAGCCTCCACCCGATGTCGGTCGAGCAATGGGCCGCCCTCGACGAGGACGAGCCTGGCGAGCTCGTCGACGGACACCTCGAGGAGGAAGAAGTGCCGACCTGGGCGCATGAGCTGGTCGTGTCATGGTTGATTCGCGTCCTCGGTGGTTGGTTCGTCCCGCGCGGCGGGTTCGTACTCGGCTCCGAGAGCAAGGTCGCCGTCTCCGCGCGCCGCGGTCGCAAGCCCGACGTCGTGGTGTTCTTCACTTCCCGCGGGCTGCCGCCACGGCAGTCCTCCCTGACCCGATCTCCCCCGGACGTCGTGATCGAAGTCGTCACCGCGACGCCGCGCGACCAGCGGCGCGACCGCGTCGAGAAGAAGGCCGACTACGCGGCCTTCGGCGTCGCGCAGTACTGGATCGTCGATCCCGAGGCGCGCACGTTCGAGATCCTCGCGCGTCGCGACGATGGCCGATTCGTCGAGTTGCTCGCGGCGTCCGAAGGCGCGCACGACGTGCCGTCCTGCGATGGCCTGCGGCTGGATCTCGACGCGCTCTGGAGTGAGCTGGAGCGCTGGCCCGCGGGCGAGGACGATTGACGTTTCGCCCCGGATCGAGGCGCCTCCCACGCCCGAACACCTCCACTCAAGCACGCAACCGGGAGCGTGGAACCGTCGACATGGGGGATGCCGACCCGATCGACTACGCTGAGATCCGAGATGGATCCGCCGCGCAAGGTCCCGACCATCGCCGACCTCGAGGCCCTGCCCTCGGGGGTGAAGGGCGAGATCATCGACGGCGTCATGTACACGATGACGCGGCCGCGCGGCCGGCATCAACGGATGGAGCGCGTCGTCAGCTCGCGCATCGGCGACCCATTCGACGACGGCCGGGATGGTCCGGGTGGGTGGTGGATCCTCCCCGAGCCGGGAATCGAGCTGCCGAACACCCCGGAGATCGCGCCCGACGTCGCAGGCTGGCGACGCGAACGATTGCTCGAGTTACCAGCTGACGCCCCCATTCGCGTCGTACCCGATTGGGTATGCGAGATTCTCTCGCCGACGACTCGACGCCACAACGTTCTGATCAAGAAGCCCTATTACGCGAGTGTCGGCGTTCCGCATCACTGGCTCGTCGACCTCGAAGCCAAGATGGTGACCGCGTACCGGTTGGAGCGCGGCCTGTGGGTCGAGCTCGGCGTCTGGGGCGACGAACGCGACGCGCGTATCGAACCGTTCGACGCGGTCGCGCTCGACGTCGCCAGCTGGTGGCTGTGAGCAGGTAGGCCGTCACGGCCAACCCCGAGCGCGCGCCGCACCCGGCGACGAGAAGTACGCGGAGCCACGACGGCACGCGCATCGGCCACCCCTATCAGGACGTGGGCGGCAGGGAGCCGTACACATTGGACGGTCGACGACCGAACTCGACCGCCTCGCGCGGGCGGAACCGTGCTCTGGTGTCGCTCGTGAGCTCGCGCATCGTCTCGACATCGCTGCACCTCGCCGGCTGGGAGTTCGAGGGTCCCGTGCCCGCCGAGAAGAAGTACGTGCTGCTCGCCGTTCCGCACACGAGCAACTGGGACGGCCTCCTGCTCGTGCTCCTCACCCGTAACATCGGCCTGAAGGTCCAGTGGATGGTGAAGAACGAGTGGACCAAGGGTCCGCTCGGCCCGCTGGTGCGTGGCACCGGCGGCGTCGGCATCGACCGCAGCCGCAACACCAACATGGTCGATCAGATGATCGAGCAGTTCCGCAAGCGCGACGATCTGGTCCTCGCGATTCCGCCCGAAGGCACCCGTTCGCGCGCCGAGCACTGGAAGTCCGGGTTCTATCGGATCGCGCTCCTGGCATGGGCGCTTTGCGACGGGATCCAGGGGGTAGAGCGACGGGGGGTGTCGCGATCCAAACCCGCGATCTTGCGGCGTTCTCCCGGCGTAACGCGACACCCGGTGAAGTCGCGCAAAATGATGGGTGCGGCACGCGATCGGCGCGATGTTTCCCGAGCGTTTGTGCGTTTCGCGTGCGCGTGATCGCGACGCGATGTCGCGATCAAAACGCGAATGAGATCAGGCGAGTACGGCTCGCAATTGCGACGCTCGGAGTGGCGGAAGCGAGCGTGATTCAGCAGATCGCATTCGCGACTTCTCACGATCGTGGTACCGCGAATGTACCGTCTCGGCCCGGTCTCGGCCCGGTCTCGTACCGGCTTCGGCCTGGGTTGGTCCTCCCCTCGGCGACGGCGCTCGCCTGAGTTCAGTGCAGCGATCGACGCGAGACCCTTGGCATCGCGGCACGCGTAGCTTGTCGAGCCAGGGGTGCGAGCACCGCGCGGAACTGGAGCTCGGCCGCGCGCATGGCACTGCGGTGCTCGGCATCCGCGCGTCCGATCGCCAGCATCGCGTCCTTGGGTCGCCCGTCCGCAAGCGCCTCGCGCGCAGCTGCAAGCGCGGCATCGGCTTTCGACATATCCGGGACCACGCGCACAGGCTTTGACATCGTCACGGGCGATAATCGAGTGCTTCGCGGCAGCCAAGGCCGCTCGTCGTCGCGCTCGACAACGCAGCGTCATCGTCCGGGCTCGCGCGTCGGACTTCGGAGTGAACGCTCGCGTACCGCGTCGCACGATCGGAACCCTCAGCGTCTTGTCCCTGATCGCGGTATGCTGGGACGCATGTACGTCAGCGAACATGACGTCGAGAACCTCGCCGCGTGGTCGGTTCGGCGGGTTGCGCAGGCTATGAAGATTGAGACGGATTGGCGCTCCACGATCGAACTGACGCTGACGATCGAGGAACGTGATCCCGAGCTGGCCGCACTGCTGTCCTCGTTTCTTGACGCCTATCGAGCGTGGTTCGACGAGCATCGGCAGATTGAGGCGACTGGCCGACAAGGCAATCTCTCTAGTGACGAGCAGGTGCGCCTACGCGAACGCATTGACGCACGCGACCGAACGCGCGCGGCACTATCTCGGCGTGTCAGCGAACTCGAGCGCTGAAGCACCGGAAGCGCGCTGCAACCGACCTTATGGTCATTGAACCACGCGTCCCTCGGCGTCGACGACGACGTATCCGAGGCACGCGCAGCGCACGGGCACGCCGAGCCCACGCGCTTCGGCGACGAGTTCCTGGGGGAGCGTGAAGACCGAACCGCGCTCGGGGACGCCGACCCACGTGCACGCGCCGTTTCGGTCGTGGGTCGCGATGGCGTGGCCGCACACGCATGTCGGGACCGATGGCACGACCGTTCGCCGCATGCCACCTTCGGCGACCGCGAGAATCGGGACGTGGTCCGGGGGCGGCGTCCTCGAGAATTGCGCGGTGAACGCGCGCATCTCGGCATGCCGGAACGGCTCGTAACACGCTTCGAGGATCCGATCGAGATCAGCGTGCGTCATGAGCTCCGCGAAGGGAGCGTTTTCGCGGCGCGCGCCTCGTCGCGCCACCTCTCGGCGCACACCATCGAGCGCCGCCTGCGGCTCGATCGACTCGACCTCGGCGATGCGCAAGGCGGCGATTCGTTCGCCGACCGGATGCGCACCGTCGACGACCACGTAGACCACACGCGCGTTGCCGAATCGGTCACCCGCTTCTCGTAGTGCGGCGGGCGCAGTTCGCGCTGCGAGCGCGACGACCTGATCGATCGACATCGCGAGCGGCGACGGCGCTCGGCGCTCCCGCTCTTCGCTGCGATCGGAAACGACGTGCTTGTGGTGGAGATATCGTCCACCAAGGCGATCCTGGCGGGCGCGTGCGGCGTCCTTGCGAGCGTTCTTTTTGGTCATCGGCCACGTCCGGGTTCTCGTGTGGCTGCGACGTGAACCCGCGAACGTCGCCCACACGGTCCGGGAAAGCCCGACCATCCCGAGACCGAAGCCCCTTGGTCCTGTTGCGAATCACCCGCGGGAGATGATTCCGGAGGACTCAGGCGTGGGATACGCCTTCCCAACTCCCTTACCGCGCGGGTGGCTCGCACGCAACCACACCGGGTGCTACTCCGCATGGAGGCGACCGTGCGGGGGCGTCTGTCCGCGACAAGGGAGAACGAGAAGCGCGCGCGCCGTGAGCGTGCGCGCCGAAGCGGTGTTTCCTATCAGGTAGTCGAGTGCCTCGCGGCGGCCAAGGCCAAGGCCGCCCTGCGTCGGTCACCCGCACGCCACCCATCGGTCGCCATCCCAGCGCTCGACCGCGATGCTCAGGGCCGGCCGCTCCGCGTGCGTCTCCCGCAATGCGGCAGCGAAGGCGTGTGCGCCGTCCTCCGTCGCAAACTCGTTGGTGCGCCCGAAGCGCGAGTTGCCCCACCGCACCCGCGCTCTCGCCGTCGTGATTCCACCTCGTCGCACGCCTGCCTCCCTGCCGCGCATGATGGAGCGGCAGGCGCGCATGCGTAATATCAGCGGCCTCGCCTGTACTCGGCGAGCCGAAGCTCGCCCTCTTGCGTGATTGAGCCATTCGGGGCGACGCACCGGCGGCGACCAAGCGGCGCACGTGCGATGCGTGAATCGCCTCGACGCACAGCCGACCGCGACGCTCCTCGAACACGATCTCTCGACGCGCGATGCGATCGAGCACGAACAGATTGGTGCCCGTGAGCTTCATCGGACGGCCCCTCGCGCGAGGGGCGCGCCGGATGCCGCGCGATCGAGCGCGACGAGGAGCGGCTCGGGGTCGATGCCGAGCCGATGGTACTCGCGCGCGACCAGATCGAAGTACACGTCGTTCGGGACGCCGCCCGCGAGGGGAGGACGCATGCAGTAGGCGTGCGCGTCGGCCCGCGCGTCATCGTCGTCTGCGACGCGCACGGTGACGCGTTCGTAGACGCGCGGACAGCCCTGCATGCGATCGAGATCGGAGAGGGAGAGATCGCGAATCAGGTAGAGCACGCCGTCTACGCGCGCTTCGGCGTTCGGGACCAGCGTGAGCGTCGCGCCGCCCCAGGTCTTCGATGCGCCGGCAAACGCGAGCCCAAATCCGCCGAGCGATGCGCGGCCGATGACGCGCGCGTCCGGGCAGCGGCGGCGCAAGAGCGGCTCGCACAGGTCTGCGCCGTACGCGAAGAAGAGCTGCGTTTGGCGCGCGAGGCGTGCGTCGCCCGCGGACGTTGCGGGCAGCTGCGCGCCGCCAACGAGGGTGAGCGCGCGCACCTCCGACCGAACCCGCGACCGCGGCGAGCGAAGAGCGAGCGCGTTCATCGCGAAGCCTCCTCGGCCTTGGCGACGAGGGCGCGCTCGCGGACCCCGATCGTCTCGCCTTCGAGCCTCGCTGCGATCAGGGCCGCCAGCTCGGTAACCTCGCGATAGAGGGCGATCGCGGCGGTCGCGGTCGCGACGCTCCGTCCCGTGGACGACCAGCAGATCTCGATGCGCGGCTGCTGCACCAACACGGTTTCTGTCGGTGCGTGTCGTCCCGCGCCGCGTGCTTCCTCGCGGCGCATCGCGCCGAAGCTGATGGAGAGCGAGCAGCCGATGGCGCTGCCGCGCTGGAACTCGACGTGGAGCGGGCCTCCGGCGCCGGAGATCGGGCGAGCACCCGCGACGGGGTGCGCGAGCAGGATGACAAGAGCCAGGTCGTAGGCGTCGGACTCGGAGATCAGGCGTTCGGCGTTCAACATTGGAGATCCTCCTTCGGTCACATCGGTGGGTCAGAAATCGAGCCCTTCGGCGCGCGTGGCGCGGACCGCCGCAGCGGCCGTCGGGCCATCCATCACGAAGAACTCGGCCTCGGCGCGGCGGCGGAGCGGGTTGACGTCGTTCCGGCGCGCGTCGCGCAGCGCCCGCAGGAGCCTGACGTAGCGGTCGACTGCGTCGTGGTCGGGGCCAGCGGTCATCGGTCGCAGCGCTCGACGACTTCGTTGTAGAGCGCGGCGTCGAGCACACCGCGGTGTGCCTCGGCGGGTCGGTGCTTGAACTTCCATTCAGGCGAGCCGATGAGGCGCTCGATCAGCTCGATCATCCGGTCGTTGCGCGTCGCCGCGAGGTTCGCGACGAGGAGGCACGCTTCCTCCTCCGTCATCTCGATGGTCACGATCTTCCGCTTCTTCGTCGCGTTCATGGCCGTATCTCCCGTGCTTGATTCGTGTGTTGTGACGGGTGTGCGGGCAGAACGTTCGGTGCTCCGGAGCACTATTTTTCGCGGTCCAGACACGCTGGAATGGCGTCCCAAGCTGCGAGCCGGGCGCAGCGCCCCACGCGCGCCCGCTACGGCCCGACACGGCGGGGTTAACGCTTCCGCCGTTGGAGGGCGGCGAGCGCCGCGAGCGCGCGCGGCGTGGGCCGCCCGCGGGCGATGTCGCGGAAGGCGCCCATCGGATCGCGCTCGTCCTCCTTCTCGCCGCGGTGCGCGCGCCAATCGCCCGAGCGGATCGCCTGTGCGCCCGCCCGCGGTTCGTTGAGGAAATAGGCTTGCGCGCCCGCCGGTCCGCGCGCGAGCACCACGTCGCGACGTTCGTAGAACCGGGGGTGTCCTTCGAGCCGGTCGAGCGCCGCGAGCGTCGCCGCGTCACACGCGAACACCTCGCCGCGCACCGCGGTGCGTCCGCTGTCGAGCATCGCAGGGAACGCGCCGAGGTCGACGAGCAGGTATCGCGGCGCGGTGATCGCGATCGAGACGAGGCGCGCGCTTTGGAGGAGGCGATGGTTCGACTCGCCGCGAAGGAGCGTGCCGTAGACGAAACAGAGCGTGTACGTCGGCGCGGTGATCATGCGGCGCTCCCGAGCGCCTCTTCGAGCGCCTTCAGGCTGAAGCCGAGCCGCTCGTAGGCGCGCGTGATCTTCCGGAGGTATCGCGTCGCCGGGATCGCCTCGGGCTGCGGCGGCAGGCAATACGCCTGCGCGAAGCGACGCCGGCCCCATTCATCGGTCACGCAGACGCGGCAACGCACGTACACGTGCGGGTGTCCCTCGAAGCGATCGAGCACCGCGAGCGACTCCTCCGACAGGGCGTAGAGGACGCCGCTCACGGTGCGTGCGCGCGCAGGCAGCAGCGTGGCGACACCCGCGCCATCCCAGCGGCGCGAGGCGCCCGCGAACGCGATCCGATAGCCGCGGAGCACCGCGCGCCCGACCGGCGTCGCGTCGGGACAGCGCTCGCGCATCTGCGCGCGATCGAGGTTCGAGCCATAGGCGAAGGTCAGGACGGTCTTCATCGCGTCGCTCCTTTCACGCTGCGCGATCGGAGGAGGGGCCGGTGGAGTCCGTCGGCGTCGCGCGCGACGGCCGACCGTTCTTCCACGCCGCCGAGCCGCGGAGGTGCTTGGTCAAGATCTCGCGCGTCTGCTTGTACTCGTCGCCGATGAACCCGAGGTGCAACAAGAACACGCGAAAGTCGTACTTCGCGGTGTCGGGGTTGAATGCGCGCTTGCGACTCGATGCGGCGCGCGCGGACAGGGCCTTCTTCGCGAGCGCGAGGACGAACTGCACGTACGCCTTCACCTCGTCGCCGCGAAGCGTTCCCTCGAAGAGCCGGAACTCGATCGTCCCGCGATAGAAGAGCGAGTGGAGGTTGACCGCGTGATAGCGCGACGAGTCGTAGCGCTGGTGCTGCCGGCCGGAGCTTCGCCCGCCGTACCAGACGGTGTTGAGCGCCTCCTTCGAGGTCGGCCGCGCGCGTTCGAGACGCGCGATGAAGCCCGGATCGTTCTCGCGGCAATAGCGCGCGCGACGCTCGGGCGAGACCCTGAACGCGTGGAAGATGAGGTCTTCCTGCTTGTTCCAGATCTTGAGCAGGTTCTTGACCGCCCGCCCGTCGAACGGCGCGCCATCGATGTGGATGTGGATCCCGGTGCTTCGATCCACCTGCGCGCCGCAGGCGCGGACCGCGCGCACGACGTCCTGCAACTCCGGGAGGTCCGCTTCGGTGAGGATCGGCGTCACGATCTCCGCGTGCGCCGCCTGCGACAGGCTCCCATCGTGGACGCACGCCCAGCGCCGTCCGCGCGGGTCGACGACGACCATCTCGTACGCGCTGCTCATCGCGATCTGCCCGCCGACGACGGCGAGGATGGCGCGCGCGACGTGCTCGCGGGTGCGGCCGACGGTCTCGATCTCGACCCCCAGGCGCGGGGCGAGCGGGGCGGCGGCGGAGCGGGTAGCGGGGGCGGCGGGGCTGGCGTCCATCGAGCATTTCTCCTTTGGAATCAACGCGTTGCGTTGGGTCCACACGGTTGCTCATGGTGTGCGGCCAAGTCCAGTCCTCTGGCGCAGAAAAACACCTGAGAGATCCACTACTTGGGTGCCGATTTCCGTTCCAAGAACTGGTCCAACCGGCGCAGCGAGCGGTGTGTCAGGGATCGCGACGCCCTTGCGTCAGTGCGGCGCACGCGGACATGGGAGGTGAGACAAAACGGCCACGGCGTCGAGGTGGGGGTTCTCGGAGCCAAGGCGCCGAAATCACCGGATTCCCGCCGCGCCCAAGCTGGCGCGGTCTTCGCTTGTCTCAAAGGCAGATCGCCCACGCACCCCGCGCCCGCTCCCGAGCCCAACGCACTCCCGCGTCCTCGGACCGGCGGCGCCGCGGGAGGCGTGCGCGTTCCGGAGTGGTAGCGGTCATGAGAACGGTCGGGCGGGGCAACCGAAGCAGTCGGTCGGTGCGAGCGTTTCGGCGGCGTGCGAGGGCGCGCGGAAAGCGGACGGCCTCTCCATCTCCACCTAGCGGCAAGGGCGACGAGCCCCCGCCGAACGGGCGCGGCTCGGGCACCTTCCCGCGGACATTTCCTGTCCATAGTGACTGCATCGATCGTCGCGGCGCCGACGGCGCGATCGAAGACTCGGGATCAAACAACAACACGACGCACGAAGCCGAAGAGGTGCGCACGATGGGTGAGTTGATTCCGAAAGCGCTGATCGATTCGGCGCGCCCCGAATACTGGATCTCGTTCCTCGAAACCTACGCCACGTACTGCGCCGAGCGCGATCTGCCACTCGACGCGCGCGTCGCCCGCTCCGATCGCGACCGCTGGTACCGCACGCTCCAGAAGGTCGTGCGCGGCCACGATCCCGCTCGGCCCGACGGGCTCCGCGCAGCCTCCAAGCGCCTCGCGCACGTCGCCGACGACGGCGGTCGCGAGCGACTGGTCGCGTGCCTTCGCCGCCGCAATCTCGGAGGAGAGCTCGTCATCGAGCGGCGGACCGATCTCGAGCTCGCGCTCGCGGTGTTCCACAAGCACCCGACGGTGTTCGAGGAAGCCGCGCTCTTCAAGCAGGCCGCGCTCAAGGACAACTTCTGGGAGTACCTCCCCCACCGTCCGACGCGCATCCTCAACTCCCCGTCGGCCGAGACGGAGGAAACGCTCCGCGCCGCGATGAGCGAGCATCACTACGGCTACGGTCACACCGCGTACTGCCGCCTCGACGTCGAGCCGACCCCGCACGAAATCAGGTTCGTGTTCTCGCGCGGCAACGCGCACCGCTCGCACGGGATCGTGAGCCCGAGCGATGAGCGCGATCAGATCGACTACACCCCGGAGCTCCACGACGTCGCGCTGCTCGATCGCGCGACCGGGCGCCTCTCGCTCTCGTGTGGGAAGCTCCCGCACGTCGAGTTCGCGCGACGCCTGTTCGGTTGCGTGCTCTTCAACGACCCGAGGTACTTCTCGGGCGACGCGATCTATTCCGGCGCGCCGCTCCTCGAGGCTGGGGAGGCGGCGCTGTCGACCCGCGGCATCGCAGGGCTCCGGCAGGTCGTCTTGCGCACGGTCTCGCTTCGGCGCGACGACGGTCGCATCCGTGTCCTCGGCGCCGAGGAGGGCAGCGTCTTTCCGGAAGATGCCGCCCACCTCGAACGCTATGCCCGTGAGGGCTGCAGGGTGACATCGATGCGCTTCGACCTTCTCTACGGCAACTCGGGGCACCTCCGGCCCCTTGAGATCCACACGCCGAACCACATCATCTTCGACCGGCAGATCGCCGAGCACGCCGTGCGTGAGTTCCTGGTCGCACGAGGCTTCGCTTACTACGGCGACGATCACCTCGACCTCGCAGCATGAGCAACGACGATGATCCAGAAGTTGCTCCACGTTCTGCATCCACATGACTTGAAGCTTCGGGATGCCGCATGGCAGGAGAAGCTCGGTCCCGAGCTCGTCACCATCCTCCGCCGTGCGCGCGTCCTCCACGACGCCGGGCTCGCGAGCAGTTACGAGTGCGGCGGCGCGCATTGCGGCGAACGCCGCCGCATCGTCCCGTCGGACGACGGCGTCCCCGGCAAGCCCTACCTCGCGCTCTGCGCGATGGACGGCGGCTGCCTCGACCTTGAGCTCTCGGAGGACGAGCTTCGGCTCTCGACGCTGTCGTTCGCGGGCGCGATCGACCTGCTCCGGGGCGCGCTTCGCATCGAGGGCGTGGGCGCTGCGGCGCACATCGCGCCGGACGTGTTCCTGCTCGGCGTCACCGAGCGCGGCGGGCTGCGCACCGACGCGTTCCTCGCGCTCAACCCGGACCTCGAGTCGTTTCCCCATTTTCTCACCGCGCGTGGCACCGCGCAGCGCGCGTCGGTGGTGTTCACCAACACCACGCGCTGGCTTCCGCAGCCGCTCGTCGATCTCCACGGCCCCGGCCGGCGCGTCGAGATCGCGCTCCTCGAAGACATCCTCGCCCTGCGAGACGGCGCGGTGGTCGCGACGGACGTCATGGCTGCGCGCGTCCCGGCTGCGGCTCGATCGCCCGAGCCACCGGTGTGCGTGCGGCTCGACGTCGACGGCGAACGCGCGCTCTCCGCCGAAGAACACGAACGGATGCTGGAGCGCGCGCCACTCGATCTCGACTTCTTCCTCGACTTCTCGGTGCAGCACCACCTCACCGCAAAGAAGACCGTCTACATCGGCGGACGACGACGGGCCGGTGCCTACGAGCGGATCGAGATGCGCGCGAGCGAAGCGGCGGTCGCAGCGGAACTCATCGAGCGGTCGTGCAAGAGCAGCGGCTACCTGAGACTGCGCGACCTCGTCGCGATGAAGGACCACGGCAAGCAGACCTTCCATCGCGCGTGGCAGCAGCTCGATCCCGACCCGCGCGCATTCCTCGAGAAGGAACCGGGCTCGCGTGACGTCGACGCCGCGTACCGGTTTCGACCGCAGCACGGAAGGAGGTGGGCGCTCTTGAAGCCGGTCCGCTGACCGCGATCGGCATCGTGATTCATCTTGATTCAACTTGGCTCTGAATGAGTTTTGGCAGTGGGCAAAGTGACCTTCGAAGGCGACGCGCGATGGACGCGCAGCTCGCCGAACGAAGGAGTCCTGCTCATGTCCAACAACGTCGCTCAGATCCGTCGCACCGAGTACGCCGCAGCCCACGCCCCGAGCGAGCTCGATGTCGTCCCCGCCGAGTGGAACGTCCTGCCGCGCACCGCGACCCGCGACGAGATCGATGTGCACTGGTTCTTCAACTGGGCCGAGGGCGACATGATGCCGCGCCCGCAGCTCAACCCGTGGGAGCGCGCCACGATCGGCAAGCGTGTCCACACCAACGATCGGAAGGATGCCGTCGACTTTCCCGGCGTGCGACGCGCCGCAACGCGCTCGTCGCACGTGCGCAGTGTGCTCGTCGCCCTGTCACCGCAACAGGTGAGCGCGCTCGCGCGGTGGGCCGCGCCGCCGGTACGCTATCGCGATGCCGTTCGAGCACGGTTCGGGCGCCTCTCCGCGGTCGCCGCCTTGACCGAGGGTTTCGAGGAGATCGGAGGCACCGAAGAATTCTACCGCGCATGCGAGCGCGCTCAGTCCCCGCGCAGCACCGACGGCACCGAGAACTTCCTCCGTCACGCGGCGAAGGTGAAGCTCGCGGTGATCGAGGAGCAGGCGCAGGCTCTCCTCGCCGAGGCGTTCACGGCGTATGCGGCCGAGCGCGCGAACGTTCGTGCCGAGGACGCGCGCGCCGTTGCCCACCGCCGCCGTGTCCGTGAGCCCGGTATGACGACCGTGCTCGACGCCGCGAACACCAACGGGGCGGACGACGAGGCCGTCGCGGGTCTGCTCGCCGATCAACCGCTCTGAGAGCAAACGAACGGAAAGGAGGTACTCCGATGGGCGAAACGAAGGTGGAAGGAACGATCGCGGGCGCGCGTCCGCTCACGATCCTGCAGGCCGCAAAATTGCTAGGCCTGCCGGGATCGGATGGTGCCGCCGAGCGTCGGCTGCGTCGGTACATCCTCCGACGCGAGCGGCTCACGAATGAAACGATCCTCGTACGGCGGGGCAGCGAGAAGTCGCCGCGCTACCTCGTAACGATCCCCGTCCTGCGGCAGCACTGCGCAGAGCTGTTCGACACACGCGCCGAGACCGAGGAACGGCTTCGCGAGCAGTTCGAGGAGATCGAGGACAAGTTGCACGAGCTTGAGCGCCGTGACGAAGCACTCGCCAGGGCGATCCTCGCGGGCAAGCCCACCGTCGCCGCGGGAACGAAGCGGTGAGGGCATCCCGGGAGTAGGTGTTCGCCGTCCGGACAAGTTCGGACAAGTTCGGACGCCTCCCCGCGAAGGGTGAGAGGACAAGAGAGCGGCGGGTGCGAAACGCGCGCTGCCGTTGCTCTGCCCGCGTCCGAGTTCGGACAAGTTCGGACAAGTTCGGACGCCTCCCCGCGAAGGGTGAGAGCTCCGAAAGAGACGGCGACGCCGAAGAGGCTGTCGCCAGGGAGAGATCCATCTTGAACCACGCGATCGTCAACGAGCGATACGAGCAGGTGGCGATCGACGCGATCAAGCCACACCCGAAGAACCCGCGGCGCGGCGACCTCGATTCGATCGCGGCGAGCATTCGCAAGAACGGGTTCTACGGCGCGCTCATCGTG
Source organism: Deltaproteobacteria bacterium (assembly GCA_016182965.1). GTDB lineage: Bacteria > Myxococcota_A > Polyangia > Polyangiales > JADJMO01 > JALHOE01. Next base: position 99,315 of record JACPFM010000009.1, on the reverse strand, counting down.
CAGCGCTCGTCCGGGTTCATCCTCGCGGGAAACCACCGCTACCTCGCCGCCAAGCGGCTCGGGTTCACCGAGCTGCCCGCCCTCTTCGTCGACGTCGACGACCGCGTCGCGCAGAAGATCCTCCTCGCCGACAACCGCACGAGCGATCTCGCGGGCTACGACGAGCAGGCGCTCGGCGAGCTGCTCGCGACGCTCTCGAACGAACAGGATCTCGACGGCACCGGCTACGATCAGTCCGAGGTCGACGCGCTCCTGAGCGAGCTCTCGGAGGAGACTTCCGAGGCGCTCGACGGGGTCACCGACGAGGAGGACGGCGATCCCATCGATCCGCCGAGCGATCCGGAGAGCAAACCCGGCGAGGTCTACACGCTCGGGCCGCATCGCTTGATCTGCGGCGACGCGACCTGCGTCACCGATCTCGACAAGCTGCTCGGCGGCGAGCAGGTCAATCTGCTCTGGACCGACCCTCCCTACAACGTCGACTACGAGGGCAAGACGAAGGGTCGACTCAAGATCCAGAACGACAAGATGAAGAGCGCGGCGTTCCGCGAGTTCCTCGTCGAAGCGTTCTCGACCGCGTCGACCGCGATGCGCCCTGGCGCCTCGTTCTACATCGCGCACGCCGACACCGAGGGCTACAACTTCCGCGGCGCGGTCCACGACGTCGGCTGGAAGCTCGCGCAATGCCTCATCTGGGCGAAGGACCAGTTCGTCCTCGGGCGCGGCGACTATCACTGGCGGCACGAGCCGATCTTGTACGGTTGGAAGGAAGGCGCCGCGCACCACGCGGTCGTCGACCGGACCCAGGACACGATCTGGGAGTGCAAGCGCCCGCGGCGTAACGACGAGCACCCGACGATGAAGCCGGTCGCGCTCATCGAGCGCGCGATCCGAAACAGCACCGACAAGGGCGCGCTCGTGCTCGACCCGTTCGCGGGAAGCGGCAGCACGCTCGTCGCCGCGGCACGCGCGGGACGCGTCGCACGCCTCGTCGAGATCGACCCTCGCTACTGCGACGTGATTCGCAGGCGGTGGGCGCGATTCGAGAGCGAGCGCGCCACAGCCGCCGCTGCCTGATCTGCCTCGCGAAACCGATCACCGGAGAGAGAGAGACGACCGATGGGACGTCCGAGCAAGCTCACGCCCAAACTGCAGGACAGGATTGTCATGGCGATCCGCGCAGGCAGCTCGCCCGAGGGCGCCGCGCAGTACGCCGGGATCGACCGGTCGACCTTCTACCGCTGGATGGACCAGGGACGCCGTGCGCGCTCGGGGCCATCCCGGAAGTTCCGCGATGCGATCGAGAAGGCGAAGGCCGATCTCGAGACGATGGTCGCGGCCAAGGTGATCAAAGGCATCAGCGAGGGGAAGCTCGATCTCGCGATCCAGTTCCTCGAGCGCCGCTATCCCGAGCTCTGGGGTCGCCGCGACGCGGTCAAGGTCGACGGCGACGCGCGACAGCAAGCTGGCGGTGGACCGGTGCGCATCTTCCTCCCGCCGCTCCGCGGCGACGGAAAGAAGGGCACGCCGCCGCCCCCCGACGAGCGCCGCGACGAAGACCGTCGCGACGACGATGGCGACGAAGGCCCCGAAACCCCCGTCACATGAAGGACCAGCCGCGCAACATCGACTGGGTCCCGACGCTGCGGCAGGCGGAGTTCCTCTCGTCGGATGCGTACGAGGCGCTCTACGGCGGTGCGGCCGGCGGAGGTAAATCCGAGGCCCTGCTCGCGGGTGCGCTGCGATTCGTACACGAGCCGTCGTTCCGCGGCCTCATCCTGCGCCGCAATTACCCCGACCTCGAACGCTCGCTCATCGAGCGCTCGCGCATGCTCTATCGCGCGAGCTGCCCCGGCGCCGAGTACAACGAGGCGAAGCGCGTCTGGCGCTTCCCGTCGGGCGCGGCGATCTACTTCGGTCACCTCGAACACGAGAAGGACAAATACGCCTACCAGAGCGCGGAGTTCGCGTACCTCGCGTTCGACGAGCTCACCCACTTCAGCGAGACGCAGTACGCGTACATGCTCTCGCGTGCGCGGTCATCGACCGGCCTGCCGGTCTTCGTACGCGCTGCGACCAACCCCGGTGGCGATGGCCACGCGTGGGTCATGCGCCGCTGGGCGCCGTGGCTCGACCCCTCCTCCGAGGTGCAGGCCGAGCCCAGCGAGCCGCTCCACTACCGGAACGGTGACGACGGCGAGGAGTGGCTCGGCACCCACACCGACGATCCGCGCGCGCTCTCGCGCGTGTTCATCGCCGCGAAGGTCACCGATAACCCCTACCTCATCGGAAACGATCCCACCTACGTCGAGCGCCTTCGCGGGCTCGACCCCCTCACACGCGCCCAGCTCCTCGATGGCAACTGGCTCGCGCAGGCCGGCGCGGGGATTCTGTTCAAGCCCGCGTGGTTCCCGATCGTCGACGCCGTGCCGTCCGCCGATCAGATCGTCGGGCGCGTGCGGTACTGGGACCGCGCGGCGACCGGTGAGGAAGACATCGTCCGCAGCGGGCGCGACGCCGACTACACGGTCGGCGTCCGGCTCGCGCGTTCAAAGGACGGCGTCTACTACCTCGAGGACGTCGTCCGCTTCCGCGGCCGGCCGCACGAGGTGATGGCGCGCATCCAGCACACCGCGTCGCTCGACGGCCACGCGGTGCAGGTCGGGCTCGAACAGGATCCTGCCCAGGCAGGCCAGTTCGAGATCGCGGTCTACATGCGTGCGCTCTCCGGCTACTCGATCCGGAAGCACCGGCCGACGGGCGACAAGGTCACGCGTGCGAAGCCCGCGAGCGCGCAGTCCGAGGCCGGCAACGTGAAGCTCCTCCGCGGCGCGTGGAATCGCGCGTTCCTCGGCGAGCTCGAAGCCTTCCCGGATGGCGCGCACGACGATCAGGTCGACGCCTTCTCCGGGGGCTTCACCGTCCTTGCCGAGCCACCGCCGAAGATAGCCGCCGACCTCGATCGGTGGATGCCGCTGATGCCGAAGGCACGATGGGCCTCGCTCGGAGCGAAGAAGCAGGCGCCTCGCCCCCTTCGCGCTCCCCCGCCCGTCGCTGGATTCCATCCGTATCGGCGGGCGCGTTAGTTCATCGGCTTCGCACCCCAGATCTCTCCGCATATTCGCGGGGACTCAGTCCGCGCGCACGGCAGTCGCGCACGTGCGCGCGCCATCGCTCGTAGTCCTCGCCGTCGGCGACGAACTCGGGCGGCATGAAGTCGCTGACCTCGTCGGCGTATTCGTCCTCGCTGAGCTCATTGGGCACGGCGAGATCGTAGCAGCCACTTCGTTGCCGCGCGCGCCGCCCACCAACCATGACGACCGTCTCGCGCACGCCGTCGACGCGGCCGTCGTTCCGCGTCTACACCCCCCTCCCGACGGTCGCGTGGAAGAACGACTGGTCGAAGGAGGAGGTCGACGCCGCGCTCCAGAACCACGAGCTCGGGCAGTTCATGCAGTCGGCCCTCCTCGCCGACGCGATGACCCGCGACGACGCCTTCGACGCCGTCCTCTCGACACGGGTCCTCGGCCTCCTCGCGCTGCCACGCAACGTCGAGCCCTCGCTCGAGGTCGATCCGCGGCGCGGTCGCAAGGCCGCGCGACTCATCGACGAGAAGTACGACCAGATCTTCCCGCGCTCGACGCTCGCCGAGCTCCTCAAGTGGGCCATCGTGCTCGGGTTCGCGCTCGCGCAGATCGTCTGGCACCCGAACGACGACGCGACCGAGTGGCTCCCCGAGCTGCAGGTCTGGCACCCGAGCTTCGTCTACTACCGCTACGACCTCCGAAAGTTCATCGCGCTCACCACCGAAGGCCCGGTCCTCATCGAGCCGGGCGATGGGCAATGGCTGCTCTTCACCCCCTTCGGCACCGACCGCGGGTGGATGAGCGGTGCGATCCGCTCGATCGCGATCCCGTGGCTCGCGCGGCTCTACGCGTGGCGTGACTGGCAGCGCTGGAGCGAGCTGTACTCGCTCGGCGTCCGCAAGGCGATCGCACCGGCGAACGCCGACGAGAACGACAAGGAGCGGTTCTTCGACCAGGTCACCGCGCTCGGCGCGGAGACCACCGTTCTGGTCACCCAGGCGCTCTCCGGCGAGAAGTACGACCTCGAGATGCTCTGGCCGAACGCCCAGGGCACCGCCGACGGGTTCGAGCGGCTCATGAACAAGTGCGAGTCGCGCATCGCGATCCGCTTGCTCGGCCAGAACCTCACGACCGAGGTGCGAAGCGGATCGCTCGCCGCAGCGCGCGTCCACGAGAACGTGAAGCTCGAGCTGCTCCAGTTCGACGATCGCGCGCTCTCCGAAGACCTGCGCGCGCAGGTGCTCCGCCCCTACTGCCGCTTCAACTTCGCGGGCGGCGACGTGCTCGCTCCGCGGCTCGGTCGAAAGACCGCCCCGACCGAAGACCGGAAGAACGAAGCCGACACGCTCTCCGGTGCCGCGTCCGCGCTCGCGTCGCTCATCGCCGCGGGCGTGCCCGTCGACATCCGCGCGTACGCCGAGCGCTTCGGCGTGCCGCTCCTCGCGCCTCCCTCCGAAGACGACCCCGCATCCACGCCTCCGAAGCCTCCGCTGCCCAACGAAAGGTCTTCCCGATGAACATCCCCTTCCAGCGCTTCGTGCACATCGATCGCTTCACCGTCTCGCGCACCGCGACCTCCGAGACCATCGTGGTCGAGGGCATCGACAGCCACGGTGACGAGGCCGTGTTCATCGCGTCGATGCAGCTCGTCGATGTCCGCGACCGCGACGACGACGACGACGCGATTCGCGACTGCACCTGCACCTCTTGCAGCGGCTGACCTGCGCCGTGCCACGCCGACGCATGCAGAAGCCCCGGCACACCGTGGGCCTCTCGACGCCGATGCCGTCGAGCGCGCCGCCGGTCGAGTTTCAGATCTGGCCCTTCGGCGAGATCGAGACCACCAAGGGGACCTTCCTCTTCGATCGCGCCGCGGCGCGCTCGGTGCTCGGCGCGTGGAGGATGTACGGCAATCGCCTCACGATCGACTACGAGCACAAGGCGGTCGATCCCGACCGACGCGCTGGTGACGGAAAGAGCGCAGGCTCCTTCCTCCTCGAAGTGCGGAGCGACGGTCTCTACGCCGTCGACGTGCGCTGGACTCCCCCCGCGTTCGCAGCGCTCTCGAACAAAGAGTGGCTGTACTTCAGCCCCTACTTCAGCGCCGAACAGGACTCGGGGCGGATCCTCGAGCTCATCAACCTCGCGCTCACCAACATCCCCGCGACGCGCAACATGACGCCGCTCGTCGCTGCATCTCGGAGTTACCTCGCGATGGAAGACGACAAGGACAAAGAACAGGCAGCCGCGCTCGCCGAGGGCGACACACCGCCGCCGAGCGACGACGACTCGGCCGCGCCGTCGTCCGAGGAGGACGAGACGCTCGCCGACGGCGAGGACGACGAGGACAAGCCCGCGGCTGCGTCGGCCGTCCCCGCTGCGAAGCCCACCACCGCCGCCGCCTCGCGGATCGTCGCGGCGGCGAGCGCGGCGACGGGTAAGAGCGATCCCGCGGAGATCGTGGGCGCGCTGACCGCGCTCTCGAAGACCCAGCGCGTGAACGTCTCGCTCAGCAAGCGCGTCGCCGAGCTCGAACGGAAGCTCCTTCGCGGCGACGTCGTCGCGATGGTGAACGCCGCGGTCAGGTCCGGAAAGCTCACGCCCGCCGAGCGTGAGTGGGCGCTCTCCTACGGGATGGAGAGCCCCGGCAAGCTCAGGGGCTACCTCGACGTGACGCCGCAGCGCGCGGTCGTCGCGGGCGGCGAGACGCGCGAGCCGCGCGCGAGCAACACCGGCGCAGGCACGGTCGCCCTGTCGGACGTCGAGCGCCGCATCTGCGAAAACGCTGGGATCGATCCAGTGAAGTTCGCCGAAGCCAAGAACCGACCGATCCGCTTCTCGGAGGGCTGAGCCGATGGCCGTGATGATCGACGCACGAAAGACCACGAAGCTCTCCGGGCAGACGATCGTGAACCTCCTCCATCAGCCGATGAAGGAGAAGACCAAGATTTGGCTCGGCGCGATCGCCGTCCTCGACGGCGGCTACGTGACGCCAGGACGCACCGGCACCGGCCTCGTCGCGATCGGCATCGCCGAGGAGACGATCGACAACACGACCGGCGCGGACGGCGCGATCTTCGCCCCGATCCGTCAGGGCACCTTCCTCTTCTACAACTCCGGCGGCACCGACGCGATCACCCAGGCCGACGTCGGCAAGGACGCGTTCATCGTCGACGACCAGACGGTCGCCAAGACCGACGACACCGGCAAGCGCTCGCGCGCCGGCCGCATCGTGCAGATCGAGCCCACCGGCATGGTCTGGGTGCAGCTCGGCATCGGGTTCTGATCACCTGACGCTCGGCTCGATGCGGTGACCGCGATAGCGCGGTGATCTCGGTCTTCGAGCCTCCCGCCGCCCGCCCGCGGCGTCGCGCTGCGCCCCATCGGCTGCAGCGACGCCGTGGGCGCAGGCGCGCGCCCTCTCGTTTCGATCTCTGACCACGCGCGCTCTTCGCCGCTTCGCGCGCGGATGCCTCGTTCGCGAGCGCGTCCGCGTGATCGGGGGAGAGCTGCGCCTTGCCCGACGAGCCCGCTCTCCGATGGAAATCACGCCGCAGAACCTCCAGGCGCTCTTCAACGTCTACGACCTGTCGTTCCAGCAGGGGCTCACTGCCGAGCAGAAGCTCTTCTGGGACAAGATCGCGACCCAGCGTCCGAGCAACACCCGCCAGACCACCTACGCGTGGATGGCGAAGCTCCCTACCCTCCGCGAGTGGGTCGGCGAGCGCGTGGTCAACGCGATCAGCTCCTACAGCTACACCATCGTCAACAAGGACTTCGAGCTCACGATGGAGCTCGATCGGAACGACATCCTCGACGACACCTACGGCCTCTTCAACCCGGTCGCCGAGGAGATGGGCCGCGCCGCACGCAAGTGGCCCGACCAGCTCATGGCGAAGCTCGTCGCGGTCGGCGAGACCACGCTCTGCTACGACGGGCAGAACTTCTTCGACGTCGATCACCCGATCGACAAGTACGAGCCGACGCTCGGCGTGCAGAAGAACCTCTTCAAGAGCCTCCCGCTCATCCCCGACAACTACCAGGCCGTCCGCACCGAGATGCAGACGTACAAGGGCGAGGACGGTCAGGTGCTCGGCGTGAACCCGAACCTGCTCGTCGTCCCGCCGCAGCTCGAACAGCGCGCCCTTCAGATCTTGCACGCGGACTTCATCGCGCCGCAGTCGTTCGCGGGGCAGGTGCAGGTCGGCACGAACACCAACATCCTCAAGGGCACCGCCGATCTCCTCGTCATCCCCCAGCTCGCAAGCGATCCGAACGCCTGGTACCTGCTCGATACCACGCGCGCCGTCCGCCCGTTCATCTTCCAGCTCCGGCAGTCGCCGCAGTTCGTGCAGTTCACCGATCCGAAGAGCGAGGGCGTCTTCCGCCGGAAGAAGTTCGTGTACGGCGTCGACGCGCGCGGCAACGCCGGCTTCGGCCTCTGGTTTCTCGCAGCGAAGGCAACGGCTGCCGCATGAGCGACGCCAACGAGAATACCGCACCGGCGATGGTGCGCGTGCGGGTCAAGTCGAAGACCGGCGACGTCTACGTGCGCGCGGGCCGTCATTGGCGCGCAGACCGGTGGATGCGCGTTGAGGTCCCGCTCGACGTCGCCCTCCGGCTCCACGACGATCCGTGGCTCGACGTGCGCGATCTCCCGGAGGACGCGCCTGTCGATGTCGACCCCGCGGCACCCGAGGCGACCACGCTCGAGCGCCACCTCGCCGATGCACACGAGAAGGTCGCGGCGCTCGAGGAACGGCTTCGTACGGTCGAAGCCGCCCACGAGCTCGAGCTCGAACAGTTTCGAGAAGCACACGCACGCGAGATTTCCGCGGTCACCAGCGCCGCCACACGTCACGGGCAGAAGCGCCAGACGTCGGAACAGTGACGTGCCTGCACACGCCAAGGGGCGTGGACCCACACGATGCCGCAGTACGCGACCATCGACGACCTCGCGCAGCTCGGGCTCAAGAAGCTCGCGACCGCAGGGATCACCGACCTCGATCTGAACGCGGCGCTCGTCGCCGCGTCCGAGACCGCCGACAGCTACATGCGGTCGCAGTTCCGGCTCCCGCTCGTCTCGTGGGGCGCCGATCTGCGCCGGCACGTCGCGATGCTCGCCGCGTGGGACATCCTCGGCGCACAGCGCGGGTTCAATCCGGACTCGCCTGCGAACGACATCTGGCTCCAGCGCTACGAGCAGGCCATGTCGTGGTTCAAGGACGTCTCACGCGGCCTCGTCTCCCCGAACGTCGTCGACTCGACGCCGACGAAACGGGACGGCGCGCCACGCGTCAGCACGTCCGTGAAGCGAGGTTGGTAGCTCACTCGCCCCAGCCGTCGAACTCCAGCCGCGTCGACAAACAGAAGCTCGGGGACGTCACCGGGACAACGTGTGCGCTGCGGTGCTTCCGAACGTCGGTGCGAAGTGGTGCGAAGTCACAAACGTTGGACCTCGGCGAGAATGTCCGCGACGAGCGACGCTTCGGCAGCCATGGTGCCGGCCGGTCGCTCGTCTATCGCGCAGCCCTGCACGGGATGCGGAGGTAACACGATTTGACAGCTCGTGAAGACCTCGATCTCGCCGCCGCCAACGAGCACGCGGTACGAGAGTTGGTAGGGCCCGCTGCCGAGCTGAACCCACTCGGACTCGATTGCGTGCGCGGCGGGATCGCGTGCGCCGAAGCCCCAACCCCGTCGCACGAAGACTCGCAACGCCGCAGCGTACGTCTTGTCGGGGTCGAGCGACGTCCTGACCACATGGGGTGTCGTTGGGTACGGCTCCATTTTCATGCAGCCGAGTGACGGAAGCGACAGGACGATCCCCAGGGCCGTCGTTCTCCAATTCATTGCGCAATTGTACTCGACACCCGGCGTCGGGTGGAACCGCGGCACTTTTTCCGACGCTTCCTCGGGGCTAACGGGCGAAGCACGTCGTCCCGCGCTTCTGTCCCTGCTTGCGGATCGCCTTCGTCTTGAGGGCGAGGAAGAGCGGGCGCGCGATGTCGCGTCTTCGGCCCCTGGGCGGTCAGGTGGTTCACGACATACGCGACAAATTCCTTTGCATTCGTCATCGCCGGCCATGATACCGCGCAGCGCGCACCACGAGGAGAGCGAGCCGTGAGCGGCGTCCGAGGGGATGACGGCAAGCTCCGCGCACTGATGGAGCGCCTCCTTCGCGCCACGCGCGGCGAGGTCGCGCAGCAGCTCCGGCGCGAGCTCGCGAAGCAAACGCGCGAGGAGATCGATCGCGCGTTCCGCGAGCGGCGGAGCCCCGACGGACCCTCGTGGAAGCCGCGCAAGGGAAAGGGCGGCGCGCCGCTCGTCGAGTCGGGTGCGCTCCGCAGCGGGTTCGATGTCTCGGCCACCAACGACGGCGTCGCCGTCTCGAACCGCGTCGCGTACGCGAGCGTTCATCAGCACGGCGGGCGCATTCGGCGTCGCCGCCGGGGCAAGGCGAGGAAGCGGCAAGCCTTCGGCGCGCGTGGCGGCGTGATCCCCGCGCGCCCGATGGTCCCCTCATCGCGATGGGGGCCGGGGCCGACCTCTCGCCTTCGCGCCGTCGCCTCGCGCGTCGTTCGGAAGTTCCTCCACGCGGGATAGCTCGATGCTCAAGGACATCATCGCCGCCGTCCGCGACGAGCTCGTCAACGTCGCGCCGCTCCTCGATGGGCGCCGCTTCATTGCCGAGAATGACGTGCCACCGCGCTACGTCTGGGTGCGAAAGAAGATCTCCCCGGCAGGCGGACCCGGTGCGGTCGGCGGCAACCCTCGCTCGATCGGAGACGATCTCCACATCGGCGAGCTCCACTGCTGGGGCTCGGACGAGGACGATTGCGAGCGGCTGCGTCAGGCGTTCGCGACCGTCCTCCGACGCGTCGTTCGAGGTCGCAACTACGAGCTCGGCGACGCGGACATCACCGAGCAGGACTACGCGACCTGCGGCGCGGTGCTCGTGATGGAGCTGCGCGTGCGACTGCCGCTCCTCACCGCCTCGATCCCGATCACCCCGACGCTCCCGGCGCACGTGCCGACCATCGCCGATCACCGAAAGACGACCGTGCGGCCCGACGAGGTCGCATTCGATCCCGACGGCGCATCCGCCGACGGCGTGCTCGAAGCCGACGAGGACTGATCCACATGCCGAACGAAATCGAGACCGCGCTGCAAGAGCGCGCGGAAGGGACAGCTGCGCCCGAAGCGCCGCCGCCCGTCCGAAAGACGATCGAGGCGTGGGAGTCCGAGAAGGGCGTCCCGACCTGGCTTCGCGCCGCGACGCGCGCGCTCCACCGCTTCCCCCGTGGCCGCGAGCTCCTCGAGCAGGAGTTCGACGACGCCGTGCGCGCAGCCGCGGACCTCTCCTTTCGCTGATCTGAAACCCCGCTCCTCCGGAGTCGAAGTGGCCACCTCCATTCCCGACGTCGACGTCCGCGTGACGGACGGCGCGCTCGGGCTCATCGACACGTCCGCGCAGACGACGACCGCGAAGGTCGGCGTAGCGACGGCCGGTGAGCCGAATCGCGTCTATGCCTTCACCGAGAAGGAAACCCTGCAGGCGACGCTCGTCGGCGGCCCCGTCGTCGAGGCCGCGGCGGACTCGCTCAACGACGCGGGCGGCACCGTGCTCGTCGTCCCGGTCGCTCCGAGCATCGCGAGCACCATCGGTACGGTCACCCGCACCGGCTCGACCGCGGGACCGACGACCCCCGCGCTCACCGTCTCGGGCACGCCGAAGGACGGGTTCGAGGTCGTGCTCGACATCGTGCAGGGAGGGCCGCGCGGCACCGCGAGCTTCCGCGTCGCGACCGACGGCGGAGACACGTTCTCGCCCGAGCTGTCCACGCCGCTCGCGGGCGCGTACCTGCTCGAGGGCACCGGCCTCACCCTGAATTTCGGCCTCGGCACCTACGTCGCTGGCGATCGCTACGCCTTCACGTGCACCCCGCCCGGCTTCAACGCCACCGACTTGTTCGGCGCGTTCGGCGCGCTCCTCGCCGACGCGCGGAAGTGGAAGCTCGCCCACATCGTGGGCGCGCCCACCTCCGGCACCGACGCCGCGAAGGCGTCGGCGTCGGCCGCGCTCGCCGCCGCCGTCGGAAGCAAGATGGCCGAGGCCGCGAAGGCACACCGCTACGCTCGCGCGCTCGTCGAAGCCCCCGACGTCGCCGACAAGGCCCTCGTCGACGCGTACGCGTCGTTCGTCGACGCGCGCGTCGCCATCGCCGCCGGCTACATCGAGCACCTCTCCGCGCTCTCGGGTCGCATCTACAAGCGGTCGGCCGCGTGGCCCATCGCCACGCGCGCGGCGAAGGTTCCGATCTCGCAAGACCTCGCATGGATTGGCGCTCCCGAAGGCCCGCTCCCGTCGTCGGTCCGCTCGCTCTATCGCGACGAGCGGAAGACCCCGGCGCTCGACGCCGCGCGGTTCGTCACGCTCCGCACGGTCATCGGCCGCCGTGGGTTCTTCGTCACGAACCCGAACTCGATGGCCGGCACGACGAGCGACTACTCGCTCCTCCAGAACGGCTTCGTGATCGATGAGGCGTGCGCCGCCTCGTACGACGCGATGCTCGACTATCTCTCCGCACAGATCCCGGTCGACGCGAAAACGGGTCGCATCGACGAGGTGTTCGCCGCCGCAGCCGAGGCCAAGGTCACCTCGAAGGTCGCCGCCCTCGTTCTGCAACCGCGGCACGTCACCGCGCTCGCGGTGCAGATCAACCGCACCGACAACATCCTCTCTTCGAAGAAGCTCCGCTGGAAGGTGCGCTGCGTCCCTTACGCGTACCCGAAGGTCGTCGAGGTCGAGATCGGTTTCGTCAATCCCGCCCTGGTGACGCTCCCGCCGATCTGAGCCGAGAGTCTGTCAGCCGGTCTCGCCGTCCCAGAGGCCGTAGCAAAGCTTCGCGTCCGCGAGAGACATCGCGCCGCTCTGCACGGCGGCCCCTGCGAGATTGCGGAGATCGTCGAACGCTCCGACGAGCTTCGGGTAGTCCGCGAAGACCTGGGGCGCGTGCTGCTGGCAGTACGGGCGACCGTCGTTGTCGACGACGACAGGTCGGTGTTGGGCGGTCGGCGCGAACGGCATCCCGCACTTGGGACATGACCGGTTGACGGCGGTCGACACGTCCTTGGCAGGAATCACCTTCATCTCGCGAGCCTCACCGACGCATCGGTGTTCGTCAAGCGCGTGAGCCGCCTGCCGCGTTCACGACGCCATTCGCACTCGAACCATTCCACGTCCGCGCGATCACGCGCGGCGCTCGGGACACGTCCATGCCGATCGAGTACCCGCTCATCAACGGCTTTCGATACGACTTTTCGTCGATCGTCTTTCACATCAACGGGGACTTGGTCCTCGGTGTGAAGGAGATCGCGTACAAGAACTCGCGCGAGCGGGGCGAAGTGCGGGGAACCGCGCTCCAGCGGCTCGCCAAGACCCGTGGCCAGTACAAGTGCGAAGCGTCCTGCACGCTCTTCCGCCGCGAATTCGACGAGCTGATCGTCACGCTCGGTGACGGCTACCAGGACATCGTGTTCCCCATCACCGTCTCCTACGCGAACGACGGGCAGCCGCTCGTCACCGACACCGTCGTCGGTTGCACGCTCGACGAGGACGACCACTCGAACTCCGCCGGCACCGATCCGACCGAGGTCAAGGTCACCCTCAACCCGATGTACATCCTCATGAACGGCATCGCACCGTTCAAAGGGCTGATGCGCTGACGCCCTCGGACCACTCAGTCCCACTCGCTCGGGCGCACTACCCACGCAGCGATCGCCGTGACGCACAGGGCGAGGATCAACGCGCTCATCGCGAGTTGCCAGCGCGGCGGCGCCGCGAGCAGCGCGGCCAGCTCCGGATCCTCTTCCGCCAACTCGTACAACTTCCACAGCACAGCGCGCTCACCGTGCATCGTTCACGCACGGGCGACCACCCGAAAGACCGAGGCTCTGCCATGTCCACCTCCCCGCTCCGACTCGACGAAGACAAGAAGAACGAGCTCCGCGGCTTCTACGGCTCGGTGTGGGTCGTCGAGACCGACGACGGCGACGAAGTCGCATTCCGGAAGCCCACGCCGCAGGAGTACCGACGCTTCAAAGCGACCGCGCTCGACGAGAACAAGCGTATGCACGCCGACGAGAACCTCGCGCGCGACGTGATCGTGTTCCCCGATCCGAAGAGCGACGAGTTCAAGCAACTCTTCGAGCGGCTGCCCGCGCTGCCGACCTCGCTCTCCAAGGCGATCCTCAAGGCCGCGGGATACATCGACGGGCTCGAAGCCCGAAAACTCTGAGCCGGCACCAGGACGCGCTCCGCAGTCCCTGGCTCGCCGGCGAGTGTCTACGTGCCTTCCGACGCGGTGACGACTCGGTCGACGCCGAGATCGGCGCGGCGATCGAAGCGGAGTTCATGCTCCGGGTGATCGCCGCGCTCACCCCGCGTGAGTGAACTCAGTCGTCCATCATCTTGCGCAGCAGCGCCACGAACTCGCCAGCATTCATCGCGCCCTTCTGCGCGTTACAGGAGTCGCAGGCGTTCACGAGGTTCCGCGGATCGTTGCTACCGCCATTGGCGAGACTCTTCGCGTGGTCGATGCGGCGAGTTGTGCGCGTGGTGCGCACGCCGCAATAGTGACAGCGCCACGCGTGCGCGCGTGAGATCTCGTCGCGGAAGTCGCGGGGGAACGAAAAGCGCTCGCCTGCGGGAAGGCCAAGCCGGACGCCGTTGAGTGCACGGCGACGACGTTCGGCCGGCGTCTCTGACGGCTCGGTGAGCGCGTCGATTACCTTGCTCGCCACGTAGACGCCGCCGATGACGACGCCGGCCCCGATCAGGAACTGCAGCCAGTCAGGCATCGGCTCCGGCTGCGGGGGAGGAGGCGGTTCTTCGAAGTTCAACATCGTTTACTGCTCCGCGTTTGAGGGCGTGCGGCCCTGACTCTGCTCATTGGTTTGCCACGCGCGCAGCGATCTCGGCAAGCCCCGCTCGAATCGCGCCGGACAGAAAATGTCCGCGCCATGTCCGGCACTTTATGGAGACCCTCAGCTGGATGTTCAAGCTGGTCGACCAGGTCACTGGTCCGGCCGGCAAGATGGTGAAGGGCCTCAAGGGCTTCGCCGGAGGGGTGAAGGACGCCGCGGTCGGCGTAAAGGACTTCGGCGGCAAGGTCGTCGACTGGATGAAGGGACTCGACGCCGCGCTCGGCGTCGTCGAGAAGGTCGGCAAAGGACTCGTCGAGCTCGGGAAGAAGGCGCTCGATTTCGGCGCCTACGTCGTCCACGCCGCCGAGTTCAAGAAGCAGACGTTCGCAGGGCTCGACGCGCTCGAAGGCAGCGCGCGCATGGCGGAAGCCGCGCGCAAGACGCTCGAGCTCATGGCGAACAACGCCGGCAAGGACACGGCCGTCCTCGTCGACAAGTTCAAGGAGCTCCGCGTCGAAGGCTTCGGCACCCAAGACGCGATGGACGCGATCGCCGCGTCCCTCTCGGTCGCCGCCGCCAACGGAGACAAGGCCGGCGACTCGACCCTCGACCTCCTCAAGTCGGTCAAGACCAACAGCAAGGGCCTCTTCGACACGACCGCCCTCGCCTCGGTCACCAAGATTGGCGTCCCCGTCGACCGCTTCAAGCAGTCGCTGGCGAAGCTCAAGGGCGTCACCGTCGAAGAGCTCGACGGCATGGTCAAGGCCGGGCAGGTCACCGCCGACGAGGGCGTCGCCGCGATCCTCGACACGATCCACGACCGCTTCGACAAGGGCGCCGGGCTCGGGGCGCTCGCGAAGCAGCTCGGCGGAGGCTCGGTCACCGGCCAGCTCCAAGTCCTCCAGAACAACCTCCAGAAGCTCTTCGGCGACACGGCGATCACCACGCCGTTCGTCAACGCGCTCAAGAACCTCAACTCGCTCTTCAGCGAGTCGAGCGAGACCGGAAAGAAGCTCCGCGACTTCCTCACCCGGATGTTCGAGAAGGTCGGCGATCTCGTCGACGCGATCTCCGACCCCGAAGCTATCGGCAGCGCCATCGAGGGGATCGTCGATTTCCTCGACGCGATCGACACCGTCGTCTCGCAGGTCATGCCCTACCTGAAGGCCCTCGGCGGGCCGCTCTGGGACGGCATCAAGAGCGCGGTCAAGCCGCTCATCGGCATCTTCGACAAGATCTTCCCCGAGAAGGGCGGCGGCGCCGACTCGAACTACATCGCGATGTTCAAGACGCTCGGGACCGTCCTCGGATGGGTCCTCGGCATCATCGTCGATCTGGTCGCGTGGTTCGTCGCGATCACCGCGGCCACCACCGCCTTCGCGTGGGTGATCATCGCGGGCGTCGTTCACGGGCTGTCGATGCTCGTGGACGGCGCGATCGACGCGTGGGACGCAATCGTCGACTTCATCGACGGGATCGTCGATGCCGCAGGCGATCTCTGGGACTCCGCCCTCTCCATCGGCAGTGACTTCATCGACGGACTGATCCAAGGGATCAGCGATGGCTGGGCCTCGGTCGTCAAGACCGTCACCGGGCTTGCGGACGCGGTCGTCGGCACGATCAAGAAGAAGCTCGGGATCGCCTCTCCGAGCAAGGTGATGGCGACGCTCGGCGGATTCACCGCCGTCGGTTTCGCCGAGGGCATCGACAGCAAGACCGACATCGCCGATGCATCGATGGGCGCGCTCGTGTCACCGCCCTCGCTCGTGGGCGCGGCGGGCGGCGCCCCGTCCGCGCCAAGTGGTGGACGCACGTCGGTCTCGATCGGTGACGTCGTCGTGAACGTCCCCGCCAGCACGCAAGATCCGCAAGGGTTCGGGCGCGTCGCGGGCAACGAGGTCCGCGCGCAGCTCCTGTCGCTCTTCGAAGAGCTTGGGCTCGAGGTGGGACCGCGAGCCGCTTGATCCCATGCCCGCGACACCTCCCTTCTGGAACGACTCACCGGAGAGCTGGGACACCGCCATCGTGGGCGGCGTCACGCTCCCCGGTCTCGCGCGCATCGATGGGCTCGAGCTCGCGAGCAAGTGGGACGTGAAGGAGGCGCCGGGCACCGACGGCGCAACCGAGAGCTACCAGGGCTACACCCCAGCGCCCTTTCAGATCCTGTTGAGGATGTGGGAGCGCGAGCAGTGGGTCGCGTTCCTCGAGCTCGCTCCGCGCTTCCGCCCGAAGCCCGGAAAGAACGCCCCCGATCCGGTGGACGTCGTCCACCCCGAGCTCGCGGTCTGGGGCATCACGCGCGCGATCATCCGAAAGCTCAAGCCGAAGAAGAGCGACGACTTCTACGACGTCGCCTTCGACATGCTCGAGTATTTCCCGCAGCCGAAGAAGACCGCGGCGGCGACGCCGAACGGCGGCAAGACCTTCTGGAACGCGCTCGACGGCTCGCCGGCTCCTGTCGGTGGCACCGCCGGAGGCCGATCCGGTGGCTCCGGTCCGCAGCCCAAACCTCCCGCGCCGAGCACAGGGCGGCTCAAACCCTGAACGTCGTCTCCGAACATGTCGTTCTGCTCGCTCAACGGCCTCCGCGTCCTCCGTGGCTCGCTCACCCTCCCGCGCCTCGGTCGCTGGCACGCCGATCTCGTCGTCGACACGAACGCCCCGCTCACCGGGCGCGTGACGACCACGTTCGGTGAAGGCGCGATGTCGTTTGCGGGCACGGTCTATCGCGGCGACGTGTTCCAGGACAGCTTCCACTGCCGCATCGTCGGTGGCGCGAACGGGCTCTCGAAGGAGCTTCCAGCAAAATACTACCGCGGGGTCCCGATGCGGCTGCCGCTCCAGGACTTGCTCGCCGAGTGCGGCGAGACGCTCTCGGCATCCGCTGACGAGGCCGTGCTCGCGCGGCTCCTCCAGAAGTGGACGCGCACCAGAGGCCCTGCCGCGCACGCGCTCGCAGAGCTTGCCGATCTCGGCGAGGCGTCCTGGCGCTTCATGCCAAACGGCTCGCTGTGGATTGGTCGCGAGGGCTGGCTCGAGGTCGACTTCCCACACCAGCTGCTGAGAAGCGATCCGACCGACGATCGGATCGAGATCGCGAGCGATCTGCCTCTTCTCCGGCCAGGGACCGTGTTCGCGGGGCGCCGCGTCTCCGCGGTCGTTCACTCCTTCGGCCCGGACAAGACCCGCACCGAGGCGTGGATCGAACGCGATGGGCTCCTCGATCGGTTCAAGGGCTCGCTCGTCTCGATCATCCGCTCGGTGATGAGCGAGGTCGACTACCACAAGCCCTACCCCGCGCGGGTCGTCGTGCAGGACTCCGACGGCACGCTCCAGCTAAAGCCCGACTCCGATCGCATCCCCGGCCTCACCGGTGTGCCGATCCGATATGGCATCCCAGGGGTCACGGCGCGTGTGCCGCCGGGCACGCGCTGCATCGTCGAGTTCGAGAACGGAGACTCGCGCACGCCCATCGTCACCGCGTTCGAACCCGGCGCGCTGATCGAGCTGTCGTTCGACGGCGGTTCGCGCAGCATCGCGCGCGTCGACGACACCGCCGACTGCGGCGCGCTGAGCTGGGCCTCCGATCCGAGTGGGAAGTCGCTGACTCTGAGCTATCGGCGGCCGGGGACTCTCGTGGCCGTGCCGTTCCTCGCACTCGCGTTCCCCGCAGTGAAGGCTACCCCCGACGCGGGGGAGATCGCGATCGAGAGCGTCATCCGCTCAGGTGCGCCGAAGCTCCGCGCCTGATTCGAAGCACGGCGCGCGATCCGCGCCGCCCATCGCACGCCCATCGCACGAATGTCGACCGAGAACGACTACGGCATCGACGTCTCGACTTTCCTCGACGGAGATCTCGATCCGTACTTCCGCCCGCTTTCCGGCCCGCGTGTCGTCGCCGAAGCGGTCGTGCGGCGGTGGACCACGCCGAGCGGCGGGCTGTTCTTCGAGCCCGGCTTCGGTGTCGACGTGCGCGAGCTCGCGAGCCAGGCGATGACGCCCCAGGCGCTCTTCACGCTCGGCGCGCAGCTCGCCGCGCAGGCCGAAGAGGACGAACGCGTGCAGTCGGCGCACGTCGACGTCTCGTTCAACACGCAAACGCGGAAGCTCCTCGTACGCGCCGACGTGCACACCGCCGCTGGCCCGTTCGCCCTCGTCGTCTCCGTCGATCGTCTCTCGGTCGAGCTCCTCGAACCGCGCTGAACCCTCGTGCCCGCATCGCTGTCGTCACTGATCGTCCCGCTCACCAAGGACGACGTGCGAAGAAACCTCCTCGGGCTTCTTCGCGTCGTCGGATTCCCGGTCGCGAGCTGGGCGCCGTCGAGCGTGCCGCGCGCGCTCGTCGAGATCTTCTCCGAATCGCTCGCCGATCTCTCGACCACCGTCTCGAAGATCGCACGCGGAGGATTTCTCACGCTCGCCGAAGACGACTGGCTGACGCTGGTCGCAGCGGAGCTCTTCGGCGTCGAGCGCAAACCCGCGGTCTTCGCGCAGGGGCTCGCGGTGCTCACCGACGCGGGCGCGGCCGGCCCGTTCACTATCCTCCCAAACCAGCTCTGGGCTGCGTCGAAGGCCGGCCTTCGCTTCACCAACATCACGGGCGGCGCGCTGCCACTCGGCGGCAAGCTCGTGCTCGAGTGGAAGGCCGAGAGCTCTGGCGCCGCGTTCAACGTCCCGATCGGCGATCTCGCGACGCTGCTCACGCCGCTTCCCGGCGTCACCCTCACGAACCCCGCGCTGACCGGCTCGGGCTCGTGGCTCCTCGCCCAAGGCGTCGACATCGAGAGCGACGCCGCGCTCCGCCTCCGGTGCCAGGAGAAGTGGTCGTCGCTCGGCGCCGGAGGAAACGCGCCCGCCTACGCCTACCACGCGAAGAACGCGTCGCCGCAGGTGACGCGCGTGAAGGTGCTCGAAGCCTTCCCGATCGGCGGGCAGGTCACCGTCGTATGTGCCGGGCCGTCGGGCGCGCTCACTGATGCGAAGACGCTCGCCGAGGTGAGCGCGTACCTCGAGGACGGGCGGCGCCCGCAATGCGTGAAGGTCATCGTGCGCTCGGCGATGCCTCGCCCGATCGTGCTCGCCGGAGACGTGCGCGTCCGCGCGACGATGAAGGATCCGGCCACAGCGTTCGTGAGCCGTCAGATCACGAGCATGCAGCAGACGCTCGACATCGGCGAGCGCGTCCCGGTCGCCGAGCTGGTGCAACGGATCATGGACGCACCGGGCGTGCTCAACGTCGTGCTGGTCGACGCCGCCACCGGCGCGCCACTCGTTCCGGGCAAGGACGACATCGTCCTCGCGTTCGACGAGGTCGCGACCTTCGTCGACAAGCTGAAATGGATCGCCGAATGAGCTTCCGCCAGTACATGATCGAGCTCGCGCCGCCGTGGCTTCGCGGCCGGTGGGGCGAAGCCTGGAACGGCACCGTCGGCCTCGCGATGGACATGGTCGCCGAGGGCGCCATGCAGGCAGTCAAGGCGCGGTTCCTCAAGCAAGGACCGGCCGATGCGCTCTCGTACGCCGGCACCGACCGACAGATCGAGCGCGCGCCCGACGAGTCCGACGAGCTCTATCGCGCCCGCCTGCTCCAAGCGTTCGAGACGTGGCGCCTCGCAGGGACCAACAAGGGGATCCTCACCGCGCTCGCCGTCATCGGGTACCCGAAGGCGCGCGTGTTCGAGAGCCAGGACTGGTTCCCCAAGGACCCGCGCTGGTGGCGCTTCTGGCTCGTCATCGATCCGCCGCACACGTTCACGACGTGGAAGCTCGGTGACGGCACCAAGCTCGGGATGAAGCTCCTCGGGCTCGACGGGCCGGGCGCCAAGGCCGCTCTCGATCTGCTCCGACGCGTCGTCCGCAAGTGGAAGGCCGCGCACACCACCTGCGAGAAGCTCGTCATCGTGCTCTTCGGAAAGCTCCTCGGAACCGGCTGGAAGCTCGGTGACGGGACGAAGCTCGGAGCCAAGGCCGTCTACCTCGATCTCTGATTCGGGAGCGTCGCCTCGTCATGCCCAAAGATCTCCTCGACGACAAGACCAAGTTCCCGCCCGTCGTGCGCGTCCCCGTCGACGGCGACGAGGCGAGTGGCGCAAACTTCGAGCTCCCCTATCAGCAGCTCGCCGATCGCACCGCCTTCCTCGCCGAGGAGACGCTCTCGCTCGGCGTCCGACGCGTCCGACGCGTCGACGACTTCGTCGCGCTCCGCGCCGTCGCCCTGATGCAGCCGTTCGACGTGCGCTGGGTCGTCGCCTCCGGACTCTACTGGTACGACGCGACGAGCAGCGACGGCGAGGATCTGCCGTGGGCCGTCAAGCCGACTCTCGGCGGCGGCGTCTGGCGACACGTCGACGGCGCGCGACGCGGACGCATCGAGCGCGCGTTCCACGCCTACAACCCGTTCTTCATCCCGCCGCTCGAGACGACGAACAACACGTGGACCGACGCCGGCCTCGCCGTCACGCTGCGAGGCGCTGCTGCGGGTGAGCGCGTACGCATTCACCTCAACGGCGACTTCCGCGTCGAGGGGGGCGCGGGGATCTACCGCGTCTTGGTCATCGATGGCGCAGGCGGCGTCACCGAGCTCCCCGAGATGATCTTCGGGATGTTCGCGTCGGCCGGCTTTCAGCCGCGCACCGTCGCGGGGCTCCACCAGCTCGCGGCGTCCGGCGACGTCGCCGTCAAGGTGCAGTTCCAATCCTCGGGTACTTCCACCAAGACCCAGATCTGGGGTCCGGCGACGCTCCTCGCCGAGCTCGTGCGGTTCTGACCGATGGCCTGGCTCGACGAGATTCTCCGCTTCGTCGCACACGCGCGAAAGCCCGACGGCTCGCTCGAAGAGTGTCGCCTCGATGCCGACGGCAACCTGCGCGTCGTCGTCGCAACCGACTCGCTCGAACCTGCATGGGACGACTCGCCCGGCTTCGTCGCGCATCGCATCGTCAAAGCGACTTCAGGCACGCTCCTTCACCTCTCGGGCTACTCCGAGTCGAGCGGATACCTGCACGTCTTCGACGCGACCGCGCTGCCCGCGGACGGCACCAAACCGACGCTCGCACCTGCGCTCCTCTGGTCGGGGTGGACCATCGCCGTCCCGCTCCCTCCACGTGGGCGCGTCTTCAAGAACGGGATCGTGTGGGCGGTGAGCACCACCGCCGAGGCGCTCACGCTCGATGCCGCCGGCCGCGCCTTCGTGAACGCACAGCGCACGTAGCTCCCGCGCGGCGCTGACCGCGCGCGCTTCACTTCCATCCTCAACCTCGCGGGGTCGATCGCAGGCGCGATCGGCCCCGCGCGCATTTCGGAGTCCATCGCATGATCGAACCGCAGGGTCTCGGGTTCTGGGTCGCGTTCGCAGGCGCGGTCGGCGGCCACGAACGCATCGTCACGCGCCTGGGTGAGCTCGGCGCGAAGTGGATCGCTCCGCGCGCCGGTGAGGGCGCGTCCCGCGATCGAAACTGGCAGCCGAAGGCCGCGAAGGAACACGTCCGCCGCTATCACGACGCCGGGCTGCGTGTCTTCCCGTGGCTCTACTCCCGGCCGTGGACCTACCGCGCCGAGGTCGCGCTCCTCAAGCAGCTCGTCGACGAGGGCGCCGACGGCGTCATCATCGACGCCGAGACGCCCTGGGATCGCGGGCAGCGCGCGACGGCGCTTCGGTACATGGAAGCGCTCGACAAGGCGCTCCCCGACGTGTTCGTCGCCGACGCACCGTGGGCCTACCCCCACTTCCATCCCGGCTTCCCCTTCGCCGAGTTCGCGACCCGCGTGAACGCGCGGATGCCGCAGGCGTACTGGAGCGAGATCGACAACCGCGGCGCGCGGTATCACCTGCCGCGCATCGACGACGACTGGGCGAAGTTCCACGCCGCGAACCCGAAGAGCGTGCGCCCCGTGTGGCCGATCGGTGTGACCTACGGGCACGAGCACCCGTCGCGGCCGCCGGGCGCGTTCAAGCCGGACGACCTTGAGCTCTTTCTCGATCGCTACGGGGACCGGCCTGCATCGCTCTACTCTTTCGAGGCCGCGCGAGAGCCCGCGCTCAGCGTGCTCCGCTCGCGAGCCGGGCTCGCATCGAAGTGAGGCCAGCATGTCCATTCCCAACGGCATCGTGCTCTCGTGCGCGGTCGCGCTCGTCTTCCCGGCCACGCTGCTCGCACGTGCGGCCGCGGACCTGATCGCCGTCCGGCGCGAGGTGAGGCTACGCCGCGCGCGGCGTGAAGGGACGCCCTCGTGCAGGTCGACCTGACACCGCAGGTCGTCGTCACCGCCATCGGCGTTGGCCTCGCCCTACAAACGGCCGTCATCACCGTCGCGATCATGATCCGCGGCACCGCCAAGGATCTCGCGCGCGAGTCCGCCGCACGCGAGCAAGCCGAGAAGGCCACCGAGGCTAGGCTGCTCGTCGTCGAACGCGAGCTCCACAAGCATGACGTCGAATTGCACGGCCTCGGACTCCGCGTCGACGCAAACGAGAGGGACATCATCGCCGCGGCGACGACCACCGCACAGCACGCGCAGACGCTCGCCGCGCTCGGCCCAAGTCGCTCCGACGACCGGCGACGACGCTGACTGGACTCGCGAGACAAACAGGCCCGCTCCCGAAGGGAGCGGGCCTTTCGTCATTTGCGGCGGGCCCTTCACGTTTTGCCGGAAGGTTCTAAGCGCACGCGTCGCCGTCGACGCCGGGCCTTGGCGCCCGGCGGTGGCGGGGGGAAGGAGAGGCGCCCCCGTCCAGGTCAGACCATGACGTCGCCCATCGCACGGCATCGAACGGCCCTCCATCGCAGCGAACTATCGCGACCGATCAAGCTCGCGCTTGATGACCATCTGATCAAGCCCGGTATCGAGCTCCTGGACTACGGGTGTGGGCACGGTGGCGACGTGCGGCAGTTGCAGGGCCTCGGGTTTTGCTGCACCGGCTGGGATCCAGTCCACCGCCCCGATGGCGCGCGCCGCGAGGTAGACGTCGTTAACATCGGCTACGTCGTCAACGTCATCGAGGACGAGCTGGAGCGCGCGGATACCCTGCGTTCGGCGTGGTCGTGCGCGCGCGACGTACTGATCGTTGCGGCAAGGCTTGCTGCGGAGGCAAAGGCGATCCCGAGCCAGGAGTTCGCCGACGGATATGTCACGCGTTGCGGCACATTCCAAAAGCTGTACGGCCAACAAGAGCTACGCGATTGGATCGAGCGCGTACTCGAGGCACGTGCGGTGACCGCCGGGCCTGGCGTGTTCTACGTCTTCCGCGACGAGGCGAAGCGACAGAGCTTCCTCTTTTCGCGATACCAACGTCGGCCGGCGGCACCTCGAGTAGACCGAAGCGAGGCGCAGTACGCCGCGAATCGTGAGCTACTGGATGGACTCGTCGCGTTCTTGGCAGCGCGGGGCCGTGTGCCCGACGACGCGGAGCTCGGCATCGCCGCCGAACAGCTGCATGGGGTGTTCGGCTCTGTAAGAAGAGCGGTCGCCGTCGTAACGCGTGCGCTCGGCACCGAGCAGTGGAAGAGCGCTCAGGACGACCGGACGCAGGACCTGTTGGTCTATCTCGCGCTTGCACGCTTCGACGGCCGCCCCAAGTTCTCCCAACTTCCGCGCGACTTGAAGCTCGATATCCGGGCTTTCTTCACGTCCTACCAAGCTGCATGCGACCTCGCGGACGCAACGTTGCTCTCGGTCGGGAACGTTCGCGCGCTGGACCCGGTTTTTCGCGATGCGCCGGTGGGCAAGCTGATGCCGACGGCGCTGTACGTGCACATGTCCGCGCTGCCGCTACTGCCGCCGCCGCTCCGAATTTACGAGGGGTGTGCGCGCGGCTACTGCGGCGCGATTGACGACGCGAACTTGGTCAAGCTGCACCGCGACGAGCCGAAAGTTTCGTACCTCGTGTACCCGCAGTTCGACGAGGATCCGCATCCGTCGCTGCTGCGTTCGATCGTCGTACCCCTGCAGACGTTTCGGCTGGATGTCCGCGACTACTCCTGTTCGCCAAACCCACCAATCCTCCACCACAAGGAAGAGTTCGTGGGCGCGGAGTATGCGCAACGCAAGAAGTTCCAGCGACTCTCGGAGCAGGAGGAACGATTCGGGCTGTACGCGGCGCCCGAGAGAATCGGAACGCGGAACGGCTGGGAGCAGGTGCTGCGTGATAGAGGTATGCGATTGCGCGGACACCGCGTCGTCCGTGTCACTCAGGATGCCGTGTAGCGATCGCGATCCACGGCGGTGACTCGGCTCGGTGGCTGTCCGGCCCCTCCGTGCGACCGAAGGTGCTTGCGAATGGCCGAGCGAATGACCCCAATCGCGTCCTTCGCCTTGAAGTCGTAGAGCCCGCGGTCGACGATCGCGGCATGGATCTCGGCAGCCGACTTCGGCGCCTTTGGTGCTCGCAACACGTCGATCACGGCATCGAGGATCGTCTGCCTAGCCATCCCGCTCCTCCGTGGAGCCTCGCATGGAGGGCAGGCGCTTGAACAGGCCGCCGACGTCACGGATGCGGCGGTCGGCGAAGAGGTAACCGATACCTCGATGGAGATGAACGCGAAATTGCGTGGCGAGCACGTCGTCGGACAGGGAAAGCCCATCCTGACTGCAACGCGCCTTGAGCAGCGCTAGGTACACCTCGTGGTGCTGCCCGCCGAACACTTTCCACGTCATCTCGACTTCGCTGTCGGCCGGGATCTTCGTCGTCGTCGGCTTCGACGTCTCCGCGATGGAGGTGCAGAATGCCCAGCGACACAGGACGTTCCAGTTCTTGATCCCCGTCGAACGCTTGAGCCGAAGCAGTTGGTCACGTGCCTGCTGCGAGAGTCTGATCGTTTCGATCGCCATCGTTAGCCTCACCAAAAGTAACCGGACTCGATGCGAGTGACACCGGTCTTCGCATCGGAGGCCAGGTGATACGAACGGCCAATCGCCGGCTTGAGCTTCTCGTAGTAGCGCTCGTCGATTTCTTCATCGGTCGAGAGCAGGAGCACCTGGTGGCTTGCGAACGGGAAGTATCGCTGGACCAGATGGCTCCTGTGATGCGAATCCAACCGGCCGAGTGGCGTGTCGATCACTGCGGGAAGCGAACGACCCGACGCGCGCGCGAGTCCCCAGATGATCGAGACCGCGAGCAGCTGACGTTCGCCCGCAGAGAGACGCTCCGGAGAGAGCTGGCGGCCGTCGACCCCATAGAGTGACAGCACAAAGGTCACCGGATCGATCTTAAGGTCTGAAACGAGCGCCTGCTTCCGCAGCAGCTGACGGAAGCTCTCGAGAACGAGGGCCTCGATCCGGCGCACGTGACGTTGGACGACCGTGCCGCGGAATTGCTGCAGGCTCTGCCGGACAGTTCCTGAATGGCTAATGATCCGCGACGTCGCCTCGCGTTCGAAGCCCTCGTGCACGACGTCCTGCATCGTGCGCGCGAACGAGCTCCACTTCGCGTCGTGTTCGCGCGTGACCTGCTGCAGTTCGGCATCGATCGCGTTCAGTTTTTGCTGGGCGCGCGCGGCACCCTCGATGCCGCTGTTTCGCGCCTCGAAGAGCCGATTGATCGCGTCGCGATCGGGAGCGCTCGCCAGCTTCCGATCGAGCTTTGCGAGCTTCGCCTGCAGCTCATCGTGCTGCTTCAGCACTTTGCGCACCGATGCTGGCACCTCCGTCTCGAGCATCGATCGCAGCAGCTTGAGCTCCTCGCGCCCCTCGGCCGACAACCCGACCCCCGGTCCGAGCTTCCGCGAGGCCGCCGTGCGCTGCTTCCGATCAGCAGCAAGGAATCGCTCGAGCTCTTCGAGTAGCGCTTTCGGCGGCTTCGCCTTGCGTGCCGCCGCAAGAGTGCCCTTGTCGCGTTCGGCAAGCACATCGAGGAGGCTTTTGGTCACGTTCGCCTTCTCCTCGGCGTCCGCTTGCGAGGCGACGATGCCGAGGGCGTTGCGAACCATCAGCAATGGAGCCGCCTCCGCCGCGAGTTCGCGCAGCTGTTCCTCCGCGCGTTGCAGCTGCTCGATGCACGCCTTTCGCGCGGCTTCGAGCTCGACGCGTCGTTCGTATGCGTCGCCGCCGGATAGACGGTAGCGTTCCTCGGCCTCGCGTAGCTTCTTCTCGGCGAAGTCGAGCGCGTTTTGAGCTGCCGCCCGATCAACAGTAAGGTCCGCTCGTCGCGCAGCCAGACGGTCGATCTCCGCCTTCGCGGCATCGACTGCCGCGCGTTCGGAGTCGCCACCCTTCTGCTCAGCGCGCTTGCGCCGCTCAAGAACGGTCAGATCGACGGCGAGTTGATCGACGAGGTCGAGGCCCAGCAAGGAACTGATCGCCGTGGTCAGAACCTCCGTCGAGCGCCCCAAGTCGGCGAGAGCCTCGATCTTCTCGCCATCGAAGAAGAAGAAGTTCGAGAGGCGAACCGGCAGCAGTTCGTCAACCTGCTCTCCCCACTGCTCGGTGAGAACGGAATCGAACTCGCCATTTCGGAACACTTCAACGCGTTCGCGCACGCCACCGGCCCGAACGCCCCAGGAGCGATGCACGCGGAAGACGTGCGATCGCCCCTCGATTACGCGGCGGATCTGAAGCTCCAGCGCGGCCCCGTCCGTCGCGTCGGCGCCCCAATGAATCGAGCGGCGCAGGAAGTCATCATATGCGAGATCGCCGCGGTTCGAACAGCGAGCGAGCTTGCCGTACATTGCGAGTTGCAGCGCGTCGAGCAGCGTCGTCTTTCCGCCGCCGTTGTAGCCACCGAAGAGAGTGATCGGGCGTTGCCGCGACGGTGGAGCGAGATCGATGACCTGCCTGCCGCCGTACACGCCGAAGTTCTGGAGAACGAGCTGCTCGACGATCATGAGAGGTCCTTCGGGTCGCTGGCCCGCGGCCACGTGGCAGGAAGGAGTGACATCTGCAGCTCCGTCGCGTCCTTCTCGTTCAGTGCCTTCTCGATCCTCTCGAGCGCATCGTGCTTGCTAAGCGCGCGTGCTGTCGCGTCCTCCTCGCTCGTGTAGAAGTGACGCCGGATTGCGGCTTCGAGATCGCCGTACAGACCCGCGCGTCGCGCCATCGAACGATGTCTATGCTCGACGTGCAGGAGTTCGCGTGCGAGCTCGAAGCGGAGCGTGTCGCCATCGCATGCTTGGCGCAGCAGCGCCATTTCTTCGGCACCGAACAAGGGGTTGTCGTCGAGACTCGCGCCTGGATAGTCCTCGCCCATCGCGGCAACATAGATGCGCGGGAGGTTGTCTTCGATCTCGTGTTTCTCGACCACCCACATGCGGCGAATTTCTTGAAGCTCGGCGATGGAGACGAGCTCGATGTCGCGCACATGCTCAGGTCCGTTTTCGCGAACCCAACGTTGCGTTTCGAGGAGGCGCCGCAACCAGTCCTCGCGCGCGGCCTGCGTGTACGGGCCCGGAATTGGACGACGATGAAAGAGCTGCACGAGGCCGTTCATCCGGCGAAAATCGCGCTTGTCGCGATCGTCTTCGTCGAGAGCGTTGCGCAGCTCGAGAAGCGGAAGCATCCACTCCTTTTCTTCGTCGTTCTGAATCATCGCGTGCATCGACTTGTCGCGCTCGACGAGCGTGCACACCCAACAGCCAAATCGGCTGTCGCCGCAACTCGGCGTGGTGTTGTCGACGACTAGCGGGCACTCGCCGTCGGCGGACGCGCCTTGGTACATCGTCAGCAGGTCCTTGTTCGGGTACCCCCACGGGTTCCCGACCTGCATTAGGAACATCCAGACGTCGTCGTTCGTCCACGATTCGATTGGGCTGTAGATCAGCGAGTTTGGCAGACTCGCGTTCGGACTGAGGCGATCCCGCACACGGTTCTTCTCTGCCCGTTCCATCGAGCGCGCCCGCGCTTGGCTCTCTGTCTTGCGGATACCGAGGACGAGGATGCACTCGCCGCTCTCGCGAACGACCTGGCTGATGAAGGTATTCGACGGCTTGATCTTGAGGCGCTCCGTGCACCAACGGAACTTCGGTCGCGGCGACGGATACCCGCGGCCGATCAAGTTCACCCAGAAGGTGTCCTCGACGGCGGGCGTGAGCCTATGCGGAACGATCGGAATTCCCGCGGACTCAGCAGCGGTGCGCATCGTTTCGAGGGAACGAGACACCCACGCGGCAACAATCGGGTTCTCGACCAACGTATCCGTGCTGATCACGTGAATAGGTTTCGTCCGTTGCGCGGGGGGCAGCTCGGCGATGGCCGTCCACACGAGCTGCAGCGTCGCGGTGGAATCCTTCCCGCCGCTGTATCCCAAGACCCATGGAACGGCATCACCCAGATACAACGCACGCACTTCTTCTTGTAGCTCGGCGAGAGTGTCGCGGAGTCCGCGATCATCGAAACTCGAACGTCGCTTCTCCTCGGTCATCGCCCACTCCGGATGAACGCATCCTCAACTCGCTGCTCCTCGGGAGTGAGCGGCAGGTCGAGTTGGCGCTTGATCGCGTTCGTCGTTAACGTGACGTTGTTCGTACTCTTGGAAACCCTCCCACCGATCAGCGCGCGCCCTTCCCAGAGCCGGGCGTTCGAACGACGCCAGTCGATCTTCGACAGCCGCTTGATCCAGCGCTGCCAGCCGCTCTCGGGGTATTCACGAAGGAGCGCGTTCCCGACGCGTCCGAATGCCTGCAGCATGATGCCGTGCGGGTGGAGGAGATCACGCCGGACGTCGGCGGCGGCGGTCCGGCCGTCCATCACGTGGCGCCACTCGGGGAATTGTGCGGCGACCAACGACCAAAAGGCCGTCGCCTTCTCCACCCGTTGCTCGCTCGGCACATCCGCGGACCCCGTGAAGAGCGATCGATTCGCGACGTGAAGCGCGCTCAGGGTGAAGAGCTTCCTCGACCGCAGCGAGAGCGTGCTGCGCTCGGTTTCGGTGAGCTGTCTGAACAGGTCGAGCTTCAGCAGCGCCGCCTTGGTCAGCCGCGCATCATCGTCGCGATGGTCGTAGAGAACCCCCAGAGAAGTCGCTGGCCGAATTGCGTAGCGATTCAAATCTGCGAACATCTGCTGGCAGCGCTCGAGGCCCACGTCGAGAAACATCACCACCGGGATCGTCTCGTCCCCGAGGTCGGGTGCCTCGCGTAGAGCCGCCTCGATCGCGGCGCGCCTGTGTTGACCGTCGTTGATGACGAACCGCGCGTTCATCGGGACGTGCAAGCAACCGATTGCGCGTCCCTCGGCTTGCTCGGTGATCGCCTCGAAGCGGAGCTCGCCGTCGACGGACGCCGTGATCGCGGAGAAGACGTACGAGTCACGGTTCGCGACGATGTAGCCTGCGATCTCGGGGACGCGCGCCCTATTAAGGAGGCGTTGCGCGCGGAGCTCAGGCACGAGCTCTTCCTCGTCGAAGAGGAAGATCCGCGGGATGAGCCGCAGCGGACACATGGAGATGTAGTACTCGCGTCGAGCCTGCACGCCGCGGATCGCCGGAAACACGTACTCGAACGCCTTTGCCGCGCGCGGGGAAGTCGTTCGCGGCACGGTAGTCGTGGTGGTCACGGCGTGAGCAGTCCCTCCGTCCCGCCACAGGGTCAAGCGAAATGCTTGAAATCAAAGGAAAAACACTGACGCAGGTGGTGCACGTCTTTCCCCCAGCACAGGTCGCGGAAACGCTTGGCGTGTCCCCACGGGTCGCTTGACATCCCTGAACGAACGTACACTCTCGAGTTAGCCGTGACAACCCCCATCTACATGGACTGCAACGCGACCACGCCGCTTGATCCGGAGGTCCGCGAGGTCCTGCTTCGGTTCCTCGACATCGACTACGGCAACGCATCGAGCCGCACGCACGAGTACGGCGCGCGCGCGCAGCAGGCAGTGCAGCACGCGCGCGACCAGGTCGCGGCAGTGGTACGCGCATCGCGCGACGAGGTCATCTTCACGAGCGGCGCGACTGAGAGCAACAACCTCGCGATCATCGGACTCGCGTCGCATGGCGAAGCGTCAGGCCGACGACACATCGTGAGCACCGCGATCGAGCACAAGGCCGTGCTCGAGCCGCTCGAGTATCTTGCGCGTCGTGGCTTCGACGTGACGTTGGTGCCGCCAACGGCAGGCGGCTGGATCGATCCCGCGTCAGTCCGGGCAGCCGTCCGCCACGACACGCTCCTCGTGAGTGTGATGCATGTGAACAACGAAACCGGGGTGACGCAGGACATCGATGCAATCGCAGCGTCGATCTCCGACGATTCGGTGTTCGTCCACGTCGACGGCGCGCAGGGGTTCGGCAAGGATCTTGAGCGGCTTCGTCACCCGCGTATCGATCTGATCTCCGTGAGCGGCCACAAGATTTTCGGACCTAAGGGTGTTGGCGCACTCGTTTACCGTCGCAGAAACCGCAAGAAGCCGCCCCTCACCCCGTTGCTCTTCGGCGGCGGGCAGGAGCGCGGCATTAGGCCTGGCACGCCGCCTGTGATGCTGATCGCCGCGCTCGGCATGGCCGCGGAACTGGCGCTGCGGGACGCGAAGAAGCGTAACGCTCGGTGCGTCGAGTTTCGCCGCGCTGCGCTGCGGGCACTGCAGGCGATCGATCCCGCCATCAACGGGGATCTAGACAGAGCGCTGCCACATGTTCTGAACCTCTCGCTGCGCGGCGTCGATTCGGAAGCGGCGATGCTCGCGCTGAAGGATGTGATCGCGATCTCGAATGGTTCGGCTTGTACCTCGAGTAGCTATCAGCCGAGCCACGTCCTGAAGGCCATGGGCCTCTCCGACGCCCGTGTGGCGGGCGCTTTGAGACTCTCGTGGTGCCACCTGACACCCGATGCGCCGTGGGACGACATTGTGTCGCGGCTGCGCTGCCTCGTCGGGTAGCCAGGCTTAGATCAGCCCACCGAGCACGCTTCGATCGATGCCGGGAATTTCAGCGTCGGAGCCAGCGCGCGCCTCCGTCGTCAGGCGAATCAGATTGTCGAGCGGGTCGCCTTCCTGGTCGACCGCAACGCGCTGCATATGTTGAAGGCCGGCATGCGCGTACTCCTCGAAAATCGTTACTCGCTCGGCAGCGCGGTCAGGGCTGAGAACCCGTAGGTCGCCCGTAGTCGCAACCGCCAACCCGCTGATGAATGCTTCGTCCGAGTCGACCTGGAACACCTCGTAACGGATCGCCGAGGCGGTCGCACGGCGTTCAACCGGCACCCGTTCGCGCCGCGAGAAGCCGAGCGCAGCGGCGAACATCATCGCCTTCTGTCGCGTTTCAAAGATCGCGATGGCATGCCCAGGGAGGGGTTCGGTGAGCTTGTCGAACAACCCATCGAAGCCCTGCGGCGGTGCGATGCGACGGTCAGCTCGTTCCATCACTGAACCTCCCGAATGAGCGTCTGCTCGGCCCCCGACGTCTCGCGCACGTACGGCAGCTCCCGCCCACGCAGCTCGATCGTTCGCTCGGCCTGGGCCTTCGGCGTGTGCAGCTCGAGGATGTACTCACGCCCGATGCGGTCCCGCATCGCGCTCTCAACTTCGTTGCGCCACTGCGTCTTGGACGCCATCACGATGACCTGGCTTGCGAGCGTCGGGATCCACTCGGCCACCTTGCGCCGGTAGTCGTCCTCCAGCGCTCCGAAGGGAGAGTCCATCACCAACGGGTACTCACCGCCGACCACGAGGTCGCGACCGACCCCGGCCGCCTCTCCGACGTTGCGCTCCTCGTTCTTGCGCGCCTTCCACACGAGGCTTCCGACGAACGACAGCGCGAGAACCTGCTTCTCACCGGTCGACGCACCGAACACCGGCTGCTCGATACCGCCGACGTTCTTCTTTAGGTCCAATCGGAACTCTTCAGTGACAGTCGCCCTGTACTCCTTGATCGCGGCGTTGCTCCAGATCTCGTGGATGCGCTGCGAGAGCTCGCGGCGGACATCGTCCTTCTGGAGAAAGTAGATTCGTTCAAGGGCGTCTGCGATCTGATTCACCGCCTGAATCTGACGCTGAATGAGTCGCGCCTTTTCGTTCTGTAGCTCGATGTGATTAAGCTTCTGCTGGATTTCGCGAAGCCGGTCCTCTACGGCCGTGAGCTTGTCCGTCGTGAGGGCGATCTCGATCTTCACGTTCTGTTCGCGGCCACGCTCCTCGTTGCGGCGACGCTCGAGATTTGCCGCCTCCTCTCCGTGGCCACCGTCGCCGATCTTCGTGCCGAGCTCGTCGAGCTCCTCGTCCAAACGGCGACGCTCTGCGAGGGCACCGGCCAAGGCATCCTGCAGTTCGTCGAGTCCGCCGTAATACTCGGTGCGCCTCGCCCGGAGCCCGGGCAGAACCGCCGAGGTCATCGCGATCTGCTCTTCGAGATCGGCGAGGCCAGTGTTGGCGCGCCATGCCGTCAGTCGTTCCGCTTCTGCCGGCCCGATGTTGCGCCCGCAGATGCAGGTCCGTTCCTGCAGCAGATCGTCCACGAACTGCGGCTTCACTTTTGCGGGAAGCTCACCCTTCTGACGTGCGTCCCGAACCTTCTCGTCGACTTGTTCGAAGATCGCTCCGGCGAACGCAAGGTATCCGCTGCGCGACAGAAGCTTCGCGCGCTGAATGCGCACCGCATCAAGCCTCTCGGTGACAGCCTTCTTCTGCGTGGTCACCGCGTTACGCTTCGCGACAAGATCGCGAATCGCTTCGACGCGCCGCTGCGCTTGCTCAATGGCCTCGAGCTCTTTCGCAATCTCGGTCAGGTTCTGCCGATTCGCGATGAGCGCGTCACGGAAGCCTCGCTCTCGCTCGAGTTCTCTCGTCTGCTCATCGACGAGCGCCTGCGCCTCTTGGCTTCCGAACTGGCGGAGTTCCCGTGACAGCTCCGGGATGACCTGGTCGCGCAGGTGGCGCACGCTCCGCTCGTAGATCTCCACGTCGAGCAGGGTCTTCACGCCCTGCTCCACGTCTTCGTAAGCACCCGCGCTCGCGATGGCTTCGACGCGTTCTCCGTTGAAGAAGAAGAATGGGTACAGCCGCTTGGGCAGAAGCTGGTCGATCGCGTTCTGTGCGTTGTTCACCTGCTCCTGCGCGCCTGAGTCGGCCACGCGGAAGAGCGTGAGGGTCGGCTCACCTCGCGCAGCAACGGAGCCGTCGGCTTCCTTGCGGTATGTGACCTGGCGGTTCGCGGTGTACGTCTGCCCCCGCGCCAGGAAACGCAGCCTCACCGAGACGGTCGTTTCGCCACCGGGGCGCAGCTCGCTGGATGCCGCCTCGTTGAGGAGACGATCGGGAGCCTCTAGATCTTTCGTGACCTCACCGTATAGACACCACACAAAGGCATTCAGGAGCGCGGTCTTACCCGCGCCGTTGTAGCCGTGGATGACGGTGATGTTCTTCTGGTCCTCCTGGGCGAACACAATCTCCTGCTCGCCATGGAACTGCCGGAAGTTCGCGATGCGGAGCTCTTGGAGCTTCACTTGAGCACCTCGCGGACCGCCTTCATCAACGCCTCCTTGATCCCGTGAGGTCGCTTCATGTGAAGGTGATCACGCTCGACGCGCAGAACGGCGCTCAGAAGCCGTCGCTCCGGCTCCGCGAGCTCCAGAAGGATCGCCCGCGTCTTCTCTTTTAGGGCCGCATCGTTATCGCTCATGACAATCACCGTCGTCGTCAGCCGACGAAGTCCAGGAGGCGGAAGTGGGTGCGCAGCTCCCTCAGCACGCCGCGCGCGACTGGGCCATTCTCGGCGAGACTAGCGAACTCTTCAACCCGGCGCAGCTGCCCCCGGACGAGACCGCGCATCGCCTCAAACTGCGGCGACGCCGGGGAAAAGTGGTCAAGTGCACCGGTGGCGAAGAAGTCGTAGACCTCGGCGCGCGCCTTGCCCGGGAACCGCCGAAGGACGCGCCCGCGTCGCTGCACGAACTGGCGAGGATTCGTGCTGCTCGCGAGGAGAAATGCGGTCCGCGTCGCTGGTACGTCTACGCCCTCATCGAGGCAGCGGATCGCAACGAGAACTTGGAGGTCACCGCTGGAGAAGGACGCGAGAAGCCGCCGTCGATCGTCGGGCGTCGTCTCGGAGGTGTAGGAGTCGACGGCCATGCCAAGGTCGCGACCGACCATGCGAACGACCTCACGAACCTGGCGCACGACCTCAGCACCATCGGGTCCGAGGACGCTCCCATCACCGCAATAGATCAAGATGTGCGAGTCGCGGCGGCGCTGCTCAAGCTGCGCGCGCAGCGCCGGCAGCTTGTTCTGTGCGGCGGCAACGACGCGGGCACGCCTTATCAATAGCCGCTTTACGAGCTCGGTCGCGAGATCATCACCTTCGTCCGCGCCGCCGTACCGTGCGATCTCGCGACTGAGGTCGAGATACTGCTGCGATTCCTCGTCGTTCAGTTCCACGATCGAGGGAAAGTAGCGGTACGGCGTCAGCACGCCATCGCGGAGAGCGTCACCGAGGCCATACCGATAGACGACCGGGCCGAAGTAGCTGACCAGTCGCCGCGTTCCTTCGTCGTCATGCCATCGTTCGGGCGTCGCGGAGAGTCCGACCCGGTAGGTGGCCGTCGCCGGCAACGCGGCGTGATACGCGCGCGAACCATAGGTGTGCGCTTCGTCACCGATGAGGAGCATCGGTCTTCGAAGACGTTCGATCGCGTCTCGGAACTGCCTGGTCGACATCGTTGCGGCGGTCGTCGCGATGCTCAGAATCGGTCTCCGTCCGCTGTTGATCGCATCGATCGCCGCAGAGAGCTCCTCCGTCCACCGCGACGCCCCCTCGGCGCAGCGGATGGGATGCAGTCCGAATCCTCGAGCGACGTCGCGCCACTGATCGACGAGATGGATCATGGGCGCGACGACGAGGATGACGAAAGGACCCCCCAGTCGATCGTAGAGACGGGACGCGAGGGTAAGCGCCGCGATCGTCTTTCCAGCACCAGTCGCCATTTCGAGGATGCCGCGGCCCCCCTCGGCCGCCCAGTGCGAGATCGCAGCGACTTGGTGTGGAAGCGGATCGAATGCGGGGTCGGGAACTAGGGCTTCTGGGCGTGTCGCGAGCACCGGCTCAACGAAGCCATCGCGGGGACGGCGTCGTGCGGGCGGCTCGGGCTCGTCACTGTGTGCGACGAGCAGGCCTTCCTCAAGCGCGTCGACCAGGGGAACGATCCGAAGTCCGGCTGTCTGGTTCTTCCAGAGATCGGTCCATTGCGTCTCGATGCGCGCAGCTCTGGAACGCTCGGCCCCATCCGCGAAGCTTGCGAAAACATCGAGTCGCTCGAAGTTTCCCGCGTACCCGAGGTGACTCTCGTTGGCGGACCCCGAGAAGGCCACCCGGTTGCCACGGTCGTCGATAAATAGGCCGATCTTCTCGTGGTAGATGCCTGCGGACTCGCGCTGCAGCGGCACGGCGATCTTCACCACGACGAGATCGGCAGCGACTGCCCACGCGAGGAACTCGGGCCAGCCGATCCTCGTTCCGAGAGCATCCACATCTAGAGACGCAAGCGTCCACCGAGCTCTCACGCGCGGCCGATCGAAGACCCCCTCGGAGAGTGCCTCGAGGTCCTTCCGCGAAAAGGACTCCGAGCAGACCAGGTGCATCTGCCCGCCGCGCCGAAAGAACTCCACATGTTCGTGAGGGGCGACGGAAAAGACCGAACTCGCGAAGTAGCCCGAGCCACGTCGGTACTGCGACGCCGCTTGGAGCATCGGCGCGTAGAAGTCTCTCCCGAGCGCATGGCTGGAAGAGCGGTAGGCGCGCTCGAGCGACAGGTCCAGGAAGCTCATCTCCTTTCGTTCGCCATCGTCACTCGAACAACAGCGAGATGATCTCGTCGACGTGTTGCTCCGCCGGCGTGGGAGGTTTCGCGGGCGGCGGCCCTCCTTCGATCCCGTTACCGGTGGGCACGGTGGATGCGGCCACTGACGGCGGCGCGCTGGCTTGCCCGGATGCTCTTGAGGCTTCCGCAACCTTGAGCGAAGGGGCCGCGTGCGCTGATCGGTACTGCTGCTTGGAGGCCGACGCGCTGGCACCAAACCGATGCACCAGCTCGTCGAGCTGCGGAAACGAGACGCCGAACAGATCGCTGAGCCGACGAAGGAGGTCGACTTCCTCAGGCACCAAAACGCCGTCGGCAAGCGCCACGTCGCAGAGATGCTCGAGCAAGCTCGAACGTTTTTCGGCGTCCAGCCTCGTTGCCACCCGTCTCGCAACTTCGTCGAGCGGTGAGGTGTTCGTTTGGAGGTCGGAAAGGAGCGCAGCGATCGCGGGCGACGCTGCGCGCCGACGCGCGTAGGCTCGAACGAGCGCTTCTTCGTCTGGGTGAACGACGTCGTCTACGCGCGCCACGCCCATTCCGAGAACGGCGATGTCGGCCGCGAGGTCGTCGCAACGCTCGGCGCTATTCAATGTGGAGGGAGGCGTGGGCTGTGCTGCGGATTCGATCTCTGCGACGTCGGCATCGAGCCAGTCTGCGCGCACGGAAAGCTGGACCTCTGCCTCGATTCCGGGGGAAGCGGCGACAGCACGCAGGTCGGGCGATGCGGCGATGCCGATCGACCAGAGAAAAGTGCCCGCGTCTCGGGTCGCCTCGGAGCGCGCACGGAATACCGCCGTGCGGCGACCGATTCGGCCGATGAGCTCCCCGAGTGTGAGCGACGTAGCCCCCCGCGATCGTCGGGCGAGTCGCGCGTGCAGCTCGAGCGCGAAGAGCATCTCTCGTTCATCAAGCCCCGATGGGAGGCGCGAGCGCGTTGAGGGGGGCGTCTCGTCGGCATCACCGAACGGACCGAACCGAACGGCTCGATCGAGTCGATCGACGAGCACGTCGATGGTCCCACGATCGTCGAGTTCCAGCACGGCGCACATCCGCTGCAAGATCGGCTTCGGTGCTTCGCGTAGGGCATCGCGGATCGCGAGGTGGCCGTCGGAAATCGTCGCGACCGTATGTAGGACAACGGCGTCCTTCGGTCCGGGCGCCGCCTCCTCGATCGTCGCGAGCATCGCTTGAAGCGTCGCGACCGTTGCCTCGGAGAGCACCGTGTACAAACGACGTCGATCGAAGCCCCTGAGCTCCCTCTGGTTCATCGGAGCCCCTAGCCTACACCTTTACGCAACCGGCCGGCCCGCCGACGCCAATGTTGCGGCCGCGAGCGAGGTGGAGCGTCGCGAAACGCTCCCGGTGTGCGGGTGCGGGTTCGTCGTCGTCGTCGAGGACGACGTCCGGCTTATCGACGTGCACAGCGATCATCATCTGAAGGGTAAGGAGGAGTACCCGCGTCGACATCGCGAGCAGCGACACCTGGCGCTGCAGCGATCCCTCCTCGTCATCGCCAACGTCAGGTAGTCGCACGATGCCGTGCGCGAGTTGATTCCGGACCTCGTAGGCGAGGAAGGCGCCCGCGGCACGGAAAGGCACGCTCGCGGCGGCAAGAACTCGCCCAAGGAACGAGGCGTTGCACCCCCGGCCGGTGATCGCAATGTGCCACGCGAGTTCTTCGTACCCTCGCGGTTCGACGACCGCCGTGCTGCCGGCGACCAACGCTCCGATCGCGCGAACGATGCCGCCATGCGCGCGGGCGGCGTCAGGGCCAAGGAACTGGCGGACGGCCGACTCGATCGAGCAGCAGACGTACAGCAGTCTCGTCGCATGCAACAGGTACTCGCTGCGGATCGCATCGCGCCGATCGTTCCACGGGCCGATCGGTTCGCAATACATCGGGCCGTCGTCGTGCCTCGAGTTGTACTTCACCTCGGCAATCCCTGCGGCGAGGTGAAGCCAGTCAGAAACCTGCATCCACGGTTCGAGCTCAACGAATGCGCGGCCGATCGCTTCGTGAAGCGCGAACGCGTGAGCATCGAGTGGGATCATCGCCGGGATGTGCTTGCAGTGCTCCATGGTCGCTCCAGTTACCGCGAGCGACGTGACTCGTCGCGGGGACTGCTCGTCGTTCCCTTCAGAGGACGTTCGTCACCTTTCCCATCAGCGTGTCCAAGAACTGCCCCCAGAACTGACGCAGATCGCCATACTTGTCGCGCGCGGCGTCGTCCATCGACTCCGCCTTCGCGTATGCGACAACCAACAGCGACAGGGCCTCGATCGTGCGTCGCGCCGTCCGGAGCGCCTCCTCCTGCTCCACTTCGCCGGGCGAGCGTCGGGAGAAGTCGAGGATCGGCTCCCAGAGCTCACGGTAGAACCGATGCCGCGTGTTCAGGCGGATGATCGTCGGCTGCCCGCGACCGAGGTGGTCGATCGTCATGAAGTTCGAGCCGGGGAAGTCGACGGCCTCGATGTGAAACGGCTGCTCCTTGACATGCTGCTTGAAGCGCGCCTTTTCGGTCGGGTCCGTCCTTCCGGCGTCCCTCGCGAGCGTCTCCAGCTGGAGCTCGACCTCCTCGGGCGGAGCGGGCTCGATGCGGGTCGCAGGCATCGTGCGATCGGCTTCCTTCACCGCATCGAGCACCGGTGCGACCTCGCCCTCGTGATCGCGATCCTGCTTCTCGCGCTGCCCCCAGATCTCGTGAATCTTGTCTCGCGCGGTCGTAATGTACCGCTCGAGCTTCTTGCGGATGGCCGTGCGCAGCTCGCCGTCGGGCTCGACGCCTCGTTTGACGTTGCGCACCCCGAAGAAGGAATCGAGGACCGGCGTGAACTTCACCTCGATGCCGATGAACCGGTCCATGTCCTGTACGCCATGCGGCAGCATGCGCGGGACATTTGTGTACGAAATCTCCCGATCGAGTCGAACGAACGAGATGCTGCCGGTATTCTCTGGCACGCGGAGCTCCTTCGCGAGCTTATCGCCGCCCCGTCCCCGCTTACGGACGACCTCCGGCGGGTAGACGGTGACGGTGAGGAGCGCGTTGGCATCGCCGCACGGGATCTCCTCGTCGCTCGTGATGATGAGCGCCGGCACGAAATGGCGCTCCAGCTTCTTGTCGTCGCCGTTATCGCCGTCGGCGAGCACACGATCACCCCACGTGCGGTCCAGTTTGAAGAGAGGATCGTGCGGCACGAGCGCCGTGCCGTTCACCACGATCTCACGACCACCTCGGATGTAGTACCTGAAGATCCGCGACAGCTCCTTCTCGACGTGGATCCTCAGCGCGTTCGCATCGCTCGCGTGCCGCCCCTCCTCGAGCTTGTCGATCTTCGACCACACGACCGCCGCTCCCCCTCGCCCGTCGCCGTCTCGTGCTTCTCCTCGAGCTCTAGGTAGCCCTGGAGCCACGGGTCGTCCTTCTGGCGCCGACTCCAGACGTCGATGCGCTGCGCGAAGCTCAGCGCGGCGCGCTTCGCGCCGACGCCGAACTTCCCGATCGTGTTCGTCCTCATGTAGCGCGTCGAGAAGCCCAGCTGCAGGCAGCGGTGAAGGGTGTCGCCGTCCATGCCGTCCCCGTCGTCGACGACAACGATGCGGCTGACGTGCTTCTTCTTCTTCTCGGTGCGCTCCTCGAGACGGATCTCGATTCGATTCGCGTTGGCTTCGAGGCTGTTGTCGATCGGCTCTCCGAGTGCGGCGGCGATGTCGTAGCCGGAGTGACGCAGCGACTGGATCGCGGCGCCGGCCTTGATGGCGGGAATGTGCTGGTTCATGACGATCTCCTGCGGTTTTTGCGCGCACCGTCTCGAAAGATCGGCGCGTGCCATGAGGACTCGAGAATGCTATGCGTCGAACTCGAAGAGGGTGGCCGCCATCGCGCGGATCAGGCGGCGCAGGTACTTCACACGGCGAGCGGGGAGCCCAAGGGCGCGCGAGGACTCGTCTACCGTCTCCTCGCGCAGAAGGCCGGGAAGGCACTGGATCGCGTCGGACGGCAAGTCACGCGTGACGGCCTGCGCGAGCTCCGTGAGCATCTCGCCGGCGGCGAGCTCGTCTTCCGGCGTGTCGCCGTGATCGGTATGGAGTTCTTCGTCGAACGGGACGAAGTCCGGGTGACGCTGCGCCGCGCGCACCCGCACGCGACGCGCGTCACGCAGCACGTTGCGCAACAGAAACGCATCGTCCCGACGCTTCTTGTTGAGGACGAGGGCCAACGCCTTCTCGGCGGTCTCGTACTCGTCCGAGCCGGGTTCGAACCGGCGAAGCCCTTCATAGACGCGGAGCGCTGCGCCTTCGCGCGACTGCGAGATTCCATTCATGCTCGACCTCACCCAGGTCTCGGCCGCCCGACGAGAATCGGTGCAGCTTCGCCCACGGTTTTTGGACGTCGCGTTCTCTGGCTCCAATGGGGCTGAGCAGCGCGATGTGATGTTCCTACATCAAATGGGACCGCCCGCTACTGCCGCGGACAAAAGCAACGCAACTTCGCTCGCACAGTCTGCGTCGGACACCTGCATCTACCCCACGGATCAAGCGTCCCATCGCGAGACCACGAGCGCGGCCATCAGTCCTCCACCAGAATCGGGTGGAGTTGGCGCACGACCTTCAGCAAGAGCATCTGTGTCAAGGCAACCGGAACGGGCGCCTCCGCGGTCGTCGGCTTGATCGCTCTCGAGCGAGCCCAGGCGAAGAGAGCCTTGTCGTCGCCGACCAACTGCCGGAAGTGCTTACCTTCCTTCTCTCCCGTTGTGCCGTAGAGCTCTGGAGCCGCATAGTTCCACCGGTTCCGGGTCTCGTTAAGCGACGGCCACTCGGGCTGAGCGACACTACCCATGAATTCAAGTAGCCGTCTGACGCGGACGGCCGTGTCGTCAGAGCAGTTCAAGCATCCCAGTGCGGCGCCCATGTGCTTCCACACCGCATGGTGCGGCCGCTCTGCCGTCTTCCGACCGAGGAAGACGACAGTGCCGCCTGCTGCCTGACCGAATTCGAATGCGTAGTTACCCGCTGCGATCGGATGCGCGCCCGACGAGTATTGGCGTATCCGCGAGATGTCATCGGGCTCGAAGTAGAAAACCATTCGCCCCTGGACACGTAGCAGTTCAATCGCCGCGAAGAAGGCGGCGTAGTAACAGCTCACCAAAACCCACGACGTTGGGATGTCTGTATTCGCCTTCATGGCGGTGAGCGCATCGTTCTGCTTCGCGACGCGTGTGAAGCCCAAGCGCCATTCTCTTGCGAGCCCGACCGCGACATCCTGTTCACTCAATTCAACGCGCAGCACATCGACGGCGACGCGCTCGATGTCCGCCTTCCCATCAGCAATCATCGACTTCAGGCGCTGCCCGCCGAGATCTACCGGACGGACGAATCCGATCGTCTTGAGATAGTGCTGCGCGGCGGTGACGAGCGGAAGAAAAGGCATGCGAGCAGCGGCCCTTGCTCACACGAGGTGCTCGCTGCCCGCGATCGGAGCGTCGAGCAGATCGCGCAGGTGGCCCGCAAACGCGGCAATCGCCTTCTTGTTGGTGCCTCCGTGAACATCCCAACGGATGTCTCGGAGTGGACGGATAACCTTGACGATGGACTCCTCTTTCATGTCACCGTGTACGAGATGCGCGCGACGCACGACGTCCGGAAACACCGCGAACATCGCCTGAAAGAAAGCTGCATTGGAGAGCTTCGTGTCCTCGTTAGTGGAGTCTACGAGGATGCGTTGCACGGCCCGCAGAAAGTGAATCAGGAGTTTCACTTTGCTCTCAAACTTGAACGACTTGAGGGGCATCTCGTTCAACCGTGGCTCGACGGCGGCTTTGAACGGGACATGCGACAGCTTCCCTCGCACGGTCTTGTCAGCCGACATTCGCCCGCACAACGGCGACTCCGGATCCTCGTTCAGCGCCTTGAAGAGCCTCACGCGGATCTCGTCTACGGAGCCCTCCTCGGCGAGGAACTTCACGATCTCGAGTTGTAGCGTGCGGGGCACACCACGCTGTGTGCTGTTGACATCGAGGAAGTACTGCACCTCCTGCTCTTGCGAGAGTCCCTCGAGCACGCAGACCGAGATGAGGACGCCACCGGTCGACGCCATATGCGCGCCGTACAGGCGGTGTTGCCCATCGATCACGAGGAATGCGCGCGGCCTCGCGGCAAATGAAAGCTGTTCGCCGTCGTATTTCAGCGCCGCCGCGGACTGCGCGCTCAGAATGATGCTCCCCGGAATGACGTTGCCATCGTCCAGATACTCCGCGATGCGCCGCGCGCGCTGTTCCGCGAGGTGCCTTTGGTATCCCTTCTCAGGGTCTTCTGCGGTGCGCGAAACAGCGCAAAACGGGAAGAGCTTCTCTACGGGCACGACTCCCACGAACATGCGGTGACCGTTGTAGGAGAAGTCGACCGCCGGTACATGGATCTGCGGAACCGCCGCCGGCTTCTTGCTCTTCGTGCTGCTCTTTACCGCCGCCCCAGATCCTTTGGGTACCCGCCTCGACAACTTCTTGCTCTTGCCAGCGGTTCCAGATCGTTTCAGCACGTACGGGCTCTCCGGAGTGTTTCGGCGCCGAGGAGCTGCGCGCCGCAGAACATGTAGGGCAGCACGGCGCGATGTCGCGTGTCAAGCTCCCACGACGGCGCCGTTCTCCACCTATTGTGGGGCGACGAGGTCGCCATCACTTGCGGCGCGATGGCGCGATACAGTCAATCAGGGGGTTGGTCGACGAGCGCCGTTGCCAATGAACGAAGCCGTCCTGCGTGGACGTCACATCGTCGCGCAGGCCGCGACGACGCACTTCTGACCGACACAGACCGCGGGCCACAAGCACTGCGAACTCGACGTGCACTCGGCGCCGTCCGCGACCGTCGGAATGCAGACGCCTTCGGAACACTTGCTCGATCGGGCGCAGAGCGGGATTCTTCCCCCCGCGTCGGCGGGACAGACCTGTCCTTCCGACGCGCGCGGTATTTCGACGCACTTGCCTTCAGCGCCGCAACGGAAGCCTCGGTAGGGATCGCACTCGACCTTGCCGACGCCACAGGGATCGCCTTTGACGGCGAGTTTTCGACAAGTACCCGCGTCACATGTGAGTGGGCGCAGACACGGTACGGTCTCCGAGCACGGTGCTCCCTCCGCTGCCCCAGCGGCGCACTTGTTCTTGGCTGAGCAGACGAGTCCCTGCGCACACCCGGATCGATGCGTGCCTCGCGTCAAACCGGGTACATCGAGGGGCACTGCAAGGGCGCCCTCCCCATCTGGAACCACGGCGCATGAAGCGCTGGGGGGCTCGGTGCTGCACGCACCGCACCACTGGGGGACCGAGTCCCGGACACACGTGGACAGACACTGCGCCGTGTAGGTGCAGCCGCCAGTGAAACGGTTGCCGGTCGGCATGGCGCACGCGGCCGGATGAAGCCCGGTGAAGAGGTCCGTACAGCTCATGCTCGGGATGGCGTCGGCGCATCCGGCAACGTTCTGGTTCTGGAGGTGTGCTCCATCGGCCGAGGTCGCGGCGGCGCAGTCCGCTGCGACGCGTCCTTGGCAGGAGGCGAGGTCTGCGAACGATCGGAACAGCACCGCGGGCGCGCATGCTTCCACCTGGGCGCAGTACGCCCGCGCGAGCTTGTCGCAGGCAGCAGCCTGCGCGTCGGACGTGTTCGGCACCGGCGTGTTGTTGCCACACGAAGAGCAGGCCAGTGCCGAACACCCCCAGAGGAGCGCCGCAACGAGCGCCGAGGGACGAGCGATCACAGCCGGTACCTGTAGCTCACCACGATGCGCAACCTGTCCGGAGTGCGGCCGGCGAGGGCCGACTGCTCGACCTCAAAGTCCAGGTCTCCGACAAGCGCCCGATCGACGAGCGGATCGACCGCGACCCCACCGGTAGATGTCGTGCGACGTTGCAGTGTGCAGTCGTCGCGAATGACTTCGACCGCCGATGCGGGGCCGACACAGGCAGTCACGTCGTAGAAGCGGTATTGCGGCGCGAGCAAGATATCGAGTGCCGCGGTACCAGGCGTAGCAGGGAGCCCGAAGCTGAAGTTCTGGACGACGTCGTCGGTCGCGGACGAGAGACTCTTCCCGATCCAATACGTGTCGTTCATCGGGCGACGCAC
Source organism: Deltaproteobacteria bacterium (assembly GCA_016182965.1). Lineage (GTDB taxonomy): Bacteria > Myxococcota_A > Polyangia > Polyangiales > JADJMO01 > JALHOE01. The sequence goes on along the minus strand of JACPFM010000009.1, from coordinate 55,480 downwards.
GCGGATGTTGGCGCGCGCGGCATCCGTGCCACCGGCGAGCACGAACAACGCGACCTTTTCCATCTTCTGCGCGCGCTGAAGCAACGGGGCGCCTAGAGCGATGTCAGCCTTCAACCGGTAGAACGTTCGCGTGCCCTCGGTCACGAGCTTGTCAGAGGTGATCGGGACGTCGACGGTCAGCGTTCCCGTCCGCATGTACGTCGACTCCACCGCTTCAACGTAGTTGCGAATGAGGTCGAGGCGATCCTTGAAGCAATCGATGGTCCCAAGGTTCACGTCAAGCGTTGGGACCTTGACGCCCTTGGAGAAGCAGGCGCCCGCCTTCCCGGGCCCCGCCTCGAGTAGATCCTTCTCCTCAGCGAGCGAGAGTGCGCTTCTACCCGCGGCGATGTTCCACGGCACGGTGTCGCGCTCGGCCGCACGCCGCGCGAGGAAGAAGTACTCCCCTGCCGCGTCGGTTGCACGAACCGCCGATAGGTACGCCGAATCGACGATCGCGGCCTGCGCATCGAGGCCCGGAAGACGACCCGGTGTGACGAGCGTGCCGAGGCTCACGAGGCTGGCCTGCAACGAAAGCGAACGACGCTGCGCATCGAGGATCTTGGTGAGAGCAAGATCGCGGGCTCGCCACGCCTGGCCGAGGTCGCGAGCGAGCCTAATCGCTTCCAGCAACTTCATCTCGACGGCGGTCTTTAGATAGGTTTTTTCACCTACGATCTCAATGGCGCCGATCGTATCGGTCGCGGTGCTCTCGCTGCCCGCTGCGAGCAGCTTCGGAAGGTATTCCTTGATGGCCTCCTTGAAGGTATCGGAGAGTTTAGCCTCGGTGATGTCTCCGGCGAGCTTGCTCTTGTCACCGGTCGAGCTCACGTCCGTCGCGGATGCCACCTGGTACTTGGGACAAATTCCCTCGATGCACGTCGAGCCCTGGTCACCGGTGTCTGTACCCTCGAGGATGCTGAAAGCGACGCCCGCCGCGGCCGGTCCACCATAATAGGCGGCGACCGCGACGACGGCGAACTTGATCACCTCCCAGGCGAAGTCTGGTTCCGCGGTTCCCGCTCGCTTAATTTTGAGTGTCGCAAGTCCATCCTTGTCCTTGAGGATGCTCTCGCGCAGAAGGCGCAACGCCGCGTATTGCTCCTTTACGGCTGCGTTCCAGCCCGCATACTCCTTGGCAAGGGCGCCGCCATTAGCATAGGCGCCCTTCAGCGATGCGATCTCGGCCTCGATCTGCACGCGGATGCTCTCATCGAGCTTCTTCTCGCCTCGCAACACCGCGCCGATCGTCAGCCAAAGGCCACGGTTCGCGATGGCCTTGTCGATCTCGGCGCTTGCGAGCCGGTGAAGCTCGCCGAATGTTGCCTGTGCCGGCGGCACGTAGTCCGCCGAATAGCCAAAGAAGTTTTGACCGGCAGCGAGTTGCGTCAGGCGCATGGCGAGCTCGAGGCGCAACGCGCAGACCCGCTTGGTAGCGTCCGAAGCGGCGTCGAGCGCCGTCGAGGACGAGGAGCCGAGACCACAATCAAACGTCCCTTGGTTGGCCGCCACGTATCGACGCGTCGAAACGTATTTCGCGGTTGCAGAGAGCAACTCTGCCTGCTTGTAATAGCGATTCCCTTTCCCTAGGCGGCGCCGCATCTCAAGCGGCATTGCTCCGTGAATCATGCGAGCCCAGTCGCTGCGCTTCCAATAGCGCAGCTCGGAATCGGGAGACGCGGTAACGGGCGGCGCGATCTTTCCGACCGGACCGCCGTAGGCGCGGCACTTGTGGTTTGCAGACCCCTCGAAGGGGAGTGGCGAACCTGCACAGGACGGCGCGGCCGGTGCGCAGAGGACCCCATGCCCAACCGGATACACGCGCTTGCTGTCCGGGATGCATGCGGTACCCGACTCGACCTTCACGCCCTCGACTGTCACGAGTACGGAGCCGGCGATATCCGGCTTTGAGAGATCGCCAGAGGAACGACCGTACTTGCGAGCGAGATCGTCCTGCAAGAACGTCGACGTTGGCGGGAGGCAGCCCTGCGTGGCCTCGTACGGCCAGTACACGATCTCGAAGTTAGCGCCGATCTCGCCGCTCCCACCGGTCGGAGGAACGATCTGACTGCGGAAGACGGCATGGCAGACCACGTCCGCGGTGGGCGCAACCGCCGGGCAGTAGCGCGTCAACGTCGTGCCGACCCCACCCTCGCCGGGAGAACCGTTAGCGCCGGTCTTGCCTCGCACATTGAAACGCAGGTCGTCGACGCACAGGCCCGTGACGGGGAACGTGACAGCGCCGCCGTACTTGGTCTTGACGCCGGTGAGGACCCACGGGCTACCGCTCAGAACGACTGCATTGGCGCCGCTCTGTGCGACGACACTCGTAACGCCCTTGAACTCGATTGGCGTAAGGCTGACCGTTGTGCCGCTCTGCGTCTGATTCGCGATCGAACTCAGCCAGAGATCGCGAATCTCTCGCGATGTCTTGGGCTGCGCGAGCGCCTTCACGAAGGGACGGAGCACATCGTCGCAGTCGTACGCGGCCCCGCACGACTCGAGGAGCGGCTCGTTCGCGAGATACATGACGTCGCTGACGAACGATTTCGTCAGCTTGGTCGAGATATCAGACTCCAGGCCCCAGAGCGTTGGGGGAACCGTCAGCGTAGGGCCGGAGGTCTTGACGTGAACCGGCGTCGAGAGCTCGCCATCCTGGCTGGGCGCGACCACCACGAACTCGCTGGCATCGATTTGCGACAGATGGGCGTCCGTCTTTGCACCGTAGTACTTGGTGATATTGAGTTCCGCGATGTTCGGGACCTTGCCGAGAGGTAGGTTCGGCTTGATACTTGCGAGGAGATCCTTGAGGTACTTCGCGTGAGGGTTCCACTCTCCCGTGAGCCTATCGATGCTCTTGTCGCAAACCGTTACGTTCTGATCGTTGAGACATGTCGACGCTTCGCAGTCGATCTTGTCCCCATCTCCATCATTGGCGATGCCGTCGGAACAACGGCGATCGATTTCATCGGACCCCCCTTTCGGATTGGTGAGGGACGCGGGCGAGAACTGATCGCACGCGGAGACGTGCGTGACCGCGGCGACGCGCACGAACCCGACCTCACCGCCCGGACCAGCCTGCCCGCCTGTCAAGCCTATGTTCCAGTAGTCGTACGCGCACGAGACCGTGCAGCTCGGATCGGAAGTGTCGATCGGGTTGTAGACGTTGCACGCTTCGGCACAGACCGAGGTCGTCCCGCACCTCTTGACCGCGCCGGCGCCGGGCGGTCCCTTCCCGCCGGTGCCGCCCGGCTGCCCATTGGATCGTGCGTGGATCGCGGTCGCCCGGAACGTAAAGGCGAGCCAGCTGCCGCCAGGAAGCCCGGCGAAGCCACGCGGGTTCGCTGCCTTGAGACAACGATCGAACTCCTCCGCCTCGACGAGATCTGGTTTCACCTCGACGTTCGCCTTGGCGATGGCTGCACAGCTGGCGGCATCGAGGTTGTCGTCAACGAGTTGTTGAGCGCGTTTGAACTGCCATGTGAGATCGTCCAGATGCGTAGGCCAATGATACGACGGTCTATCGGCAGGCGACGCGCGCTCGTCCTCGACGGCGCTCTCCACGACGACAATCGGAAGGGAGCCACCCACATCATACTTTTCCTCGGCGACGAAGGAGGGCGCGGGGTCGGAGCGCGCCGACAGATCGATTTGATCCGAGTACGTCGGCATGATCAAGTTCTCGGTGGCCGTGACAAGCGACAGCCCGAGAGTCTGATTGCGGCCCCGGACGACGATGCTCCTCGCCGCGAGGACCAGGATGTTCGAGCCTCGATTCGTGGCGTCGTAACGGTTCAACGAGATGCAACGGGGATTCGCGCGACAGTCACGCGCCGCGTCGAAGGTGTCGATGGGGAACGGCACATCCTGCGAATCGGGGAGCAGCGCGTAGCCCTGGTAGAGATAGACAGGTGCGTCGCCGTAGACGCGGACGACACGAACGTTCTTGCGGGACGCGGGAGTTCGCGCCTCAACCCACTGAAAGAAGTCGTCAGTATCGTACTTCTGACTTTCGGCGACCGTCTGCGCAACGAGGGCCCGTCCGTCGGCGAGAGAAACCGTCTGGTCTTCGAAGCTCAGGACGAATCCGGTGCGTTCCTCGTAGGCGAGCTGGTAGTCGACCTCCGATGGCGCAGCCGGGAGCGGCAAGGGCGGCGTGTCGCCAATCGCGCGTCGCGAGTGTCCAGCAAGAATCCCCGCGCCCACGATTGCGGCGAGCATCAGCCTTCGATGACCCGAGCGGTACATGGTGCGCATCGTCCGTTACTCCTGGGTGGTGGCTCGGCCAGCGCTTGCAACAACTGACCGGGCGGCGCGTCGGCCGCTCAATAGCGGCCGGATCTAGCAGGAGAGGGATCGGAGGGGCAAGAGCGCCAAGGCGGTGAAGCGCAAAAATGGTGCGCTGCCTATGCGCATCGTCATCGTGGTCGGCGCGACGGCGGCCCATTTCCCTGGTCCCGCCCAGCCCGCCGCCAACCGCCGCATCGAACCACAGGCGCCTCCTACCCGGGCAGCAAGCCGCGCGGTAGCTCCGGGAACACGGTCCCGAACCCCGGCCGCAGCTCCTCGGCGACGCGGATGTACCTCTCGGTCGTCGCGACGTGCTCGTGGCCGACCCTTTGCCGGATCTTCAGCGGGTCGTCCCCCCGCACCGCCATCCAGGTGATCCCTGTCGCGCGCAGGTCGTGGAAGGTGATCCAGCGACGCGTCGGTCCGCGCGCGAGGAGTTCGGGCCGGGTGATCCCCGCGGCGATCAAGTAGACGCGCAGGCCCTTCGCGAGGTCGTACCAGGGCGGCATCGGATCGAGCACCCGGCCGACGCGCCGGGCGCCGGCTTCCTTCTGCATTGCGTGGAGCAGCGGGACGAGCGTCGGCTCGATCGCGAGGCGGCGGGCGCGCTGGCTCTTGGTCTCGCCGTCCTGCGTGCGGTTCGTGCGGACGACGGACCGATGGATGTGGGCGATCCCGTGCTCGAGATCGAGGTCGTCCCAGCCGAGCGCCTCCAACTCGGAGGCGCGGAGCATGAGGTAGGTCGTGGTCACGAACATCCGCCGCCACTGCAGCGGCACCTCATCGCACGAGACGAGCTGGAGGAACTCGCTCGGGAAGAGGAACTGCTTGGCCTTCACCGCGCCGCGATCCGGCGGCGCGACGCCCTGGGTCGGATCGTCCCGCCGCACGCGCAGCTCGCGGTGCTTCGAGAGCCGCGCCGCCTTGAACATCGATTTGACCGCCGACCACACCAGCTGCGCCGTCGTCCAGGCGATCTTCCCGCCCTGCACCTTCTCGTCGAGCGCGTCGCGCAGGATCTCGATGTCCTCGGTGGTGATCGCACCCACCGGTCTCGTTCCAAGGACGGCCTGGATGTGCGTCTTGTACCTCGAGCGATCGTCGCGCACCGTGCGATAGCCGATGCGCTCGCGCATCGCCGTCCATCGCTTCACCCACTCGTCGAGCGTCTCGCTCGGCAGCGCGATCACCCTCGTGTCCGCCGGGGCCGATCGCCGGCGCGCCGCGTCGGCGATCTCCTGCGCGCGCGCCACGGCCTCGGTGTGCGAGAGCCCCTCGGGGAGCGGCACCCATTTGCGACTCCCGTCGGCGAACCGCACTCGGACCGAGTACGTCTTGCCCCACCAGCGAAGCTGTCCCTTCGGCTTGCTCATGGTGGTCCTCACGCCGCCTTCTTCCGCGGCGCGCGCTCAACGAGCCCGAACCAGAGGAAGCCGTTCCAGGTCGTGCCGGTGATCGCCTTCGCGATCGACGAGAGGCTCCGGTACTGCGCGCCCTGGTAGACGAACCCTCGCTGCAGCACCTTCACGCGATGGACGACGCCCTCGTGTTCGCGGCGGAGCACCGAGCCGACCGCCGGGAGGCGACCGTCGCGCGGCGGCGGGGCCGGAGGCGCTGCGGCAGCCGCGCGCGTCGTCGAGGCGTCGGGCGCGAGCTGCCCGGCGCGCTCGAGGAGCGCCCGCGCGATGGCACCGCGCAGGTGCATCACGTTGCAGCTCGTCGCGCGCGTGCCGAACACCTCCTCGTAGCGCTTCTGCAGCTCGGTCGAGGACAGCTTCGCGAGCGCCGCGATCTGCCCCTGCGAGTCGGCCCCGAGCGACTGCCCAGCGCCCTTCTTGTTCGTCGTCGTCGTCGTCGCGTTCTTCGCCTTCGTCGTCATGATGCCTCCGTGCGGCGCGCCTGTCGGGCGGCCTGCGCGGGACACGTTGCGATCACGTCGCCGAGACGGAAGGCCGCGGCTGCGTCTTGGTGTGCGTCTGCGATCGGCGGATCGCCGCGGTGAGCTCAGCCCTCGGATCAGCCCGCGGCTCGCGAAAGCCCGCTGTCTTCGGGGGGCGCGCACCGGGCTGGGCGGGCTGGGCACGTGGGATCGGGGACATACACGGCCGGTTTGCTCGACCCACCTGCACACCCCGAGGCCGAACGCCAGCGAGATTGCCCCGCGCGTCTCGCCACATCGTCGACAACATCCGCTGGGAGAAGGCCCCGCCCAAGGTGCCGACCGGCGAGGTCGAGCGCCCGCCGCGGTGAGCGGTGGGTGCTAGGATCCGCCCATGGTCGCGGTCCCCTCCACGCCGTCTCCTCGGCCGTTCCACGGCGAGGAGCGTGTGCTGATCAATGGCGTGACGTGGGCAACGTACGTCGTGCTACGCGACTCGCTCGACGAGCAGCGATCCGGCGTCCGTCTCACCTACATCGAAGGAGCGCTCGAGATCATGAGCCCGTCGGACGATCACGAGGACTCGAAGTCGCTGCTGAGGCGGCTCGTCGTGGCGTACGCGGAGGAACGCGACATCGATCTCGACGCGCACGGCCCACGACGTACCGAAGCGAACGCGCGAGGCGCGGGCTGGAAGCCGACGAATCGTACACGATCGGCGGACGCAAATCGGTCCCGGATATCGCGATCGAGATCGTCTTCTCGCCGCCGAAGCTCGACAAGCTGGCGGTATATCGCGGGCTCGGCGTGCCCGAGGTGTGGATCTTCCGCGAAGGGAAGCTGACGGTCTGGGTGCTCGGCTCGAACGGGTACGAGCAGCGCGCGCGCAGCGACAAGCTCCCCGACCTCGATCTCGATCTGCTGGCGTCGTTCGTTCGCCTCGACGAGCGACAGACGAAGCTCGTGAAGGAGTTCCGCGCCGCCCTTCGCGGCCGCTGAGCGCCGCGGTGATGGAGCACGAGCTCTGGCCGTGCCCCGTGTGCGGATACCTCGTCTTTGGCGGACCGCCGGGTACGTACGACATCTGTGACGTGTGCGGCTGGGAGGACGATCCCGTTCAGATCCGACACCCACGAATGCGTGGCGGCGCGAACGGCGGAAGCATCCTGGACTACCAGGTGGGCTGGGAACGGTGGGCGCCGCCTCCGGGCCTTCAGCGCGATGCCGGGTGGCGTCCGCTCACCCCTGATGATGCGCCGCTTCCCGGGCAGGTCGGGGTCGTCGACTACACGCTCGATCACTACGGCACGGGAGCGCCTTACTACTGGCGTTCGTGAGTTGTAGCCCCTCACCCGCGGGCCGTGCTCAGGTACTGCAGCTGCCGCTCACGCATAGCGTGCCGGGGCTGCACTGGTTGCCGCAGAAACCGCAGTTGTTCGGATCGCTGCTGGTGTCGACGCACTGTTACGATTCCGCGGCGGCCAGGTCACGCCGCGCGGGACCACTGCGCGGTCGCGTGCCGCCGCGCAATCGCCTCATTGTTCTCATTTGTTGCGATCGGACGGGAAACGCCGCTCCGATCGCGCGTGCAGAAGTGCGACCACCGCGACCCGATCGCGAACCGCCCGCGCCACGCAAACGCGCGATTTCACGCCGCATTCAGCAGGCCCGCCGCGGGGGAAGAGCCTTCGGTTTCGTTCGCGAATGGTGTGGCCGAGGCCGTCCTTCGGCTGCGCGCGCTGCGCGCGTCGGGCGGGAGTTCGACGCTTCGACGAGTACTGGCGGTTCCACCTCGCTCGCGATCACGAGCGCAACCACGCCTCACGCTATGAGGACGGCAAGATTCCTGACCCGCTTCCCGCTCCGAAGCCACGACTGCGAAGGGTCAAGTGACCGATCTCGCTCGGATACTCTCTGCCGGAGAGCAGCCGCACCCAATCGGAAGTCAGTCCTTCCAGTCCCGGAAACGCCGCAGGAGCTGATCGCGCACCTCGTCGGGAATGTCCCCGGGCGGCAGCGCGCCCGTGGTGCGGACCGCGAGCTTCATCTGCCGGACATAGGTTCGGCAGTCGCGGCACATCCCGATGTGCAGGTGGAAACTCAGTCGTTTCCGGAAGGGAAGCTGCCCCTCCAGATAGTCCGTCACGAGCTCGGTCAGCTGCTGGCACGTGAGCATTAGACCTCTATGGAGCCATGTGCTGCTCGAGCGCGGCGCGGAGCCTCGATCTCGCGCGATGGAGGAGCACTCGTTGGTTGTTCTCGGTGATCTGCAGGATGTCGCAGGCGTCGTCCGCGTCGACCCCCTCCACGTCGCGTAGGACGAGCACCGCGCGCTGCGACCGCGGAAGCTCCGCGATCGCCTGCTCGAGGAACGCCAGCGTCTCGCGACGAGCGAGCAGCCTCTCGGGCGAGTCCTCGTTCCAGGCGCGCGGCGGCGCGCCCCACTTGCCACTCGGCAGGAAGCGCGCGGGATCGACCGCGGGCTCGTGCTCGTCGACCGAGTCGAACGACGAGAAAGGCACCGAGCGACTCTCGCGCGCGCCGCGCGTCCGGGCACGATTGGTGAGGATTCGGAAGATCCATGTCTTCAGCGACGAGCGTCCCTCGAACCGGGGGAGGCCTTCGAGCACTGCCGCCCAGGTGTCCTGCACGACCTCCTCGGCGACGGCTCGATCGCCGACGAAGGCACGGGCGACGCGCACCAGCGAGCCGTGCAGGCGCTCGACGATTTCGACGAACGCCTGCTCGTCGCCCGCGAGGAGCCGCGCGATGAGCACGGCGTCCTCGCCACCCTCCGTGTCGTCCGGGGCTCGCATTCGATTCACCGCACCGACGTGCATTCTCGCTCGCTCGTCCGCGCAGCGCTACGAGCTCGATCGGAGCCCGACGCATCACGCGTGCGCGTGCCGACCCACGGCGTCGCGCGCCTCGTCTCGACCGTAGGCGACGCCGACCACGGCGCCGTAGATCAGGTGGCCCATCAGGCTCCCGCCGGCGACCAGCGCCGACCCGCTGAAGAGCCCCGCTCCCATCATCGGCATGACCACGAGCTGAGCGAGCAGCCATGGCGCGACCCCGTAGAGCATCCCGTGCCCAGCCGAGGGCCACGCTGCCGCCCATCACCGATCCGAGCATCGCGCCGACGTTCATGGGCGGCATGCCCATCATCGGCGCGGCCAGCATCACAGCCGTCATCGCCGTCGTGCCCGTCAGGCCCGCCACGATCGCCTTCTTGGTATCTAGCTTCGACATGGTCTCGTCCTCCCGAGGCGTCCTGCGGTCGCGCTCGCGATGCTTCCGCGCCTCTCCGTCACCGTCTCGGGGGCGAGCGATTCATTACACCGCTGGGCGCCGATTGCGTGACCGCGTCGGCCGCGGAATCGCCGAAACCATCGCGGCGCGCCTGCGTACACGGGCCTTCCGAAGATCATGAGACCGTCCCTAGAGCGGGAGATTCTCGCTTTCTGCGGGGGCGTACGCACGAAGCAGCACGGTGTTTCGGTGGAACTCCGGTGGCCTGACAGCAGGTCGCAACGGGGTCCAGCGGTCTGCTCACGTCACGCCGTACCCCTTGAGCTTCTCGCGCAACCCGACGCGCGAGAGGCCGAGGATCTCCGCCGCCCTGGTCTTGTTCCTTCCGGTCTGCTCATAGACCTGGAGCACGTAGCGCCTCTCGATCGCCTCGAGCGGCGGGTACGCACCGGCGCCGGGCGAGACGAGCGCTTCGCCTGGGACGGGCGCCGTAACGTGCGGTCCCTCCGGCACCGCGAGATCCGCCGTCGAGACGATCTCGCCACGCGCGACGATGACCGCCCGCTCGACGACGTTCGAGAGCTCGCGCACGTTACCTGGCCAGCGGTACGCCTCGAGACGCGACAGCGCCTCCTGCGACAGCGTCTTCGGGCTCTTCCCGAGACGACGGCACAGTTCGCCGAGGAAGTGCGACGCGAGCAGCGTCACGTCCCCCGCACGTTCTCGCAGGGGTGGCACGGAGATGGCGAAGACGTTGAGACGGAAGAAGAGATCCTCGCGGAACCTACGCTCCGCCTGCATCGACTCGAGATCGCGGTTGGTCGCCGCGACGAAGCGGACGTCGACCTCGACCTCGCGCGAGCCGCCGAGGGGGCGTAGGCAGCGTGACTCGAGCACACGAAGCAGCTTGGGCTGAAGCTCGAGCGGGAGGTCGCCGATCTCATCGAGGAACAGGGTGCCCCCGTGCGCCAGCTCGATGAGGCCGCGCCGAGAGGACTTCGCATCGGTGAATGCCCCGCGCTCGTGTCCGAAGAGCTCGGCCTCCATCATGGATGCGGGAATCGACGAGCAATTGACGCGCACGATGGGCGCGTGGCGGCGCTTGCTTTCGTCGTGCACCGCCTCCGCGACGAGCTCCTTGCCTGTGCCGGTCTCGCCGCGTATCAGCACCGTCGTCGCAGGCGTCTCGGCGACCCGCCGGATATCCTCACGCACCCGCTCGATCGGGTGCGAGCCCCCGAGAATGCGCTCGACGCCGCCCGCGCGCGGTCCTGCGCGTCGGAGCGTCATGACCTCCGCCCGGAGGCGACAATGCTCGAGCGCCTTGTCGACGACGACGTCGAACTCGTCGAGCTCGAACGGCTTGTTGATGTAGTCGAACGCGCCGGCCTTGAGCGCCCGCACCGCGGACTGCACCTCGGGATAAGCCGTGACCACGACGACCTCGGCCTCGCGGTCTTGGAGGAAGATCGGTATCAGCGACAGACCGTCGCCGTCGGGCAGGTTGAGATCGAGGACGACGAGATCGACCCTCGAGCGAGCGAAGACCTCGCGCGCCTCGACGCAAGAGGCCGCCGCGACGACGCGGTGCCGCGAGGAGAGACGCCGCGTCAGCGCCTCGCGCATGACGGTGTCGTCCTCGACGACCAAGACACCTCGCCGCGCGCTCAAGGGGGCACCTCCCGCGCGCCGTCGTCGCCCCCGGGCCGGAGCCGCACGCGGACGCGGGCGCCCCCTGCCCCGGAGGCCTCGATCTCCACCTCCCCACCGATGTCCCGAACGATCTCGCGCACGATGGCCAGCCCCAGCCCAGTGCCGTTCGGCTTCGTCGTGAAGAACGGCTCGAAGGCTCGATCACGGATGGTGTCCGGGATGCCGCGGCCCGTGTCGCTCACCAGGATCTCGAGCCAGGGGTCGACGGGCTCCGCCTCGATGGTGACCTGGCCGGGGCCGTCCATCGCCTCCAGCGCGTTGACGAGGAGGTTGAGCAGGACCTGCTCGAGCTGCTCGGCCCGGGCGACGATGCGGTGACCGACCCCGGCTCCGCAAAGGCGAACCGCGACCTGCTTCCTGCGGGCCTCGCGCTCCACGAGCGGGCCGACGCGATCGAAGACCTTCGCCACGGTCGTCGCGACCATGTTGTTGCGGGCGGGGCGGACGAAGCCGGTCATACGCGACAGGATGCCCGCGAGCCGATCGATCTCGTCGAGGACGACCCGGAAGGTCTGCTGGGTGGTCGTCGGAACGATGGACTCCGCCATCTCGACCTGGATCGTCGTCTTGATGGAAGCGAGCGGGTTGCCGATCTCGTGCGCCAGCGAGGCGGACAGCAGACCGAGCGACGCGAGCCGATCGGCGTGCCGCAGCTGCTGCGCCGTCGCCTCCATGGCCTCGCGAAGCTGATCGATCTCGGCCACCTTCCGCGAGACCTCGGCCTGCAGCTCCTCGTTCCAACGAATGAGCTGCGCACGCGCGCGCTCGAGCGCCCCTGCGGTGGAGCGGATGCCGTTTGCAAGCTCCTCGAGCTCGTCATGGGTCTCGACGTCGAGAGCCCCGCCGAACTCGCCCGCCGCGACCCGCTGGACGAAGGCGAGGATGCGCCGAATGGGTCTCGTGAAGGCGCGCGTCGCGAGGAGCGACAGGACGACGGCCCCCAGTCCGACCAAGAAGCCCGACAGGAGGACGAACCGCTGAACGTCGTCGACCGGTCCGAGCACGAGCGCGCGTGGATACAGGATGGCCAGGGTCCACCGTCGCTGCGCGCCCCACTGGCCAGCGCGAACCGCGTGGAACGACACGAACGCGCCGCTCCCCTCGGCGAGGAACCGGGCGTCACCCGCGAGCAGGCTCGATCGGGTCGCCTCCGGGAACATGGCGAGCCGATCGCCGATGTTCCCGAAAGCATACTGACGCGAACCATCGCGTGGCGCGTCCTCCACGTAACGACCTTGCTCGTCGACGAACAAGACGCTCGCCCGGAGGTCCGGCCGGAGGACCCGTAGCTGACCGAGGATCCTGCTCGCGAACACGTTCAACACCACCACCCCCTGCGTGGGCTGCTCGACGCGGTGCGCGACACGAAGCACGAGCTCGTGCGGCTCCTCGATCCGATCGTGCTCCACGTTCAGGTCGATCGGCGAGAAGTATGGGCGATCGGGCGGACCGGCCATGGCCTCTGCGAAGTAGTATCGATTCGACTTGTCCTGGAGCTCGGCCTCGGGGACGGCGACGATCACGTCGCCACGCCGGTCGACGCGGACGAGCTCTCGTCCGTCGGACGACAGGAAGCGGATCTGGTAGTAGTCGGGACGAATCGCAGCGAACTCGCGAAAAATCGCCTCGAGCGCCGCGCGGGGCCGCGGCTGGGCCTCTCGAGCGACGAAGGGGGCGGCGCCGCCGACGGCGCGAGCGAGCATCCGCACGTCGGCGCCCACCAGCCCGAGGTAGCGCTCGATGTGGCTCACGTTGGAGGCGAGCTCGATGCGGAGGTGCTCCGAGTTGGAGCGGACCAGTGCCTGCCGCGCGAAGCGAAGTCCCACCGACGCGAAGACCGCGAATGGCGCGATCGCCAGAGTCAGGAAGGCGACCAACATCTTCCCGCGGATGCCGAGGTGCGGGACGAGCCTGCCGATCTCCAGACGCATGCGGCGGCCCCCCTTCGGACCGCTCGGCAGCCGGTCGCCACCGACGCCAAGCAGGATAGCACCTGCGAGCCAGGCGCCGCCCGCGGGGCCTCACTGCCCCGACGAGCGGCGCCTCGAGCGTGCGAGTCGTGCCCTCGTCCGGCCGGCTTCCGGTCAAGGCCCGGCCAGCGCGTCGAGCGCGCCGACGACCGCCTTGTCGTGCTCCTCCGGCGTCAGCGCGCGCCCGTCGACCTTGAGACTCGAGCGCAGCTTGTTCCGCACGCGCTCCCACTTAGGCGTGTTGTAGAACTGATGGCACGCGACGCAGAGGCCCTCGCGCTCGACGAGGTTTCGCTCGGCGGCGTTCAGAGGGCGATCGGCGAGCAGGGGCATGTTCTGGACCTGCTTGCCGTCACGCGTGACGAGCTGGTCCCACGCGTACGGGAACGCGGGCATCGCCGGGATCTGGGGCTTCGCGGCCTTGGACCACGGGATGTCGCCGAGCGCGCCCGTCCCTTGAGCGCCGAAGTGCGCGCCCGGGCCCTCCATCGCGACCGACCACCGGCTCTTGCCGACGCCGTATCCGATCGCCTTCGGATCGGTGTGGCAGCTCTCGCACGTGCGGGCCGCGGCCGTGTTCGCGTGCGGCTGCAGCGGTGCGAGCGTGGGAGATGGATGTCCCGTCGAGGTCGTGTACACCTTGTTGGAGGCCGTCAGGACGCCATTGCTGTCGACGAAGTTCCAGACCGTCTCGCACCCAGGGATGGCCGGCGCGACCCGACCCTTGAAGTTCACGGCGAGGATCGGGCTCTCCCAGCGCATGAACCCGACGTTCTCGATGGCGATGTCACCCGGCGCCTGGACGATCCGCTGCTTGCCGAAGGGGTCGTGGTTCATTGCCGAGCCCGGCCAATCGGTGCCCATCTTCCGAGCGTCGTACTTGATATGACAGCCGTAGCACTGCGGCGCCCACGTCGAGTGGCACGCGTAGCACTCGAGCTTCTCCATGTGCTGCGAGACCACCTCCATCGCCACGTGCCCCTGCTGCGTCTTCCAGGAGTGGTTCAACGCTCGGTTCTTCAGCAGCGGGATCTCGCGAGGCTTCCCGTCGCGCGAGGCGACGATGAAGGCCTTGTCGCCCTCGCGAACCCAGCGTGTGCGGGCGTTGCCGCGCGTGGTGATGAGGTATTCCTTGTCGCCGACCTTCGCGGTCCCACGCGCGCCGCCCGGGAGCTCGACGGGTGTGCCGTACCCGACGGGTAGCTCCCACGGGTACTTCTGAGGCGTCCCGTGGCAGTCCGCGCAGCCGACCTCCACCTGGTAGAACGTCACCGGGTAGATGTTCCCGTCGCCATGGACGTCGATGCTGGAGTGGCAATCGTTGCAGGACATCCCGCGCTCGGCGTGGACGTCGGCTCGCACGTGGTTGTACTCCTTCGTGAACAGCGGCGTCTGCGGCTTGCCGTGCTCGTCGAAGGGGCCTGTCTGGCCGGTGCCGACGTAGGCGTGCTCGAACAGGCCGGTGAACGTCGAGCCGATGCGCTTTCCGCGCGTGTGGCAGTGCGTGCACTGCTCCGCGGGGATGTCCACCGTGAGCCGGTGGGTCATCATGTGCGGTCCGCGATCCTTCGGGATCGTGGGATCTCCGCCCTCGTAGAGGCCGTCGTTGTTGTAGAGGACGTGGCACGCTGCGCACCCGCCCGCCCTGTGATCGCCGCGCTTCGAACGCCCCTCGCCGAAGACGTGACAGCGACCGCACTGCTTTCGGTGCATGTCCGCGAAGCCGGCCTTCTCCTCGCCCCAGAGCTTCGCGCCCTCCTGCAGGTTCGGGATCGCCGAGACGTGGTCGAGCGCGGTGATCACCTTGCCCTCGAGCGCCTTGGCGATCCACTCCTTGTATCGACCGCTCCCCACCGCGGGGGTCTTACCGTCGGGGTCGTCCATGTCGAAGTTGGCGTACGGGAAGGTGCCCTTCTCGATGACGCCGTTCGACGAGAGGACCTTGTTCGCCTTGCCGGTCTCGAGCGCCATCAGCGCCCGCTCCATGCGGTAGACATGGTTCTTGCCGCTCGCCCCCGTCGGGTCCGTGGCCTTCGACTCGACGGACATGAGCTCGCCGCCCGAGGGGTGGTCCTTCGGCTTGCCCATCAGCGTCGTGAGCGCGCCCTTCTCGCTGTGGCACTTGGCGCAGCCCTTCCCCTCATTGAGCGCCCACATGCTGCTCGGGTTCGGGTACATGTTCTCGTGCGCCGCCGGCTTGGTCGGGGCGTCGGCCTTGCCGCCGTGACAGACGGTGCACTCGAACCCCTGCTTGCCTCCGCCGAACGAGATCAAGAACGGCTGCATTTTCTCGCTGATCGTCTCGATGCCCTCGTGACACGAGAGGCACCCCTTCTCGCTGGCGCGGGCCGGGTCGACCTTCTCGAAGCGCGCGGAGATCGCCGGATCCCAGCGGCCGACCGGCGCCGACGCGGACGCCGAGGCCGCTGGGGAGGGGCCCTGCGTCGCGGGGTGATCCTTCCTGCAGGCGGCGAACGAGCCGATCGCCACGACGATGGCGACGGTGGAGAGCCGCGCGGCGCCTGTCGAAGGACGAACGCATTCACGAAGGGACGTCTTCATCGAAGCTCACCTCTCGGAGTCACGCATGATCAGTTTCTGTCCACTGCCGGCTGATTGACGACCGATCGGCCGCGGCGGGCTACTTGGCGAAGCCTCTAACGATCCTGACGAGCCCGCTCACGACCTCCGGCCTCGACTCGAGATCCGGGCTCGGGGGCATGAGGTTGCTCTTCCCCACTGCGGCGCCGCCCTTCACGATCACCTTGCGGAGATCGTCGTCGGTCACACTCGCCTGCCATTGAGCGCTCGTGTAATCGCGCGGCTTCGGGTCGAGCGACGCCGCGCCGGGGCCGTCGCCTTTGCCGCTCTGGCCATGGCAGGCAACGCAGCGCTGGGCGAAGACCTGCTTGGCGTCTTCGGCGCCACTCGTGGCGCTCGCGGTCGAAGCAGCGCCCTCGGGACCGCTCGGTGCGCCGCGGTCGCAGCCGAAGGTGGTGAGCAGCGCGGCGACGGGGAGATACGAGCTGACGCGGGGTAAACGAATCATCGGACGACCTGCTTGTTGGTTAGGCGCGGGCGCGTTCTTCATCCGCCGCAAGGTCGCGGGCAAGGCGAGGCGCGCGCGTCGGCGGATACCTCGAGGTCGCCATGAGCAAGGAGCGGTCCACAGGCGAGCGTCTCGGCGCATCGTCGATCGACGGGCCATTTCGACGGGGATCGCGCGGGGAACGGGCAGGGAGCCTCGGCCGATGTCGGCCGACCGACGACGCGAACGAAAGGAGAGTTGCCGGCGACGCAGCCAGACTTCTCTCCGGCGCGCCTTCGCCTGGCGAGTCGCGCGACGATCCAGACGGCTACCCGGCTTCGAAACGAAGCCCAGCCTGCCCGCGCGCGCATCGTCGCGTCGGGCGCAAACAAACTGTTCGCCGCGCTGGCATCTCTCCTTCCATCCAGCGCTCGCCCGCCGCCGCTCGTGTGCCTCGTGGTGCGCGGACGACGGAGGAAACCGCCTGGGTCGTCGAGCGACGTGCGGGCGCGCGC
This sequence comes from Deltaproteobacteria bacterium, assembly GCA_016182965.1. Lineage (GTDB taxonomy): Bacteria > Myxococcota_A > Polyangia > Polyangiales > JADJMO01 > JALHOE01. Next base: position 38,794 of record JACPFM010000009.1, on the reverse strand, counting down.
CCCAGGGCGAACGTTGGACCGGTACTTGCTCGACAACCCCGCAAGCGTGCGCGCTCCGTCATCACGCACTCTGCGCTCCGATCGATACGGCCTCTTGTCCCTGACCGTTGGTCGGCTTCGCAGTCGCTCCCAACGACGGAGCGCGCATGCGATCGCCGTTGCCCCAAGTCCCTCGTCGCGCTCTCAGCTCATGGTCGTCCCTTTCGTACGTCCGCTCGTCTACGCCGAAGCAACGCATCCAGTCGACCTCTTCCACGGCTTTCACGTACGGGTCCGGAGGTTCGTTCGCGTGGCCGCCCGACTCACGAACGCAGTTGCGCTTCCCGCGCCCGAGATCCGCGAGATGGCCCACGCCGCCGAGCGCTCCTTCTGGATTGGCGTCCCACTGCACGCCGAGGACGAGGATCGGTCGATGACCCCGCGCCTGCGCCTAAGCTCGTCCGGTCCCGAGGTCCTCGACGCGATCGATCGGATCGCCGAGGAGCACCCGGCGGTCGATCGCGTCTCGGAGGATCTCGCGCACGTCCTTCGTCTCGTCGCCGATGCACCAAGACTCCTCCGCTCGCTCCGGGGCGAGCTCTCGGATCGCGTGCGCGAGGCCGAGACGCTCTTGCTCGATCACCTCGCTCTCGAAGAGCGCGTGATCTTCCCGGCGCTACGTACGGCGTTGGCCGACGCAGAGAACGCCACGCTGCTGGCCGAGTGCCGTTCTCGCGGCGGGGGCATGAGCATGCTCGTCGATCCTGCGCCCGCTCGGCCGCACTCGGCGCCGAGGCGGGCCGCGCTTCGCTGGGAGACGGTCCGTTCGCTCCGATCCGTGGACTGATCCACACCCCGCGTCCGCAATGGGCTGCAAGGTTCTCCAGTTTCCATTCGATTTCACATCTCCGGCCCGGCACGACGAGTCCGTGCCGACCCGCCGAGGCCGCTGGCTCGACGAAGTGAGATACCCATGATCTCTCGAGGATGCACCGCTTTGGTCGTCGTGCTGTCGACTTCGAACGCGCTCGCGCAGGTGAGCGGGGCAGCCGCGGAGGCGAACGCCGCGCCGCCGGCCCCGATGCCGGAGAAGAAGGACGAGCCGGGAGCCGACCACCCGAAAATGTCGGATCACGAGGCACGCTTGAAGGGCCTCGAAGCGGCCGCGTCCGAGAAGAATCGCGCCGCCGGCTCGGACGCGAACCAGAAGCTCCGGTTCTCGGGCGACGTCGGCTACCGCTTCGAGTACATGCGAAACGTCGCGCACCTGGACACGGAGCACAGCTACCGCAACCGATATCGCCTCCGAATCGAGGGCAAGTACCAGCCGAACCCGGAGTGGGAGCTCGGGTTCCGCATCACCAACGCGGATCCGCGCTACCCGAGCACCGGGTGGGAGTCGTTCGGGCAATCGCCCAGCCCGGGCGAGGTCGCCGGCCCTGAGGCCGGCAGCGGCCGCTCCGGCTTCGTGAACTTCGATCGCGCCTACTTGAACTGGAAGCCGGCCTCCTGGTTCCAGCTTCGGTTGGGCAAGCAGGAGATTCCTATCTGGAAGCCCTGGGCGGTCTGGCGATCGTCGGTGTGGCACGACGACGACGTCCAACCCGCGGGGACTGCGGAGATCGTGTCGTTCCCGAGCTTTGGGGCGATGAAGTCGCTTCGGCTCGTCGCGGGTCAGTACTACCTCGACCAGATCATCACGACGGACCCCGCACGCGGCGCGACGTTGTTCGTGAACCAGGTCAACGGAGTGCTGGGTTTCGGAGAGAGCGTCGACGTATCGTGGGGGGTCGGGTTCCACGTCTTCCACAACCTGGACGGCTTCGCTGCTGGCCGGCCGCAGGCGATGACGGCCGGCGTCTATCGCAACCGCTCGACGAACGTCGCCCTGCGCTCCCCCTCGAACGCCGCGTCGCGCGGCGGCCCGCCCGATGGGACGAACGACTTGAACTGCAGCGCGTTCTCGTCCGGCTCCAACTCCCTCCCCGCGTGCGAGCGCTACAACTCGAAGTTCAGGCTCGGGAACGCAGGGATCGAGCTCTTGCTGAAGAGCAAGCTGCCGATACGCCTCACGTTCGACGCGGCGTACAACTTCGGCGCGACAGCGTACCGCCCCGGAGGAAAAGCTCCCGCGCTCGCATGGTTGACCCACGTGTCGGCCGGAGACTTCAAGGAGCCGGGCCAGGTGCAGCTCGGCGCCGGGTTCTACTATGGACAGGCGGACGCCACGTGGGCGGTGTACGCCGACGACGACTACCTCAACACGAACGTGCAAACGGTCATGGTGAACGCCAAGTGGCGGGTCATCAAGGACGTACTCGTGGTCTGGGACACCTACGTTCGACGGTGGGTGTCCCCGGAGCTCGCGGTGATGCAGGGGATCGTTCCCGATACGGCATCGGGGAACGCCGCGTTCGTTTCGAGTCGATTCACCGCGGTCGCGAGCTTCTGACGGTGCTGCGGCGATGTGCCCGGATCATGCGCGTGCGCCCTCGCTGGCTCAGCGACCGCCGGCTGTTCACGCCGCGCAACACGAGAGCTTCTCGACGTCCTTCGTGAACGCCAGACACGCCAGCTTCAACGCCTCGGCGTTCGTGAGATAGGGGTGCAGCATCGCCGCGATCTGGTCGACGCGGAGGTCGAACCGGATCATCATCGCCGCGGCCTGGATCATCTCGCCCGCCTCGGGCGCGAGCACGTGCGCGCCGACCAGGAGGTTGGTCTTCGCGTCGGCGACCAGCTTCACGAGCCCGCGCGTGTCGCGCGCCGCGAGCGCGCGGGGCACGTGCGTCATCGGGAGCGTCGCGACGGCGACATCGACGCCGCGTTCGCCGGCCTGCGCCTCGGTGAGCCCGACCGACGCGATCCCGGGATCGGTGAACGTCACGCGGGGCACCACGCGGAGGTCCATGATGCTCGGGCGCGCCCGCTCGCGGGCGCTCCGGCGATCATTTTGGACGGTGCGATCCTCCAAAATGGAATCCCAGAACGGACCGGCCTCTGCCGGATCGCCCGCGATCTTCGAAGCTGGCGCGCGGACGACCGGTTAGCGGCAGATGGCACCCGCATTGCTGTGACGACGTACTCGGTATGTCGGGCCCGACAGGCGGTGCCCGCACTTCAGGAGACTTTCCAATGCGTATCGCGGTCTGGGTCCTCGCAGGAGCAACGGCGATCGTCGGCACCGGGGCGCTCGCCTACGCGGGAGCTCGCGGGGCGTGTTGCGCGCCGGCAGTCGCGCACGCGGGGGCTTCGCCCCAAGGCGTCGCGGGCACGAAGACGGTGACGCTCGCGATCGAGGGCATGACGTGCGGAGCCTGCGCGGTCGGCGTCAAGAAGGCCCTGCGATCGATCGATGGCGTGAGCGAGGTGAAGATGGCCGACAAGGGCGCGGTCGTGCAGTACGACCCCGCGAAGGCGTCGCCCGCGCAGATGGTGGAGGCCGTCAGCAAGCTCGGGTACAAAGCCAGCGTCGCTGGTTGAGGGACGAGGATGGAGCGCTGTTGCGACGCCGAGCCATGCGAGGACGACGCGAGGGCCTCGCGCGGGAACGCCGCGTCCTGCCCCGGGTGCGGCGCCGTCGGTCGCCCGGTGGCCAACGCCACCCTCGAGGCGATCCTGCCGCGAGAGGCCGCGCTCGGACTGCTGGTCATCGAGCGCCGGTTCTGCGGCAGCCGCGACTGCGACATCCTCTACTACGGCGCCGACGGTCGTTCGGTCCACAAGCGCCAGGCCCTTGTCCGCGTCGGGGCGAAGGAGGCGGAGGACCCCATCCCCGTCTGCTACTGCTTCGGCTTCACGCGCGATCAGATCCGCGCCGAGATCCTCGCGACCGGCGGCTCCTCGATCTTGCAACGTGTAAAGGAGGCGATCCGAGCAGGCGAGTGCCGGTGCGAGCGCGCGAACCCTTCCGGCGGGTGCTGCCTCGGCGAGCTGAGCGCCGTGGCGAAGGGGGCCAGGGCGTTATTGGGCGCGGAGACCGGCGGGGCCTGCTCGGGCGACGCTGGCAGGAAGAGCTGCCGTGGTCGATGAAGGCCGTCGCGCATGGCTGGCACGGGCCAGGATGTGGGCGGGGCGGCGCTCGTCGCGGCGTGCGGCTCCGCGCCGCGATCGACGCTGCCGGTGCCGCACGCCACTGACAGGCGATCCGTGGAGGAGCGATTGACTCCGTCCCGAGATCGCCCCACTTCTCGCGTGGAGCCCCATGAGCGACCTGAGGCCTGCGCCCGACTCGTCCGCCTCCGAGCTCGTGGCGAAGAGCCCGAGCATGCGGCGCGTGCTCGCGCTGGCCGAGCGCGTCGCGGCGAGCGACGCCACGGTGTTGATTACGGGCGAGAGCGGTACCGGCACGGAGCGTCTCGCGGGCACCATCCTCGAGCGATCTCGCAGGCACGGCGGCGCGTTCCTGGCCGTCAACTGCGGAGCGCTCCCCGAGCCGCTCCTCGAGAGCGAGCTGTTCGGACACATGCGGGGAGCCTTCACCGGAGCGACCTCCGACAAGAAGGGCCTCTTCGAGGCGGCCGCGGGGGGCACTCTCTTTCTCGACGAGATCGGCGAGACGTCCCAGGCCATGCAGGTGAAGCTCCTCCGCACGCTCCAGGAGCACACCGTCCGTCCGGTCGGGGCGATCAAGGACGTGCGCGTCGATACGCGCATCGTGGCCGCCACTCACCGCGATCTCGCGCGGATGGTCGAGGCGGGCGCCTTTCGCAGCGACCTCTTCTATCGGTTGCGGGTCGTGCCGCTCGAGATCCCCGCGCTCCGCGAGCGCCGTGAAGACATCCTCCCTCTCGCCCGACAGTTCATCGCGCGCGTCTGCGCCGAGAACAGCTGCGGACCATGCACGCTGCGTCCGAAGACGCTCGATCTGCTGCTCGCGTACGACTGGCCCGGCAACGTCCGCGAGCTCGAGAACGCGATCGAGCGCGCCGTGCTCCTCGCCGAGGGGCAGCCCTCCATCGAGCCTTCGGACCTGCCGCCCGAGATCCGCGGCGTCGAGCCCCGCGAGCCTCCTCCTCGGGGTGAGGTGCTCACGCTCGCGCAGGCGGAACGCCGTCACATCCTCGCGGTCCTCGAGCGCTTCGGGGGAAACCGCAAGGCGACGGCCAAGGCCCTCGACATCGGCGAGAACACCCTCTGGCGCAAGCTCACCAGCTATGGAGTCGTGAGGACCCGGCGCGGGGACGAACCCGGCGCGGCTCCCGCGGAGGACCGAGAGGCGCACGAGGACGACCCGGTCGACTGAAGCGAGCCGCTCTACCGATCGACGGAGTCGAGAAACGTGATCCCGGCGCCCCAAGCCGCGCGACACCGGTTCCGCTCACGCAATCGACACAGGCGCGGCGCGGCGACGGGCGGCGTTACTCCACAGTGATCATCCCCTTCATGCCCACGTCACAGTGCGGTCGGCAGAAGTAATCGACCGATCCCTTCCTGGTGAACGAAGGCTCCGACGTGCCCTCGGGCCCGCCGCCCTTCGACTGCGGCTCCGCGGTCGGTTCGCCCGACGCCGGGACCTCCTTCGCTTGGAGCTCCGCGCTCGCGATCGTGTAGCCGACCAACCCGACGCCGAACGCTCCCGCCGCCAGCGCGAGGATCGCTGCGCGCCTCGATTCTCGGCCCATTCGGAACCTCCTGATCGCGTTAACGCGATGTCGTGATCTCGGTTCTGGAAATGCCGGTGCGCGTCCGTGGCGCAGTCGAGCGTGCGCGCGGGGAGCACGACCGGGCCGGAGCCGGTGAGCTCCACCGCCCCCGACGCGTACGGATCCGATCTCGTCGAGCACGCGCAGACGATCGCGAAACCGCGCCTCGCCGATCGCGTAGACCACCCAGTGCGCGCGTCTCGCGCGTGCAGTCCACACGAAGGAGGAGGTCCGAGATGACGAGCAAAGGCATCGCGATCGCGACGGCGGTCGCCGGGTTGTTCACCGCGGTGACGACGCTCCCGGCCGTCGCGGCGGCCGAGGAGAAGGGCAAGGTGGCCTGTCAGGGCATCAACGCGTGCAAGGGGAAGAGCGACTGCAAGTCCGCGAAGAACGCGTGCAAGGGCCAGAACGGCTGCAAAGGCCAGGGCATCTCGTACGTCTCGAGCGAGAAGGAGTGCAAGGACAAGGGCGGCACGGTCGTCAAGAAGTGAGCGAATGATGGCCTTCCAGGGTGCCTACCTCGGTCATGGCGTGGGGCTCCGCCCGCCGCACTACACGCGGGTGATCGAGGAGCACCCTGCGATCGACTGGTTCGAGATCATCAGCGAGAACTTCCTTGCCCCGGGCGGGAACCCGAGGCGCGTGCTGCGGCTCGTGCGCGAGCGGTACCCGGTGGTGATGCACGGCGTGGGGCTCTCGATCGGCTCGGTCGATCCGATCGACGACGGTTACCTCGACGCGCTCGCGGCGCTCGCCTTCGAGGTCGCGCCGGCGTGGATCTCGGACCACCTGTGCTGGTCGAGCTTCGGCGGGCACTCGGTGCACGATCTCTGGCTCTGGCCGATGCCGCTCACCGAGGAGTCGCTCGCACACGTGGTCGCGCGCGTGGCGCACGTGCAGGACCGGCTCGGCCGACCCATCCTGCTCGAGAATGTCTCGTCGTACCTTGCCTATCGGCACTCGACGATCCCGGAGTGGAGCTTCCTCGCCGAGGTCGCGGCGCGGACGGGGTACGGCCTGCTCCTCGACGTCAACAACGTCTACGTCAGCGCGAGGAACCAGCGCTTTGATCCCGAGACGTACGTCGACGCCATCCCCGCGGAGTCGATCGGCCAGATCCACCTCGCCGGGCACAGCGACGAGGGGAACCTCCTGCTCGACACCCACGATCGCCCGGTCTGCGATCCCGTGTGGGAGCTCTACCGGCGCGTGGTGCGCCGCGCCGGCCGGATCTCGACGCTGATCGAGTGGGACGAGGACATCCCGTCGCTCGAGCGAGCGATGGAGGAGTCGAGAATGGCAGCCGCGGTCGAGGCCGAGGCCTTGCGAAGGGAGGTCGCACGCTCAGGTGGCTCGCATGCGAGTTGCTGGTCTGATTCTCGAGGACCGGGACCATGACGCGAGGCGAGCCAAGCGACGCGTCCGAGCACGATCGGCGCATCCCAGCGCGGCAGGTCGCCCCGCAGGCGGCCATCGAGGACCACGCGGTCATCGGTGACGGTCGCTCCGCCGCGCTGATCGCGCGCGACGGCACGATCGACTGGCTCTGCTGGCCTCGCTTCGACTCTGCACCGGTGTTCGGGGCGCTGCTCGACGACGCCCGCGGGGGGCGGTTCGCCGTCCGCCCCGTGGGTTTCGCCGGCGCGCGGCGAGAGTACGTGGACGGCACCAACGTCCTCCGTACGCGACACGCAGCGGCCGGTGGCGACGTGGTCGTGACGGATCTTCTGCCCGTCGCGACCGGCGAGGACCACGCCCGCACGCTGCTGCCGGAGCACGAGCTCTTGCGCGTCATCGAGTGCGTCGCCGGCAGCGTGGAGGTACGGGTCCTCTTCGACCCGCGACCGAGCTTCGGTCGCCCGCGCGCGCTGCGGGCCGAGGGTGGTGTCGTTCGTGCCGAGCAAGGCGCGGAGGTCTGGATCCTGCGCGGTGCGAGCGGCTGGCGGGCGCGCGCGGCCGGTGGCATCGAGACCACGATTCGTCTCCGTGCGGGTGAGCGGAGCGTCCTTTCGCTCGTGTACGCGCGACGCGATCCTGCGATCCTGACGCCGCTCCGAGACGCTGCGCTCGCGCGCGCGGACGCGACCGTCCGATGGTGGCAGACGTGGTCGTCGCGCCTGCGCTACTCCGGCCCCGACCGCGACGCCGTGGTCCGTAGCGCGCTGGTCCTCAAGCTCCTTTGCTTCGGCCCCTCGGGCGCCGTCGTCGCGGCGCCGACGACGGCGCTCCCCGAGCGGCTCGGCGGAGATCTGAACTGGGACTACCGGTTCTGCTGGCTCCGCGACGCGGCGCTCACGGTGCGTGCGCTCTTCGGGCTCGGTTTCGAGGAGGAGGCGGACGCGTTCGTCGACTGGATGCTGCACGCGACGCGGCTCACTCGGCCCGAGCTCCGGGTGCTCTACGACGTGTTCGGCCGGATCCCGCGCCGCGAACGCGAACGCACTTCATTGGTCGGATACGCAGGATCACGACCCGTGCGCCTCGGCAACGCCGCGGCCGAGCAGTTCCAGCTCGACGTCTACGGAGAGGTCATCGACGCCGCCGCGCGGGCCTGCCGCGAGGGCCGTCACCCCGATCCGGAGACCGCGAGGATGCTGCGTCAGTTCGGCGAGTTCGTGTGCCGCAACTGGCAGCGTCCCGACGACGGCATCTGGGAAGGGCGCGGCCGCCAGCGCCACCACGTACACTCGCGCGTGCTCTGCTGGGTCGCCCTCGATCGGCTCCTGATGCTGGACGCGCGGGGGGACGTGCCGCTGCGTCGGGACATGCGCGAGAAGTTCCTGACCAACCGAGAGGCCATCCGACACGAGGTGCAGGCTCGCGGCTGGTCCTCGGCCAAGGCGAGCTACGTCCAGACGCTGGACGGCGACGAGCTCGACGCGTCGCTGCTCCTCCTCTCGTGGTACGGCTTCGAGCCGCCGGCCTCCGCCCGGATGCGGAGCACGTTCGCCGCGCTCGACCGCGCGCTCGGCGTCGGCAACGGGCTGCTGCGCAGGAACCGCGACTACGACGAGGGGGCCTTCGGGATCTGCAGCTTCTGGGCGGTGGAGCACCTCGCACGCGGCGGTGGCACCCTCGAGCAAGCACGCACTCGGTTCGACGCGCTCCTCTCGTACGCCAACGACGTCGGGCTCTTCGCAGAGGAGATCGATCCTGCCACGGGGCGGGCGCTCGGCAACTTCCCGCAGGCGTTCACGCACATCGGCCTCGTCAACGCAGCGCTGTCCATCGAGCAGCGGGAACGCGCGGATGCGGCGGCGCGCCGTTCCAGGGCTTCGGCCGAGCCGCCGCGTCCGGAGCGCGGCCTGGAGGGACGATGATCTGGACCAGCTGGCTGCTGTGGGGGTTCGTCGGGACGGTGGTCCTCACCACGCTGATGTCCGCGAGTCAGGGGCTCGGGCTCACTCGCATGAGCATCCCGTTCATGCTCGGCACGATGTTCACGAGGCGTTCGGACCGGGCGAAGCTGTTCGGGTTCCTCGCCCACCTCATGAACGGCTGGCTCTTCGCGCTGCTCTACGTCGCAGCGTTCCACGCATGGGACGCTTCTGGATGGTGGCGGGGCGCCGCGATCGGCCTCGTCCACGCCTCGTTCGTGCTCGCTGCGGCGATGCCCGTGCTGCCCTACATGCATCCGCGGATGGCTCGCGAAGACCAGGGCCCCGACGCGGCCCCGCGGCTCGAGCCGCCGGGGTTCCTCGCGCTGCACTACGGCGCCCGCACGCCTGCCTCCGTGGCGATCTCGCACGTCGTGTACGGCGCGATCCTCGGCACGTTCTACCGCGGCGCCTGAACCGCGCGATCACGGCTAGGATAGGTGTGATCTTGGCGTCCGAGTTTGTTACTCCGGCGGATGTCAGGACGCGCTCGCCGACGGCGCTCCGCTCGGCTCGGCGCTCGGTGCGGCCGGGAGCGGGATCTCCGAGGGCTCCGGCGTGCGCGCTCGCGGCTCGCCTGCGCCGCACCCGGTCGCGCCGCCGCCGGCGACGGCCAACGCGAGACCGCACGCCATCGCACACCCGAGGAGCCAGGCCGCGCGCATCGGAGCGTTGGAGAGACGAGCCCGCCGCGCGTTGCGGCTACTCCTTCTCGGCCTCTCGCGTCGCGCGCAGCGAGAGCTCGACCTCCACGCCGTCCTGCACAGCGATGGCGCCGCCCAGCTTACGGTAGGGCTCGATTCCGAAGTCGCTCTGACGGAACGCGACCAGTCCGTTCACCCCGAGCCAGTCGTCGGACCATCGGGCGGCGGCGGGGATGGTCACGCGGCGCGTGTGGCCGTGCAGCTCGAGTGTGCCGACGAGCTCCCCGCGCAGGAACGCCTTCTTCGGATCGCTCGATGGATCCAACTCGAGCCGCTCGAGTTCGAAGCGGATGACCGGGTGCCTGGCTGCGTCGAGGATCTCCGGCCCCTGGACCTGCGAATCCACCTTCATGCGGTCCTTCTCCGAGAGCGCAGGCTGCCGATCGCGCAGCGAGCTCGCCTGCACGATCACGAGCGCGCGCGTCTCGCTCGGTCGCTCCGGATCGAAGGTACGTGCGGTCCACGAAGTTGCGGCGAAATGGTGGTCGTGCAGCATCGGCGACAATGCGCCCGCGCGAAACACGTGCACCACGAGCTTGCTGCGGGCCGTGTCGACGCGGTATTCGCGAGGTGCTGCTCGCACGGGGGCCGCGTACCCGAGGGCGCTCGCCACGAGCGCGGCGGCGAGCGCGAAACAAACGCTCGAGCGTGTGCGCTGCGACCTCATGCCGACCTCCACGAACAAGACACTGCACGGCCGGTGCCCGAGAGGCCGCGCGGATCGTTCCAACCGCGGTCACTTGCCGCTCGACGTGATCTGCTCGCCCACCATCCGAAGAGCGACCTCGATGCCTTCCTACAACCGTGCGAGCGTATGCATGCGCGAGGTATCGACGCCCAGCTGGATGATCGTGCGGGCCACCTGCGCGCTGATCCCGGTGACGATGGTCTGCGCGCCGACCAGCCGAACGGCCGCCGTGGTATTGAGGAGGTGACCAGCGATCTTGGTGTCGACCACCGGAACCCCGGCGATGTCGATGATCATCGCCTTCGCCTTCTCCTCGATGACGCGCACGAGGACGGTCTCCATGACCTGCTCGGCACGCTGGTTGTCGATCGCGCCGATGAGCGGCAGGAGCAGCACGTGATCGTGGACCTTGATCACGGGCGTCGAGAGCTCGCGGATCGCAGCCTGGTGACGGCCGAGCGTCTCGAGGTTCGCCGCGATGTAGGCGTCGATCGCCAGCGACATGTCGAAGCTGACGAGCTTCACGATGCTGTGGTAGACGGCTTTCGGGTCCGTCCCTTCGGGTAGATCGGTGGACACGCGGTCGAGCAGGATCGCGAGGTACCGACGGTACGCGCCGACGTACCACTTGGGGGCCATCCCCATCTGCTCGTGCGCTTGCCCCACGCGCAGCCGATTATCGACATACGCCATGTCGCAGCGGCCCTCGAACAACCCGACGAAGTACTCGCTCTGGAGCTTCTTCACGCGGCGGACGGTCGCGTCGTCGGGGAAGAACCGACGCGACTGCGGATGACCGAGAATGAGCGCGTAGAAGGCCTCGACGACGTCGGTCATGTGCCGCTCGGCCCATGGGCGCAGCGCGGCGAGCCGCGCGAGGTCGTCCGGGCCGATCTGGAAGAAGGCCAGGCGGCTGTCGAGCTCGCGCTCGTCGATGCGGAGACGGGCAGCGAGGCTCCGAGCGGCGGGCGCTTCGCGGCGGATCATGGATCCAACCCTAGCGTGGGCCCCCGCGGCGGGCATGACCTTGCGTGGGGAACGACCAAGCCGAACGTTGCGGTTCCCGCGGGCGATGTGGCGCTCGCGATCGAGGATTTCGTCGCTTGCGGACGGCGGGCATGGCCCCGCCCGAGGCACCACGGTGACGAGAGCTCGGACGGTCCGGCATGGCCCTCGCGAGCAGCGCACGAGCGTGCGCGCTCGCCCTGCCGCAGCCGGCGAGGCCGAGCAACAGCATCAGCGCGAAACGGGTTACGCAGACCCGAGCCCCAGGGTGCGGAGAACGTCGAGATCGATCCCTCCCGCTGCGCAGCAGTCGGCGAGCTTCCCGTCGATGACGACCGCCGGGACGCCGCTGATGCCGAACTTCTTCGCCTCCGCCGCGACAGCGGGATCGTGCATGTCGCGAACTCGCACGTTGCAATTGGAGCACGCGACCTGCTTGACGGCAGCGACGGCCTCGTCGCAGTACGAACAACCAGCGGTGAAAACTTGAACGTCACGCATCACACACCTCCACGCTTCAAACGGATCTGCACGAGCGCCGTCAAGGGATATCGGCGCGCCCACAGATCGCTCGCGAGCGCCGCGACGAGAAGCACCATGCCCCCGTACAGAGCGACGTCGCTCAACAACAGCCGGCCCGTCATCGTGACGAGCGCGGCGACGGCGCCGACCGCCACGGTCCACCATCGACGATGGCGGCGCGCGGAGAGGACGAAGCCAACGAGACCAATCGTCAGCGTCACTGCGAGGATCCAGCGAACGTTTCGCTCGACCATGAGAATCCCGAGGCCGAGCGACGCGAGCACCCCGCCCGACGCGGCGATGCAGATTGGGCACAGTCCCTTCGGCATCGCAACGGCGAGGACGGCTCCGACCGACGACAGCCAGCGAGAACGAGAGAGGTCCTTGGCCATGTCTGAATCCTGAAGCCTGTACCAAAGTACCAAGTCAAGGTCGCCTCGGATCTTTCTCCAAAGACTCGAGAATCGGGCACCGAACCGAGCCACCATCGGCGCAGCCGCAAGCCTCCACGAGCGATGCGAGCGCGGCACGGATCGCGGTTAGGTCGCGGACCTTCTCATCAATATCGTCGAGCTTCGCGGCGGCTGCAGCGCGGGCGGCCGCGGCGCGCTTCGGACCGGCGGATCGCAGCCGCAAGAGCTCCTTCGCCTCGCGCAACGTGAAGCCGAGTTCCTGAGCCCGCTTCACGAATGACACTATGCGGACGGCGTCCTCGCCATACTGGCGGTAGCCCGATGCTGCGCGACGCGGAGCCGGAAGGATCCCTTCGCGCTCGTAGAACCGGAGCGTCTGTACGTTGACCCCGGCGGCCTTCGCGACGTCACCTGTGCGGAGTATAGGCATCGCGAGAGTGTAAGCGTGTACCTCGCTACGGGGTCAATGAGCCCGTTCCGCGCGCGTCAGCGGCGCTCGAACAAGGCGAAGCTCCGCGCCATCCGCAAGGAGTTCGACGCGCTCGAGGAAGCGTTCGCCCTCGCCGACTTCGCCGACGCGAACGAGCGCCTCGACGAGCTCAAACGCCTCGACGACCGAGCACGCCGACTTCGCACGCGAACACGTGCGGAGGGCAGAACGCTGGCAGACGAACCCGCGCTCCAGCACCTTCACGCGGTGGACGACGCCCTCGTGCTCACGGCGGAGGACCGAGCCCGGAGCCGGCAGCCGCCGGGCGGCGGAGGCGCAGGCGACCTCCTTCGGCGGGCTCGCCGGGCCGCCTTTCTTCTCGGTCGCCTTCTTCTTCGACTTCGATCCCTTCTTCTTCATCGTGCCTCCGTGCGAAGCGCTCGGGGCGCCTCGGCCACGCGACACGTTGCGTTCGCGACGCCCACAGTGAAGTCGGCGGGCGCGTCTGGGTGTGCGTCTTCGATGGCGCCACGCACGCGCGCGAATCAGCCCGCCGGGCAGCCCATGGGCCCCGTCGATCGGCTCCTGCCGCGCGCACGCGTGGGCTGCGGCGGGCTGGTGACCAGGTCACGCGGACTTGGACCACCGGGCGCAGCGACCTGCCGACGCACCGCGGCCCGGCAACCCGCAGCGCGCGCGAGCGCGCCTCGCCACAGCGTCGACAACATCCGGTGGGAGAAGGCGGCGCCGAAGGTGCCGACCGGTGAGGCCGAGCGCCCGCCGCGCTGAGCCGTGCTCAGGTGGCGCAGCTGCCGCTCACGCAGGTCGTGCCGGTGCTGCACTGGTTGCCGCAGAAACCGCAGTTGTTCGGATCGCTGCTGGTGTCGACGCACTGTTCGTTGCATAGGGTCTGCGTGCCGCAGTCGCAGGAACCCACGTCGCAGGTCGCCCCGGTCGGGCAGCGGTTTCCGCAGGAGCCGCAGTTCTCGTCGTCGAACGCCGTGTCGACGCAGAGGCCGCTGCATTCGGCGAGCTCGCTGTCGCATTGGCATGTGCTCGACGAGCAGGACGCGAAGGCGGGGCACGCGGTGCCGCAGGAGCCGCAGTTGTTCGAATCGGAGCTGAAGTCGACGCACGCGCCGTTGCAGACCGTCTCCGAGCCAGGACAGCTGCACGTGCTCGATTGGCACGCGCCGCCCGACGGGCATTGGGTGCCGCACGTCCCGCAGTTTCCCTCGTCTTGCGTGGTGTCGGCGCACGCGCCGCCGCAGTTGACGAGCCCCGCAGCGCAGCAGAGTCCCGCCGAGCACGTCTGACCCGTCGCGCAGCGTACGCCGCAAGCGCCGCAGTTGCCCTCGTCGGTCTGCACGTCCACGCACCCGCCACGACAGCGTTTCTCGCCGGATGCGCACCCCGCGGACACCTCCTCGGGCGGCGCGTCGGGGCGCACACCGACGTCCGGTCGCAGCGCGCTCTCCGTGCGACCGAGCTCGTCGGCGGAGTGACAGCCGACGACGAACGCCATGGCAATGACGGCCCAATGCGCACTCGTGATCTGCATGGCCCCTCCTCGCGATCACGACGCGGCTGCATCCGCGGCGCTACGCCCTTCCGAGGATTGTCGATGCCCTCGTTCGGACCGAGGTTGTGCGTGGAATGGAGGAGCGAGTCCGCGCAGGGGCTCCAGCGGTCTTCAGCATCGGAGTCGCGCTTCGAGCGTTCCCCAGGGCGCGGGGCGGCGCTTCGCGCACGCGGCTCCGATCAGCGGACGGCGCGTCCGGGCACGTCGCGTCCGGGTCCGGCGCGTGCCGGGTTCAGGCGTCGAACATGGAGCTCCCGACGACTCGCGCCAAACCGCCGGTGTCTTCGGGTGATCGCGCCCCGGGCTGCGCGGGCTGCTCACGCGATTCCGCGCGGTTGCGCCCGAGGATCGCGACCGTGCATGCACACGAGCTCGCGACGCGTCGAAGACCAGCGTCCACATGTCTTGCCCCCGCGTCGACGACATCCGGTGGGAGAAGGCCCCGCCGAAGGTGCCGACCGGCGAGGTCGAGCGCCCGCCGCGGTGAGTCCGCGCGACCGGCGCGGTCGAACCGTCGACGTGGGGAATGCCCAGGCGATCGACTACGCTGAGAGCCGAGATGGACCCGAAGCCGAAGGTCCCGACCCTCGCCGACCTGGAGGCCCTGCCTCCGGGCGTGAAGGGCGAGATCATCGACGGCGTGATGTACACGATGACGAGGCCGCGTGGCCCGCATAGGCGCATGGAGCGCGTCGTCGCTTCGCGCGTCGGCGATCCCTTCGACGACGGTCGGGACGGTCACGGCGGCTGGTGGATCCTTCCCGAGCAGGGCATCGAGCTGCCGAACACGCCGGAGATCGCGCCGGACGTCGCCGGCTGGCGCCGCGAACGATTACCCGAGTTGCCGGGCGACGCCCCGATTCGCGTCGTGCCGGACTGGATCTGCGAGATCCTTTCGCCGACGACACGCCGCCACAACGTGCTGATCAAGAAGCCGTACTACGCGCGCATCGGCGTTCCGCATCATTGGATCGTCGATCTCGAGGCGCAGACGATCACGGCGTATCGGTTGGAAAGCGGCCGCTGGCTCGAGCTCGATGCGTGGGGCGACGAGCGCGACGCGCGCATCGAACCGTTCGACGTGATCGCGCTCGACGTCGCGAGCTGGTGGCTCTGACCTCGACATCGAGCGCCCGCCGCGGGCATGGCTCGGGGCCGGCGAGGTCGAGCGCCCGCCGCGTTGACGGTCAGCTGCGCGCCTGGTCGCCGCCGATGTACGCTCAGCGCGGAGCCCATGAGTCGCGTCGAGCACTACTGCGGAAACTGCGGGAGCCGGATCTACCCGCTGTTCTCGACTACCGTACGGTGCGGCGACTGCGGCGGGAGCAACCAGGTCGCGCCGACGTTCCTCGTGGGGAGCGTCTTCGTCCTCTTCGGCTACCTGCTCTGGCAGACATCCGGGTGGTTCTCGTCGTGGAAGCCCTGGCTCCTCACCTGCTTCGCCCTTTCGATCGCGATCCCCATCGGCATCGTCACGCTCCTCCGACGGATCGCGCCTCGGGTCGGTGCCGGCGCGGGCGCGACGGACTCGCGCGATGCGGCGATCGCCGCGGCCGTCGCCGCGCACAACGCCCGGCGGATGAACGAGCAGAAGAGCGAGCAGCGCACCGAGACGTACCGGGACGCCTTACCCGGGTCTGCAGGCCTGGTGCTGTTGTTCAGCGAGCCGCCGCACGCCGAGCTCGACCTCGGCGCCGTCGCCGCGGCGCTCTCGTGGGCACTCCCCGACGCGCGCACCTTCTTTGCATCGCCGTTGCCCGCGGTGATCGCGACCTTCACCGACGAGGCGAAGGCCGCCGCTCTCGCGCGCGGTCTGGAGACGCTGGGCGTGCGCACCGCGGTGGTGGCTGCCGCGGAGCTCGCAAACCTTCCGCCTGCCATCGCAGTGACGGGGTTCGCGATCGACGAGCACGGTCTCGCCTATGCCGCCAACGGAGGGGTCGAACGACGGTTGGCGTGGTCGTCGGTGCGCCTCGGCTTCCTCGTCTCCGAACGCAGGTTCGAGGTCCGGCAGAGCGACAAGGACCGGGAAGACCAATCGAAGGGGCGCGCGAAACGGCAACAGGCCGCCAGCCCATGGCGCAGCGTCGGCACGCAGGTGGACCTGCTGCGTGAGGCGTACGACCTCGAGCAAGGCAGCAAGGGGAGCCACACCGAAATGGTCGACACGCGCCTCGAGCTCGGTGGCCTCGGCGACGACGGGACCCCGTTGCGCCTCGTGCTGGCCCGCGACGGCCTGCGGTACGAAGGGCTGGGCGCCAATCGGCAGAAGTCCGCCGCGCAAAACTGGACCGTCCTGCTGGAGCTCATCGAGACGCGCGGCGCGATCGAGATCGATCGTAGTGCCGACCGGGCGAGCCCCAAGCCGGTGATGGTCGGCCGTCGTGGCCTGATCGACCTCGCGCGCCACGAATCGCCCGCGTTCCAGCGCATCGCGGCGAAGCCTGCGCAGCTGCACGCCGCCTTCCTCTTCTGGAGGTCGGGTGTCACGGCGCCGCGGAAGGTGCCGGCCGGCGAGGTCGAGCGCACGCCGCGCTGAGCGCGGCGATCGAGCGCACGCCGCGCTGAGCGCGGCGATGGGCCGCTTCGTCGGCGCGCTGATCAGCGGCAAGCAGCGCTCGTACGGCGAGCTGCTTTCGAGCGGCATGCCACGCGCACCCACGCACGAGCGCGCGATCTTTTCCCGAAACCGCGTGCAGGAACCGGCGTTGATCCGCGCCCGCAAGGGAGCGAGAGCCGGTCGACGTCGAACGATCCCCGAAACGTCGGCGCCGTTCGCGCGTTCTCTCCGGGAGAGGTCACCCGTTGGGAAGGTGGACGCGATGAGGTTCGGCAAGGGAAATCACGAATGCGCGCCCCCACGGCGCGCGGGTACGGCGGCCCAGCTGCGAGCAGCGCTCGCGCGTGAACCGTCGTGACGACCTCGTCGCCCTCCCCGCCCGACGCCGTCGCACACGGCGAGGGACGGTCGCGTCGTTGGACGGTCGCTGCGAGCGCGAGCGCGATCGCGTCGGCCATCGTCGCGTCGGCGTGCTGCGTAGGCCCGTTGATCCTGGCGCTCTTCGGCCTCGGCGGAGGCGCGATCCTCGCGAGGTTCGAGCCGTTCCGCCCGTACTTCGTCGTCGTGACGTTCGCGCTCCTCGGCGCGGGCTTCCATCTCGCGTACCGCAGACCGCCGGTCGCGCCACAGGTTGTTTCCGGTGACGCGTGCGGGTGTCCGGCGCCGCGCACGCGGCAGACCGGCAGGGCGATGCTCTGGATCGCGACGGCAATGGCGCTCGCGTTCGTCGCCTTCCCCTACCTCGCGCCCTTGCTCCTTCGATGACTGCGGGACGATCGAGGTCTACGATGCAAGGGCGATACGAGCTCGCGAGCGCATTTCATTCCTATCTGACGCACGGAGGGGATCAAGCTCGCGGCGCAGGCATTCGCAAAGGACGTCGCGGGGCTCTCGTGCTGCGCCGCGTGGTGTAGCCACGGCGCCACGGCCGCCCCATCGACGTGCGCCTGCCTGACGGCACGGCATGCAGGCGAGGAAGGAACACAATCAATGTCGGACTCGAAGCATCCTCATCCAGCGCGTTCTCTGCGAGCGCGTTCGCTCGGTCTCGGCGCCATCGCGACGGTCGCTGCGCTCGTCGCGGTGCCCGCGGGCTTCGCCGCCACTCGAGGTACGTCCGGAGGCGCGGCAGCCCCCGTGGAAGCGGGGCAGGCGACCGTCACGATCGAAATCCCCGAGGTGAGCTGCGCCGGCTGCTCGCTGCAGGTGCGCAAGGCACTGATATCGGCGGGCGGCGTGCTCAAGCTCGGTGAAGGGGAGCCGAAGAATCGGCTGGTGATCGCGTACGAGCCCGGCAGCGGGCGCCCCGCAGTGTACGTCGAGGCCCTCCACAAGGCGGGATTCGCGAAAGCACACGAGGTGCCGCCACAACCAGGCTCGTGACGACGCGAAACCATCGCTCCCTTCGGCCGTTACCAGAAGCGGCCATTCTTGGGGGGAGGAAGCCATGTCCGGTCAGGTGCTGCTCGTCGGATGCGAGATGCGAGACGCGGCGACGCTGCCCGCACCCACGAAGATTACCATCGACGACACCGGCGCGGCGATCGCGTCGTATGGCGACCATCCGCTGCTTCGGTTCGACACGCTGGACGAGCTGATGGAGAGGCTCGCGCTATTGCCCGGCGATCTGGCGGCCGCATAGCTCAACGTTCGCGCCACGTCGTGCCGTTCTTCAGGCGAGCGCGTCGCAGTCGCTCCCAGACCTCTCCGGCATCGGCGAGCGTGAGCTCGACGACACCGAAGCGGATGGTCCCACCGATCGATACGAGGGTCGCGCGTCGCGGCACGCACGCCATTTCGTCGAGGCGCGTGCCGTTGCGCGATCCGGCGTCGGTGAGCCAGATGCCCGAGCTCTCGATCGTGAAGTACGCGTGGAACTTCGAGACGGTGATGTCTCGGAGAACGACGTCGTGGTTCATCGTTCGACCGACGGTGATCATGTCAGCGAAGAACTCGCTCCTCTTGGCGAGAGGCAGGATGAGCAACCGCGCCGACTCGTCGGTCCTTGGCGGTGGAGGCAGCGTGTCCGGCCCCGCGCTTGATGGATCGGCGAGCGTGCGTGTTGCACGCCGTGGCACGTGGAGGCCGGGCGTGCCGATCAGGAAGGGGCACGCGTACGTTTCGGCGAACGCGCTGCGCAGCATGCCGTGCGCCTCGTCGATCCACCTGGCCGTCGTTGGCGGCAGGACGTCGTTCGTCATGATGTGCACTCCCCGTCGGAGACGGAACGCTTGATCGGACGTCACGTTTCCTTCGATCGCGCTCGCGTCCGCTTCGGTGATCGTAGGTCGCGCCGCCTCCCGCGCCTGGTCGCCGAGCACGACCTGGAAACCCTCTGGGCCCGGCATCGTTCGGACAGGTCGATGCTCGTGCAGGCCATCACTGTCTCGGTCGCGCTGTTGGTCGCCTACGCCAATGGAGCCAACGACGTCTCGAAGGGCGTCGCGACGCTCGTCGGGAGCGGCGTCACGGAGGCCCGTCGTGCGATCGGTTGGGGCACCGCATGGACCGCGGCCGGCGCGCTCGCCGGCGCCTTCGCGGCGACGGCGCTCGCGAGGACGTTCGGCGCCGGGCTCCTCACGCCTGGGACGACGCCGACGCTCGTCGCCGCGCTCGCCACCATCGTCGCCGCGGCGACGTGGGTGATTCTCGCGACCTTCACCGGCCTGCCGGTCTCGACGACGCATGCGCTCATCGGTGCGCTCTCCGGTGTCGCAGCGTTCGCCTACGGCATCGATCACGTTCGTTGGAGCGCGGTCCTCGGGAACATCGCCGTTCCGCTGGTCGCGAGCCCCGTCGTCGCGATCGCCGCGACGACGCTCATCCTGCGGCTGCGCCCGGCGGCAGCTCCGGTGTCCGACTGCGTGTGCGTGGCGACGACGGCCGCCGCGCCCGCAGGCGCCGTCGGCGCCGCGGTCGTCGTCGCGTGCGAGCGCGCCTGCAACGACGCCTCCCTCGAGGGGATCATCACTGTCACCCGCCTGCACTGGCTGACGAGCGGCGCGACGAGCTTCGCCCGCGGCATGAACGACGCGCCGAAGATCGCGGCGATCGTGCTCGGCGCCTCGCTCGTCGACGGGCGGGCGCTGTCTTCCCTGGGCGTCTTCGCCCTGGTGGCGACGGGGATGGTCGCAGGCAGTCTGCTCTCGGGCCTGCGCGTGACGCGCGTGCTGGCAGAGGACGTCACGCGCATGGACCACCATGAAGGCTTCGTGGCCAACCTCGTGACGTCGCTGCTCGTGGGGAGCGGGGCCGTCCTCGGGATGCCGATGTCGACGACGCACGTCTCGACCGCCGCGATCGCCGGTGCCGGGTTGGCCCGACCGCAGCCGTCGGTGACGACGAAGACGCTCCGCGATCTGGCGCTCGCATGGATCGTCACGCTCCCCGCCTCGGCGCTCATCGGTGTGCTGCTGTTCGCCGCCTTCAGGCAAATCGTGAGCCATTGACGGTCGGAAACCTCGCCACGCGTCGCGCGTTTCGCCACGATGATGATGCCGGAACGCTCGTACCTGGAGTCCGTTCGCGAGGTCTACGCCGACGCAGCGCACGCCCCACAGAAGAAGCTCTGCTGCACGACGTCTGCGCTCGGCCGCTTGCCGGGGCTGACGATCCCGCGAGCGATGAGCGAGATGAACTACGGGTGCGGCGTGACCGTTCATCCGAGCGACCTTCGACCGCACGACACCATCCTGTACGTCGGGGTCGGCGGCGGCATGGAGGCGCTGCAGCTCGCATATTTCGCGCGACGACCGGGCGCGGTCATCGCGGTCGATCCGGTGTGGCCGATGCTCGAGAAGGCCCGTTCGAACTTCCGCGCGGCGGCGGTCGAGAACCCGTGGTTCGACCCGAACTTCATCGACCTGCGCGAGGGCGACGCGCTCGCGCTCCCGGTCGACGACGCGTCGATCGATTTCGCGGCGCAGAACTGCCTGTTCAACATCTTCACGCGCGAGCACCTCGCGCGCGCGCTGTCGGAGATGCACCGCGTGCTTCGGCCGCACGGTCGCTTGTCGTTGTCGGATCCGATCGCGACGCGGCCGATTCCGGCCCACCTCGCGGATGATCATCGGCTGCGCGCCGAGTGCCTGTCGGGCGCGCTGACCTACGACGAGTACCTCTCGGCGATCGTCGGCGCCGGATTCGGCACGATCGAGGTTCGTGCCCGCGCGCCCTATCGCGTGCTCGATCGAGCGCGGTACGGTCTCGACGACCACCTCCTGCTCGAGAGCATCGAGGTCGTGGCGATCAAGGACCCGGTTCCGGCGGACGGGCCGTGCATCTTCACCGGCGCGACGGCGGTCTACTTCGGCGGCGACGAGCAGTTCGACGACGGACGCGGGCACGTGGTCGAACGAGACCTCCCGCTCCCGGTCTGCGACAAGACCGCCGCGGCGCTGCGCGTCCTCGGCCGAGGAGACCTCATGGTCACCGAGTCGACGTACCACTACCGCGGTGGAGGCTGCTGCTGACCGTCCGCCGCGATCACTTCGACGGCGCCGCGTGCCCCTCGACCGCGATCGACGCCTTGTCGTCGAGCTTCTTCCCGACCTTCTCGAGCGCGCCGGCGAGGAACTTGCCGGCGAGATCGCGCGGCTTCACGTCGTGCTCGGAGAGGCTCGCGGTCAACGGGTCGAGCGTCTTGAAGGCGATCTCCGTCGGCGCGTCAGCCGGTCCCTTGAAGCGGATCTCGAGGCGCACCCTCTTCGGCGCGTTCCTTCCGTGGACCCGCAGATCGCCTGCGACCTTCAGCGTCACCACGCGCACGCCGTCCTTCTCCGGCGCGTTGGCGAGGGACTTCACCGTCGTCTCCTCCACCTTGGCGATGGTGAAGCGCGCCATCCGGTAGTCGTCGCGCTTCTTGGGCTCGACCTTCTCGCCGAGCTCGAACCAGTTCTTCGCGTGCTCGGTCTGCGTCTCGTCCTTGTCGGCGTCGCCGAACGTGGAGGTGGCGAACGCGTCGAGATCGGCGACGACCTCGCCCTTCGACGCCGCGAGGTCGTTCGGGTCGACGTCGAGCGTGCCCGAGAGCTTCTTCGTCTCTCCCTTGAACTTCTCGAGGGACGCGTCGATCGTGACCGCGACCTTGCCGTCCCCCGTCACGGTGTAACGCGCTGCCTGCTTCGGCTTCGCCGACGCGCTCGCGGCCGGAGGCGGCGGGGTCTCGGCGATGGCGGGAGGATCCGCGTCCTTCTTGCAGGCGGTCAACGAGAGCAGCCCAATGGCGGCGAGGCGCATGAAATGCCCCATGGCATGCTCAACGCCGGAACCGGGCGGCGGTTTCTCACGATCGGGCGACCCGAGCGAGCTCGGCGACCAGCTCGACGAAGTCGAGCGGCTTCGCGAACACCACCGGTCGCGGATACACGAGCCCGAACACGCGCCGGATGTGCTCCGGGTGGCTCCTGACGACGATGAGCGGGATACTGCCGTCGCGCGAACGCGCGAAACGCCCGACCGACACGCCATTTGCATTCGGCGGGTCGAGCGCGGAGACCACGACGTCGGGGAGCGGATCGCACGAGAGCCGGCGGATCGCCGCCTCGGCGTCGAGCGCCGTGTCGACGTCGTAGCCTTCTTCGCCGAGCAACTGCGCGAGCAGGAAGCAGGTGCGCCGATCGGGATCGACGACGAGCACCACTCGCCTCTTCGGGGTCACCGCGGGAGCCATGCCCACGCGCGAAGCACGCGCCGTGCCCGAGGCGCTATTTCTTGAAGTTGCGGATGATCGCCACGACGCCCGCGACCACCTCCGGCTTGGCGTCGAGGTCGGGGTTCGGCGGCATGAGGCTGCTCTTCCCCACGGCGGCGCCGCCCTTGACGATCACCTGCTTCAGATCGTCGTCGGTCACGCTCTTCTGCCACTCCGCGCTCGTGTAGTCGCGGGGCTTCGGGTTCATCGCCGAAGCGCCGGGGCCGTCACCCTTTCCGGACTCGCCGTGGCACGCGACGCATCGTTGCGCGAAGACCTGCTTCGACTCCTCGGATATCGCCGGCGCCGCAGCGGCGCTGCCCTTGTCCTTGTCGCAGGCTGCGAGGCACGCGCAGACGAGCGCGAAGGCGACCAGTGCACGAAGACCGTTCATGTCGAGCTCCTGTCGATGTTGGGGGCCGCGCCCTCACTCCGGCGCGGTGACGCAGACGTCCTTCTGGCAAGCGACGACGACGCGCGAAGGGTCGGTCACCGTCCGGCCGGAGTCGGTCGTCGTCGGTTTGGTGCTGCACATGCAGACGTCGCACTCCGGGCAGACGCTGCGCCACGTCGACTCGGCGGCTTCGAACGACGCGCGCTGATCGGCGCGGAGGCCGACGGCCGTGAGCGAGCCGCAGCAGTCGATCCGATGGAGACCGACGGCGCAATCGGCGTCGCCGACGCAAGTCCTCCCGAACCTCGGGAACGAGGTCGGATCTTCGCAGGAGAGCGGCGCGTCGCCGTTTGCAGCATCGACCGGAGCGCCCACGTCGATCGACGCGGTGTCGGGCGCCGTCTCGGCCGCCGCGTCTGCGACCGGCGTCGGGCTCGCCGTCGGGGCCGCGCCGCATCCTGCGAGCACGAGTGCACACCATGCGAGCACCGATCGTCTCGTCGACGGCATGCGCGCCGGTTAGCAAGCTCGTGACCAACCGGGTCGACGCCGGGAACGATAGGCAATTCGCTCGTCGCCGAAACGTCGCAGCGCGCGCGCCGGCGTCGCGCCGTGCAAAGTGACCGGGCGAGTCGCACGCGGTCGTCGCACGGAGCGCGCGGCGCGCACGGGCTGACGCGATGTACGCAGTGATCGCGAGCGCGGCACATGCCTTGCTCGGTGACGCGTGCGTCGATGCCGGCCGACGTCGTCGAAGCACCGCCGGCGAGAAGGACCCGAGGATGCGTATGTCAACGCACGTGGCTGCGTGGTCGATGAGGACCGCGCGCGCAATCGTCTGTCTCTTCTGTATCTCTCTCCTTGCGTGTGGGACGAGCGAGACGGCGCCGCAGACGGCGAGCATTTCGGGGACGATCACGTACGCGGGGGCCGCCGCCGGGCACGGTCGTCCGCTCGCGATCGCGGTCTACCGCGCCTTCCCGCCCAAGGGACCGCCCGTCGCCTGGCGGCTGATCGAGCAGTATCAGCTCCCGTATCGATACACGTTCGACAACTTGCCGCCGGGGTCGTACGTGGTCGGCGCGCTCGTCGACGTCGATCCCGCCGACACGCGCAACATCGGTCAGCTCAACGCCGCGCGCGACCCCCACGGCTATTCGGCGAGCGGTCGGCTGCTGCCCGTCGACGCCACCCACATCGCCGAAGGCGCCGACATCGTGCTGGAGGACGCCAAGTGACGCGCCTCGCCCACGCGGTCGCTGCGACCCTCGCCTTCATCGTCGTCTCGCTCTTCGCGCTGCCCGCCTGGTCGCTCCCCCGGTTCGCGCTGCGCGAAGGTGTGCCCTGCTCCACGTGTCACGTGAACCCGTCGGGCGGCGGCATGCGCAACGCCTATGGACGCTACGTGTACGGACCGACGCGGCTCCCCCTCGGCTTCCCCGGCTCTCGCGAGCGCGCCCCCCAGCTCGATCTCGGCGACACGCTAGCTTTCGGGGCCGACGCGCGCACCGCGTACATCGACCAGCGCCCGAAGACTGGCGAGGGGCTCCGCACCTTCTTTCAGATGCAGGCGGACCTGTACGTCGCGGCGAGGGTGTTCGACGGCCTCACGCTCTATTACGACCAGGGCGCGTATGGCTCTTTCGAAGCGATCGCGCTCTATCAGAAGCCGCTGACCGATTGGGCGTCCGTGTACGTCAAGGCGGGTCGATTCATGCCGACGTACGGCCTGAGGCTCGAGAACCACAACCTCTGGATCCGCCAGGACATCGGCTACGGCCCGCGCGACAAGGAACAGGGGGTCGAGGTCGGCGCTCAGATCGCGCCGTTCCTCGTGCAAGTCGGCCTGCTCAACGGCGTGCCTGGCGAACGACAGCTCGACGACAACAAGGGAAAGGCGTTCGTCGCGCGCGTCGAGGCGCTCGGGCGGCTCGGTCCGCTCCGCCTCATGTTCGGCGGCTCGTATTACCGGAACCAGACGGGCGTGAAGAGCGACGCCAGCGGCAAGACGGTCGACGGCCGGAGCAACCTGTGGCGCGCCGGTCTCTTCGGCGGCGCGTCGCTCGGGAGGTTCACCTACCTCGCGGAGGCCGATCTCGTACGTCTCGAGCCGTTCTCCGCCAACAAGACAGACTCGAAGTCCTACTCGTTCCAGTCGCACCAGGAGCTCGACGTGCTCGTCGTGCGCGGTCTCGAGCTCACCTTCAACTTCGAATACCGCGAGCCGGACCTCGACACGAAGTCCGGCAGCATGAGGCGGGTCGCGCTCGGGTTCGAGGTCTACCCCATGCCGAACCTCGAGCTGAAAGCGCTCTATCGACACGTCTGGGGCAAGGGTCCCGCGTCGCGGTCGCTCGACGGCCTGTCCGAGTACATCGCCATGGCGCACGTGTTTTTCTGATGACACCGCGAGGATCGAGGCAGGAGAAGATCATGCGAATCGAATGGATGGTCGCCGCGGCGACGCTCTCGTCCGCCGCGGCGGCGATGCTGCCCGCGTGCTCGACGCCGCAGCCGGCTTCGCCGAGCAGCCCGAGCGGCGCCGAAGCGAGCGACGGAAAACGCCTCTACGAGCAACGCTGCGCGACGTGCCATGGCATCCACGGCGACGGCCGCGGACCGACTGCGCACGTCTACGGGAGCCCCGCGCCGCGCGACTTCA
Source organism: Deltaproteobacteria bacterium (assembly GCA_016182965.1). GTDB lineage: Bacteria > Myxococcota_A > Polyangia > Polyangiales > JADJMO01 > JALHOE01. The sequence goes on along the minus strand of JACPFM010000009.1, from coordinate 13,138 downwards.
CCCGCGGCCTCTACGAGTTCCGCACGACCGACGCGGGCAAGCTGCCGGTGCGCGCCGATCTCGTCCGCACCATCGGTCAGGGCATCCCGGGCACGACGATGCCGGCGTGGCGCAGCCTGCTGTCGCCGCGCGAGATCGAGGCGATCGCGCAGTACATCGAGAGCTTCTCGCCGCGGTTCGCCGCGGAGCCAGAGTCGGCCCGCGCGCCGATCGCGATCCCGCCCGAGCCCCCGCCCCCGAGCGCTACCGACCTCGAGGTCGGTCGGATGTTCTACTTCACCTTCCGCTGCTGGGAGTGCCACGGCGTCTACGGCGAAGGCGACGGTCCGGCGGCGGCGACGCTCGCGGACGAATGGAAGCGCCCGATCCGCCCCGCGGACCTCACGCGCGGCGTGTACAAGAGCGGAGCGACCGGCGCGGATCTCTATCGCACGATCGCGACGGGCCTCGATGGCACGCCGATGCCGACCTTCCGGCTCGCGGTGGTCGTGGGCAAGGAGGGCCTCGCCGATCTCGGCAAGCACATCGACAAGCTCGATCCGGCGATCCGCGCGAAGGTCACCGCGTTCGTCCAGACGCTCCCGACCGATGAGCAGATCTTCGCCCTGAGCGATCCAGATCGCGCGAAGTTCGGCGAGCGGCGATTGTGGTTGCTCACCGGCTACGTGAAGTCGCTCGCCCACCGCGGCGTCTTCGACTGGCTCTCCCACGATCCTTCGGCGCCGTAGGACGATGCGTCAGATCCTGTCGCCCCAGCGCCGGAGCTTCCGCCGGATGGTCGTCGGATCGACGCCGAGCACGCGCGCGACCTCTGCGACGTTCCCACCGGTGCGTCGCAGCAGGTCGCGCACGTAGCTGCGCTCGAGCTCCTCCAGCGTCGGGTCGCCGCCCTCAGGCGACGGGAGCTCCGGCGCTTCGGCGCGCGCGGGCAGCGGCGAGCGAGGAGGCGGTGTCGACTCGGACGCGCGTGTGTCGAGCGCGAGGTGCGAGACGCCGAGCACCCCGTCGTCGGCGAGGATGGCGGCGCGCTCGAGCGTGTTGAACAGCTCGCGCACGTTGCCCGGCCAGTCGTGCGCGAGGAGCGCGCCGAGCACGCCCGGCCCGACGCGCGCCCCGACCGCACGCGCGGTCGCCGACGCGTCGAGGAAGTGGTTCAAGAGCAAGGGGAGGTCCTCGGGACGCTTCCGCAGCGGCGGCAGCTCGACCTTGCAGACGCAGAGGCGATAGTAGAGATCGGCGCGAAAGCGCTCTTCCTCCGCCATGCGCTGCAGATCGCGGTGGGTGGCCGCGATCACCCGGACATCGACGCACACCTCGTCCTGCCCGCCAATGGGCCTGTAGCGCCCCGTCTCGAGGACGCGGAGGAGCGCGGCCTGCGCGCCCGCCGGCAGCTCGCCCACCTCGTCGATGAGGAGCGAGCCGCCGTCGGCGAGCGCGAACAGGCCCGGCTTGGTGGCGACCGCGCCGGTGAACGCGCCGCGCACGTGGCCGAACAGCTCGTTCTCGACGAAGTTCTCGCGAAGCGACGCGCAGTTCACCGTGATCAGCGGGCGTTTCGCCCGGCGGCCGCCGGCGTGCAGCGCGCGCGCGACGAGCTCCTTGCCGGTGCCGCTCTCACCGCAGATCAGCACCGGCCGATCGAACGCCTGCATCCGCTCGATCGTGCGGAAGACGTCGCGCATCGCGGCGCTCCGACCGACGATGCCGAAGAACGAGTCGTGCTCGAAGACCGAGTCCTCGAGGCCGGTGCCTTCGCGCGTGCGGAGCCGCCGCTCGGCCGCGTTGCGCAGCGCCTTCACCACGTCCTCGACCGGCGAGCTCTTGCAGACGACGTCGAACGCTCCGCGGCGCATCGCTTCGACCGTCGTGGGCACCGCGCCGAACCCGGTGAGAACGATGGGCACCGTCTGCGGGTGTCGCCGCTGCAGCTCTCCGAGCAGCCCGAGGCCGTCCATGCGCGCCATCCGCAGATCGACCAGCGCGAGATCGAACGCCCGGCGTTGCATGGTCTCGAGGGCGTCGACGCCGTCGGACGCGGTCTCGACGGCGAAGCCGTCCTCCGCGAGCGCGCCGCCGAAGACACGCCGGAACGTCTCGTCGTCGTCGACGAGCAGGACGCGCAGCGCCCGCGGCTCAGGCATGCTGGTCCTCCCCGCTCGCCGCCGCCGCCTCGGTCGCGAGTCGCAGGACGGCCATCGCGCCGCGCCCGGGCTCGCTGCGCAACGTGAGCGACCCGCCCATGTCTTCGAGCAGCCCGCGGCTCACCGAGAGCCCGAGGCCCGAGCCCTCGCCGACCTGCTTGGTGGTGAAGAAAGGATCGAAGGCCTTCTCCATGATCTCCGGCGACATGCCCACCCCGTTGTCGATGACCTGGATCTCGGCGAACCCTGCGGATTCGGGCACCTTCACGTCGACACGCACCCGTCCTTTGGTCCGATTGGCGTGCCGCACCGCGTCGAACGCGTTCGTGAGGACGTTCACCAACACGAGCCGGAGGTGATCGGGATCGCAGCGCACCTGCGGCACCGATGCCCCGGCAGATGCGTAAACGATCTCCGTGCCCTGCAGGTTTCGTCGCGAACCGAGATCTTCGATGGCACCGCGGATGACGCGGTCGAGCTCGGTGGGCTCGAGGTGGCTCCTGAGCTGGCGCGAGTAGCCGAGGAGCGACTCGGTGACGCGCTGACAGCGGGTGGTCTGCGCCGCGAGATCCTCGAGGATCTGGCCGAAACGTCGCCCTTCGGGCTCGTCCTTCTGCGCCCACTGCTCCCAGCCGCGGCGGAGGCTGCGAAGCCCGGCGCCGATCGAGGCGAGCGGCGTCCCCATCTCGTGCGCCACCCCGGCGGCGAGCTGCGCGATGCCGGCCGTCTTGCGCGCTTCGACGAGCTTGATCTCGTTCTCGCGCTCCTCGGTGACGTCCATGATCAGCTCGACGACGCGATCGACCGGGCCCGATTCGTCGTCGGTGATCGGCGTCGCGTACACGCGGAAGATCCGCGGCTTCTGCCCGGGAACGGCCATCGAGAAGTCGCCCGTCCAGCTCTTGCCCGTGCGCAACGCGTGGCAGGAGGGGCACTCGGGCGGCTCGGGTCCCCCCATCGGTTCGGCGGGATCGAAGCAGACGCGCACCTCGCCGATCTTCAACGCGGGGAGACGCTCCCTCGCGACGCGGTTGAACCAGACGAGGCGGTGATCCCGATCGACCACCGTCATCATGGTACCGGTGTTGTCGAGGAGCTGCTCGAGGGCGGCGAGCTGCGCGCGCGCGTGCGCCTCGGCGACCTGCAGCTGCGCCCGTTGCTCCCGTGCCTCCCCGACGACCGGCAGCAGCAACACGATCGCGACCACGATCACGAGCGAGAACGTCACGACCTGCGCGACGACGTAGGGGCTCATCGCCGCGACCGGCCTGCCGGTGCGGATCAGCGCGCTGGCGAACGCGATCCCTCGCAGCGGGAACGGTGCGCCCGCGACCTGGAGCGCGGCGAGCCCCGCGGCGAGCAGGACGGCGCTGACCGCCATCGCGATGGCGTCCTTCTTCTCGAGGAGGACGGTCGCGAGGAGCGCGTGAAACAAGTAGAGCGGCAGCACCGGACCGTCGATGCCGCCGAGGCAGCCGAGCAGCGCCGTGAGCAGGATCAGATCGGCGCCGAACTGCACGAGCAGCAGACGGCGCGCGGCGACGCTCCGCCGCGCGAGTGCACGATGCACGACGTTGGAGAGGGGAATGAGCACCGCGACCGCGAACGCCGGGCGCAGCGAGAGCTCCCGATGAACCATCACACCCACCGTCAGCACGCCGAGCGCCGTGGCCGACGCGAGCCAGCGCAGACGAATGAGTCGCTCGAGCGGCTTCATTTCGAGCGGGCTTAGCATCTTGCGATCTCCCGATTCAGCGACGCGACTGACATCGGTCACCATCGGGCCGATGCCCGAGCAAGCTACGTACCTTCGCTGATTCCGCAGCGGCGCGCGATCGCTCGGGCAAATTGACCGGGCGCCTCGCCGCCGTCGCCGACGCGTCGGGCGGCGAGCCCGGGCGGGACACGAGGATTGCGCCTGAATACGCGCTGCCGGGAACGCGAGCCCGCAACGGCATGAGGTCTGCTCAGGCGGCGTCGAGGAGTGAACTGCCATGAGGCGCCTGCTCAGGAGCTCGTTGTTCGTTGCCGCCACCGGCGTCCTCGCGTCCGCCTGCTTCGGTGACCTTCGTCCCGTCGACGAGAAGACGGAGTCGGATCCGTTCGTGCTCGACGCGAATTCGGCGTTGATCGAAGGCATCGTCGCCCCGAAGCTCATTCACGCGGGCGACCGGGTGACGCTCCGCGATCCGGCGCGGCTCTCGAAGGACGACGGCGCGCCGGTGCTTCTATGGATGGCCTGCGACGGCCTCCTCGAGCCAGGCTCCTCGGCGGCGGAGGTCCTGTGGACGGCGCCGAGCACGCCAGGCGTCTACGCCGTCACGGTGAACTTCGCCATCAACGCGCACGGCGCGCCCTCGCGCGTGCTGCGCCTCTGCGTCGCCCCGCCCGGAGCGACCTCGTGCGAGACGACGGAGGCCGCGCCGCCGACGCTGCGCGCGGTGTCGGCGGAGAAGAACATGTTCGTGCAAGAGACCGAGTGCGAGGGCTCATGCACGACCAGGGTGCACGCCGAGGCGTCGCCGCCCGGCGAGGCGCCGCTCACATGGCGTTGGTACACCGGCGCCGGCAACATCGTGGGGACCGCATCGACGGTCGACTGGCAACTCCCGGCGGTCGGTTGTTGCACCGAGACCTACAGCGCCGCGGTGACAGTCTGCGGGCCGCAGGGCACCGCAGCGACGGGATACGTCAATGTCGTCGTCATCCCGGGTTAGATCGATCGCGATCGTGCTGATCGCGCTCGCTTCCGCGGGCTGCGCCGGCGCGTCCACGTCGCGCACGATCCTGCGCGAGAGCGATCCAATCGTGCGCGCGCACGAGGACATCCGATGGGAGCTCGCCGAGCGCGACGGCGCCGGCGGGGCGCTCACGCCCAAGGGCGGCTGCCCGGTGTGCCAATGGTAGCGTGCGCGCCCGCCTGGATCGTCGCGGGGATGGCCGCGGCGCTGCACCCGGCGCCGCCGCCCGGGGACGGCGAGCGCGCGCGCGACGTCGATCTGAAGGTCGGGGTCAAGCTGACGGCCGCGTACGACGACAACCCGCTACTCGGGCGGAGAGGTCAGTTCCTCGGATCGCTGCTCGGGGCAAAGACGCCCCCCGATTACGCGGCGCTGCCCTCGACCGACGCGCGGCTCGACGTGCGCCTCGGGGGGCACGATCGCCTTCGTGCCACCGGCAAATACGAGCTCGCCCGTCTGCGAACGACCAAAGAGCTCGTCGGATGGGACGCGACGGCGGGCGTCGCTTACGAGAAGTCGTTCGCGCGCGCGGACAAGCTCACCCCGTCAGTGACGTTCGTCCATCACCGTGAGCAGCCCGAGTGGTCGTTTCGCGCCTTCGAAACGAAGGTCGTCGGGGTCTACACGCTCGGCGGCGGCGTGATCGTCGAAGGCCGCTGGCGATGGAACACGCAGAGCTTCGGCCGCTACGAGGGCGGTCGCGCGCCCGCGAAGAACAGCTACGCCAACATCGACAGCCGCGGTCACCACTTCGAGCTCGAGCTTCGCCACTGGGCGAGCCGGCGCGTGCGCCTGCGCGCGCTGCACGAGGTCTCGACGACGGCGTACGACGGCAACCTGAGCGTGACGCTCGCGGACTACGCGGGCCTGAGCGCCGGCGTCGAGCGGCACGACATCGGCTCGAGCTCGACGGTCGAGATCATGGCCGCTCCGGTCCACGACCTCGTGCTCACCTTCGGCGCGCGCTACGAGGTGAACGACTCGAACAGCCCGGCGTTCCTGTACCGCGCGGTGCACGCGCTCGGCACGGCGCTCGTCGCGCTCGGCGAGGGGCACGCGGTCTACGCGCAGGTCGGCGCCGGGCGCTACACCTTCCCCGAGAACCGCTTCGATCGACGCTACTCCAATACGCGACAGGACTTCCGCAGCGACGTCGCCCTCGTGTATCGCTGGGACGCGAGCGAGCACCTGCGGATCGAGCTCGCCGTGCGTCGCGTCGACGCGACGTCGAACGACTGCGCGAGCTTCAGCCCGGAGCGCGACCCGTCCGGTCTGCCCGTCTATTCGCGCAGCTACTCCTGTTACGCGCGCACGCGTGCCGAGATGTCGGCGCGCTGGGAGCTCTGAATGAAGGAGGGTGCCATGTTGGTCCGAACTACGTCTCCCGGTCTGCGCCTCGCATCGGCCTGCTGCTGCGCGGCGCTCCTCCTCGGATGCAGCGCGAAGGAACCTGCCGCGCCCATCGACGATCAGCCCGGCTGCGACGCGACGGCCACGGAGTGGACGCTCTGGGTCACGAACCAGGGCACGGACATCGACTCGGTCTTCGTGCTGAAGCCGCGCGAGAGCGGCGGGAAGGCCGAAGCGGACGTCCTCGCGACCATCCGCGTCGGCAAGTCGCCTCACGAGGTGACGTTCACGCCGGATGGTCGCCTCGCCTACGTCGCGAACCTGAGCACCGCGGGCAGGAACGGGACGGTCTCGGTCATCGACACGAGCACCTACCAGGTCGTCGCGACGGTCGAAGCGGGCCTCACTCCGCACCAGCCGAGGGTCACGCCCGACGGCCGCTTCGCCTGGGTGGCTAACATCGGCAGCAACGACGTCACGGTCATCGACACCGCGACCAACCAGGTCTCCGATCCCTCGATCCAGGTCGGCGACGGCCCGACCGAGATCGCCTTCACGCGCGACGGCACCAGGGCCTACGTCTCCAACGGCGACAGCGGCACGGTCTCCGTCGTCGACGTCGCGTCACGGAAGGTGACGGCGACGATCCGCACGGCCCACGGCGCGATGGGCCTCGTCTTGACCCACGACGAGCGGCTCCTCATCGAGAGCGAGCCGCTCGACAACAGCGTGCACGTGCTCGACGTCGCGTCGGGCTCGGTGGTGCGCGTGCTGACCGCGGGCCTCATGGACGCGCACGGCGTCGCCCTCGCCGGCAATCGGTTCCTCGTCACCAACGCGACCGTCGATTCCGTCGCCATGTACGACACCGGATCGCTCGGGCGGACGGGCGCCGCCGCGGTGCCCGGCCGGCCGCAGATCGTCGCGGTCTCGCCCGACTGCAAGCGCGCCTACACGACGCTCCGGGACACGGTCGGCGTGGGCGTCGTCGATCTCGCTTCGATGAAGACGCTCGGCGTGATCGACCTTGGTAAGGGAAGGGTGCACGGCATCGCCGCGCTGAGGGTGAAGAAATGATGCGCATCGTAGCCCTTATCGCGGCGCTCACAGCGACCGGCTGCCTCCCCGCGACGCCCGATCCGGCGCCGGAGGAGTGTCGCGCCGACGCCTGCGGTCCGAGCAGGACCGCCGCGTGGCAGATGTTCCTCCGCGACGCGCGGCACTCGGGCCGGAGCAGCGCCGCGCCGCCCTCCACCACACCACGTGTGCGATGGACGTTTCGTGCTGCCGATGCGTTTCACGCCGCGGCGACCGTCGCCGCCGACGGAACGCTCTATGTCGGCTCGCACGACGGCAGCTTCCGCGCGCTCTCGCCCGCCGGTGTGGAGCTCTGGTCGGCGAAGACCGGACCCATCCACGCGACCGCGGCCCTTCGCGACGACGGCGTCATCTACGTCCCTTCGGAGAGCGAGGAGACCTCGTTCCTCTTCGCGCTGAACGCAAACGGCAGCGAGCGCTGGCGGTTCCCTGTCGCCGGAGAGGTCCACTCGTCGCCCACCATCGGCCCCGACGGCTCGGTCTACTTCTGCGGGCACAACGGCAACCTGTACGCGCTCGGGCCGGACGGGAAGCTGCGCTTCGAGCGCGAAATCGGCGAGTGCCACACCTCTCCCGCGCTGAGCGACGACGGCAGGACGGTCTACGTCGGCGCCGAGTCGACACAGAAGTTGCACGCGGTTCGATCGAGCGGCGAGATCGCCTGGTCGTTCGACGCGGGGAGCGAGATCCAATCGTCGGCTGCGGTCGCCGCCGACGGGACGATCGTCTTCGGGACCGACGGAGGGCTGATCTTCGCGCTCCGGAGCGACGGCGCGAAGCGCTGGGAGCTCGACGCGAAGTCGCCGGTCGCGTCGTCGCCTGTGATCTCGGCCGGTCGCGCAGGCGGCTCCGGCGGATGCGCGCCCGGCGTCGTCATGATCGGCGCACGGGACGGGCGGTTCCACGCGCTGTCGCACGAAGGCGCCGAGCTCTGGAGCTTCGAGACTCACTCGTCGATTTCCTACTCGTCTCCGGCGATCGATCGCGACGCCAACGTGTACTTCGCGTCGCGCGACGGGAAGGTGCACGCCCTCGACTGCGAGGGCCGGCTCCGCTGGGAGGTCGCGACCGAAGGCATGATCGCGACGTCTTCGATCGCGATCGCGGCCGACGGGACCCTGTACGTCGGCGCGGCGGATGGGCGCCTGTTCGCTTTGGGGCAGTAGCCGGATCCGTTCATTTGAATTCATCGAAACGAAGGAAGGACGTCGCAATGCAGTTCAGGCCTCTTGTCGCGCTCGCGGCGACGGCGGTTCCGTGGCTCTGGGCGGCCGGGTGCTCGAAGCTCCCCGAGTCCGCGCACCCGACGGTCTCCGGCGAGCAGCTCCCGCCCGCACCCACGGCCACGAGCACGGGGACCGCCGTCGCGTCCGTCGCGCCGGCCGCGTCGTCGGCGCCGGTCGTCGTCGCCTCGGCCCCCGCCTCAGCGTCCGCCTCGGCCGCCGCTGATCCATCGAAGCGCTGGACCTTCACCGGGTCCGTCACCACCGCGGCGAACAAGGCTGCCTCGAGCGCCGTCGTCTACCTCGAAGACGGCCCGATCGAGAAGGCGCGCGGCGCGTCGGCGACGATCGATCAGAAGGGCATGTTGTTCCTTCCGTTCGTGTCGGCGATCCGCGCCGGCGGCTCGGTGACGTTCAACAACAGCGATCCTTTCCCGCACAACGTCTATTCGTGGGACAACGAGAAGTTCAACCTCGGGATGATCTCGCAGTGGGTCAAACGCACCCGCGAGTTCCCGAAGGCGGGCACGTACAGGCTCCTGTGCAATCTGCACCCGGGCATGCTCGCGTATGTGGTCGTCGCGCCCTCGAGCTTCTTCGCGGTCACCGACGGCAAGGGGCACTTCACCATGAAGGACGTGCCGGAGGGCACGTATCAGGTCGTCGTGTGGCACCGCGACGACACCAAGGACAGCCAATCCGTGACGGTCAAGGGCGGCGATGCCACCGCCACGTTCACGCTCCACAAGTGAGGAGGCATCGTGCGTATCGCCAACATCATCGCAGCACTCGTCATCACGGGATCCGTCCCCGCGTGCCAGAAGGGGAAGGCCGACACCGAGAAGGGCGCCCCGCCCGTAGTCAGCGCGGCGCCGACCGCCGCGCCGCCACCGAAGATCGAGCTGCAGGCGGCGGCGCCATCGGCCACGCCCTCGGCGGCGCCCAAGAAGGACGTCGTGGAGCTCAAGATCGAAAGCGTCGGCGACACGATGGCCTTCAACCTCACTTCGCTGACCGTGAAGTCCGGTCAAGAGGTGCACCTGGTCTTCCACAACAACGCCAAGATGCCCGTGATGTCGCACAACTGGGTGCTGGTGAAGCCGGGCACCGAAGCAGCGGTCGCGGCGGAGGGGCTCAAGGCTGGCGCCGACAAGGGGTATCTGCCCTCCGAAGGCAACGCCGACGTCCTCGCCCACACCGGGATGGCGACGCCGGGCGCGGACACCGAGGTGACCTTCACCGCGCCCGCACCCGGCACCTACCCGTACGTGTGCACCGTCGTCGGTCACTACGTCGTGATGAAGGGCGTGCTCACCGTCACGCAGTGACCGTGAGCACGCGCAGATTGCCCGCGCAATGTGCACGCACGCCGACGAGAGCAGCATCGGAATCGGCGCGGTTGGGTGCGTCGGGCTCGGGCGCGCAGAGATCACGCCGGCGCGTCGCGCTCGTTCAGATGGCTCGGCGCTTGCTCACGATCGGCTGACTCCGCGGTGAGGAACCGCGGGGCGCCGAGAGGAGTACGGAGATGGCAGTCGGATCGATGCGCGGGCGATGCTTGCGCACGGCGCAGTGGATTGGCTCCGGTTGGATCGTGGCGTCCGCGATGGGGTGCCTCCCCGATCTCGGATCCGCGCTCGAAGGAGACGGGGGCGTGACGACCGACGGCGCGACCGTCGGCGAGGGCGACCCGGCGACGACGCCGACCGGCGGGGACTCCGACGTCCCCACTGCCGACGACGGTCCGGAGCTGACGGGGCAGGCCTTGATCGATCGCGGGAAGGCCGTCTTCTTCAGTGCACCGTTCGACAAGGGCGCCGGCTGCGCCTCCTGTCACGGCAACAGGGCAGAGGGGGAGCTCGGCGTCGGACCGTACATCCGAGGAAAGCCGAAGGACACTGTCCTGTGGGCGGTGCAGAACGTGCCGCCGATGGTGAGCTATCTCCAGTACCCGGCCGGTATCACGGACAAGGACGTCGACGCAGTGGTCGCGTATCTCGGCTGGCTCAAGACGCAACCGTGAAGGGTCGCCCGCGGTCGGGCGCCCGGCAGAGAAGGGACGTGCTGCGAGGCGCGGGTGGGATAGGTGTGCCCGCGATTCGCACGGAGGACGCATCATGAAGCAGATTGCAAATTGGACCGCAGCGCTCGGAGCCGTTGCCCTGGCGGTCGGGATGGCTTCGTGCGGGGACAGCGACGAGCCGGAGAAGGCGCAGACAGGGCCCGCCACGGAGACGGGGCTGAAGTGCGGAAAGGGCACCCACGAAGACAAGGGGTTCTGCGTGGCGGACGCCCAGAACTCCGCCGTCGAGACGCCCGTCTTCCAGGCGCCGCCTTCGGGCTACGACGCCGGCGTCGGCTGGGAGACCCAGTTCGCTCGCAAGACCGGCGTGACGCTCGAGGCTACCGCCGATTCGTCGGGTGATCCGACCTGGGATCCTGCGGCGCACCCGCTGGTGTTCATCACCACCGTCGGACCGGGCTACGGCGGCGCGCTCGGCGGCGTGAAGCTCCCCGGCTACACCGTCATCGACGCGGCGACTCACGAGGTGCTCGTGTATCGCGCGTTCGACCTGAAGTGGGCCGATCCGTTCGAGCCGCACGGTCTCGGCGTCTCCCCCGACGGCAAGTGGATCTACCTCCCGACAGGCGACGGCCCGACCAGGGGACGGTTCCTGATCATCAACGCCAAGACGGGGAAGCTCGACAAGATGCTGGCCACGCGCGGCCGGCCGCACCACGCGAGCGCGTTCACCGACTCCAAGGGGAACGGGCGCGCGCTCCTCTACGGGTGGGCGCAGCCTCCGTTCGTGCTCGATCCCAAGGACGACAACAAGGTCGTCGGCGGGATGGACTTCACCGATCTCGGGATGGAGGGATATCTCTACTTCATCGATCCGACCGGCAAGGAGATGTGGGCGAGCGGTCGTTGGCGCCAGGACGTCGCGTCCGAGCTCAAGGACAACATCGTGATGGTCGCGGACGCCGAGGCCTGGAAGCTCAAGAAGATGCTGCCGATCCACGACAGCACGCCGGTGTGGATCGACTTCTCGGCCGACAACCGTTGGGCCTACGCCAGCGGGGGCCATTCGAGCGTGATCGTGAAGTACGACCGCGCGACCTACAAGGAGATCGGCGAGTCGCGCGCCGGCGTCGAGGGACCGTATGGGCTCAGGCTCAGCTGGGACGGCAAGATCATCTACGCCGTCGGCAAGGGCGAGGGCTCGCACAACCAGGGCAAGGAGATCGGCCTCGTCGACACCATGATCATGGAGACGACCGACAGGCCGATGAACGTGTTCCCGACCGACTGCATCCGCGGCGATCACGCCACGCTGCACCCAGTGTCGTCGACGAACGAGCTCTGGTTGAGCTGCAACTCGAGCTTCAAGGTCGCCATCTACGACATGAAGACCAACACGGTCAGCGGGAGCATCCCGATGCCGTCGGGCGGCAGCACGCACTCCGGCGCCTTCGTGAAGTACAACGCCGACTGGACGGGCGAGGTCCTCTCCGATCACAACGGGCTGCACGGCGCGCCGCTCAAGGAGCAGGCGGCGCTGCACGCGAAGGTCGGCGTCAAGACGCCGTAACGTCTCGAAAGACGCGCTCGGGTCGACGGCCGTTTCGGCGGCCCGAGCACGTGAGGCTTGGCGTCGCGCGCAGCGTCGCGACGCCAGTCCCGAGGGGTTGCCCGACACGTCCCGCGCGTGTCGGGTAACCCCCGAAGGACGCTCGAGGGACCGGAACGGCAGGAAGTCGATGTCATGCGCGTGTCGTGGCTCGCCGTGCCGTTCGTGTCAGCCATATCGGTCAGTTGCGCGAGCGCATCTCATTCGCATGCGCATTCGGACGCGGACGCCGGTCCCGACACCGCGGAGCAGATCGTGCCGAGCGCAGCGTGTCCCGGCGCGACGGAGCCGGGCGCGCACGGGCTCACCTCGTTCGAACTCGGAAGGGTCGTGGCGCTCGGTGGAACCGAGGTGGCGGTCGTGTTCTGCAATCCCATGATGACCGCGCCGCCGAGCGATCTGCTGTTCACGATCATCCTCAGCGATCACTCGGCGATCCCCGACACGGATCCGATGAAGGGATCGTATCTCGCGACGGACCGCATTCGGGTCGACAGCGGGTTGACGTGGGATGGCAGCGGCGTCTTCGCCGGCGATCACCACGGCAAGGGCTATCTCACCGTACCGAGCCAGACGCCTTCGGGCGCGCCCGTGCTCGGACCGGGCACGACGAAGATGACGCTTCACGTCGCCGGCATCGGCGACTCGTCGGCGGATTTCGAATGGGAGCAGAGGTACCTGCAGTACTGAGGCCGCGGAGCTCCGTGGCGCTCGCGCTCGTCCTGCTCTCCTGCGCCGGGCGGCGGGGACGCACTGAAGATCGACCGCTGGCGGGGCCCGCGCGGCGCCCCGCCCGATCGACCCCGATCAGCTCCCGGCCTTCTTGCTCTTTCCGCCGCAGGAGCCGGCGCCGCACGACCCGACCTTCTCCGAGGCTGCCGGCTTCTTCGCCGGAGCCGCCGGCGTGGCGGTCGGAGCAGGCGCCGCGGCAGCCGGCGCCGCGGCAGCCGGCG
>JACPFM010000148.1 GCA_016182965.1 Deltaproteobacteria bacterium | reverse complement strand
GAGCAGTTGCAGGGTCACGCCAGGGCGGCGCAGCTCGAGATGCATCGCCGCGGCGTCGGGCATCGGTCGCTCGGCGCGCGCGTGGAGCTTCGGCCCGTACAGCCGCTGCTCGATCTCGTCCTCCGTCATCGTCTGCGACGTCGCCCAGTCGATCCCGACCAGCTCCGCGCGCTTCAACGTCCCGCTCACGCCGCCGGGGCTCACCCCGACGCTCGTCGCGATCTGTCGATGGCTGCGGCCGAGCAGATGCTTCTACTGGCAGCAAGCCGAAACAGACGACTACTTCGGCGACGCGAACGAGGTGCGCATCTACATGTCCGACTTCCCTCGAAGACCTCATCGAGGAGTACGAATACCGCGCGGACAATCTCCAGCGTGGAACGACAAGCACCTCATCGACCGCGCCTGGCCGTCTAGGGCATGGTCGGAAGGTACCGAAGCAACAGGCTCACGAGCGCGATCGCTTCGATGGCCTTGGCGTCGTCGAGGGCAGCGCCGTGGTAGTGGTTGTTGGGATTTCGGATCGCGCCGTACAGTCCCATCGCGAGGTACATCACGCCCTCTTGCTCTCCCCTCTCGTTCTCGTTCGAGAGGGCGTTCACCTTCACCGGAGGTTCCACCGGAGGGTTCCTCCTGAGGCCGTTGGTCGTGAGCGCGAAGGTCGCCAAGTCGCGCCCGTCCTCGACGCTGCCCGACCGTCGTCGAAGCTCCGTCGTCAGGACGCCGATTGCCGCGAATAAAGCGTTCCCACGGTGGCCGTCGATGAAGGCGGTGCGGACCGCAGCGACCTTCACCGCGGGGACCAGGGGCAACGAGTCGAAGAGCCGTTGGCGACGCCCGACGTCGTCTTCCGCGCGCGGCACCACTGGTTCCGTGCGTCGCGTCCCGCGCCGCCTCACTTCCTCGGGCCACGTGGACAGCCCCGAGACGTCGAGTCGCAACGCCTTCATCTCGCGCAGAACCGTTAGCGCGGCCTCTTCCGAGAAGTCGATCGATGGATCACCGAGCCAGCGCGTGTAGGCCGCTCCGACAATCGCGTCGAGCGTCGAGTTTCTGGTCGTTCTGTGGCCCGCCTGCTCCATGGACCCGAGCAGCGCGTCGGCCATGCGCCCGCCGTTGCCGGTTCGAGGCAGGTTGTCCTCGTATAGGTGACCTGCGATGCGGCGCACGTCGCCTGGGTCGAGGAGGTCAGAGATCGTCGTCGTGATCCGACTAATGGAAGCGCGGGCGCTCATGGCGCCGAATGATAGCGGCCGGTTGGCGACGCGCACGGTCCGTCACTCAGCTCGCGACGGCCGACCCCTCGACGATTACGACGACGACGACGTCACGCCGCGTAGTACGTCGTCCCTCGGCGCTGTCCGCGCTTCTTGATCGCCCTAGTCTTGAGGGCTGTCGCGAGCGGCCCGGCCATCATTTGCCTGGTCACCCCGGGCAAAAGAACGGTCCGCTGGCGAAGTGGGTGGACCAGCTGAATGCGACACTCGCGGGTTCGTCGCCGGATGCAGTATTGGTCGCCCGCCTCAAGAAGAGGGTTCGGGGCCTAAAGTAAGGGTGTCGTTCTCATCGTGACGTGCGGGGCGCGCGCCGTCTGGGCTTCGGAAGCCGATCGAGCCTGCTCTTCGATGGCCCCATGTTGCCGACGCGCGCAGCCGAGTTCAAGGCGAGCGCCGACACGGCCGGGCGACCAGCTCTCGAGGAAGATCTCCATCCCCGTTGGCCTCATCGCCGCCCTGGCGCTGGCGACGATCGTGCAGTGGCTCATCCAGCACTACGGCCGGTGGCGCGAGGGCGGCAGGACGGGGTCGGCGAAGACCGGCCCCTCCAGGACGACCCGCGCGAACTGAAGTGCCGTCGGCAGCACCTCGGCGGCGCGCTTTCCAAGCGCCGTCGCGACCGGCCGCGCGCGCTCCTCCACGGCGGCGAGCGCGGGGCCCGGGCCCGCTCGCTCCAGGAACTCGGCCAGCTTGGGCTGGAACGCGGCGCAGACGT
Source organism: Deltaproteobacteria bacterium (assembly GCA_016182965.1). Taxonomy (GTDB): domain Bacteria; phylum Myxococcota_A; class Polyangia; order Polyangiales; family JADJMO01; genus JALHOE01. The sequence continues at coordinate 38,645 of JACPFM010000148.1, read as the reverse complement.
CGACGACGACGCGGAGGACGCCGACGAGGGTCTGAGTCTCGTGTTCTGTGTTCAAGGCAGTTTCCCTTTCGTTGGTCGGCCGACGCAGAAGGCGCGCCGAGCTCACAACACAAGGGTAGCCGTTGCTCTTCGAACGCCTTCCGACGCCCCGACGCCTGCAGCGCGTGGCGACCTCGCCGATCAGTCAGTGCTTGGGGCGGACGATCACAACGACGTCCACCTCGCCCTGCTTCTTCGTCAGATCCCCCTCGATGGCCTGAGGGTTCGGGATGCGGCCCTCGGGGTCGTATACGAAGCAGTAGAGGCGCTTGCAGTCAGGGCGCGCCTGATAGCGGCCGACGTCGATGAGGAGCTCGTCGACGACCTCCTTCGCAGCCAGCCCCTTCCGCGTCTTCTTCACCTCCACGAACGTCTCCTCCCTCTTCAGGAAGAAGTCGACGCGAGTCGTCCCCGATCCGTACGTTGGGCAGACGTCCTCCGGCCGGACGTCGTCGAAGAAGACCTTCAGTAGGCCATGAAGCAGGTCCTGGACGTCGTACTCGTCCTCGATGAGCAACGTTTGGCGGCCGCCGTTGCGGTGTCGTAGCTGCATTTGGACCGCGTGGAAGCGGTCGAAGACGCGACGCAGGCTCGCGTCGATCTGGAGCGACGCCGCGGCATCGCGTCGCTTACCGGTCCAAGGGAACGTGCCGCCGCAGTTGATGCAGTGTTCGGGGATGGAAGCGCGCAGCGGCGCGATGATCTGCGGGTGGTGCCAAGCGCCGGCAATGGGAGCCTTGCAGCTTGGGCACGTCGTAATCGTCTCAGCACCGCACTGCCGGCAGAACTTCTGGCCGTACTCGGGATTGTGCTCGAGGGCAGCGGTGATCTGGTGACCTTCCAGACATATCTGCTGAACGTCGCGATGACCGCCGCGGAGCACTCGGGCTACGCCTTCCCCGACTGGCTGACCGTGATCGCGGGACTCGTCGAGGGCGTCGAGTCTTGCGCAGGCCAAAACGGCGCCTCGACGAACCGCGCGAGCGGCGCGTGCTTCACCGCGAGCACCGACGGGTGCGGGTGAACGCCGAGGTGCGCGTTCATCTCGTGGAGCAGTCCGCCGACCCCGACTCGGCACTCGTTCAGCCACGCGACCGCGGACTCGACCTCGAAGGCGAAGCCCGGCTCGTTGACGTGGATATAGCTGTTTCGCCACCCCTTGAGGCGGTCGAACGAGGCCCAGCCCGCGCTGGTCGCTCGCGGGAACGCCCGGCCGTTCGCGATCGGGAAAAGCGCGTCAACTTTCTCGTGCAACTTCTTCCTGCGGAACTCGTTGAGCGTCTTCAGCTCGGCGGGCGACAGCGCGGCGGACCGCTCCTGCAGCACGTACCACGCGAGTCGGTTCAGGAAGGCGTCGACGAGCGAGATGCACGCGGACAGGTACGACCGGACCGCGCGGAAGCACTCCCAGAACGGAGTCGATGAACTGCGCTCGGCCTCGGCTCGGTAGTGCAGCACGTCCTTGGCGATCTCGGAGACGACCGCGTAGGTCGCGCAGCCAGGGCCCTCCAACGCCGGCAACGCGTGTCCGCCGGATCCGAGCGCGATCGCGCCGCCACGCACGTCCCTCGCGATCCCGATCTCGCCGAAGCGGTCGTCCTTCTGCCACGCCTTGCAGTCGAGTTCCTCGACCACGCCCGTTCCCATTGCGTAGTCGACCAGGTAGTCGAAGAGGCTCAGCGCCGAACGCCCGTCGCGTAACGTTCGGCCCGCCGGAGCCGGTTGCCTCTTTGCCTGGTTGATCGACCCAGTGTAGCCGCTTCGCCGCATCGCGTGCGTGACGAGCTCGACCGCGCGCTGGCGGTCGACCGCGCGGGCGTCGATCTCAATGAACTGATGGGTCGCCTTCCCCATGACTGCAAACTCCTGGTGGCGTGGACGTGACCGCTATGCGATGCGGCGCCGCTCTCCTGCCGGCATCCCCTCCCCGCGCTGCAACTCACCGACGCAGTCGTAATGCACGGTGAACTCACTGTCGTCGTGGAGGACGTCCTGAATCGAGTGCGCCTCGCTCCGGTCCATCGGATTGCCGCAACACTCGCAGATGTAGTCGTTGATGGTGCGGAGACGCTCCTCACCGTGCATGCGGGCGTCGCGCCGCAGGAGCCCCGCCGCTCGGAAGAACTCGACGATCGCGCGGTACGGGTCGATCCGGAACCACCAGCCCGCGAGCCGGTAGACCTCGACGCCCTCCGCGTCGAGCGACGCGTCGAGTGCCCGGTCGCTAGCCCGCATCTCCTCCGTCTGCCGCGACTCACTGTCGACCTCGAGCGCGAGCCACCGAACGGTGTCGGGGCCCGTCGCTACCACCCAGAACTGGCGGATCAGGTGCGGGCGATTCTGCGGATCGGGGACGACGAAGTAGGGTGTCAGCGCGCACACGCGCTCGCGTAGCGAGTCGAACATCGGCATGTCGAGCCGGTCGACCCAGAGCGACGGCTGCGGCTCAAGCAGCATCTCCTTCGCGATCTGAAACGCCTCGCGCTCGGTGTGGCTCGGCTTCCGCGTGCTGTAGAACGAGCTGTCGTCGACTCGATAGCCGATAAGCGCGGCGTGGAAGTAGACCTCGACCGGGTCCGGCATCGCGAGGGCGCTCGTGTCCCACCACGCGGAGCGCCTGGCGACGTCTCGCAGCTCGCGCAGGTCTCGGGCCGGTTGGCCGAGCTCAGCCCAACCTAGCGGCGCGCGGTGGAGGTGGCGCCGCCGCGCCGCGGCCAGGACGATCCGCGGATCGCGGCGGAAGGGGTCCGCGACGCTCTTGTGCGAGGAAATCGCCCTCCGAACGGCCTGCTCGTTCACTTCGGCACCCCCTGCTCATGGGGCTACCACGGAACCTCTGGCCAGTAAACGACCTGTGGCAAACCCTCCGGAGAACCTGGGGCGATCGTAGCCCGTTCATCGCCCGGTAGCCCGTGCCGAGAGCCTGTGCAGCGACCGCTAGCCCGGCAGCGCCGAGTCGAAGGCGAAGGCCCGGGAGTCGATCGCCTTGGTCGGCGCGCAATCGCAGGCGCTGCTCGCCGAGGCGGTCCGCGAGTACGCGCAGTGCAAGCCGCGCCGAGCCCGGGGGTGCCGCTGAAGGCCTGCTACTCGGTCACCGAGCTCGCGCGCGCGATCTGCCTCTCGAGGTTCCAGGCGCACAGGATGTTCAAGGCGCGCGATGGACAAGGCAGAAGGCATCGTCCGCATCTGGCTCAGCGAGCTACAGAAGCACTGCCCCGAGACGTGGGAGTCGCTGCTGATCGTGCAGGCGCTACGTTCCTGATTTCGCGTACAGCTCGCGGAGCCGCCGCACTTGTTCGACGTCCGCATCGCTCTCGAACGGCATAAGCCGAGTTCGGGTCACCACAACCTTGTGTCCGGACGACAGAAAAATCAGCCGGTCGCCGCCACTAGGCTCGGGGTCCGTAACGCGTACGAAGATCGCGAGGCCTTCGTGCTCGTCCTCGACGAAGGGGTTGGGGCGACAGTAGACGAGATCCCCCGGGGTCATCACCGCCAAGAGTACCGTGGCTGTGCGCAGCGCGCGAGTCCGCTTAGAGCATCGTCATCCAATTCGGACGCGCTTCGGAAGACGTCGAAGCACTCGCGCTCGTCGAGGCGGGCGACGAGTGCCTTCGGGGACCGAGGCTGCGTTTGCTCGCACAGGTGGATCGAAGGTCGAGCTCGGAGCAGAGCTCGTTTCTCGAGCCTCGACCACCGGGCTTCGGCGGGGCCGGACCCACGCTCGCGAAACGACCGCGGATCAGTCGGCTGCGACGTCGGAAGACGCGTCCGGGGCGACGGCTGCCGGGGAGAGGGCGGCGTCGGGGGGGGCGAGGGTTGGGGAGAGGTCGTGCGTCACGATGGTCGGGGTGCCGGGCGTCTCGGGGGGCAAGGGGTCGGTGACGAGCGGGCCGAGGATCGTGCACTGGCCGTGGGAGACCGCGAGCTTGCGTTTGGTGCCGACCGCGAAGGCGCGGAGCGACGCGGCGTCGGGGAGCTTCACCGCGCAGGTCGTCGACGTCGCGCCGGGGTAGCGGAAGTGCACGGTGAACTCGCCGGGTGAGGAGAGGAACCTCGTGGGGGCGGCGTCTTTGGCGAGGCCCGCGTCTCCGGAGAGGCCGGCGTCGCTCGCTCCGATCTGCTCGGCCTTCAAAGGCCGCGCGACGTTGCCGTCGCCGCTCACCGAGGCGCGCACGAAGGGCACCCACGCCATCTGGCGCCAGACGTAGAACGGCGCGTAGCGCGGGACCTGCTGGTAGACACCGACGACCTTCGTCTTGGTGACCGTCTTGTAGCGCGGGACCTGCTTGGACACGGTCTTGTCGCAGTACTTCGTCGAGCAGGTCTGGCCGCCGCCGGTGCATACGTCGTCGCAGGTCGCGAAGCCGTTCTTGTTGGACTTGCACACGCGTCTGCACGACGGCGCCTTCGAGGTGCACGTCTGACCGCAGGCCTCGCGCACGGTCGTGCTCTCGGTCGTGGTGCCGTCGGAGACCTTCTCGTCGTACGTCACGGTCTTGGTGCCAACCTGGACGCTGTCGTGGTGGTGCACCCGATCGCCGAGCAGCTTCACATCGGTCGCGTCGGACGGCTTCGACTCCGCGAAGCCCTCGCGCACCACCGGCAGGTGGCGCTCCACCGTCCCGTCGTAGCTCCATCGGATCGCGGTGACCGTCCCCTCGACCTCCGCGTACGCCTCGCGCCGCTCCTCGCGCGCCTTGTAGGCACCCCAGATCGCCAGCGGCACGCCGACGATGACGAACGGCGCGGCCGCCGCGAGCAGCGTCTGCAGCGCGATGCGCGTCAGCGACGGCTCGGTGCGTCGCGGCGGCATCGGCTCGACGGCGTTCGGTGCCCTTCCCGCGCCGCATCGAGCGCACGATCCGTCGAGCGCGCGCTGGTCGCTGCCGCAGAACGCGCAGCGCCAGTTCTCGCCGGCCGTCGCGATCTGGAGGAGCGCGCGGTCTTCGACCGCCGCCTCGCGCGACGTGTCGTCCGGCATCTCGTAGGTCTCGGAGCCGTCCTTGGGGCTCCCGCAGCGGCCGCAGATCAGCTCTCGCCCGCGGTTGCGGTGCGCGCACGAGCTGCACCGCCAGAGCATCTCGATTTGCCAGCTGCCCACCGCGCCAAGATACACGCTCGGGCGCCCTGCCCCGACGCGCCGCGACCGCGCCGCCCCGCCCTCGAGCGGCGCCCGCGTCGCCCTTCTTCGCCGCTCGGCGGCCGCGCGCGTACCATCCGCGCATGCACGAAGACCCCGTACGTAGGGCGGCGCAGAAGCTGATGAACTCCATCCAGCGGATGCTCGGCGAGCCGCGCGACGCGGCGGCTTTCGCGTCGCACGCGGCCGATCACCTCACGGAGCTCGCGCACGCGATCGCGGACGAGGCGGCCGAGAAGGCGCGCGGCGAGCGACCGCTCGGCGACGAGCGGCGGAGCTTCCCTCCCGCGCCCTGACCGGCCGCAGCGCGCGTACCTTCTTCACCGCATGAGCCGGCTGGCCGAGATCGTGGTCGACGTCCCCGCGGGCGCGCGCGACGCGGCGGAGCGGGTCGCGTACGGCGCGGGCGCGCAGGGCATCGAGGTGCGGGACGCCGACACCGGGGCGCCGCGCGGGCGCGTGCAGATCGTGTGGTGGACGAGCGAGCGCGCGCGGGCGGTGACCGTGCGGGCGGTGCGCGGGCGCCTCTCCACGGTGCGCGACGCCCGCGTCGCGTCGCGGGTGATCGAGGCCACCTGGCTGCCCCCTCCCCGCCCGCAGGAGATCGGCGATCGCTTCGTCGTGATCGGGCTGGACGACGAGGCGCCGCGCGGGGCGCGGGTGGCGCTGCGCGTCGATGCGGCGCTCGGGTTCGGCGACGGGCTGCACCCGACGACCGTGCTGTGCGTCGAGGCGCTCGAGCGTCACGTGTCCGGGGGCGCGCGGGTGCTCGACGTCGGCACCGGCACCGGCATCCTCGCCCTCTGCGCGGCCCGGCTCGGGGCGCGCGAGGTCGTCGCCACCGACGTCGATCCGCTGGCGCGGCACGCGGCGCGCACCGGCCTCGCGGCCAACGGCGTGCGCGCGACGGTCCGCGCGGCCCTGCCGCGCGCGCGCTTCGACGTCGTGGTGGCGAACCTCTACCTCGAGCCGCTGCTCGCGCTCGCGGCGGAGCTCGCCGCGCGGGTCGACGGAGGCGGCCGGCTGATCGTCTCCGGGTTCGGGACCGACTCGCGCCCACGCGTCGTCGACGCGCTGTGCTCGTGCGGTCTGCACGTCGTCGCGCGACGGACGCGCGCCGGGTTCTGCTGCGTGGTGTTCGCGCGCCCTACTCGGCCGCGAGATCCGGGGCCGGGCCGTCCTCGCCGATGACCTCGTGGAAGACGCCGTCGGCGGCCATCGCGCGGATGCGACCGGTGGCCGGATCGTAGACCCACGCGTGCACGACGATGCGCCCCTCGGCGATCGCGCGCTCGACGACCTCGAACTGCAGGAGGTTGCGGTGCTGCGCCGCGACGAAGCGTTCGACGAGATCGCGCATGGGGATCGACCCGAGCTCGCCGAGATCGCGCACGCTGTCGAGCCCGCGCTTCAGCCAGAACCCGAGATTGGACTTGAGGCTCACCTGCCCCTCGGCGATGCCGGCGAGCGCGCCGCAGCTGTCGTGGCCGCACACGATCAGCTCGGGGACGCCGAGGCTCTCGATCGCGAACTCGAGCGCCGCGCCGATGCTCATGCCGAGCGGATCGCACGGCGGCGGCACGATCGCGCCCACGTTGCGCGCGACGAACACCTCGCCGGGCGCGGCGTCGAGGATGAAGTTCGGCACCACGCGCGAGTCGGAGCACCCGATGTAGAACGCCCGCGGCTGCTGCTTGGCGAGCAGCCGCGCGAACGTCTCGCGGTCTTCGCGGAACCACTTCTGGAAGCGCAGGTTGCCCTCGAGCAGCTTGCTGGCGGGGGGACGGGGGAGCCGGTTCATCATGATCTTCCCTGCGGAGGTTCTCAGGCGGTGGCGATCGACGGACGCGTCGTGCGAAGCGGCGGCGAGGGGCGCGGCGGCCTCTGCGGGATCGGACCGATCGCCGCGAGCGCCTCGGTCACGCTCGGGTAGGTGCGCTCGCCGAAGAGCATGTTCGGCACGCCGGCGCGCTCGAGGCGCTGCAGGACGGGCTCGCTGGCGCGCGCGATGAGGACGCGCGTGCCGCGGTCGGCCAGCCGGTCGATCTGGGCGCGCAGCGTCTCGAGGCCGGTGACGTCGATCAGCGGCACCCCCGCGAGATCGAACACGAGGTGCTGCGGGAGATCGTCACGGGTGGCGAGCTCCTCGAGGCCGGTGTGCGAGACGAAGAAGATCGGGCCCTCGATGCGCACCACGGAGACGTGCGTCGGCTCTCCGTCGGAGCTGTCGAGCAGGCGCGCGACCTCTCCCGGCTCGTCGGCCGAGACGGTCTGCACCCCGAGCTGCCGTTGGGTGTGCGCGAAGTGGACCAGCGCGAGCACCACGCCGATCATCACGCCGTCGATGAAGTCGAACAGCACGATGCCGGCCATCGTCGCGAGGAAGACGAACGCCTCGAAGCGCGAGATCGACCACATCTTCCGGAGCTCGCGCCACTCGAGCAGGCGCAGGCCGATGAAGACGAGCAGGCCCGCGAGCGCGGCGATGGGGACGCGCGCCACCACCGGCGCCGCGACGAGCATGATGCCGAGGAGGGCGACCGCGTGGACGATCGGGGTCATGCGCGTCTTGCCGCCCGACTGCACGGCGACCGACGAGCGCACGATGACGCCGGTGACCGGCAGGCCGCCGAACAGCGCCGAGACCATGTTGGCGAGCCCCTGCCCGACCAGCTCCTGATCGCTGTTGTGCCGCGGGGTCTTGGCCATCGCGTCGACCGCGACCGCGGAGAGCAGCGACTCGATCGAGGCGAGCGCCGTCAGGGCGAAGGCCTCGGGCAGGATCGCCACCAGATCGACCGAGAAGACGGGCGGCAGCTGCGGCGCCGGGATCCCTCGCGGGATCGCGCCGACCGACGGCATCGCGACGCCGAAGGCGACGACCGCGACCGTCGCGCCGGCGAGCGCGAGGAGCGCCGCGGGGAGCTTCTTGGAGATGCGCGGCAAGAGCAGCATGCCGGCGAGCACCGCGGCCCCGACGAGGATCGCCGCCGGCCGCGCCGCACCGAGCAGCGCGGGGTCCTTGGCGACCGCGGCGAGCGTCTTGATCTCGGTGGGCAGGCCGAGCATCCGCGGCAGCTGACCGCCGAGGATCAGGAGGCCGATGCCGGACATGAAGCCGGCGACGACCGACACCGGGATCGACTGCACGAGGCGTCCGATGCGCGCGAGGCCGAGCGCCACCTGCATGGCGCCGGCGAGGAACGCGGCGACGACCAGCCCTCGGGCGCCGTGCCGCTGCACGATCTCGTAGCAGAGCGGCACCATCGCAGCGGCCGGACCGGTCACCGCGAGGTGCGAGCCGCCGGTCAGGGCCGCGACGACTCCCGCGACCACGGCCGTGACGACGCCGACGGCGGCCGGGACTCCACAGGCGATGGCCAGGGCCAGGTTCAGCGGGAGCGCGACGAGCGCCACCGTGATGCCCGCGGACACATCGGCGGGCAGCGTCGCGGGAGAGATCATCTCCCTGTAGGAACGGAACGTTGCGCGAGCGCGGTCGCGCCAGAACGACTCGGAAGCCATCGGTGGCGAGGTTTCTTCAAGAGTCGTGCCCGACCGTTCGACCGGAAATTCTCGCCACTTTCAGCGAAGCGACGGCGGTCTGTCGGCTGGGGGCGTCGGTCGCGGCGGACGGTGTCGGTCTGGACCGACAGCGCGGTTGCGCTTGCGTGACGGCGCGACGCGGCCGCAAATCGCGTCCATGCGCCTGCTCACCCGGCTGATGTTCTCGCACGTCACGCTCGCTGCGTGTCTGGTGTCGGCGCTCGTCCTCAACCTGTTCGCGCTCGTCGACATGCGCGGTCAGGTCCGCGACGTGCGGGAGCGCGACCTCGCGACGATCGACGAGGAGGAGGACCTCTACCGCGCGGGCTGGGCGATCGAGGTCGCGGCGCGCCACGGCATCGAGGCGTGCGAGGGCGGCACCGCGGAGCCGATCGTGGAGGCGACGTTCCTCGCGCCGAGGGCCGCGCTCGAGGAGAAGCTGCGCACCAAAGGCGCCGCCGCGTCGGCGCCGATCCGCGAGGCGGTGTCCCGTTACCTGAACCTCGCCGACGACCTGATGCGCGGCGACACCTGCACGCAGCTTCGGGCGCAAGGCTCACGCCGCGCGCGGCTGCGGCTCGACGAGCAGCTGACCGACTCGTGGATCGCCCGGGTCTATCAGCTCCACCAGACCCTCGAGCAGAAGGAGGACGCGATCGCGCGCGCCGGCACCCGCGCGATCCTCGCCGGCGTCACGGCCGGGGCGTTCGCGTTGCTCGCGGCGCTCTACCTCTCGCGGCGCATCGCGCACGGGGTCACCCTGCCCCTCGCCGAGCTCGCGTCGGCCGCGCGCCGCGTCGGACAGGGAGATTTCGCGCCGATCCCACCCGCGACGGGGCCGCTCGAGGTCACCGAGCTCTCGCGCGATCTCGACCGCATGCGCGCGCACCTCGCCGAGCTCGACGCGCTCAAGCAGCAGTTCCTCGCCTCCGTCTCCCACGAGATGCGCACGCCGCTCGGCAAGATCCGCGAGGCGCTCGCGCTGATGTCCGACGGCACCGCCGGCCCGCTCACCGACCGGCAGCGCGCGGTCGTGGACATCGCCCGGCGCTCCTGCGAAGCCGAGATCCGGCTCGTGACGACGCTGCTCGATCTGTCCCGCCTTCGCGCGGGGACGCTGCTGCACCCGAGCGACAAGCAATCGATCGACGGCGCGCTGCGCGTCGCGGTGGCCGAGGAGAGCGGCGACGCCGCGTCGCGCGACGTCCGCGTCGAGCTCGCGATGGAGGGCGCCGCGCCGCCCGCCGTGCTCGACGCGCCGCTCCTCGAGCGCGCGTTCGCCAACCTCGTCCGCAACGCGGTGTCCATCTCGCGCGCGGGCCAGGTCGTCCACGTCGAGCGCGCGCTGCACCCGCGCGGGCCCGACGGCGCCGAGGGCACCTGGGTCTGCGTGCGCGTCCGTGACGACGGTCCCGGTATTCCAGAGGAGATCCGCGACACGATCTTCGATCCGTTCACCACGCGCGAGGTCCCCGGGCGGCGCGGCGTGGGCGTGGGGCTCGGCCTGGCGCTCGCGCGCGAGGTCGTCCGTGCGCACGGCGGCGATCTGCAGCTCGCGGAATCGGGTCCCACGGGCAGCACGTTCGCGGTATGGATCCCCCTACGATGAAACCGCGCGTCCTCCTCCTCGACGACGACAGCGAGCTCTGCACGCTCTTGTCGATGCGCCTCGAAGGGCGCGGCTATCGCGTGGACACCGCGGGCACCGCGAAGGAGGGGCTCGAGCTCCTCGCCCGCACCGCGTTCGACGCGATGATCCTCGATCTGCGCCTGCCCGACGCGACGGGGCTCGACGTGCTCGCGTCGGTGCGCGCGCGCACGCCGGATCTCCCGGTCATCATGATGACCGCGCACGGCACGATCGAGACGGCGGTCGAGGCGATGCAGCGCGGCGCGTACGGGTTCCTCACCAAGCCGTTCCACGATCACGAGCTGCTGCAGCGCCTCGCGCACGCCGTCGAGAACGGCTCGCTGCGCAAGGAGGTCGCCGGCCTGCGGCGCATCGTCGGGGTGACCGACGATCACCACATGCTCGGGACCAGCGAGGCGGTGGCCCGCGCGCGCGAGGTCATCGAGCGGGTCGCCGCCACCGACGTCACCGTGCTGGTCACCGGCGAGTCGGGCACCGGCAAGGAGCTCGCCGCCCGCGCGCTCCACGCCCTGTCTCCGCGCCAGGCGCGCCCGTTCGTCGCGGTGAACTGCGCGGCCATTCCCCGCGAGCTCCTCGAGAGCGAGCTGTTCGGCCACACCCGCGGCGCCTTCACCGGCGCGACCAAGGACCGCGACGGCCTCTTCGCCGCCGCCGCCGGCTCGACGCTCTTCCTCGACGAGATCGGCGACGCGTCGCCCGAGGTGCAGGCCAAGCTGCTGCGCGTGCTGCAGGAGAAGCGGTACATCCCCGTGGGGTCGACGACCGAGCGCGAGGCCGACGTGCGCGTCATCGCGGCGACCAACCGCGACCTGCGCGCCGAGGTGAGCGCCGGTCGCTTCCGCGACGATCTCTACTTCCGCCTCCACGTCGTGCCGCTGCACCTGCCGGCGCTCCGCGAGCGCAGGGAGGACGTGCCGCTGCTCGCCGAGGTGTTCCTCGAGCGCGCGGCCGCGCGCCACCACCGTCCGGTGCCGCGCCTCGGCAAGAGCGCGATCGACGCGCTGCTCTCGCACTCCTGGCCCGGCAACGTCCGCGAGCTGACCAACGTGATGGAGGCGGCGCTCCTCCTCGCGCCTTCCGACGATCTCCGCGCCGAGCACTTCGCGTCGCTGCTCGTCGAGAGCGGCGCGCCGCGTCCCTCCGCGACGGCCGACGCGCCGCGCTCGTGGCTCGACGTCGCGCTGGCGCCGCTGCGCGATCCGGAGTTGCCGCCGCTGAAGGAGGCGCGCGACGCGTTCGAGCGGGCGTACCTCGTCGAGATCCTGCGCCGCTCGGGCGGCAACGTCACCGCCGCGTCGCGAGCGGCCGGCCGCAACCGCACCGACTTCTACGAGCTGCTCAAGAGGCACGGGCTCTCGGCCGCCGAGTTCAAGGAGTGATCGGCTGCTAGACTGCGGGGCGTTGCGCACAGCCATCTCCTGCATGTCCGCCTGCCTCGCCGCGTGCCTCGCGGCGTGCCTCGCGGCGTGTCTCGCGGCGTGTGCCGAGGCGAACCCGCCGGTCGCCTCCTCGCCCGCCGGCGTGGCCGTGCCGGCGTGGGCCGAGGGCTCGTCGCGTCCGCAGACCAGCGTCACCCTCGCGCCCGCCGCGAAGGCTCCGGTGTCGCTCGGCAGCGACGCACCCACGCAGGTGCATCACGGCAAGCGCGTCGATCTCGATCTGGTCGACGCCGATCTGCCCAACGTCTGTCGCCTCATCGGCGAGCTCGCCGGCGTCAACGTGGTGGTCTCCGACGGCGTGACCGGCAAGGTGACCATGCGGCTGAAGGGCGTACCGTGGGACGAGGCGCTCGACGCCATCCTGCGAGCGCGCGGCTACCGCAGCGAGCGCGTCGGCGGCGTCGTGATGGTGCTCGCGAAGTAGATCGATCCGCTCGTCATGCGGCCGGACGGACCTTGCGCGCGAAGGTCTCCGCGTCGAGCGTGTTGAGCACGTCACCGCGCTCGAGGCCGCCGCGGCGGGCCATCATCACGCCGAACGTCACATTGCGCAGCGCGATCGCCGAGTGCACGTCGGTCGATCGTGGGTGAAATGCGGGCAGGCGCCGTGCCCGCTTGCCGTTCGGCCGGCGCTGCGGTGGATTGCGCCCATGGAACGGCTCGTCCTGGCTGCCGACAAGGTGTCACCCGAGGCGCGCGCGGTGACCGCCCGATTTCACCCGGCCATCGTGCAAGAGGTCGCCGCCGCGGTCGCCCGCGATCGGGTGGTGGTGGTCGGCATGGCGCAGAACCCCTTCGTCAGGAAGGCGCGCCAGAAGCTCGAAGAGGCGGGCGTGACGTTCACGTACCTCGAGTACGGGAGCTACCTCTCGAAGTGGAAGGAGCGCCTCGCGCTCAAGCTGTGGGCCGGCTTCCCCACCTTCCCGATGGTGTTCGTCGACGGCACGCTGATCGGCGGCACCTCCGAGCTCGCGCCGCTGCTCCGCGAGGGCAAGCTGAAGCCGTGAGCGGCTACCGCGCCGGTCAGTCCGTCGAGGACTTCTGCCGCGTGTGCAAGGAGCCGCGCGATCACCGCGTGATCGCGGTCGACGAGCAGGGGGAGATCCTCCGTGTCATCTGCGGCTACTGCGGCAGCCAGCACAACTACCGTCACGGCCGCACGCCCGGCGCGCGCGCCACGGCGACCGGCGGATCCGAGCCGCCGCGCGTGTTCGTGCGCGGGCGCGAGGCCACCGGCTCGCAGGCAGCCGCCGACGACGACGCGCTCGTGTCGAACCGCGAGCGCGCCTTCCCCGCGATCGACGTCAAGGGACTCGAGGAGTTGCAGGACCTGGAAGACCTGGAAGGTAACGAGATGGATCTCGAGATGCTGCTGCGCCGTGTGATCCGCGAGGAGTGTGGGCTGACGCCGGCGGCGCCCGCCGAGAAATGGCGCGGCGGCGAGCTCGTGCTCAAGCCGGGCAAGCCCGGGCTGCAGGAGAAGACCGTCCCCATCGAGACGTTCTTCCACAAGATCGTGATGCTCCGGAACCGCCTGCGCGTGCTCGAGCAGAAGATCAACGCCTCCAAGCTGGCCGAGGACGAGAAGGTCGACCTGCAGAGCTACATCACCGGCGCCTACGGCAGCCTCACCACGTTCAACGTCTTGTTCGCGGACGAGGCGGACAAGTTCAAGGGCCAGGGCGGCGACTGAGGTTTGACGACGGCCGGGCGCGGCCCCATCATCTGGTCATCCGGATGACCCGATGAACGTCGCCAGCACCGTCGATCTCCTCCACCTCTTCGGCGACCCGACCCGGGTGCGCCTGGTTTCGCTGCTCGCGCGCGAGGAGCTGACGGTGGCCGAGATCACCACGGTGACGCAGCTGCCGCAGTCGCGCGTCTCGACGCACCTCGGCAAGCTGCGCGAGGCGGAGGTGCTGCGCGATCGCAAAGACGGCGCGTCGACGTTCTACGCCCTCAACGAGCAGGGCATGCCCGACGACGCGCGCAAGCTGTGGTCGCTGGTGCGGCGCGAGCTCGACGACGCCGTGATCGAGAGCGATCGACGGCGATGCGAGGCGGTGCTGCGCGCGCGCAACGGGCGCGGCCGCTGGCCCGAGGCGATCGCCGGCGAGATGGAGCGGCACTACTCGCCCGGGCGCACGTGGGAGGCGACGGCGCGCGCGTTCGTCGGTCTGTTGCGCCTCGGCGACGTGCTCGACGTCGGCGCCGGCGACGGCACCATCGCGCAGATGATCGCGCCGCGCGCCGCCTCCTACACCGCGATCGACGCGAGCGAGAAGCTGGTCACCGCGGCGCGCGCGCGGCTGCAAGGCGTGCCCGCCGTCCGCTGCCTCGTGGCCGACGCGCAGGCCCTGCCCTTCGACGCCGCTTCGTTCGACGCCCTGCTCCTGCTCAACGTGCTGACCCACGTCGAGCACCCGAGCAGGGTCCTCTCCGAAGCGGCGCGCGTGCTGCGGCCGGGCGGCACCGCCGTGGTCGTCACCCTCGACGCGCACGACCACCTGGCGGTCGCCTCCGCCTATGGCCACGTGCACGCCGGGTTCCGCCCGGCGACGCTCCGCCGCAACCTCGAGAAGGCGGGGCTCGAGATCCGCCGCTGCGAGGTCACCTCGCGCGAGAAGCGCGCGCCCCACTTCGCCGTGGTGACGGCGTTCGCAGACAAGCCGTCACCCCCGAGACTCCTGACGACGCCGACGTGAAGATCGAAGGTCGAAGCCCATGACACACCGCATCGAAGAGCTGCTCTCGCAACGCATCCTCATCCTCGACGGAGCGATGGGGACCATGCTCCAGCGCCACAAGCTCGAGGAGCAGGACTTCCGCGGCGCGCGCTTCGCCGCCCACCCGCGCGATCTCCGCGGCAACAGCGATCTGCTGGTGCTGACCCGACCCGACGTCGTCAGCTCCGTCCACGAGGAGTACCTCGCTGCCGGCGCCGACGTCATCGAGACGAACACCTTCACGGCCACCACGATCGCCCAGGCGGACTACGGCCTCGAGCACCTCGTGCACGAGCTGAACGTGGAGGCCTCGCGGCTCGCCAAAGAGGCCGCTGCCCGTTGGACGGCGAAGGATCCGAGCCGGCCCCGGTTCGTCGCCGGCTCCATCGGGCCGCTCAACAAGACGTTGTCGATCTCGCCGAGCGTCAGCGATCCGTCGTTCCGCGCGGTCACCTTCCCGGAGGTCGAGAGGGCCTACGCCGAGCAGGTGCGCGGCCTCCTCGAGGGCGGCGTCGATGTGCTCCTGGTCGAGACCATCTTCGACACGCTGAACTGCAAGGCCGCCCTGGTCGCCATCGACAAGGTCTTCGCCGAGCACGGGCGCCGCGTCCCGGTGGTGATCTCGGTCACCATCACCGACAAGAGCGGGCGCACGCTCAGCGGGCAGACCATCGACGCGTTCTGGGTGTCGGTCGCCCACAGCAAGCCGCTCATGGTCGGCCTCAACTGCGCCCTCGGGGCGACCGAGATGCGGCCCTACGTCGAGGAGCTCGCGCGGTCGGCGCCCGGCACGTTCATCCACTGCTACCCCAACGCCGGCCTGCCCAACGCGATGGGCGAGTTCGACGAGAAGCCGTCCGACACGGCGCGCGTGCTGCGCGAGCTGGCCGACTCCGGCTTCGTCAACCTGCTCGGCGGCTGCTGCGGGACGACGCCCGATCACATCGCGGCGATCGCCAGGGCGGTCAACGGCGCGACGCCGCGTCAGCGCTCGAGCAAGCCCTACCCGTACACCCGCTACAGCGGCCTCGAGACGCTGGAGATCCGGCCCGAATCGAACTTCCTCATGGTCGGCGAGCGCACCAACGTCACCGGCAGCAAGAAGTTCGCGCGCCTGGTGAAGGAGAACAACCATCAGGCGGCGGTGGAGGTCGCGCTCGACCAGGTTCGCGGCGGCGCCAACCTCCTCGACGTCAACATGGACGAGGGCATGCTCGACGGCGAGCAGGCCATGCGCACGTTCCTCAACCTCGTGGCGACGGAGCCGGAGATCGCGCGCATCCCGGTCATGATCGACTCGTCGAAGTGGACGATCCTCGAGCAGGGCCTGCAGTGCATCCAGGGCAAGGGCGTCGTCAACTCGATCTCCCTGAAGGAAGGCGAGGCCGAGTTCCTCGAGAAGGCGCGCACGATTCAGCGCTACGGCGCCGGCGTCGTGGTCATGGCCTTCGACGAGGAGGGCCAGGCGGTCGACACCGACCGGCGCGTCTCGATCTGCAAGCGCGCCTATCGCCTGCTCACCGAGGAGGTCGGGTTCGATCCGCTCGACATCGTCTTCGACCCGAACATCCTCGCGATCGCCACCGGCATCGAGGAGCACGCCGGCTACGCGAAGTCGTTCATCGAGGCGACCCGGCGGATCAAGGCGGAGTGCCCCGGGGTGAAGATCTCGGGCGGCGTGAGCAACCTCTCGTTCTCCTTCCGCGGCAACGACCTGGTGCGCGAGGCGATGCACGCCGCCTTCCTCTACCACGCGATCAAGGCGGGGATGGACATGGGTATCGTCAACGCGGGGCAGCTCGCGGTGTACGAGGACATCCCCAAGGACCTCTTGGAGCACGTCGAGGACGTCATCTTCGACCGGCGTCCGAGGGCCGTCGAGGGCGAGCCCGTCTTCAAGGACGCGACGGAGCGGCTGGTCTCGTTCGCCGAGCAGGTGAAGGGCGCGGGCAAGAAGCGCGAGATCGATCTGTCGTGGCGCGACGCGCCGGTCGAGAAGCGGCTCTCGCACGCGCTGGTGCACGGCGTCGTCGATTTCATCGCGGCCGACGTGGAGGAGGCGCGGCAGAAGTTCGCGCGGCCGCTCGAGGTCATCGAGGGGCCGTTGATGGACGGCATGAAGATCGTCGGAGACCTCTTCGGCGAGGGGAAGATGTTCCTCCCGCAGGTGGTCAAGTCGGCGCGCGCAATGAAGCAGGCCGTCGCCGTGCTCCTGCCCTTCATGGAGGCGGAGAAGAGGGCCGCCGGCGCGGCCGCCCGCGCCAACGGGAAGGTGCTGCTCGCCACCGTCAAGGGCGACGTGCACGACATCGGCAAGAACATCGTGGGCGTCGTGCTCGGGTGCAACAACTTCGACGTGATCGACCTCGGCGTGATGGTGCCGGCCGAGAAGATCCTCCAGACCGCGGTCGACGAGAAGGTCGACATCATCGGGCTCTCGGGGTTGATCACGCCCTCGCTCGACGAGATGGTGCACGTCGCGCGCGAGATGGAGCGCCGCGGGATCGAGCTGCCGCTGCTCATCGGCGGCGCGACGACCAGCAAGCAGCACACCGCGGTGAAGATCGCCCCCACCTACCACGCCGAGACGGTGCACGTGCTCGACGCGTCGCGCGCGGCGGGGGTGGTGTCGTCGCTGCTCGATCCGAAGCGGAAGAAGGAGCTCGACGAGGCCAACCGCAAGGAGCAGGCGCGCCTGCGCGAGCTGTTCTCCCGGAAGCAGGCGCAGCCGATGGTCTCCTTCGCCGAGGCGCGCGAGCGCCGCGCGCGCCTCGCGTACGACGATCTCCCCACGCCGTCGTTCATCGGCCGCCGCGAGCTGCGCGACGTGCCGCTCGGCGAGATCGCGAAATTCATCGACTGGACGTTCTTCTTCACCGCCTGGGAGCTCGTCGGGAAGTTCCCGGCGATCCTCGATCACCCCCAGCAGGGCAAGGCTGCGCGCGATCTGTTCGGCGACGCGCAGAAGATCCTGAAGCGCATCATCGACGGGAAGCTGCTGTCCGCGAACGCCGCCTACGGCTTCTGGCCGGCGGCGAGCGAGGGCGAGGACATCGTCCTCTACGAGAACGACGACCGCAGCCGCGAGGCCGCGCGCTTCCCCATGCTGCGCCAGCAGGTCGTCAAGAGCGACGATCGACCGTACGCGTCGCTCGTGGACTTCGTGGCGCCGCGCGGCCATCGCGATCACATCGGCGCCTTCGCGGTCACCGCGGGGCTCGGGCTCGACGCGCTGGTCGCGGAGTACGAGTCGATGCACGACAACTACTCGGCGATCATCGCCAAGGCGCTCGCCGACCGGCTCGCCGAGGCCTTCGCCGAGATGCTCCACGCGCGCGTGCGCAGTGAGTGGGGGTACGGCAAGGACGAGCAGCTCTCGAACGACGAGCTGATCGCCGAGAAGTACCGCGGCATCCGCCCCGCCATCGGGTACCCCGCCTGCCCCGATCACACCGAGAAGCGCCGGCTGTTCGCGCTGCTCGAGGCGCCCGACGTCGGGCTCGGTCTCACCGAGTCCTGCGCGATGACCCCGGCGGCGAGCGTCAGCGGCCTCTACTTCGCGCACCCCGAGTCCCGGTACTTCGCGGTCGGCCGCGTGGCGCGCGATCAGGTCGAGGACTATGCCCGGCGCAAGGGCATGAAGGTCGAGGAGGTCGAGCGCTGGCTGGCGCCGGTGCTCGGCTACTGAGCCCTGCGGGAGACGGCCGTTGGTTCGGCCTCGGACTCGATGCGGAGAGTCGTCGGGACCCTCGACCTTCAGGCATGGCTGCGGACGCGACGCCTCCGCCGCGAGCCGAGGACTTTGCGCGTGCGTTGGGCGTACGATGCGCCGCATGTCGGCTCGCGCTTCTCTCGTCCTCGCCTCCGCCGTAGTCCTCACCGCGATCGCCCCCACCGCTTCGGCGCAGGAGGGCTTCGCGATGAACCGCTTCGAGCCGTCGGAGCGCGGCAGCGAGTGGTTCGTCGCCGACACGCTCGATCTGCGCGGCAAGCTGCGGCCCGCGGCGGGTCTGGTGATGGACTACGGCCACCGTCCGTTCGTCTCCGAGCGCGCCGACGGCAGCACGCGCGCGATCGTCGACCATCAGCTGTTCGCGCACGTCGGCGGCAGCGTGGTGTTCCTCGATCGGTTCCGCGCCGGGCTCACGCTGCCGCTCGCGCTGTCGCAGGGCGGCGACTCCGCGCGCATCGCCGGCCGCGTGTACAGCGGCTCCGACAAGGGCGGCGTCGGCGATCTCCGGCTCGGGCTCGACGCGCGGCTGCTCGGCAACTGGGGCGAGACGCTGACCGTCGCCGCCGGGCTCCGCCTCTGGCTGCCGACCGGGAACCAGGATCGCCTGCTGTCCGACGGCACCGTGCGCATCGGCCCGCACGTCTCGGTCGCGGGCGACGCGGTGCTCTCGTACGCGGCGCGCGTCGGCATCCTCTACCGCGGCCAGACCGACGGCTTCGGCGGTCACCCGACAGGCAGCGAGCTGGTCTTCTCCCTCGCCGCCGGCAAGCGCTTCCTCGACAAGAGGCTGCTCGTCGGGCCCGAGCTCGTGGGCAGCACCGTCATGAAGGACTTCTTCGCCGGCGACGCGACGCCGCTCGAGGTGCTCTTCGGCGGCCACTACACCGCCGGCGACTTCCGCTTCGGCGCCGGCGTGGGCCCCGGCCTCACCAAGGGCGGCACCGGCTCGCCCGCGTTCCGCGCCCTGCTCTCGTTCGAGTGGGTGCCCGGTCCGGCGCCCAAGGTCGTCCCGAAGCCCGGCGACAAGGACGGCGACGGCGCGCCCGACGGAGACGACGCCTGCCCCGAGGAGGTCGGCGTCCACACCGGCGAGGCGTCGACCAACGGCTGCCCCGATCGCGACAAGGACGGGGTCATCGATCGCAACGACGCGTGCCCCGACGACGCGGGCCCGCACACCGACGAGCCGAAGACCAACGGCTGCCCGGTCCCCGGCGACAAGGACGGCGACGGCGTCACCGACGAGAAGGACGCCTGCCCGGACCTCGCCGGCATCAAGAGCGACGACCCGAAGCTCAACGGCTGTCCGAGCGATCGCGACAAGGACGGCATCCTCGACGACAAGGACGCCTGCCCGGACCTCGCCGGCATCAAGAGCGCCGACCCGGCGAACAACGGCTGCCCCGGCGACAAGGACCTCGACTCCATCCGCGACGATCAGGACGCCTGCCCGGATCAGTCCGGCCCGAAGAACGACGATCCGAAGAAGAACGGCTGCCCCGAGGTCCGCATCGAGGCCGGCCAGGTGAAGATCCTCGAGCAGATCAAGTTCAAGACCGGCAGCGCGGTGATCCTCAAGGAGAGCCAGCACATCATCGATCTGGTGGCGAAGGTCCTGAAGGAGCACCCCGAGATCAAGAAGCTCCGCGTCGAAGGCCACACCGACAACAAGGGCAACGCGAAGACGAACAAGACGCTGAGCAAGCAGCGTGCGGCCGCCGTGGTCACCGCGCTCGGCAAGGCCGGCGTCGACAAGAAGCGCCTGGTGAGCGAGGGCTTCGGTCAGGAGAAGCCGATCGACACGAACGACACCGAGCCGGGGCGCGCGAACAACCGCCGCGTCGAGTTCCACATCGTCGACGAAGGCAAGAAGTGACCGCGCGGGCGCGGCTCGTCATCGCCGCGGCGCTGTCGTGCGGCGCCGTCGTCTGCGGCTGCGGCTCGTCGAACGATGGTCCGGCGCCGGTCGCCCCGACCGACGCCGGACCGGACGGCGCCGAGCCGGTCGACGCGTCGCCGCCGCCGCACCCGACGCCCGAACGCCTCGAGTTCAAGCCCGTCGCGCCGCTGCCTGCGGGCGAGCAGATCCTGTTCAACGACTGGAACGGCGCGCCCAACGCGCTGTGG
This sequence comes from Deltaproteobacteria bacterium, assembly GCA_016182965.1. GTDB lineage: Bacteria > Myxococcota_A > Polyangia > Polyangiales > JADJMO01 > JALHOE01. Next base: position 18,241 of record JACPFM010000148.1, on the reverse strand, counting down.
TCGATGACGCCCGACGGGTCCTCCGCGACCAAGGTGTTCACCATCGGTCGCGTGTGGGCGTTCGGCGTCTCGCACGGCGTCGACAAGATCGCGTTCTCCGCCTTCGACCCCGATCAGGAGGCGCACTTCGGGGTCGCCATCGGCGACGCCATCCAGCACACCTGGCTCTACGACGTCGCCACTCAGTCGATCACACCGCTGTCGAAGGGCAACGTCAACGACGAGTGCCACGCCTTCTCCGCCGACGACAAGACGCTCTTCGTGTGCCGTCGCTACGACTTCCACTTCGAGGACATCGACGGCGAGAGGTACGTGGTCAACAAGGGCTGGCGCATCGCCGCCATCGACGTGGCGACGAGCGCGACCACCTTCCTGTCGCCGGACCTGAAGGGCGAGTATCACCTCGGCCCGCAGCAGCTCCCCGGCGGCGCGCGGCTCCTCTACTCGATCACCAAGGTCACGCCGCCCCCCACGAAGTACTCCGTCGTCAGCACCGGGCTGCCCGCCGGCGGCGAAGCGACGCTCGTCCGGGCGGACGCGTCGCGCGCGTCGCTCGCGCCCGACGGCAAGCGCTACGCGTATGCGAACCCGCTCGAGAAGGGCGCGCTCTACGTCGGCGAGCTCGGCGCCACGGCCGCGACGAAGATCGCGACCGCGGCCGGCAGCGACCTGACCTGGTCGCCCGACGGCACGCGCCTCGCGTATCTGCGCTTCGACGACGACAAGAACTGCTCGGACATCGAGGTCGTCAAGGCCGACGGCTCTCAGGCCGACGCGCCCACGCGCCTCCGCGAGTGCCTGCCGGGCGCCGAGTTCATCACCCAGCTCGCCTGGGTGATCAGGAAGTAGCCACCTCGGCCAGCGCCATCGTGCGCGCGTGCACGGGGACGCGCTCGAGCATGCTCCGCCGCAGCTCGACGTCGGCGATCTTCGCCGCGCGCGCGAGGAGCCGGGCGCGCGCCTCGATCGCCGCGGCGCGCGCGCCTTCGTCGCGTCCGAGCGCGCGCAGCGCCTCGGCGTGCACCACGCGCGCGAGCGCCTCGCCCTCTTCGATCCCGCCGACCTTCCCCAGCAGCGTGATCGACGCGCCGGACACCGCGAGGGCCTCCTCGGCCGCGCCGCGCGCGAGGCAGATCTCCGAGAGCGCGGCGAGCGCGAACGCGCGGACCGCCGGGCTGTTCTCGGACACGTCGACCGCGCGGCGCGCCTCGCGCTCGGCGTCGGCGGGGAGCCCGCACTGCAAGAGCATGGACGCGAGGCACGCGCGCGCCCCCCCTTCGATCCAACGCGCGCCGTGCCCGACGGCGTGCGAGATGGCCCGCTCCTCGACGGCGCGCGCCTCGTCGAGATCGCCCTGCCGTGCGAGCGCCACGCCGAGCCAGTGCTCGACCTCGGCGCCGAGCGTGCCGATGTGCATGCGCGAGGCCTCCTCGAGCAGCAGCCGGAACACGCGCTCGGCCTCGGCCCAGGCCCCGAGCTGGACGAGCGCGATGCCGATGTTGCGGCGCTGCACGTTGAGGCTCCGCACGATGCCCGCGCGCTCGAACTCCGCGGCCGCCGCCTCGCTCAGGCGCAGGTACTCGCCGAGATCGCCCGCGACGAGCGCGCGCGTCGCCTGCGTGTAATGGACGCGCGCGACGACCGCGGGCTCCTTCTCGGGCAAGAGCGCCGCCGCCTCGTCGATGCGCGCGCACAGCGCTTCGCCGAGACCGAGTGGGCGCACGTCGCTCGCGGCCTCCTTCGAGTAGCCGAGCAGCATGAGCCACGTCGCCGCCCTCGAGAAGGCGATGATCTGCGCGCCCAGCATGTCGGCGCGCAACGGCACCGTGCGCAAGAGCTCGCCGACCTCGACGAGGCGCTCGTTGGAGCCGCGCAGGCTCGCGGAGACGGCGAGCTCGCCGGCGGCGTCGTACCAGCGCAGGTCGTCGGGCGAGATGGACTGCAGCGCGTCGTACGCGAATCGTTCGGCCTGGGGCAGCTGCCCCTTCCAGCGATGGCCCTCCGCCTGGAGCAGCCGCAACGGCCCGAGGCTGTCGAGATCCCTGCCGCACTCGATCCCGCGCTCGGCGCGGGCGACCACCGCGTCGAAGTCGTTTCCCTCGAGCGCCTCCTCGGCCGCGCGACGGAACCACCGCGCCGCGCGCTCCGGCGACCCGCCGCGCTCGAAGTGCTCGGCGAGGACCACGGGCTGGATCTCGAGCTGCGCCTCCTGCTTCTCGAGCCACTCGGCGGCGAGGCGGTGGCCGAGCGCCCGATCGCGATCGACGAGCATGCCGTAGGCGGCCTCGCGCACGAGCGCGTGACGGAAGATCCACTCCGCCTCCGAGCGACCCTCGGGACGCCCCTCCGGACGAAACGAGGCCGGCGGAGGGATCGACTGGCGCGGCGAAGCGTCGGACGAGCGTCGCACCACGAGCTCGCGGCGCGCGAGGTCGTCGAGGTGCTCGGCGATCTCGCTCTCGGTCAGGTCGCGCAGCAGGGCCTTCACGCCCGCGCGCCAGAACTGCTGGCCGAACACCGCGGCCGCGCGCAGCACGCGCCGCGCCTCGGGCGGCAGCCCCTCGAGGCGCGCCTGCACCATCGCCAGGACGGTCGGCGGCAGGTGCTCCTGCGTCTGATCGGCCTCGGCGCGGATGACCTCCTCGAGGTAGAAGGCGTTGCCCGCGGCGTGCTCGACGATGCGGGTGACGCGGCTCTCGGGGACCTCGTCGCCGAGGACGTGCCGCACGAGGCGCTCGCTCGCCTTCCGAGTCAGCTCCCCGAGCGCCATCCGCGTGAGCTTCCGATCGGACCACAGCCCGGGGAACAGCCCGTGGACCTCGGGGCGGGCCAGCGCGAGGACCATGAACGGCTTGCCCGACAGCACCTGATCGAGCTGCCGCAGCGCGCCGTCGACGAACTGCACGCTCGGCAGATCGCCCCAGTGCAGATCCTCGAGCACCAGCAGCACCGGGCGGGCTTCGCACTCGAGCGAGAGCCAGTCCTCGAACGCGCGGCGCATCTGATCGCCCATCAGGACCGGCTCCTGCCGCGCCGCGCGGAGCTGCAGGCCGGGGTCGTGCGGCGTGGGCACGTCGAGCAGCTCGCCGACGAACTCGAGGAGACGCTCCAGCGTGCGCCCCTCGGCGCGCCGCGACAGGCGCGCCCGCAGCTTGGCCTGCTTGAGGGGCAGCGCGTCGCCCGGATCGATCCCGAGCGCGCCGCGCACCGCCTGCCGGACGAGCCCGAACGGCGAGCCGACGCTCATCGGATCGCCGCGCCCGGTCCACACGGCGATCGACTGGTCGCGCGCGAGCAGGCGCTGGACCAGCTCGAACGCGAGGCGCGTCTTGCCGACGCCCGCCGGCGCCTCGACGAGCACCGCCTGCGCGAGGCCCTCGGCGACGCACTCGTCGAAGATCGCCTCGAGCATCCCGAGCTCGCGCGTGCGACCGACGAACGGGGTCGGCTTGCCGAGGAGGGTGCGCGCGGCCGGCGAGCCGTCGCGGACGGCGACGAGCTCGGCGCTCCGCGAGGAGCCCGCCCCGCGCAGGCGCACGTCGAAGCGCGCGTCGAGGAGCCCGGCGGTGAGCTCGTCGACCTCGATCGGAGCCTGGCCGTTCGCCCCGGTGCGCGCCTCGGCGACGCGCAGCACGTGCACCGCGCGATCGATGACCTCGCCGAACGGGAACCGCGAGCTCGCGTCGCCGCGACCCGTGGCGATGGCGATCGGGACGTCGGGCACCACCGCGCGCAGCGCGAGGGCGCAGCGCGCCGCGCGCGCGGCCTGATCGGTCGCCGCGGAGGTGCCCTCGAGGGTCACCACCACCGAGCCGTCGGCGAGCACCTCGACGCGCCCGCCGAACGGCTTCGCGGCGGCGCGCAGCACCGAGATCGAGGCGCCGAACGTGTCGGAGGCGAGCGTGGGCGCGGCCGCGTGCACCGGCGGAGTCGGGCGCGACGGCGAGAGCAGGATCACGCACAGCAGCCGCTGCTCTCCGGTGGTGAGCCCGGGGCGGCGCTCGCTCGCCTGCGGCCGGAGGGTGCCGTGCCCTTTGGCGATCTCGCGCAGGGCCTCGACGAGCGCGTTGGCGTTCGGCGGCCGGCGCTCGGGGTCCTTCGCGAGCATCCGCGCCACGAGATCGCAGAGCGCCGTCGGCACGTCGTCGCGCAGCTCGTCGACGCGCGGCGCCTCCTCGAGGAGGATCTTCGCCTGCACCGCGAGCACGTCGCGGCCGGTGAACGCCGGCCGGCCGGTGAGGCACTCGAACAGCACGCAGCCGAGCGCGAAGACGTCGGCGCGCGCGTCGACGTCGGGCGAACCGCGCGCCTGCTCGGGCGCCATGTAGCCGATCGTCCCGAGCACCATGCCCGTCTGGGTGGAGCGATCGTCGTCGGCGATCACCCGCACGATGCCGAAGTCGAGCAGCTTGGCCCGCGCGACGTCGCCCTCGGGCAGGAACAGGTTGCTCGGCTTCAGGTCGCGGTGCACCACCCCGCGCTCGTGGGCGGCGGCGAGCGTCTCGCCGATGCGCGTGACCAGCTTGACGCTGTCGTCGACGCCGAGCCCCTCGTGCGCCAGGCGCTGCGCGAGGTCCTCTCCCTCGAGCCACTCCATCGCGAGGTACATCTCGCCGGCCTCGGTGCGGCCGTGCGCGACGTAGCGCACGATGCCCGGGTGGCGCAGCTCGGCAAGGACGGATGCCTCCCGCGCGAACCGCTCGGCGTGCTGCTGCGCGATGGGGTGTGCGATCTTCAGGGCGACCCGCTCGCCGCTCTCGCGGTCGCGGGCGCGGAAGACCGACCCCATTCCGCCGGCGCGCGCGAGGCCCTCGACCTCGAACCGCCGATCGACGAGCGCGCCCTCCTCCATCGCCTCGCGATCATAGCCGGCCACGGTGGGACACGCTCGCGTCCCGACCAGGCGAGACCGAGCGGGGAACGCGGCCCGAAGGCCGCGCCCCGCCGAGACGTCACTCCTTCTCGATCTCGGCCGCCTCCTTGTTCGACATGAGGGCGCGACCGATGCGCCATCCGTGCCGGGCGGACAAGTTTGTTAGCCTCCCCTCCGATGCGCATCCGTCCGGCCGATCCACGCGACCTCGAGACCGTCGCCCGTGCAAACGTTGCACTGGCGAGAGAGACCGAGGGCCTCTCTCTCGATCTGGAGCGCGCGCTCTGCGGCGTGCGGGCGGCGCTCGAGGATCCGTCTCGCGGGCGCTACCTGCTCGCCGAGGTGGGCGGCGCGGTCGTCGGGCAGCTGCTCATCACGCGCGAGTGGAGCGATTGGCGCGATGGTTGGTACTGGTGGATTCAATCCGTCTGGATCGAGCCCGACACGAGGCGTCGGGGGATGTTCCGCGCGCTGTACGCGCGCGTCCTGGAGGACGCGCGCAAAGAGGGGGTGCTCGCGGTGAAGCTCTACGTCGACCGCGGCAACGCGCGCGCGCAGGCGACCTACCGGGCGCTCGGCATGGTGCGGGCGCGCTATGACCTGTTCGAGACGGAGATCGGACCGCGGGGTCCCGGGGGCGAGGCGTCCTGACAGCTCTCGAGCACCCGCCGCGGCATGGGCGACGGGCGGCTCCAACCGCCGGAAAAGGGGGCTGGACACGCGTCCAGGATCGGCGGTACACCCATCGTCGTCGGCGCCCCGCGGAGGCGGCGCCCGTTTGCACGCGAGGTCCGCGTCGAGCCCATGCTCGCCGTGTGGCCTCCGACCCGTCGTTCCGAAACACCTGCGAGATCCGATGACGACTCCCTTCGACCCCGTCCCCGTGCTCTCCGCGGAGCTGTCGCTCCCGCACGTCTCCGTCGGCGCCGTCGTGAAGCTGCTCGCCGAGGGCGCGACCGTCCCGTTCATCGCGCGCTACCGCAAAGAGGCGACCGGCGGGCTCGACGAGGTTCAGATCCGCGCGATCGAGGAGCGGCGCGTCTACGTCCTCGAGCTCGAGGAGCGGCGCGGCGCCATCCGCGCGGAGATCGACAAGCAGGGCAAGCTCGACGACGCGCTCGCGAAGAAGATCGCCGCCTGCAAGACGAAGGCGGAGCTCGAGGACCTGTACCTTCCGTTCAAGCCCAAGCGCCGCACGCGCGCGATCATCGCCAAGGAGCGCGGGCTCGAGCCGCTCGCCGACGTGCTCGCCTCCCAGCCGCTCGAGGGCAAGCCGGAGGAGCTCGCGGCGCGCTTCGTCGACACCGCAAAGGAGGTGCCCGACGTGAACGCGGCGCTCGCGGGCGCGCGGGACATCTGCGCCGAGCGCGTCGCCGAGGACGCCGCCGTCCGCAAGCTCCTGCGCGATGCCTTCGCGAACGACGGCGTCATCCGCGTCGCGAAGGCGAAGGAGCACGAGAACGCGACGACCAAGTTCGACATGTACGCGAGCTTCGAGGAGAAGGTCGCGACCATCCCCTCGCACCGCTTCCTCGCCATCCGGCGCGGCGAAGCGGAAGGGGTGCTGCGCGCGACGCTCGAGGTCGACGGCGAGCAGGTGGTGCCGCGCATCGCCAACCTCGCCAAGGTCGACCCGAAGAGCCCCTGGTCCGATCAGCTGCGCAAGGCGGTCGAAGACGCGTTCAAGCGCCTCTTGCTCCCGAGCGTCGAGAGCGACGTGCGCATCGAGCTCAAGCTCGCCGCCGATCGCGGCGCGGTCGACGTGTTCGCGCAGAACCTCCGGCAGCTCCTGATGTCGGCGCCGTTCGGTACCCGCACCGTCATCGGCATCGACCCGGGCCAGCGCACCGGTTGCAAGTGCGCGGCGGTCGATCGGACCGGCAAGATGCTCGAGTACGTCACCTTCAACCTCGTGCTCGGCGCGGCGGCGACCGAGCAGGCGCGCAAGGTCCTGACGGCGTTCTGCCTCAAGCACCGCCCCGACGCGATCGCCGTCGGCAACGGCACGCACGGCCGCGAGACCGAGGCGTTCGCACGAGAGGTGCTCTCTGCCACGCCCGAGCTGAAGGGCGTGGTCGTCGTGCCGGTGAGCGAGGCGGGCGCGTCGGTCTACTCGGCGAGCGAGGTCGCGCGCGAGGAGTTCCCCGATCTCGACCTGACCATCCGCGGCGCGATCAGCATCGCGCGACGCCTGCAGGATCCGCTCGCCGAGCTCGTGAAGATCGATCCGAAGAGCATCGGCGTCGGGCAGTACCAGCACGACGTGTTCCAGGCGCTGCTCGGTCGCAAGCTCGACGAGGTCGTCGAGTCGTGCGTCAACCAGGTCGGCGTCGAGCTGAACCTCGCGAGCGCGCCGCTCTTGTCACGCGTCGCCGGCATCGGGTCGACGCTCGCCAAGCGCATCGTGCAGCACCGCAACGAGAAAGGGCCGTTCAAGAGCCGCCGCGCGCTCCTCGAGGTCGCCGGCGTCGGTCCGCGCACCTTCGAGCAGTGCGCGGGCTTCCTCCGCGTCCGAGATCCCGGACCGAACGCCGTCGGCAAAGATGCCTGGCACCCGCTCGACGCGTCCGCGGTGCACCCGGAGCGCTACGCGCTGGTCGAGAAGATCGCCAACGACGTCGGCGTGCCCATCGCGTCGCTCATCGCGAACGACAACGCCGTCCGCGCCATCGACCCGAAGAAGTACCTCGGCGGCGACGTCGGCGAGCTGACCATGGCCGACATCCTCGCCGAGCTGAAGAAGCCGGGCCGCGATCCGCGCGCCACGTTCGAGCCGCCGAAGTTCCGCGACGACGTGCGCACGATGGAGGACCTGAAGCCCGGCATGGAGCTCGAGGGCGTGGTCACCAACGTCACCGCCTTCGGCGCGTTCGTCGACGTCGGCGTGCACCAGGACGGCCTCGTGCACGTGAGCAAGCTCGCCGATCGCTTCATCAAGGATCCGAGCGAGGTCGTGAAGGTCGGCGACAAGCTGAAGGTGCGCGTGATGGAGGTCGACCTGGTGCGCAAGCGCATCTCGCTCTCCGCCCGCCGCGACGACCGCCCGACGCAGGGCTCCACCGCCGGCCCGACCCCGCGTCAGCCGCCCGTCCGCCAGGCCGCGCGCGCGCCGCAGGATAAGTTCACGAACAACCCGTTCGAGCGGCATTTCAAGAAGTAGCGCCGCACCAACCCCGGTTCGGGAAGAGTTCGGAACCCGGTTCGGGAAGAGTTCGGAACCCGGTTCGGGAAGACACCAACCCGGTTCGGGAAGACACCAACCCGGTGCGGGAAGACACCAACCCCGGTGCGGGAAGACACCAACCCGGTTCGGGAAGACACCAACCCGGTTCGGGAAGACACCAACGGTTCGGGAAGACACCAACCCCGGTGCGGGAAGACACCAACCCCGGTGCGGGAAGACACCAACCCCGGTTCGGGAAAACACCAACCCGGTTCGGGAAGACACCAACCCGGTTCGGGAAGACACCAACCCCGTTTCGGGAGGAGTTGGGATCCCCAGCCTGAAGGCTGGGGCAGGGTTCGTTTCGACCGAAGCCCGCCGGCGGCGGGCTCCGAGTCCGCAATTGCCGCACGGCGCGCATGGGCGAGAAGCAATTGCCTCATGCAACCGCGCTGCGAGAGGAGCCCGCCGGACGGCGGGCTTCGGCTATCAGTCTCCTGCCCCAGCCTTCAGGCTGGGGATACGAGCTTCTCCCTATCCGGGAGCTGCCCACGCTGCGATCGATCTTCTCCATTCCGGGAGCTGCCCCGCGGCGATCGCGCTTCTCCCGAGCCGGGAGCTGCCAACGCGGCGATCGAGCTTCTCCCGAGCCGGGAGCTGCCAACGCGGCGCGATCGAGCTTCTCCCCTTCCGGGAGCTGCCCACGCGGCGATCGAGCTTCTCCCTTCCGGGAGCTGCACCAGCTTCTCCGTATCGGGGAGCAGCAGCTACCGAATCTCGGTCTTGCACCCGAACTGCAAACTGATCTTCCCCGGCTTGTCGACGCCGACCGCAGAGTTCGCGAGATCGCACGACGCCGGGCAGAGGAAGATCTTCTTCGGCGCGAAGTCGTCGTCGTAGTACCAGCCGGGGCCGCTGCCGCACGCGGCCGCGCCCGAGACCTTGGGCACGAGCGTCGTGCCGCTCGCCCCCTCGATGTGCACGTTCACCTTCGTCGGATCGAGCGTGCCGGTCGACGGCAGCGGGATGGTCACCTCGCAGCTCAGCTTCGCGGTCTTGGTCACCGCGCTGGCGACCGCGTCGAAGAACGGCCCCCACGCCGCCTTGCCGTCGCACAGCTTGGCGCGCGGGCCGCCGGTCTTCTTCACGAGCGTCGTGTAGACGGTGCCCGAAGCCGGCGGGTACCTGCCGTCGGGGTACATGCACATCACCGAGGGATCGGTCTCGGAGCCGTACCCGTAGAGCGCCGCGAACACGTACCCGGCGAACATGCCTGCGCGCGAGGGGTGCAGGATGCCGGGCGGCAACGTGAGGGAGTTGAACGGGTTCTTGCCGCCCGCGAACGTCTCGAAATCGGTGGCCGAGAAGCGCGAGTCGTGGTCGGTGACCAGGACGATGGTGCGCGTCGCCGTCGGGCGGAGCTGCGCCTTCCACGGCTCGGAGCCGCGCTCCTGGCCGGCCTTGTAGCCTTCCGTCTGATCGAGCGTGCCGATGAACTGCTCGAGCGGCTGCGTGCTCTTGACGTCGACGGCGGCGTGGAAGAAGCGCGGGCCGTTGCCGCAGTTGTCGTCGCCCGCGAGCGGCGGAGGGATGCACACCGGCCAGCGAATCGAGCCCGAGATGGTGATCGGGCTCGTCTTGCTCCGCAGGGCGAGCATGATGACTTTGTAGTCGAGGCTCTTGCCGCCGATGAGCGCGGCGAAGGCGTTCAGCCCCGCTTTCAACTCGGTGACCGCCGGCTCCATGCTCGACGAGTTGTCGACCATCCAGATGATGTCGACCGGCAGGAGCTCCGTCTTGGCGACCTCGGTCGCGGTGGCACAGGCGGCGTCGGGGTCGAGCGGCGGCGAATCGCCCGGCGCGGAGTCCAGCGTCATCGACACGTCGTCGGGCACGCCCTCGTCGCTCGCGTCGTTCTCGACCGTCGCGTCGCCGTCGACGCCCGGGCCCGTGTCGAAGCCCGGCGTCGCCTGGGGAGCGTCGCTGCTGCCGGTGGCGCAGCCCAGCGCGACGAACGAGACCAGGACCACGCCGCGGAGCGACATCGACGATCTCCTAGCACGGCGTCGGCACACCGTCCGCACGCTGGCCGCGTGGCGAAGGTGACCCAACGCACGCCGATTCACGATAGCCTCGCCCTCGTGATCGCCCCCGATCTCTGCCTTCCGCGCCTCTCGGCGAAGACCGCCGAGGAGGTCATCCGCGCCCTCGCGCGCCGCCTCGCCGAGAAGGGGCACGTGCGCCCCACCTTCGAGCAGGCCGCGCTCTCGCGCGAGAAGCGGTCTCCCACCGGACTGCCCTTCCCCGGGGTCGCGGTCGCGCTGCCCCACGCGGAGCCGGAGCACGTGGCGACGCCGGCCATCGCCGCGGCGACGCTCGTCGCGCCGGTCGTCTTCCGGCAGATGGGCAGCCCCGCGATCAAGCTCTCGGTCTCCGTCGTGGTGATGCCGGCCTTCAGCGCGAAGGAGCAGGCGGGCGCCGGCCTGTCGGAGCTGATCGACCGCCTGCAAGACGAGGCGCTGCGCGCGCGGCTCGTGTCGGCGAGCACCGCCGAGGAGATCGCCGACCTGCTGAGGTCGACATGAACGCGCTCGAACAGGGCGTCCGCTACATCCTCGATCTCGGCGCGCCCGTGATGATGCCGCTCATCGTCACGCTGCTCGGCGTCGGCCTGCGCCAGGGGTTCGCGAAGTCGTTCCGCGCCGGGCTCACCGTCGGCGTCGGCTTCATCGCGATCGGCCTCGTGGTCGGCCTGCTGGTCTCCGTCGTCGGTCCCAAGGCGATGGCCTTCGCCAACGTGCTCGGGCTGAAGCTCGACGTGCTCGACGTCGGCTGGCCGATGGGCGCCGCGGTGTCGTTCGCCTCGCCGATGGCCGCCGCGCTCATCCCCGCGGTGATCGTCCTCAACGTGGTGCTGGTCGTCTCGCGCGCCACGCGCACGGTCGACGTCGATCTCTGGAACTACTGGCACTTCATCTACACCGGCGCGGTCGTCCACGCCGCGACCGGTTCGTTCGCGCTCGGCGTGGTCGCGGCGCTGATCACCGCGCTCGTGATCTTCAAGCTCGCCGACTGGACCGCGCCCGCCGTCGAGCACCACTTCGGCCTCCCGGGCATCTCGCTCCCGCACACCGAGACGGTGAACTGGGCGCCGCTGATGTTCGCGCTCGAGAAGATCGAGCGGAAGATCCCCTGGCTCGGCAAGGTGAACGCCGATCCGGCCGCGGTCCGCAAGCGCCTCGGCATCCTCGGCGAGCCGATCCTCATGGGGGCGATCCTCGGCGCGCTCATCGGCGCGCTCGGCGCGGTGCCGCTGTGGAAGGCCTCTGCATACGGCAAGTGGCTCAAGGAGGTGCTGCAGCTCGCGGTCACCATGTCGGCGGTGCTGGTGGTGCTCCCCAAGGTCGTCGCCATCCTCATGGAGGGCCTCATCCCCATCTCCGAGGGCGCGCGCGAGTACCTGCAGAAGCGGTTCCCGGGTCGCGACGTGCTCATCGGGCTCGACGCCGCAGTGGTCATCGGTCACCCCGCGAACATGGCGATCGCGCTCTTGTGCGTGCCCATCGCGCTCCTGCTCGCCGTCGTGCTGCCAGGCAACCGCATGCTGCCGTTCGGCGATCTGGCCGCCCTGCCCTTCTACATCCTGTGGGGCGTCGCCGCGTCGCGCGGCAACATGATCCGCGGCCTCATCAACTCGATCATCATCGTCGTGTTGATCCTCTGGATCGGCACCAGCCTCGGGCCGCTCACCACGCAGCTCGCCCGGCAGGCCGGCTGGGCGCCCGAGGGCATCGCCGGCGCGTCGCAGTACACCCAGTGGTCCGGCGTCGCCCTCGGCAGCCACGTGGTGCCCTGGATCGTCCTGCAGCTCTTCCAACCGAAGACGATGCTGGTCGGCGCGGCGGCGGCCGTCGGGTTTGCGCTGGTCTGGCTCTGGGTGCGCAACGAGGTCCGCGACACGTGGGCCGCCGAGATCGCCGCGGCCGAGCAGGCGCGCAAGGAAGCCGAAGCCGAGGCCGACGCTCAGGCCGGCACCGATGCCGGCGCAGAGGAAGCGTGAAGATCGTCCTGCCCGACGCGCTCCACGCTCGCCCGGCGAACCTGCTGGTGCGCGCCGCGCAGCGCCTCGCGTGCGCGGTGCACGTTCGCAAGGGCGATCGGCGCGCCGACGCGCGCGACATCCTGCAGGTGATCAAGCTCGGCGCCGCCAAGGGCGACGAGGTGGTGCTCGAGGCCGAGGGCGAAGGCGCCGCCGAGGCGATCGCCGCGATCGCCGAGCTCGTCGCGCGTGAGTTCGATCCGGACCTGGTCCCCGAGGAGGGCGCCGCCGCCGCCGCCGGCATCGCCATCGGGCACGCGGTCGTGTGGCTCGAGGAGGAGGAGCTGACGGCGGAGCAGGGGTCGGTCGACGAGGAGCGGGCGCGCGCGGTCCAGGCGTTCGCCCGCGCGCGCGCCGAGGTCTCGGCCATCGTCGCCGCGCTCCCTGCGCACGAGGCCCAGCTGTTCGAGCCCGAGCAGACCATCCTGTCGTCGCTCGAGGAGATCGTCATGCGCCGCGTCGAGGCGGGCGAGTCCGCGATCGACGCGGTCCGCGCCGAGACGCTCAGCGGCCCCTCCGATCTGATCGACGACGCCCGCCGCCGGCTGCTCGACGCGCTCTCCGGCGCCGCCGCGCGCACGGTCGCCTTCGAGCTGCGCGGCTCGCTCGTCGATGCCGTGCTCGTCGCGCAGAACGTGACGCCCTCCCTCGTGGCTTCGCTGCCGGGACACGTGGTGGGCGTCATCGCCGCCGTCGACGACGACGCGGCCACCGGCACCACCTCGCACGCGGCGATCCTCGCGCGCGGCCGCGGCCTGCCGCTCGCGTACGTGCCGAGTCACGTCGCCTTCACCATCGAAGAAGGCGTGGTGGTCGTGCTCGACACCACGGTGACACCCGCGCGCATCTGGTCATCGCCCAGCGAGGCCCTGATCGAGGAGGCCCGCGCGCGCGGCGCGGCGCGGCGCCGTCTGCAGGCCGACGCCGAGGCGCGCGCCGAGGCGCCGCTGTCGCTCGGCGTCGCCGTCCGCGTGAACGTCGGTTCGACGCGCGAAGACGTGCCCGCCGCGGCCGACGGCATCGGCCTCTTGCGCACCGAGCTGGTGTTCGCCGATCGCACGCGCCTCCCGAGCGAGGACGAGCAGGCCGCGGCCTACGGCGCCATCGCGCGCAAGACCAGCGGGCCGGTGCACGTGCGCCTGTTCGACGGCGGCGGAGACAAGCCGCTGCCGTTCCTCCCCGCGCCGCCGGCCGATCCCGACGCGCGCGGCGCCGCGCTCCTGCTCGCGAACCCCGAGGCGACCGCGGCGCAGCTCCGCGCGATCGCGCGCGTCCCCGGCGCGCGCGCGTTCATCCCGCTCGTACGCAGCGCCGCCGACGTCGAGGCGATCCGCGCGCTCGCGCCGCCGGGCCTCGACATCGGCGCGATGGTCGAGACGCCCGAGGCCGCCGAGGACGCGGAGGCGATCGCGGCGGTCTCCGACTTCGTGTGCATCGGCACCAACGATCTCGCGTGCGAGACGCTCGGCGTCTCGCGCGCGCAGGGCCCCGACGCGCTCGATCCCCGCGTGCTCGCGCACGTGCGCCGCACGGTCGAGGGCGCGCACGCGCGCGGCCGCAAGGTCACGGTGTGCGGCGAGATCGCCGCCGACCCGCGCGGCGGGCGCGTGCTCGTCGGCCTCGGGGTCGACGCCCTCAGCGTCGCCCCTGCCCGCTTCGCGTCGACGAAGCTCGGCCTCGCCGCCGCCTCGAGCGACGACTGCCGCAACGCCGCCGAATCCGCCCTGGGAGAGCCATCATGAAGAAGATCCTCGTCGCCTGCGGGACCGCCATCGCCACCTCGACGGTCGTCGCCAAGAAGCTGCAGGAGGCGCTCGAGAAGCGCGGCCTCGCGGTGAAGATCGATCAGTGCAAGGCGTCGGAGGTCGCGGCGAAGGTCAAGGGCTACGATCTCGTCGTGTCCACCACCGAGGTCGGCGACACCGGTGGAAAGCCGCTGGTCCGTACCGTGTCGTTCCTCACCGGCATCGGCGTCGACGCCGATGTGCAGAAGATCGCGAAGCTGCTCGGCGGCTGATGCGTCACGCGTACCCGCGGGCGCGCGACGTCGCGGCGATCGCGACCGACGTGCTGCTGGTGACGGTGGCGATCGGGCTGGCGATCACCCGGCCCGGCGGCACGTTCGCGCTGGCGCTCGGCGTCGGCATCCCGTGCGTGCTCGCGTGGCAATGGCTCACGCTGCATTTCCCTCGCGCGGTCGAGATCGACGAGCAGGGCGTCTCGTTCGAGGGCTTTCGCCGCGTGCACCGCTACGAGTGGTCGAGCGTTCGGGCGGTGCGCGTCCGTCGCTTCCTGACAGGCGATCGCGTGCTCGTGCGCATGATCCCCGCGCCGCCGCTGCGCGGGCGTTACTGGATCCTCGACGCCATCGGCGGGTACCGCGAGCTGATCGCGGCGCTCGAGAAGCGCGCGCAGGATCGCTGAGCTCGGCGTCTCCCGGCGGAGCATCGGTGGGATGTGGCACGACGGATGCCCGTCGAGAGGTCATGAACCTACAGGTCACCTTCCGCGAGATCGCCCCGAGCGCCGCGCTCGACGGCTACGTGCGCCAGCGCGTCGAGAAGCTGACGTCGTTCCACGAACGCCTCATCGGCTGTCACGTCGTCGTCGAAGCGGCGCACCGGCACCACCACAAGGGAAAGCGCTACCACGTGCGGATCGACCTCACCGTGCCCGGCGGCGAGATCGTCGTGCGCCGCGATCCGCCCGAGAACGTAAAGCACGAGGACGTCCACGCGTGCATCGACGACGCCTTCGACGACGCGCAGCGCCGGCTCGAGGACTGGGTGCGACGTCAGCGGGGGGACGTGAAGACGCACGCACGCGCCCTGCACGGCCGCGTCAAACGCATCTTCCCACAGCAGGGCTACGGGTTCCTCGAGACCGAGTCCGGCGAGGACGTCTACTTCCACCGGAACGCCGTGCTCGACGGGGCCTTCGACCGCCTCGCGCTGGGTGACTGGGTCCGCTTCGCGGACGAGCCCGGCGACGAGGGACCGCAGGCGACGTTCGTCGAGCTCACGCGACACGCGCGTCACTCGGCGCCCGGGACCACGCTGATCGGCCACCGCTGATCGGCGCCTGCGCGAGCGCAGAACGCGCGCTCGGCGCGCATCGAACTCGCAAGAGTGCTCACGGAGCACGAGAAGGGAGCGACCCGATGGCCACCAAGGCAGACCAGGCGCGCGCCAAGGAAGAGCAGTCCCGCGCGCGCGCACACGTCAAGAAGTCGAGGAAGCACGTGGTCCTCGCCGCGCGCCACAAGAAGGCGGCAGGAGTGGTCGAGAGCAAGCACGCAGACCGAAAGGCCACGGTGGTGCAAGAGGAGCATTCGCCGTCGGCCCGACCGTCGCGCAAGTCCACGCGCAAGGCGTCGAACCGCCTGACGTCCGACCAGAACCTCGTGCTGCGCGCCGAGCGCGAGGCGCGGTCGCCGAAGCGCCGCGCCAGGAACGCGGCGGCCAAAGCGACCAAGGTCCGCGGCAAGCCGCACACCCCCCGCACGCGCTCGCGCGCCTGACGCCTGAGCTGACTGACGACTGACGACTGACGACTGACGACTGACGACTGTCAGACCGACAGCCGCAGCGCGGCGAGCGTCTCGCGCACCGGCGCATCCTGCCAGATGATCGCGTGCAGCGCGTCGAGCAGCGGCAGCTCGTGAACGCCGCGCTCGCGCGCGAACCGGTGCGCGGTGGCGATCGCCGGGTAGCCCTCGGTGAGCTGGCCGGCGGCGAGCATCTCGGCGGCGACCTCGCGCGCGGGACGACCACGACCGACGCGCTCGCCGAACGCGCGGTTGCGCCCGCCCGCGCCGGTGACGTGCAGATCGCCGATGCCCGCCGCGCCGTGCACCGTCTCCTCGCGGCCGCCGCCGGCGACGACGATGCGGCGCATCTCGACGATCGACTGCGTGAAGCAGGCGGCGCGCGCGTTGTGCGCGTCGACCCCGACGAGCCCGTCCCACAGACCGAGGCCGGTGGCGTAGGCGTTCTTCAACGCGGAGCACAGCTCGGCGCCGGCGATGTCGTCGGTGTGGCCGATGTGCATGTGCTCGCCGCCGAACGCGCGCACGCACGTCTCGGCGTCGCCTTCGACCGTGCCCGCGTAGACCATCCAGGTGGTCACGCGGCGGGCGATCTCGATCGCCTTCGCCGGCCCGGCGGCGTGCACGAAGCGGATGCGCCGGCCGACCGCCTCGGAGACCACGAGGTCGAGGCGATCCATGCGCCCTGCCTTGGACTCGAGCAGGCCCTTGCTCACCGACAGCACCGGAACGTCCGGCAGGTGCGGCGCGGCTCGGGTCATGACCGGCACCGCTCCGTCGGAGTTGACGGCGTGGACGACGAGCTCGGCGCCTGCGAGCGCCTCGGCGAGCTCTTCCGCGCGGAATCGGGCAATGCCGTCGAGCTTGAGCTGCAGGCGGGGGTGCAGCTCGCCGCGATCGCAGGCGTCGAGGAGCGCACCGTCGAGCCAGGTTCCCCAGAGTCTCACCTCATGGCCGCGCATCGACGCGACCGTGGCCATCGCGCTGCCCATGTACCCCGCCCCGAGGACCGTGATGCGCATACCGGTCGCGTTAGCCGTTCTGCGTCCGCGAATGAACCAACTCGACCGACGGTGCATCCATCAGGGCGTGCGCGCCCTGGCCGTCCTCCCCACCGTCGGGATCGCGTGGTTGACCGCCTGCGGCGGGCCGGCTGCCGGCCGACCTGCGTCCGATGTCGTCGCGACGGCAGCCGCGGGCTGCCGCGAGGGCGAGGCCGAGAAGTGCGAGGTCGCCTGCGCCAACGGCTCGGCCGACGCCTGCAACGAGGCCGGTCGCGCCTACGAGATGGGCATCGGCGTCACCAAGAGCGGGGTGGCGGCCAACACGTTCTACCGGAAGGCGTGCGACCTCGGCGACTCGGCGGGCTGCTACAACGCGGCCTATCTCCTCGAGAACGGCATCGCCGGCCGCCGCGACGTCGGCTGCGCCCTGGCTCTCTATCGCGTCGCCTGCGACGCCGGGCACACGCGCAGCTGCATGAGCGCGGGCTTCATCTACAAGGCCGGCCTCGACGTGCCGAAGGACAAGGCGCGCGCGGCCGAATCGTTCCGCAAGGCCTGCGACGGCGGGTACTCCGCCGGCTGTCAGCAGCTGCAGTCGGTCGACTGACGCCAGCCCGCACTCCAGCGGAATCACCGGAGTGGATGGTGATTGCGCCGGGGCGCGAGGGGGCGTAGGACGCGCGTTCCATGTCGACCCGCGCCTTCCTCGCCCTCGCCCTCGTCGCCTTCGCAGCCGGTTGCGGCAGCCACGACGACGACCACAGCGTCGTGACCGACGCCGCCACCGACGCGGTGGCCGACACCTACAAGCCGCCGGTCGACGCGGCCGAGGCGGGTCCGCTCCTCTGCGAGGAGCCGCTGGCGACGGACTTCGCGTGCAAAGACCCCGTCAAGGGCACCGGCGGGACCGCGTGCAGCGAGGCGGCGCTCGCCGACTTCGTGCAGAAGTGCCTCGCCGACGACATCACCGTGCCGAGCACGTGCGCTGCGTGGAAGACCGCCAACGCCGACTGCGCCGCGTGCATCGGCGGCTGGACCTGGGACGCGATCCCCGGGAAGGTCTATCCCGACGATTATAAGTGCTACTGGGCGACCATGGACGCGCCCTGCGCGAAGTCCGTCAACTGCGGCTTCGAGTGCCAGGAGCTCTCGTGCGGCGAGTGCGACAGCGATCCCGGCACGGCCGAGAAGAGCGATCGCGAGGTGTGCCTCGAGAAGGTGAGCGGCAGCGGCGGCGCGTGCTGGAGCTTCGGCGCCGACAAGATCGACGAGTGCTTCACCAAGTTCGATACCGCGAACTGCAACGTCGACGAGATCTACGCCGATTCGCCCGACATCGACGTCCTGCGGTCCCAGATCCTCCGGTTCTATCGCGGCGCGTGCCGCGACAACGGCGACTGGACCAACTCGGGCTCGGCGGGCGACGCGGGCGCCACCGACGCGGCCGAGACCGGCGCCGAAGCCGGCGGCGAGGCGGGCGCCGCGACCGACGCCGCCGACGCCGACTGAATCCGCCCCCCCAACCGGCAGCGCACGCGCACGCGGCCAGCCCGAC
>JACPFM010000157.1 GCA_016182965.1 Deltaproteobacteria bacterium | reverse complement strand
CGTCGGCGATCTCGCCGACCGTCGCGTGCGCCTTCACCGCGTCGAGGATCGGCGGCATGACGTTGCCGGTGCCGCGCGCCGTGTTCTCGAGCCGCTGCAGCGCCTCGCCATGCCGCGCGCCGTCGCGCGCGCCGCGCAGCGCGCGCACGCGCGCCACCTGCTCGGCCTCGAGGCGCGGATCGACCTTGCCGACCGGGACCGGCTCCTGCTCCTTCGCGATGAACTGGTTGAGGCCGACGATGATCCGCTCCTTGCGCTCGATCTGGAGCTGGTACTCGTACGCGGTGTTCTGGATCTCGCGCTGCACGTAGCCCTGCTCGATCGCCGAGACCATGCCGCCCATCGCGTCGATCTTCGCGATGTACGCCTCGGCGCCCTTCTCGATGCGCTCGGTGAGCGCCTCGATCGCGTAGCTGCCGCCGAGCGGATCGACGACGTCGGCGACGCCGGACTCGTAGGCGACGATCTGCTGCGTGCGCAGCGCCAGGGTGGCCGCGGCCGCCGTCGGGAGGCCGAGCGCCTCGTCGAAGCCGTTGGTGTGCAGCGACTGGCAGCCGCCGAGCACCGCGGCGAGCGCCTGGATGGTGACGCGCACCACGTTGTTGAGCGGCTGCTGCGCCTGCAGCGTCATGCCCGCCGTCTGGCAGTGGAACTTCAGCGCGCGCGCCTTCGGGTTCTTCGCGCCGAAGCGCTCGCGCATGATGCGCTCCCACAGGCGACGCGCGGCGCGGAACTTGGCGACCTCCTCGAGCAGGTTGTTGTGCCCGTTGAAGAAGAACGACAGCTGCTGCCCGAAGGCGTCGACGTCGAGCCCGGCATCGACCGCGCTCTGCACGTAGGCGATGCCGTCGGCGAGCGTGAAGGCGACCTCCTGGATCGCGTCGCAGCCGGCCTCGCGCACGTGGTAGCCGCTGATCGAGATGGTGTTCCACTTGGGCACGTGCTGCCCGCACCACGCGAAGATGTCGCTGATCACGCGGAGCGACGGGCGCGGCGGATAGATGTACGTGCCGCGCGCGATGTACTCCTTGAGGACGTCGTTCTGGATGGTGCCGCGCAGCGCCGACGCGGGCACGCCCTGCTCCTCGGCGACCGCGACGTACAGCGCGAGGAGCGTCGACGCGGTGGCGTTGATGGTCATCGAGGTGGAGACCTCGCCGAGGGGGATGCCGCCCAAGAGCACCCGCATGTCCTCGATCGAGTCGATCGCCACGCCGACGCGCCCGACCTCGCCCTGCGCGTACGCGTGATCGCTGTCGCGGCCCATCTGGGTCGGCAGATCGAAGGCGACCGACAGGCCGGTCTGGCCCTGCGACAGGAGGTAGCGGTAGCGCTCGTTCGACTCGGCGGCGGTGCCGAACCCGGCGTACTGCCGCATCGTCCAGTGGCGGCCGCGGTACATGGTCGCCTGCACGCCGCGGGTGAACGGCGGCTCGCCGGGGACGCCGAGGCGCTCTTCGGGATCGAAGTCGAGCGCCGCGAGATCGTCGGGGCCGAAGAGCGCCTGCGGATCGAAGCCGCCGGCCATCAGGCCCACGCGCGGTTTCTCGCCGCCTTTGCCGGCGGCGGCGTGTCGCGCGCGCAGCGCTGCGTAGCGGGTGGCCTCGTCGGACGGCTTGGGGGCTCGATCGTCGCTCACGCCCCGTTCATGGCCAAGGCCGCGGGGCGCGGCAAGCGACGAGCCACGCGGCGCCGAGGGCGGCGGCGACGCGAGGGAGGATCTCCCCGTCGACGCCATGGGTCGTAAGCCCCGGAGTCGAACCGGGCCTCGATCACCACTCACCCGTGTGGGCGTCGCGACCCGCGACCTTGTCGGTGGTGCTTACGATGACTCGAGAGACAGCAAACCGCGCGCCGAAGTTCCGCGTTTCGATGACGCTGGAACACGGACCTGCACGAGCGGCCAAATTCCGCGGCGATGCGCGATCGCGCGCCGCATCGCGCGCGCTGCGTCACGGGTCGCGCGCGACGCGCCACGCATGACTGCCATGTCGCGCGCCGCCACGAGCATGACCGCCGTGTCGCGCGTATGCAGGTCAGGCGATTCCGACGATCAAGGGCGCGACGATGCGGATGCTCTCGACGACGCGCGCGCACTCCGCGACCTCCGCCGGGCGCCGCTCGCGCCATCCGCAGGTGTAGGTCGCGACCACCACGCCCTCGCCGTCGGAGACGCCCCAGACGCGCACGAAATTGCCGTCGAGCGCGAGGCTCACGGCGCCGACGCAGATCCCGGGGCGTGAGATCGTGCTCTCGTCGAAGGCGATGTAGCGGTCGGCGCTGCGCGCGATGCCCTTCACCATCTCGAGCAGATCGTCGGCCCCGAGCCGCTCGGGGGGGCCACCCTCGAACTCCGCTTGGGAGAACTGCAGCGCGCCCACGCCGCGACGCTTCGCGATGGTCGGGGGTGCGTCGCCGGGCAACTCACGGGTGATGTCCGACCAGGAGGCCGGAAGGTCGACCGTGAAGTTGAGGAGCCGACGCCGCACATGGATTCGATGCGCACGGCCTGGACCTGTCGCCACGGTCGAGCCCCGGCAGACAGCGGAGCTCGTGACCCGGAGCCGCACGCGCAAGACGCGCGCTCCGGCGCAAGCCGTCGCGCCGGTCCGTCGTGCCCCGTTCCGTCGCGACTGGCACAGGTGCGCACGAGAGGGTGGCACGAGCTAACGACGTCGATCGATCGCTCGCTCGAGCCTGTTCCGGAGGTCAGCCCGCTCGCTGCGCTCGCGGGCAATTTGCCCTCACCCCCGCCCCCTCTCCCAGAGGTAGAGGGGCCCAGAAGAGCAGGAATTCTCGCGCCCTCTCCCACCGGGAGAGGGTTGGGTGAGGGTAAATTGCCGGGGCCGCCGAAGGCGGACCCGGGCGAAATCGGATACTTCTGCAACAGGCTCTCGCTCGTGGCGCGTCGCTCTGCATGGCACATATAACGTTACTATTCATTCGCCCGATCGTTCTGAAATGGCGTGCGCTAAATCGACCCACGCTCGCGTGACGATCGACGCGCGACGTCATCGAACGGCGCATGCTTTATCCGCTCTTCATGGCCGGTGCGGCCCTCATCCATCCCAACGAGTCGACGTGTCGCGCGCGCCTCCTCGACGCGGTGATGCACGCGCGCGAGGTCGCCTACGACGAGCGCGAGGAGCCCCTCTTCTCGGGCGACGACGCGCGCTTGAAGACCGCGCTGCTCCTTCTCTCCATCGGGTACCACGAGTCGCGGTGGAACCCGCACGCGCTCAACCCCGACGGCGACGCGGGCATCATGCAGACCCGCGCCTTCTGGTGGGCAGGGCACACCAGAGAGGAGATCCTCGGCGACGCGGTGCTCGGTTACCGCCTCGGGTTGCATGCGCTGCAACACCTCCGCAGCGTGTGCGGCGGCGACGCGCGCCGCTGGCTCGGCGCATTCGCGTCCGGCAAGTGCGGCGGCGCGCCGGGCATGGCCGGGGCGCTGTGCGGACCGGTCGGTCTATGCAACGAGTCGTGACGATCAGGTAAGTTGTTCGCGTGGCCCACCACCGCGCTCCGGATCGTCCGTGAAGATCACGCTCGTCGAGGCCTACGAAGGAGCCGTGGCGGCGGCCCGCACGCTCGCGGGCTGCGCCGCGATCCCCCTCGACGTCGAGAGCAACGGGCTGCACGCGTACCGGAACGCCCTGTGCGTCATGCAGCTCGGCGCGCTCGCGCACGACGCGGCGGCCGTCGGCGAGGTGTTCATCGTCGACACGCTGTCGATGGGCGACGCGGCGCTCGCGCCCTTGCGTGAGGTGCTCGGCCCCGCCGGCCCGCGCAAGCTGCTCCACGATCTCGCGTTCGACGCGCGCATCCTCGCCGCTCACGGCGTGCAGCTCGGGCACGTCGTCGACACGGCGATCGCGGCCCGCTTCCTCGGCGAGAGGTCGACCGGCCTCGCGTCGCTCGCCGAGAGCAAGCTCGGCCTGTCGTTGTCCAAGGACCTCCAGCACCACGACTGGGCCAGGCGGCCGCTGACCGACGACCTGATGCGCTACCTGGTCGACGACGTCGCGCACCTGCCCGCGCTCGCCCGCGTGCTGTTCGACGCCGCGACCGCGCGCGACATCGTGCCGGAGATCGAGGCGGAGACCGCCTATCGCCTCGCGACCGCCATCGCGGCGAGCGACGAGGACGATCCGCGGCCGCCGTACGTGCGCATCAAGGGCGCTGCTTCCATGGAGCCGCTGGCGCTCGCGGTGCTGCGCCGCGTCTCGGAGGTCCGCGAAGAGGCGGCGCGCCGCTGGGATCTCCCGCCGTTCAAGGTGCTCGGCAACGACGTGCTGATGGAGCTCGCCAAGAAGCGCCCGAGCGACCCGTCCGATCTGCGCAAGCTCAAGGGGCTCGACCGCGGCCGAGGCGCTTCGCTCGTCTCGGCGCTCCGTCGTGCGATCGCCGACGCCGTGCGCGAAGGCGACGTGCCGGCGGAGGATCGCGCCGCCTTCTTCACCGAGCCGCCCCGCCCGCCGCGCGTCGAGATCGAGGCGCATCGGGCGCGCGAACAGCGGCTGACGGCGTGGCGCCGCCGCGTGGCGAAGGGGCGCGGCGTCGACGAGCAGGTGGTGCTGCCCGGGCACTGCGTGCAGGAGATCGTCGAGCGCGTCCCCGACGATCTCGAGGGGCTGAGCTCGATCGCCGGCCTCGGCGCGCGCCGGTTCGAACGCGACGGTAGCGCGATCCTCGCGGCCCTGCACGGGACGAGCGCGTAGCTACCCTCCGTGGCATGCGCGTGCGCGAGGTGCCTGCTCCGCCTTCTCGGGTGCCGCTCGCGATCGCGGCGCTCCTGGTCGTGGTCGCGGTGATCGTGGCGATCTCGGTGCGCGCGAAGCAGCCGCCGCCGATCGGCGCGATCAAGGGCGGCATCCTCGACAAGGCCCGCGCGCAGGCGGAGCGCACGATGCGGGCCACGCTGCGCAGCTTGGGCTTCGAGACGATCACGATCGCCTTCCGCCCGCAGTGACGGTACAAATCGGCGAGATGCGCGCGTGGCTCCTCGCTCCGGTCCTCGTGCACGTCGTGCTCGTCGGGTGCAGCGCTGCGCAGCGGCCGCGCGCCTGCCGCGGGAGCGCCGCGTGCGCCGAGGGCGACGCCTGCGTCGCCGGCACCTGCATCGCCGCGACCTCCACCGCGCCTGCGACCGCGGCGATGCGCCGCCTCACCGTCGAGCCGGAGGCGATCGCCTTCGTGCTCAGCGATGAAGACGAGCCGAGCCTGCGTCCGGCGGTGGCGCCGCTCGGCGCGTCGGTCGGGCCGCGCGCGCGCATCCTCGTGAAGTTCGCCAAGCCCGACCTGAAGGAGTCGGTCGCGCGCGCGTGGCTGGTCCTCGACCGCGCCGAGGGCGCGCAGGCCGGCCCCGGCGACGTCACCGTCCGCGTCGAGCACATCGTCGAGCCGTGGTCCGTGAAGGGCGCCGCCGGCACCACCTGGGCGACGGCGCCGCGCGCGGAGTCGATCGTCGGCGCCGAGGTGCTCGTGGCCGCCCGCGGGAGCGGACCGATCCGCATCGACGTCACCCCGTGGCTCGTCGATTACACGAAGAAGGGCGCCCGGAGCTGGGGCTTGCGGGTCGAGGGGACCGGAAATGGCTTCGGCGTGCCGATCGCCACCGGGATGGCGAAGGGCACGCCGCCGCGCCTCGAGATCTATTTGCAGTAGCGCGCGCTGGGTCGCGCGCGGCCAGTACGCGCGATCACTTCGTGTTCGCGGCGACCGGCAGCAGCTCCTCGTTCATCGTGTCGATGTTCACGCGCTTGATCAGCAGCTGGCCGGCGGCGATCTTCGCGGCGATCGCCGGGCGCGCGAGCAGCTCGGCGATGCGCTTCTCGCGCTCGTCGACGGCGGCGGCGAGGGCCGGGTACAGCTTGCGCTTCTCGGGATCGGCGGCGACCTTCTCGGCCGCGCAGTCGGTGTGCGTCGTCAGGACGATGACCTTCACGCCGTTCGCCACGGCCAGCTCGAGCATGTCCTCCTCGTGATCCTCGAGGACGGAGCCGGCGGTGCGCACGACGTAGTAGTACTTGCGCGTGTCGCCGGTGAGCTCGTTGGTGTCGACCCGGGCGTCCATGCAGACGACCATCGCCACGAGCGGGTGACGCGCCGTGCGGGGGAACTTCTTCCGGACCTCGGCGGCCATGTGGTTCTGCGCCTGGAGCTCCTTCCAGATCTCGTCGGGCGGCAGATCGTGCGCGTGGTGGAAGTCGTACGCCTCGATCGGGTCCTGCAGCCGATAGCCCAGGTTCACCATCGCGCCGCCGACGACGAACCTCGTCCGGGCGTTCACGATGAAGACCGCTGCGACGGCGATGAGCAGAAGCCCGACGGACGCCAGTACGGCGCGACGGCGGCGATTCGGTTGTTCCGGTGAGCTCGACATACGCGGAATCCTCACGGCCCAGGTTGGTCCCCCAACGAGGCGCCGCGGTGCAATGCTCGCGCCGAAGTCACGGGTCCGAGGAATCCGCAAAATCTGGCGGATCCGCAGCGCGTGCTGGCGCAGTTCCTTCGCGGGTGGCCGTTGTCAGCGCAACTCTCGCGCCACCGCACCGGGTGGTACCCGTGCACCCGAGATGCGGCCTCGGATCGGCTCAGTCTCGGTGCTTCCGCTTGCCGAGGGGATCGGCGAGGACGTCGGTCATCGCCTCGACGAGGGCTTTGCCTACGTCGCCCGGCCCTCGCACGTCGGCGCCGCAGACCGGGCATCGGTCGAGCGTGGGGAGGGGGATGGCCGCGTTGCACCTCGGACATTCGCGCGGCTTCGTCTGGGCGGGCGGTCCGAACGACATGCCGATCATCATGCGTCCGCCGGCGCTCCGTTCAAGGGGTGGCTCGGACGAGGGGCGATGGCCGACCCGACCATGGCGTCGTGCGGTAGCATCGAGGCGGGCATGCGACCTCGACCCATCCATTCGCTGATCGCCGTCGCCCTCGCAGCGGCGTGCGGCCCGCAGCGTCCGGCGGCGGTCCCTACCCGGGCCGCGATGCCCGTCTGCCCGCGCGGAGTGTTCGCCGCCGAGGTCGAGCGGATCCTGCCGCCGGTCGCGCCGGTGCAGAGCGTCGCGCTCGTGCCCGCCGAGGGCATCGACGCGCGCATCGAGCCGGGGTGCGTGGTGCCCTTCCGGCGCGAGCCCGACGAGCGGATGATCGACGTCGGCCGCGTGATCGCGAAGACCTACGCGGTCGGCAGCAAGGCCAAGCCCATCGTCCTCGGTCGCGGGCGGCTCGAGGTCGGGCGCCGGGCTTTGCGGCTTCGCCTCAACAACGAGGCCGGCGACGAGGTGGTGACCCTCCGGGTCGACGGCGCGCACGTGGTGCTGACCGAGAAGGGCAAGGCGCGCTTCGAGAAGGACGTGTCGCTCGACGACGACTCCGAGCTGCCCCTGCCGCTCGACGCGCTGGTCGCGGCGCTCGACGTCTGCGAGCGCGATCAGCGCCTCGGCAAGACGGCCGACGGCAACCTCATCGAAGCGCGGCGCGGGGCCATGCCGCTCTGGCGCTCGCGATGGATGGAGCCGAACGCGACGGCGATCGTCGACACGTCCGTGGCCTGCGGGAAGACCGACACGCGTCTCGTGTGGCGCTCCGCGGTCGGCGAGCTCCTGCCGATGCTGGCGCTCGCGAGCTCGCGCGCGCAGCGCACGTTGCTCATCGTGCGCCAGGGAC
The DNA here is from genome assembly GCA_016182965.1 of Deltaproteobacteria bacterium. Lineage (GTDB taxonomy): Bacteria > Myxococcota_A > Polyangia > Polyangiales > JADJMO01 > JALHOE01. The sequence continues at coordinate 2,679 of JACPFM010000157.1, read as the reverse complement.
CGAGCGACACCGAGGACGTGACCGACTACGGCTTCGACGGCATGCGCTGACGCCCCCCGCGCGCCGCGCGAGCTCGACAGCGCCAGCTGCGGCGCCGCCGCTCCACCCGAGGATCGTGACGCCCGGAGGCGAGCGTGCACAGCGGCAGGGGCTCCGAGTCGCATCTTGCGATCGAGCGAGGCCGGAAGAACCTGGAAATTCTGGTCGAGCCAGCTGACCAGGAGCGAATCCTGCTATTCTGGTCGCTTCCGCTCTGCGGACCAGGGGTTCTCCGCATGGACGACAAACGTTACGCCTGCGTCGATTGCCGCGCGCGCGCGCCAGAAGTCGAGACCGAGTACACGTTGATCAGCAGCCGCTTCGGGTGGCGCCTCACACGGAAGATCGATCGCGACGGAACAATACAACTCGAGTGGCGCTGCCCCACGTGCTGGGCGCGTCGCAAGCAAGAGAAGGCGATGGTCGCGACGCCGGGAGAGGGCGTCCCCTCGTCCGAGCCGTCATCGTCGCAGCGCGGGGTCGACCTGCCGCCCGGCAGCCGGCGCGATCCGAAGCGTTGAACGGCGAGCCGCCGCGCGCCGTTCGAGGCGCGTGCGGAGTCCGTTGTGCTCGCCGCGCCGTCGGCCTAATCGGCTTCGGTCATGAGCCAGCCTCGCGTCGTCCGAGCCGCCCGCGGTCCGCAGCGCACCTGCAAGGGATGGGTGCAGGAGGCCGCGCTGCGCATGCTGATGAACAACCTCGATCCCGAGGTGGCCGAGCGCCCCGAGGACCTCGTGGTGTACGGCGGCACCGGCAAGGCCGCGCGTTCCTGGGAGGCGTTCGACGTGATCGTGCGCGAGCTGTCGACGCTCGACGACGACGAGACGCTGCTGGTGCAGTCCGGCAAGGCGGTCGGGCGCTTCCGTACGCACGAGGGCGCGCCGCGCGTGCTCATCGCCAACTCGAACCTCGTGCCGAAGTGGGCGACCTGGGACGAGTTCCGGCGGCTCGAGCAGCTCGGGCTGACGATGTACGGCCAGATGACCGCCGGCTCGTGGATCTACATCGGCACGCAGGGCATCCTGCAAGGCACCTACGAGACGTTCGTCGCGGCGCGCGCCGCGTACGAGGCGCGCACCGGCAACGCGGCGCGCTGGGTGCTCACCGCGGGGCTCGGCGGCATGGGCGGCGCGCAGCCGCTCGCCGCGAAGATCGCCGGCCTGTCGTGCGTGGCCATCGAGATCGATCCGGCGCGCATCCAGAAGCGGCTCGACACGCGCTACGTCGACGAGCGCATCGACGATCTCGACGCGGCGGTGCAGCGGGCGATCGTGGCGGCCGAGGCGGGCAAGCCGGTGACCATCGCCGTCTGCATGAACGCCGCGCACGCCTACCCGGAGCTGGTGCGCCGCGGCCTGATCGCCGAGCTGGTCACCGAGCAGACCTCCGCCCACGATCCATTGAATGGTTATGTACCTGGAGATCTGCCGCTCGCCGACGCGCCGCTCCTGCGCAAGACCGACCCCGAGGGCTACGTCGCGCGCGCCAAGCAGGGCATGCGGGCCGAGGTCGAGGCGATGCTCGCGATGAAGCGCGCGGGCGCCGAGGTCTTCGACTACGGCAACAACATCCGCGCCTACGCGAAGGAGGCCGGCTGCACGAACGCCTTCGACTACCCGGGGTTCGTGCCGGCGTACATCCGCCCGCAGTTCTGCGTCGGGCGCGGGCCGTTCCGCTGGGTCGCGCTCTCGGGCGATCCGCAGGACATCGCGGTCACCGACGAGACCATCTGCGCGCTGATGGCGCACGACGAGGCGCTGGTGCGCTGGATCCGCGCGGCGCGCGAGCAGGTGCAGTTCCAGGGGCTGCCCGCGCGCATCTGCTGGGTCGGCTACGGCGATCGCGCGCGCGTCGGCCTCGCGTTCAACGAGCTGGTGCGCACCGGGCGCGTGAAGGCGCCGATCGTCATCGGCCGCGACCACCTCGACTGCGGGAGCGTCGCCTCGCCCAACCGCGAGACCGAGGCGATGAAGGACGGCTCCGACGCCATCGCCGACTGGGCGATCCTCAACGCCCTGATCAACACCGCGGCCGGCGCGTCGTGGGTCAGCTTCCACCACGGCGGCGGCGTCGGCATCGGCTACTCGCTGCACGCCGGCATGGTCGTCGTCGCCGACGGCACGCCCGAGGCGGCGCGTCGCCTCGAGCGCGTGCTCACCAGCGATCCCGGCATGGGCGTCATCCGCCACGCCGACGCGGGCTACGACGACGCGATCGCCTGCGCCCGCGACAAGGGCGTGGCGGTGCCCCACCTCGGGTGAGAAGAAGTCCCCGGAGAAGAATTTTCCCCCGGGTTGAAACCCGGGGCACCGAAAGCTGCTCAAGCCCGGGGGGTGAACCCCGGGCTTCACGCTGTCGCTAGACTGGCTGAAGCTGTCGCTGCCTGATTTCCGAAGTTGTGCGGCGACAGCCGCGAGCGAAGCGAGCGCCAGTGCTGCGAGGACGTGAAGGCCGGGGTTCATACCCCGGCCTTGAGGTGCAGTCGGTGCCCCGGGCTTCAGCCCTGACCATTGGTCTCATCCGGCGCCTTAATTCAGCAGCGCCAGCATTCTCGCTGCTGGGCCGAGCTCTTGGAGCCCGCGCCGGATGTTGACCGCGCCTGGCGGGCCGCCGGAGGACTTGCCGGTGTAGCCGCCGAGT
>JACPFM010000147.1 GCA_016182965.1 Deltaproteobacteria bacterium | reverse complement strand
GCGCCTGCGCCTGCGCCTGCGCCTGCGCGTGCGCCTGCGCGTGCGCCTGCGCGTGCGCCTGCGCCTGCGCTTGCGCCTGCGCTTGCGCTTGCGCCTGCGCCTGCGCGTGCGCGTGCGCGTGCGCGTGCGCCTCGGGTCCGTCCCTCGGTTCGAGAGACGCTCGGGTCCGGGGATGCTCATCGGTGCTCTGCGGGGCGTTGGTTCACGGCGCGGCGACGCCCGGCGACGCGCCTCTTCCCAGCGATGTTCCTCGCGAGGGATCGCATTTCCAACGCCGCGCGAAGCTTGCCAGCACGCGATGAGCAAAGAGCTGGACGCCGCCGTCCGTCGTCCACGGACGAGAGCTCGTGTGTCCATAGGCCTCCGGGTTGCAGCCGTGGGCTGCATCGGCGCGGAGCACCAGAGGCTCGAGCCTTCGGCGCTGCGTTCTGTTCATGGAAGGACGAGGGATCCTCGCCCGCGAACATTCGTGCACTCGAAAGGGGTGTGGAGATGAAGAAGCTCGCAATCGGTGCGCTGGCAGCTGCTGCTCTCGTCATCGAATCCGCCGCGATGGCAGGCAATCCTCACTTCATCGCGGTCTCGGCCGAGAGGGTGGGCGACAACCTCTACGTCTCCGGGAAGGAAGCCGGTCTCGGCAACGAGACGCAGGTCCACATCGTGGTCAGCTCCGAGGCGTCGTGCATCAATCCGGGCGGGAAGCACCCGAAAGCCGAGAACAAAGAGACGTTCACGGCGCAGGGCGACTTCCCGGTGCAGAACGGGCAGGCGACCTTCAACCTGACGCTGGTCGCGAATTTCCAGCCGTCGTGCAGCCCGCCGATGGACATCGTCTGGGGGGACATCACGATCACCGACGTGGCGCACGGCGTCTCGAAGACGATCAAGGGACCGTTCTGAGCGCGCTGCCGCGGGCGAGCACGGTCGTGGCGCGACGGCGGCCCACCAGTGTGTTCGCGTCCGCGGAACCCGCAGCTCATGGAGGAGATTGCGCGAGAGTGGCCCCGGGCTGAACCCCGTTTCGGCCCGGGGGAGTTTCAGATTCGACGCTCCGAGGACGGGTTCAGGCCTCTTCCTCCGCCTCCACCGCGAACCGCTCCATCCGCTCCGGCGCTGAGATCCCGAGGATGTCGAGCCCCGCCGCGTACACGTCGCGGATCGCGCGCTCCCACGACAGGCGCGCCGAGACCCGCTCGAGGCGCGTGTAGTAGCTCTGGAACACCTGCGCGAGGTTGCCCAGGTAGCCGACGATCTCGTGCGGCTCGCGGCCCTTGGCGGCGTCGGCCAGGACCTCCGGCCACTCGCCGAGCAGCCACGTGCAGCGCGCCGACATCCCGAGCCCCGGCACCTTACCGCGTGAAGATCGGCCCGTTCTCCACCAAGGGCGAGGCGACGAAGTACCGCGCGTCCTTCGAGTCGAAGGAGAAGATGCCGGGCTTCGTGGTGCAGAGCGGCGTCGATCCGCACTGACGAGGAGGCCGCCGCACGCGGCTCAGCGGACGATCGCGGAGAAGGTCAAGTCGACCACGCTGTCGGCGAGGCGAAGGATGCTGTCGATCTCGCTCGTGCTCGCACCCATACGCTCGCGAACCAGCTTCCTCGTGTCGTGGGAGACCGCCTCGCGGATTTGTGTGAGACGGCGCGAGATCGTCGACCGATGCACGCCGAACATGCGACCGATCACGTGCATGTCGAGCGCATCGACGTAGTGCAGCCGGAGGATCGCTCGGTCGTCGGCCGGCAACGACGCGATGACCTCCGACACGATGCGACGGAGCTCCGGACCATATCGTGCGCGCAGCAGCGCAAACTCGGGATCGGCCGCGCGCTCCTGCTCGCCGATCACCGGGTGCTCCGTGCTCAGCAGGACGAGCGCGTCGTCGGGGTACTCGCGCTCCTCGCGCCGCAAGTCCAACGCCTCGCGCAGCCCGGCGACACGCAGCCAGCCGACCAGTGATCCGCGTCCGTGGTACCTGGCGATCGTGGGCGGCGCCTGCGACGCTCCGACGAGCAGTTTCGCGCGGAGACGCTGGACGACCTCGTCGGCAGTCGACCGATCGCGGACGACTCTGCCGACCGCGGGCAGTATCGAGGCGAACAGATGCTCCAGGTGATGCAACGCGCGCCGGTCGCCGAGCGAGCAGGCCGTCGTCAGGAACAGCTCTTCGGCGTGCACGGCGTCGAGGTCCTCGACCGTCGGCGTTGGCGCGCGCAACGCGCGAGCGAGTGCGTCTGCGAAGATGACTGCTGCGAGCTCGACACCGGGCCACTTCTGAGCGGCGCGCGCGTGCGCTTCGTGCAGCCGGCTCTCGATCGTCTGCTCACCGGCCGCGCGGAGCGCCGCAGCGCGCACGTCGCCGAGGCGAGAGAGGAACCGATGCAGCGCGCTCTCCGTCATCTCGTCCAAGCGGGATACAGCACGCGACGCGCTCGTGCTACGGTCGGCGTCCGCCACGTCGAAGTCGCCGATGACGCAATGCATTACCGAGAGCGTCGCACTCGCCTTGGCGGGCGGGGATCTCGATGAGGCCGAGGCCGTCGGGTGGCGGTCGCACCTGGGCGATTGCCACGCCTGCCGCCTGCTCGTAGCGGCGGTCGCGCGCGCGGACGCACCGTCGAACTCGACGGCGGCAGAAGGCCCGGTGATCGCGCGCGGAGCTTCGAGCGATCTCAGGGATGCGGAGCAGTCGTTCATGCGTCGCTTCGTGCACGGCGCGGTGCTCGACAACCGCTATCGCGTCGAACGGGTGCTCGCTGGGGGAGGGATGGGGCTCGTGCTCCTTGCGACTCACCTCACGCTCGAGCGGACCGTCGCGATCAAGCTCCTCCACCCGCGCGGCCTCGCCTCGCAACACGCGGTAGCCAGGTTCGTTCGTGAGGCGCAGACCGCGGCGCGACTCGAGAGCGACCACCTCGTTCGCGTGCTCGATGCGGCGACTCTGCAGACGGGCGAGCCGTACCTCGTGATGGAGCACCTGCTCGGCCACGACGCGCGCACGTTGCTGCAGGCGCGCGGACGGATCGACGCGCTCGCGGCAGCCGACATCGTCGTCCAGGCCTGCATGGGCGTCGGCGCGGCGCACAGCGCTTCGATCGTCCATCGCGATCTCAAGCCGGCGAACTTGTTCCTCGTCGACGCAAACTCACGAGATGAGCTCGCTCCATTCTTCGTCAAGGTGTTGGACTTCGGTGTCTCCAAGGCGCCCACGCCCGAGGTCGAAGCAGACGAAGCCGCGCTGACGCAATCGCGGTCGCTCCTCGGTACGCCCATCTACATGTCTCCCGAGCAGATCCGAGCCTCGAGGGACGCCGGACCGCCCGCGGACGTGTGGGCGCTCGGTTCGATCCTGTACGAGCTCCTTGCCGGCGAAGCTCCCTACCGGCGCGCTTCTCTCGGCGAGACCCTCTCGGCGATCCTCACCGAGGAGCCGAAGAGCCTGGGGTTGATTCGCCCTGATCTACCCGGGGATCTCTGTGACGTCGCGATGCGCTGTCTCGTGAAGGGCGCCTCAAAGCGGTTCCCCGATGCTTTCGAGCTCGCCCACGCGCTCGAGCCGTACGTTTCGAGCGCGACGCGCGACGAGCTGCGCGCCTTGCTCGATCCGCGGCCGCCCCCGAGCGTGCGCGGCCGCGGGAGCGTCGCCCTGAACGCGCCCCGGGTCCACTCGATGATGCTCGTGGGCGACGGGCCGGGTCCCAGCCGCGGCCGCGATCTGCGTCGTGTGGCCGCTTCATTCGGCGGCACCGTCGAGGAGCTGCCCGGCGGAGCCGCGATCGTCACCTTCGCGGCGACGGAGGTCGCAGACCATGCGACGCGTGCGGTCCGCTGCGCGCTCGCCTTCCGCGCGGAGCTCGCGGTGCGTTCGATAGCGATCGTCACCGGGCGAGGCCAGGCCTCGTCGAGGTCACCCGACCTCGAGATCGTTGGCCGTGCGCGCATGCTCCTCGAATCGAACGACGACGATCCCATTCGATTGGATGAAGTCACCGCCCGCCTCGTGGAGACCATGTTCGATGTCCATTGCGGCACGCAGGGGTGGTCGTTGCGTGGCCCGAGGGACGCGGCGGTCGTTCGAACGCTCCTCGGAAAGTCCACGCCGCTGATAGGCCGCGAGCGCGAGATCGATCACCTCGAGTCCTTCCTGGACGAGTGTGCGTCCGAGCCGGTCGCCCGAGCGATCCTGGTCACCGCTCCACCCCAGTACGGAAAGTCTCGCCTGTGTCAGGAGCTGCTCGCGCGTGCCCGCCATCGCGCCGACGTCGAGATCTGGACGGCGCAGGGCGATCCGATGAGCGCCGGCGCGCCCTACTCGATGATCGCGCCGGCGCTCGAGCGCAGCGCGGATCTCGTCGAAGGTGAGCCCATCGACGCGCGCCGCCGGAAGCTCGGTGAGCGGGTCGAGCGGTTGCGCGCGAGGGCGGGTTGGGACGAGCTGGATGCGTTGCGCATCACCGAGTTCCTCGGTGAGCTCGTTGGAGCGCCTTTCCCCGACGATCAGAGCGTTCAGCTCCGCACGGCGCGCCGGGAGCCGGTGGTGCGTGGCGATCAGATCCGGCGCGCCTTCGAGGACTTCGTAGGTGCAGAGTGCGCGACGCGCCTCCTGCTCGTCGTGCTCGACGACTTGCAGTGGGCGGACCAGCCCTCGATCCGCCTCCTCGACGCCGTCCTACGATTGCACCGCGATCGCTCGTTGATGGTCGTCGCGTTCGGGCGACCCGAGACTCATGACCTTCTCCCGCGGTTGTGGCAGGAACGCGGTGTCCAGGAGATTCGGCTCGCCGCGCTGACCCGCCGCGCCTCCGAGCGGCTCGTGCGGCACGTGCTCGAGGACGTGAGCCCGTCGGTTGCAGCAGAGATAGTGCTGCGCGCGGAGGGAAACCCCTTCTATCTCGAAGAGCTGATCCGTGCGGCGGCCGATGGACGAGACACGCTCCCCGAGACCCTCGCCGCCGTGTTGCAGGCGCGCCTCGAGGCGCTCGACGCCGACAGTCTCCGTCTGCTGCAGGCCGGCTCCGTGTTCGGTCACGTGTTTCGAAAGGGCGGCGTCGCGGGTTTCGGTAGCCCAAGCGACGTCGATCGCTCGCTCGACGACCTCGTCGCTCGCGAAGTAGTGGCCGAACAACACTCGGCAGCTTCCCCGGGCGACCGGGTGTTTCGCTTCCGGCATGCGTTGTTACGGGAGGCCGCCTACTCGATGCTCGGCGAGGCGGAGCGCGCGGACGCCCATCGCATGGCTGCGGACTGGCTGGAGTCGATCGGCGAGTCGGATGCGGCCGTGCTCGCCGAGCACTGCGATCGAGCGGCAGCACCGGCGCGCGCGCGCGCACACTACAGGCGCGCCGCGGAGCAGGCGCTCGGCGCGAATGACTTCTCGGCGGCGATCGAGCACGCCGACCGCGCTATCGATCGGGGGGCTGCCGGTGAAGAGCGCGGTGCGCTGCAACTCATTGCGGCCGAAGCGGAGCGATGGCGCGGCGACTGGATTGCGGCCGAGACCCGCTCGTTCGAGGCGTTCGAGCTGTTGCCGAGGGCTTCGACGAGCTGGTGCCAAGCGGCGGTCGAGGCCGCGCTCGCCAGCGCGCGGCGCGGCAACCACGAGCGGTTGCTCGCGATCGCGCGAGAGGTCGACGAGTGCGCGCCGATCATGGCGAGGATCTCGCCGCAGCGTCCGGTGGGCATCGTGGCGATCATGCGGCTCGCAGCGAGTCTCGCGTACTACGGCTACTTCGACCTCGCCGACGCCCTCATTCGCCGAAGCGAATGCCCCGTCGCCGAGTCTGCACTGCGCGAGCCGGCGATCGCTGCCCGCTGGTACCAGCTCTCCGCGGAGCGAGCGGTCGCCACCGGCGATCTGGGCGAGCGCCGGCGCTGCAGCGGGCTGGCGGCGGCGAAGTTCCGCGAGGCGGGCGACCTGCGCAGCGCGTGCGCCGTATCTGTCCCCGTCGCGTACTACGATCTGATGCTCGGCGACAACCAGCGAGCCATCGACGCCCTGCTCCACGCGATCGCCGACGCCGAGCGAATGGGGCTGGGGTCGGTCGTCGCCTCGGCCAAGCACAACCTCGGATTCGCGTTGGCCCGGATCGGTCGGATCGGGGAGGGGGTCGCTGTCGAGCGCGAAGCTCTCGCAGCCTCTGCGGCGCAGGGCGATCGCAGTCTCGAAGGTGCCGCGCACCTCTACCTCGCATGGATCCACATGCGCGCGAGCGAATACGAGGGGGCCGAGCGGGAGGCGGAGCACGCCCTTCTGCTGGTCTCACCCATCCCTCCGCTCAGGGCATATGCGCTATCGATGCTCGCCGATTCGCGGCTGCGCCGGGGAGCCGCGGTCGAAGCGCTCGAGATCGCGGCCCGTGCCCGTGAGATCGTAGATGGGCTGGGAAACCGCGAGGACTGCGAGGCGCAGGTCCTCCTCGTTCACGCAGAGGCGCTGCGTGCCGCGGGGAGGGACTCGGACGCGCGGGCCGCGATTCTCGACGCGCGCGCGCGCGTCCACGTCGCGGCCTCGCGGATCGCGAACGACGCGCTGCGTGCCTCCTTCCTCGCCGAAGTGCCGGAGAACGCGCGCATCATGACTCTGGCGCGCGAGTGGGACCAGGTACCTCTGTAGGTCTACGCGTCCCCGCCGGCTGGCTGCGCGAAGAACGAGCCGTTCGCAGATTTCGTGCACGCGAGGCGATCCGACTGCGTCCTCCCTTCGAAGGGCCTCGGCTGTGCGCCGGGGCGCGGAGGGGCGATGACGGCTCGAAGGGGCACGGTGGGGATCGATTGGTCGTTGGGGACACTCGGCCGACAGGTCGTGGCCGGACTCGTCGCGGCCGCCACGCTGACGCTGGTTTCGAGGCCCGCGGCGGCCGCCTGTGACTGCAAGGGCCAGGGGCTTTCGAGCGACGCGAGCTCCTATCAGTGGGAGGCGGGTGGGCCTTGCATTCACGATCCTTGCAAGGAGCTCGGCGACTACCTGCGGTCCAACCTTCCCCGCATCGGCACGGCCAGGTTCGTCGGTTGCGCGCCGACCAATCAGCCGACGTGCCCGATCTACGTCGGTGGTCTCGGAGCCGAGAGGGGCATCACGACGAAGGGATATGGCGCCAGGGGTTGGGTCCCGGGCACCCAGTATCCGGGGTGTCACTATGCCACCGAGGACAACACCGAGACTTCGAGCTTCTCCGACGCGAAGGGGCAGCTGTCGGACCCGTACACCAAGATGAGCGGTACCGCCGCGCAGCGCCAGGCGCTCGCGAAGGCGATGGGCGACTTCGGCTCTCCGGTCCTTTGCCACAGCTGGGGGACCGGCACGTGCGCCGCGAACATCGGCAGCGCCGGCAACGTGTCCTACGCAGGGGGGCTGTGCCCGGTGGGGGCGCGCTGTGTCGTCAACACGGGAGATTCGATCCCGCGACTCATCTACAACCAGCTCCTCGAGGACGGGGTGAAGTCCCGTTTCGTGAGGCCGCCGGACTACCCATACGGCCAGCTCGAGCCTCACGCGGCCGCCAACTACTTCGATCCGAACCTGGGGAATCCCGGCGAGTACGGCAGCTCCGGCGGGGCCGGCTGGAGCAGGAACGCGTCGACCAATCCCCGGCCCGCGCCGCCACCGTCACCGAAGTGCGACAACAACCCGAACAAGCCGCAAGTACCGAACGGGGTGATCGCACCGGTCTGGGATCCGCCCTACGCCGGAGCTGCCGGCGAGGAGGACGGGTCATCCTCCTGCACAGCGAGCGGCGCCAGGCGCGCAAGCGGGGGCCACGGGCCGCTCGGTCTCGTGGGCCTCCTCGGTGTCTTGATCAGGAGGCGCGACCGTCGGCGCCGTGCGCTCGTGCTTCATCGCGGAGCGTTGGGGTTGCCCCTCTTGGTGCTGTTGGCCTTCGGCCTGTCGTGCGGCAGCTCCCCGGGAGCGCCCGAGGACCTCGTGGCGACGAAGAGGCAAGCGCTCGTCGGCCAGGTCGGGTGCAGCGCCACCGCGTGTGTCGACGCGTGCGTCGGTGCAGGGCGTGCGACGCTCGGCGCCTCGTGCTCCGAGTACTGCCAGGCCATGGTCGCACGCTGCTGCGTGCCCTTCGACGGGACCGGCGCGTCGGTCGACTCGATGTGTGCGATGGAGGAGTGGCTCCTCAGGGCGGGCCTCAAGAACGCTGACGGCACCAATGCCTCTTGTGGCTTGGACCGCGACTGCGATGGCCGTGACGACTGCAGCGGGCTGGCCTCGTCGCTCTGCTGCGGAGACGCCGACTGCGACGGCAGGGACGACTGCACGGACGCGGCGACCACCGACACGCGCTGTCCGGCGCCGTGCGGCGACGCCAACTGCGACGGGATCGACGACTGCCGCCCGAAGCTGTCGAGCAGCAGCTGCAACGCCGCGTTCGCGGGGCAGGTCGCGGCCATCTGCAGCGCCACCTCCAGTCGCATCGCGGGCCGAATCAGCGCGGGCGACCTCGACGTCTACGCCCTCACGGCAGCCGCCGGCGATTCGATTCATGTCGACATCAACGCCGTCGACGTGCTCCAGAGCACGCTGAATCCTGTCGTGCGGCTCACCGATGCCAGCGGCACGACGGTCGCGTCGGCTTCCCATGCGCTCGGCGCCGATCAGGCGCTCGACGTGACCGCAGGCGCGACGGGAACCTACTACGTGTGGGTCGCAGGCTCCCCGGACACGAGCTTCTCGGGCGCGGGGACCTCCGTCGGCGAGTACACCCTCGGGGTCGCGGTCGCGGGTACGAGTGTGACGGCCAGCCCACGGGGGTGCGCCGACGCAGGGAGCGATCCGGCCACCGCGCAGGCGCTCGTGGCGGCCGCGTCGGTACCCGCTGCGAGCAGCCAATCGAGCTGCACGGCATCCTGCGGTGTGCCCGCGCTGAGCGCGGCAGCGACGATGGTCCGCATCCCCGGCGGCTGGTTCCGGAGCGGCTGCAACGCATTCGACATCGCCGCCTGCTACGGGGACGAGCCGGCGCGCGACATCCACGTAAACGAGTTCCTCCTCGACCGCACCGAGATCACGCAGAGCGCGTACAAGCGCTGCATCGACGCGGGAAAGTGCACCGCGCCGGCGACGACGACGAGCAACTTCGACCCGATCGCGATGCCGGAGCATCCGGTCGTCGACGTGACGTGGTTCCAGGCGGCGCAGTACTGCAAGTGGACCGGCAAGCGGCTGCCGACGGAGGCGGAGTGGGAGAAGGCGGCCCGCGGCGCCGATGGTCGCAAGTACCCGTGGGGGAGTCTGCCGCCCGACTGCACGCTCTCGAACGCGAACAACTGCAACTCGAAGTTCCAGGCCGTGGGCAGTCACCCGACGGGCATCAGTCCGTACGGCGTCCTCGACATGGCGGGGAACGTCGCGGAGTGGGTTCAGGACTGGTACGACGCGGACTACTGGTTCGACGCCCCCTCGCGCAACCCGATGGGCCCTACGGAGGCGGAGCGCTTTCCGTGGGATAACGCCCGATACTGGAAGGTCACTCGCGGCGGGAGCTTCTCGGTTGGGAGCGACACGCTCGACAACAACACGTTCGACCACCTGCGCGCCTCGCGCCGCGCTCAAAATGCGCCGGACGCTCATTCGCCGCGGCTCGGGTTCCGCTGTGCAGCCGGTGGTGCCGAGTGCCGACCGCGTTCCTGCGCGGACTCGGGCCAATGCGGTCTGATCCCCGACGGCTGCGGCGGAACCATCGATTGCGGTGGCTGCGCGGCGCCTGCGACCTGTGGTGGCGGCGGCACGCCGAACCTCTGCGGCTGCGCGGGCGGGAGCTGCACCACCTGGTCCCGGCGGTTCGGCTTCGCTGCCGGGACGCGCGCGACCACCGCTCCCGGGGCATTCGACCTCGTCACCGCGCTCGATGGCAGTGACAACGTCTTCATGCTCAGCACGGTGAGCTCGGTCGCCGTGAACCTGGGCGGGGTCGACCTCGCGCCGCTGGGCACGGGCAGCAACGTGGTGCTCGCCAAGTACGACGCTCACGGCGGGCATCTGTGGTCGATCCGTCTCGGAGCCACCGGTTCGACCAGCGGTCATGCCCTCACGGTCGACGCCGCTGGCGACGTGTTCGCCGTGGGCAACTTCACGGGCACGACCAATCTGGGCGGGGTGAACCTGACGAGCGCCGGCGCGAATGACGTCTTCGTCGCGAAGTACTCGGGCGCGACCGGAACGCACGTATGGTCGCGGCAGTACGGGAGCACCGGCGACGAGCTCGGCTACGGCGTCGCCGCGGACGCCGCGGGCGGCGTCTACGTGACGGGATATTTCACCGGCACGGGCAGCTTCGGGGGGCCGGATCTGGTGAGCGCGGGCGGCAGCGACGTGTTCGTCGCCCGGATCGCCAGCCCCGACGGTGCAGCGATCTGGTCGTCGCGCTTCGGCTCCGCGGGCGCCGACTACGGCATCCAGGTGAGCGTGGATTCGACCGGGAACGCCGTCGTCGGCGGTCACTTCTCGGGAACGGTGAGCTTCGGGGGCTCGAGCCTCGTGAGCGCGGGCGGCACCGATGTCTTCGTCGCCAAGCTCTCGTCGACGGCCACGCACCTCTGGTCGGTGCGCGGCGGCGGAGCGGGCAACGACGCGCTCACGAACCTCGCCGTGTCGGCGGCCGACGACATCGCGATCACGGGCACCTACTACGCCACGCCGGACTTCGGCGGCGGCGCTCTCCCGAAGTCGCTCGGCCCCTTCTACATGGATCTCTATGTAGTCAAGTACTCGGGCGCGGGGGCGCACGTGTGGTCGCGCGGCCTGGGAACGGACGGGCAGGACTCCGGTCGCGCGGTCGCCTTCGATGGCGCGGGCAACGTCGTCCTGCTCGGCAACTACGCGTTCGGCGCCCTCGGCGAGCCGATCGACGCCGGCGGCGGCGCACTGCCCTACCGTGGTTTCGACGACATACTGCTCGCCGAGTACGACGGCGTGACCGGCGCGCACGTCTGGTCCAAGAGCATCGGCGGTGACGACAGCGAGCAGGCCTGGCGCAGCCTCGCGATCGCCTCGACCGGCGAGATCGTGTTCGCGGGCCGGTTCATCAGCACGGTCGACCTCGGCTCCGGGTGGCTGACCGGACCGCGGACGAACTACCAGTTGCTGCTCGCCCGCGTCACAGCGGAAGGGCCGTGCAGGCCGCGCTCCTGTGCGGAAGTGGGCGCCGAATGCGGCGCCATCAGCGATGGCTGCGGCGGAACGCTCGCTTGCGGAACCTGTCAGGAGCCCGCGACCTGCGGCACCGGCGGCCCCAACAAGTGCGGCTGCTCGGCGACGACCTGCGCTAGCGCTGCCGCGACCTGCGGCCAGAAGCTCGATGGCTGTGGCGGCGTGCTCTCGTGTTTCGGCGGGCTCGCGACCGACAATGCGTGCGCCGCGAACAAGAGCTGCTTCCAGACCGCGACGAGCTGCGCAGCCGCTGGCGCGAGCTGCGGGCAGATCCAGAACGGCTGCGACCAGGTCTACAGCTGCGGCACCTGCTCGGCGGGGCTGACCTGCGGCGGGGGCGGCGTGGCCAACGCGTGTGGCTCGGGCGCGTGCACTCCGAAGACGTGCGCTCAGCTCGGGAAGAACTGCGGGAAGGTGTCCGACGGCTGCGGCGGCGTCGTCGATTGCGGCGCTTGCGCGACCGGGACCTGCGGCGGCGCCGGCACTGCCAACGTGTGCGGCATCTGCGTCCCGAAGACCTGCGCCGAGCTCGGGAAGAACTGCGGCACCGTCTCCGACGGCTGCGGCGGCTTCGTCGACTGTGGCACCTGCTCGGGAACGCAGGTGTGCGGCGGCGGCGGCGACGCCGTGTGCGGCTGCGTCGCCCAGACTTGCGCGGCCAACCTCGCGGCGTGCGGGACCATCGGCGACGGCTGCGGCGGTACCCTCGATTGCGGCTCCTGCTCGTCAGGGGCGGTCTGCGGCGCCGACCTGGCGTCGCTCAACCAGTGCTGCGCGCCCACGTCGTGCGCGGCGCAGGGCAAGACCTGTGGCTCCATCTCGGATGGCTGCGGCCATGCCCTCGATTGCGGCACCTGCTCGGGGAACCTGACCTGTGGCGGTGGCGGCACGGCGAACACCTGCGGCTGCACGCCGAGGACGTGCGCGCAGATTGGAGCGAACTGCGGCTCGATCGCGGACGGTTGCGGCGGCACGCTCGACTGCGGCACGTGCATCGCGCCGCGGGTCTGCGGTCCGAACAATACCTGCGAGCTTCCGTGGCCGAAGATCATCGCCGGGGCCGCCGAGTACGGCGACGGAACCTACGTAGGTGGTGTGGCGGTCGATGCGACCGGAGACGTCGTCGTCGCAGGGCGCTACTACGCGCCCATCACGTTCAGCAACTCGACGACCGTAGCGAGTGGGAAAGGGCTCTTCATCGGTAAGTACTCGGCCAGCGGAACCCTGCTGTGGCTGAAGACGTTCGATACGACCGGCTCATCGTCGTCGCTGGACGGTCTCGCGTTGGATGGAGCCGGCGACATCGTCGTCACCGGACAGCTGTTCGGCTCATGCGACTTCGGTGGCGGCGTCACGACCGGCGACTCCGGCAACGGTGACGTCTTCGTGGCGAAGTTCGCGGGGGCGGACGGTTCGTACCGCTGGGCCAGGCATTCTGCGCCAACGGCGGGCGTCGAGGCTGTCGCCGCCGATGGCGCCGGAAACGTCGTGATCGTGGGGCATTTCTACGGCTCGGCCGCGCTCGGGGGGACGACCCTCACCTCCGCGGGTGGCCTGGACATCTACGTCGCGCGTTATGGGGCGAGCGACGGTGCGCACCTGTGGTCGAAGCGCTTCGGCGGCTCGGGCGACGAGTGGGCGGTTGGCCTGGCGACGGATGCCAGCGGCAACGTCTTCGTGAGCGGCTCGGTCGGGAGCACGATCAACTTCGGCACGACGAGCACGACCAACCTGGCGAGCGCGGGCGGCTATGACATCTTCGTCGCCAGCCTCTCGAGCTCGGGCGAGCACCGGTGGTCGAAGCGCTTCGGCTCCACCGGCTCGGACGTCGGCTACGGCGTCGCCGTGAGCACCGCGGGCGTCCTCGCCCTTACTGGGGCGTTCGAAGGGAGCGTGGACTTCGGGGGCGGAACCCTCACCTCTGCCGGATCAAACGACGTCTTCCTTTCGTCGCTGGACGCCGCCACCGGCAACTTCCGCTGGGCCAAGCGCTTCGGCGACGCCAGCAAGAACCTGAGCGGCGATGGCATCGGTGAGGTCTCGCGCGTGACCTTCTCCGGAACGGACAACGTAGTCCTTGCGGGGGCCAGTCTGGGCTCGGGCATCGACTTCGGCGGAGGGGTTCTCCCGCACTACCCTTGCGGCACGTACTGCGGTGCCTACTTCGCGGCCAGCTTCGGCGCCGCTGACGGCGCGCACCGCTCGAGCGTCGGTGGCTACGATCCGCAGCATGTCTCGGTGAGCGGCTTGGCCACCGACGGTGCCGGAAACGTGTTCCTCGGAGGCAAGACGAGCAACTGGTCATCTTCGAACGGGACGCTCTACGGAGTCGTTCTGCCGAAACCGGTCAGCGGCACGATCGGGATGGGCTATGCCCTGAAGTTGGGGGCGACGGGCTGCGCGCCGACGACCTGCGCGGTGCAGGGGGCGACGTGCGGCACCATCCTCGACGGTTGCGGCGGTTCGCTCAACTGCGGCGCCTGCACGGCGCCGAGCGTGTGCGGCAAGTTGAGCAACGGCAGCGCCTCGGGCCGGTGTTGTCTGCCGACGACCTGCGCTTCGTTGGGCAAGAACTGCGGCTCGATCCCGGACGGCTGCGGGGGCACGCTGAGCTGCGGGACCTGCGATGGTGCCTGGCCGCAGACTTGCGGCGGCGGGGGCGCTGGACCGAACGTGTGCGGCTGCCCGGCTGGCACCGACGGGTGCGCTCAACCGGAGTACTGGTCGCGGGCCCTTGGAGCCATTGGTGCCTACGGTCTTGGCGACGGCGGGTCAGTCGACGTTGCCACCGACGGCACGATCCTGCGTGCGTTCGAGTCTAACGGGAATCTTAGGTCAATTGACGCACACACGTCGGCCGGATCCGGGCTTTGGACCCGCTATGTCTCGGGTGGTGGCGGCCAAGTGGCCGCGGACGACTCCAACCACGCCGTGTTCAGCGGGCAGTTCGCCGACGGATCGTTCCTGGAATACGACTCGGTCGTCTTCGGTAAGCAGTGGTCACGTTCTGCGACGCCGGCCGGTGCCATCAGCAATAACGTGCAGGCGGTCGTGCGCGGGCCTCGAGTGGCAGCCACCTTCGCCCTGAGCGGGACGGTCGATCTCGGCGGTGGACCGCTGGCCCCGATCACGACTCGTGACGTTGGCGTAGCCATGTACGGCGACGACGGCACGCTCGTCTGGGCAAAGCGCTTCAGTGGTGCGCCCGTGGTCGACTACTCGACGTACATCAGCTCGATCGCACAGGATGCGAGCGGTAACGTCTACATCGCCGGCCGTTTCTATGATGCCGTCAGCTTCGGGGGCACGGCAATAACGCCCAACAAGTGTTTCGTGGGCGGCTACTGGCATTACGGTGACTTCCTTGTGAAGCTCGCGGTTGCCGACGGTCAGCAGGTCTGGGCCAAGGCCCTGCCGTGCGAGAAGTGGACCTTCAAACTGCGTGGGAGTGACAGCGGAGGAGTCCTCGGGCTGTTCGTTGACAGCGGCTTCACGATCGTCCAGATGCTCGACGGAGTGACTGGGAACGCAGTCTGGACGAAGGCCTACTCGAGTTCGAGTGGTGTGTCCCTTAGCAGCGCGGCCTTTGACTCTGCGGGCGATGTCGTGGTCGTCGGCTCCCTTTCGGCGCCGTTCGACTTCGGCGGCGGCGCCGTCGGAAGGAGCGGCACGGCCGGACTGTTTGCGGTCAAGTACACGGCTGGAAGCGGGGCGCACGTCTGGTCCCGCGCCTTCGGTGGCGGCTACGTCGCAGATGTGGCCGTCGACCGCCGACCCGGGGCCAGCGCACTCGTGTTGCATGGCTGGTCCCAATCGAGCTCGGTGGATTTCGATGTTTACGGTGGCCCCATTCCGGCGAGCCGATACTTCCTGGCACGCCTTCCCGATCCGCCCTCGTGTACCCCGGACTGCGCCGGCCGCACTTGCGGCAGCGACGGCTGCGGCGGTACCTGCGGCGCGTGCACGGGCACCGGGACCTGCGGGGGCACGTGCACGAGTGCGGGGACCTGCAGCTACCCGGCGTCGACGGTCGGCTGCAGCGACGGCAACGCATGCACCAGCGGCGACCACTGCGACGGCGCCGGGCGCTGCGTCGTCGCCACCAGCATCACGACCTGCAGCCAGAGCAGCGACGCCTGCTGCCCCGGAGGCTGCACCGCCTCGTCGGACACGGACTGCGGCTACTGCGGCGACGCCATCTGCTCTTGCAGCGAGGCGAGCTCGGGCAGCTGTCCTGGCGACTGCCGGAAGACAGGGAAGAGCGGCTTCTCCTGCGGCAACGCGCGCTGCGAGACCGGCGAGACCGCGACGAGCTGTCCGGCCGATTGCGGCGGCGGCTGCCCTTGAAGGTCGTCGTGCGTCGACTCCTCGTCCTGATGGCGGCGCTCAGTCCGCTCGGGTGCGGTGATGGGGACCCCCCAGCGCCCGGCGCGGCGTGCATCCCCACCGTCGGCGGGTTCGGCGCCATCTGCAACGAGACGGTGGCCTGCCCGGCGTCGGCGCCGATCTGCATCGCTCGCGACCACGCCGCGCCCTACGGCTACTGCACGCGCGAGTGCGCGAGCGTCCTCGATTGCTACAACGAGGCCGGCCCCGCGGCGTGCTCGGCGCTCGCGTTCGACGTTCCGGGCGTCGACGGCGCCGTTCCCGTCTGCGCTCTGGCCTGCGAACGCTGCCCCGCGGGGTTTCAGTGCGAGCCGAGCGGCGACATCTGCCTGCCGGGCGCGGACGCAGGCCCCCCCGAGGCGAGGCCGCTGTGCCCGTCGGCCGAGTGAGATCGGCCTCTCGGTCGCTCACGAGCATGGCAGGCGACTCGGCTGCAGTTCCACGGCGGCGGCAGGGCAGATTCCGCGCAGGTCAAGCAACGCCCGTGCGCGACGTGACGTGCTGCCTCAGCCCTCTTCCTCCGCCTCCACCGCGAACCGCTCCATCCGCTCCGGCGCCGAGATCCCGAGGATGTCGAGCCCCGCCGCGTACACGTCGCGGATCGCGCGCACCCACGACAGGCGCGCCGAGACCTTCGCGACCGTCGCCGGATCGTTGCGCCACGAGCCGTCGGCGCGCTCGTTCTTGCGCGGGAGGATCGTGTCGTTCTCCCGCTTGAGGCGCGTGTAGTAGCTCTGGAACACCTGCGCGAGGTTGCCCAGGTAGCCGACGATCTTGTGCGGCTCGCGGCCCTTGGCGGCGTCGGCCAGGACCTCCGGCCACTCGCCGAGCAGCTGCACGATGGCGAGCTCGTCGGGGTGCTGCAGCGCACCGAGGCCGTCGACGTCGGTCGGCAGGTCGGCGAGCGACAGCCCGCACTCGTCCTGCGCGAGCCGCAGGATCGAGCACAGGCGCGCGTGCCCGTACTGCAGGTAATACACGGGGTTGTCGAGCGATTGTTTCTTCGCGATCTCGACGTCGATGTCGATGTGCGCGTCGGTCCGCCGCGCGGCGAAGTAGTAGCGAATCGCGTCGCGGCCGCTGCCCGGCCGCCCCGTCGCTTCGTCGATCTCCTCGAGGATCTCGTCGATCGTGATGAAGTTCCCGAGCCGCTTTCCCATGCGGTACGGCTCGCCGTTCTTCAGGATCGAGACCATCTGCACGAGGATCACCTCGAAGCGCTCCTTCGGCATGCCGAGGGCCGTGATCGCGCTCTGCAGCCGGTGGATGTAGCCGTGGTGATCGGCGCCCCACACGTCGATGAGACGGTCGAAACCACGATCGAGCTTGTCCTTGTGGTAGGCGATATCACTCGCGAAATAGGTGTGGCCACCGTCGGACTTGAAGACGACACGGTCCTTGTCGTCGCCGAGCTTGGTCGAGAGGAAGAAGAGCGCGCCCTCCTTCTCTTCGAGCCAGCCGTCCTTCTTCAGCGTCTCGAGCGCGCGCTCGACGCGACCGTCGAGGTGCACCGCCGCCTCCGACGACCACACGTCGTGGAAGATGCCGAGGGCGCGCAGCGTCGCCTGGATGCCGGTGCCCGGCGCATAGCCGGCGAGCATCACCGCCACGAGGCGGCGCGACAGCTCGTCGATCTTGCGACCCTCGACGAGCGGCCGGTAGCGGTCCATGGCCCAGACGGCGAGATCGACGACGTACGCGTTGGCGCCGTAGCCGCCCTCGGGGTCGGGCGCGCCGGTCGCCTTCGCGATGACGCTCTCGGCGAGCAAGCGCACCTGGTTGCCCGCGTCGTTGACATAGTACTCGCGGATGACCCGGTGGCCGACCGCATCGAGCAGACGCCCGACGACATCGCCGACCACCGCGCTGCGGCCGTGCCCCACGTGCAGCGGACCGGTGGGGTTCGCGCTGACGAACTCGAGGTTGATGCGCTCGCCGATGGCGGCCCGCGCGCGGCCGAACGCGCGCCCGTCGGCGAGGACCGTCGACAGCGCCGTGTGGAACGCCCGCGGTGCGAGCTTCACGTTGAGGAAGCCGGGGCCGGCGACGTCGACCCGAGCGAAGGTCGGATCGCCCTCGAGCGCCCCGCGGAGCGCGGCCGCGATCTCCTGCGGCTTGGCCCCGAAGGCCTTGGAGGACGCGAGCGCGACGTTGGTGGCGAAGTCGCCATGCTCGGGCTTCTTCGGTCGCTCGATGGTGGGGGTGGGGAGGGCGGCGGTGACCCCGCGCGCGCGCGCGACCGAGCGCAGCGCCCGCGCGATCCGGGTTTCGACCTCCTGCTTCATCGACCAGGAACCGGGAGCGACCATGATTCCCCGCTCTTAGCCCAAGTGACGCCCGGCGTGTGCGCGGCATCCCCCGGTTTCGGGAGGAGGCCCCTTGCCGCCGCTCCGGCCACGGCGCTAGAACGTCGCGGAGTCGTGCGCGCTCGTGCGCGACCGAAACGAGGCCCGTGAGCGAAAACGAATCGTCCGAGAAGGCCGCGGCGCCGCGCGGGGGGGTTCCCGATGGGACCGGCCGTGAGGAGCCGGCCCGCGAGGCCGGAAAGCCCGGACCGGGTCCGTACCGCGAAGCGGCTCCGATGCCCCAGCCGTCGCCGCTCGCCCGCGCCGCGTTCTACGGGATCTGGTTCGTCCTGGTGCCGCTGATCGTCGCGCAAATGCGCGTGTTCGTGCTCGCGGCGTTCCCCGACACGCCCTTCGTCGAGGCGCTCCGAGGCCAGCCGATCCCCGTCTCCATCGTCCTCTTCACCGTCGCGGCCATCGTCCTCTACAGCCAGCGGTTCTCCCTGCCCGGCGCGACCAGTGCAGGCATCGGCGGTCGCCCGGGGCTGCCCTCCGGCCTCCGCAAGCGCTTCGACCGGGCCCGTGCGTTGCGCGAAGAGGCCCGCGCGATCCGCCGCGCCCACGCCAGGGAGATCGAGCGCAGCCTCCGCGAGGAGGACCGCCGCGAGCTCGACAGCGCCCTCGACGAGCTCGCCCGCGCGATGGACGGCGCGGTCTTCGACGAGCAGCGGTTCGTCGCCGCCTGCGACAAGGCCGAGGACGTCGTCGACGCCCGCCTGTCACGCTGGCGCAAGAGCGAGACCCGCGAGTACGCCGAGTCGATCCTGGTCGCGGTGATGGTCGCCCTGGCCATCCGCGCCTTCGTCATCGAGGCGTTCAAGATCCCCTCCGGCTCGATGATCCCCACGCTGCTCGTCGGCGATCACATCTTCGTCAACAAGCTCGCCTACGGGCCGCTCATCCCCTTCACGCAGAAGCGCGTGTGGAACGCGATGCCGCCCAAGCGAGGCGATGTCATCGTCTTCGCCTTCCCGGAGAACCCCGAGGAGGACTTCATCAAGCGCGTCATCGCCCTGCCGGGCGACAAGCTCGAGGTGAAGGACGCGCGCGTGTGGCTGAACGACAAGCCCATCCCCCGCTGCTACGTCGGCCGCACCAGCTATGCCGACGTGCCCGAGGCCGGTCCGATGCTCCCCGGCGCCAACGTCGCGCAGGAGGGGGACCTCTACGTCGAGTTCCTCGACGGGCAGGGCTACCTCACGTTCTACACGCTGTCGTCGGTGACGCGCACCAACGCGGGACCGTGGTTTCCCAAGCCGGGCGAGGTCTGGGTGCTCGGCGACAACCGCAACAACAGCCGCGACTCGCGCGAGTGGTGGGGCCAGAAGGGCGGCGGCGTGCCGTTCGAGAACATCCGCGGCCGCGCGCTGTGGATCTGGCTCTCGTACACCGGCGGCGAGGGCAGCAAGTCCGATCGCATCGGCTCGAACGTCATGGGCCGTCCGCGGCTGCCCGCGAGCATGAAGAGCCTGCAGCCGATGCTCGACAAGTGCCTGGCCCCGAACCCCCCGCTCGACTCGACGGGGTTGTCCCCGTCGGCGATGCCCTGAGAGTCGTCAGTCGTCAGTCGTCAGCCCGAGCTCCTCGGGCGGCGGGGACGTCGGCGGCGGAGAGCTCGAGGGGCGGCTCGGTCGGTACGCGGTACATCGCCGTCGGCTACGACCGGCTCGCGCCTGCAGCAACGCGCGGGCGAGCGACCACGACCGTCGAACCCTCGGGTGCGGCGGCTGGTTCCCATGGTGAGGCTCCGCACCATGGACTTCCTTCGCACCTCGGGTCTCGCGGTCGTGGCCGTGCTGTCGGCCGCGGCGCCGGCGCAGGCCGCCAATCCCTTCGCGGCCCCGGTCGGCCCGCCGCCGGGGTTCGTCCTGGCGAGCGCGCACGCGGGCTCCCACCACCGCGACGGCTTCGGAGCGGCGCTCGGCGTCGCGCCCTTGCAGTGGCTGCAGATCGAGCTCTCCGCCGCGTACCGCTACGAGATCTCGATCGCGGCGCTGACGCGGGTGGTGATGCTGCCGCAGGCCGCGCTCTCGCCCTTCGTCGCTGCGGGCGCCAACCGCTCGGTCACCAAGCTCCAGAACGGGCTCCGCTACACGTCGTTCTCGGCGTTCGCGACCGTGGGCCTGCAGGCGCGCGTCGCGGAGCGCTGGTTCGTCGGCGCCGAGATCGCCGCCCTGTACGCCCTGATCGACCAGGCGAAGGTCGGCTCGACGCGCACGGCGCTCACCCCGGGCGATCGCTTCGATCTGGTGCCCGGCACCTTCATCGGAGCCTACTTCCCATGACCGTCGTCCGAGCTGCCGCCCTCTCGGCGCTGACGCTCGCCTGCGCCCCTTTCGCACCCTCGATCGCCGGCTGCGCTCCGGAGCCGCGTGAACCGGTGATGGTCATCGGCCATCGCGGCGCGCCGCTCGTCGCGATCGAGAACTCGATCGAGAGCTTTCGAGCGGCGAAGGCGCAGGGCGCCGACGGCGTGGAGCTCGACGTCGCCCTCACCGCCGACGGCGTCGACGTGGTGATGCACGACGAGCTGCTCGATCGGACGACGACGTGCACCGGCGCCGTTCGCGATCGAACGGTCGAAGGCCTCGGCGGGTGTCGCCTGAAGAACGGCGAGCCGGTGCGGACGCTCGAGGCCGTGCTCGCCGAGATCGGGCCCGAATTCCGGCTGATCTTCGTCGAGCTCAAGGTGTTCGACGGGCGCGCGGTGGCGCAGGCCGACGACGTCGTCGCGCAGGTGCTGCGCTCCGGGCACGCGGCGAAGGTCGTCGCGAGCAGCTACGACGCGACGGCGAACATCCGGCTCGCCGCGCGGCAGTCCGAGGGCATCATCGCGGGCTGGGACGCGACCACGAACGAGGCGCTGAGCCGCGCCACCGAGCACGGCGCCCGCTGGGCCCTCATGCCGTTTCGCGCGCTCGGTGGTCGCGAGGGCGATCTCGCGCGCGGCACCGGTAAGGAGCTCGCGGTGTACGTCGTCGCGTCGGCCGCGGACTTCGCGTGGGCGTACGACGCGGGCGTGCGGGTGATGATGACCGACACCGTGCCGCTGCTGCGCGCGGTGGTCGCTGGCGATTGAGTCCGCAGAGAAGGGATCAGGGACGGACGCGCACGCGGCCGGCGCCGGCGCGCACCGCGCCGACCACCGACGCGGGAGGACCGAAGGAGGCGACCCAGCCCTCGGCGAGCGCCTCGGGCATCGCGATGAGCAGCCCGCCGCTCGTCTGCGCGTCGGCGAGGAGCTTGCGGACGGCGACGGGGACCTCGTCGTCGAAGGCGACGCGCGGCGCGACGAACGCGAAGTTCGCCGCGCTGCCGCCGGGGACCACGCCCTTCTCGGCGAGCTCGCGCGCGCCGGGCAGGAGCGGCACCGCCGCGGCCGAGAGCTCGACGTCGATCGTCGCGTCGGCCGGGACCATCTCGAGCAGGTGCCCGAGCAGGCCGTAGCCCGTGATGTCGGTCGCCGCGTGCACCTCGACCATCCGCGCGAGCTCGGCGGCGCGGCGGTTGGAGGTGGACATCGAGGCGACCATCGCCTCGTAGGGCTCGTCGCCGGCGTGGATGGCGTCGCGCTTGAAGGCGGTCGAGAGGACGCCCGTCCCGATGGCCTTGGTCAGCACCAGCGCGTCGCCCGGCTGCGCGCCGCGCTTCCGCCACACGCGCGCCGGATCGACGGTGCCGATGACGCAGAGCCCGAACTTGGGCTCCGGGTCGTCGATGGTGTGTCCGCCGACGACCAGCACGCCCTCGGTGGTGCACGCCTCGTTGCCGCCGACCAGGATCGCGCCGAGCAGGTCGAGCGACAGCGTCTTGGTCGGGAAGGCGGCGAGGTTCAGCGCGAACCGCGGGACGCCGCCCATCGCGTAGACGTCGCTCATCGCGTTGACCGCGGCGATGCGCCCGAAGGTCCGCGGATCGTCGACGATCGGCGTGAAGAAGTCGGTCGTCAGCACGAGCGACGGCGTGCCGGGCGGCGCGTCGGGCATGGGGACGACGGCCGCGTCGTCGGGCACGTCGAGGCCCACGGCGCCTTCGGGGAGCGAGGCGACCAGCGACTGAGTGGCGCGCAGCACCTGCGCGAGATCCGCCGGGCGGATCTTGCACGCTCACCCGGCGCCGTGGGAGAGGTGCGTCAGGCGTACGATGTCCGATCCGCTCATGGGGTCCTCTTAATAGCCGAAGGGCACATCGTTCGATGCGCTCTTCGTCAGGTCCGTGTGCGATCGGACGCGACGGCCGCGCTACTCGGCGTCGGCCGGCTGCGGAAGCGGCGCGAGCAGCGGCTCGCGCTTCGGCTCGGGCGCTGCGCTCCGCGGCTCGGCCCGAAGCTCGTCGGCAGCGACGACCCTCACGAACGGCGCCGGCTTGCCCCGTCGGCCTTCGTCGAGCACCCGCTGCGGCGGCTTGCGCAGGTCCCAGGTGACGCCGACCCAGGAGAGCGCCTTCAGCGCGTAGTAGCTGATGTCGACCTGCCACCAGTAGAAGCCCTGGTTGGCCGTGTGCATGTAGCGGTGGTGGTTGTTGTGCCAGCCCTCGCCGAGCGTGATCAGCGCGAGGACCGGGTTGTTGCGGCTGTCGTCGCTGGTGGCGAACCGGCGGTGCCCCCAGACGTGCGACAGCGAGTTGATGGTGAAGGTGCCGTGCATCACCAGCACGGTCGACACGCAGTACCACCAGGTGAGGCCGCGCAGGCCGCCGATGAAGAGCGTCCCCAGCAGCAGCGCGAGCACCGGCACCACGTGCCAGCGATCGAGCCAGCGGAGCTCGGGGTACTTCCAGAGGTCCTTCACTTCGGAGGGCTCGTACTCCTCGTGCTCGTTGGCGAGGATCCAGCCCATGTGCGACCACCAGAACCCGCGCTGCACAGGCGAGTGCACGTCGCGCGGCGTGTCGCTCTCGCGGTGGTGACGGCGGTGGATCGCCGCCCACCACAGCGGGCCTTTCTGCGTTGCGGTGGTGCCGATCAGCGCGAGCAGGAACTGGAAGACGCGCGACGTCTTGAACGCGCGGTGCGCGAAGTACCGGTGGTAGCCGGCGGTGATCGCGAACATGCGGACGAGGTAGAGCCCGGCCACGATGGCGACGTCGATCGTGCGTGCTCCCATCCACAGCGCGAGGACGACTCCGAAGTGCATCGCGGCGAGGCCGGCCACGTTGAACCAGCGCTCCCAGCTCGATGGCCGCGCGCAGCGCAGGGGGGAGTCGGGGGTCTGGGCGCGGGTGGCTTGCATCTCCGGGAGGATGCCGGGGCAGGGTCACGCGCGCGCCGACCCAATGTCAGGATTCGCTCATCTTTCGGGCGGGCGTCGGTCAGGTCTGACCGAAATCCTCGACACGACTGGCGAGATGGGCTCGGGGCGCGCTCCGGTGGACCCGCGACGCGCCGAGTCGAACGCCTCGGAGTCCTCGGTCGGGCGTCAGTGGATCGACTCGGAGGTGCGGATGGGCATCTCCTCGTTCGTCCCTTTCAGCGGGCTCGCCCAGCTGACCTGATGCCCTATCTCGTAGGTGTGCGGACGCGGGTGCGCCGCGCCGTGCACGGCGCACGCGTCGCGGCCGTTGGCCCGCGCGGCGCGGCAGTCGTCGCAGTCGATCGGCGGAGCGAGCGTCGTGTCCGGCTGACTGACGCCCCACAGCGCGCGAAGCCACTTCCTCGGAAGGAATCCCATGTGTCCTCCTCTGTCCTAGGGTCGAGGAGGAAACGAGCACGGCACGTGCCCCCGCGACGGTTGGCCCCGTACGGCTCGCCGTGCAGGCCGGCGTCATCGCGGCAGTCGTCAGTCGTCAGTCGTCAGTCGTCAGTGTGCACTCGACGGTCGACGCCTCGCGACCTCTCGGCTGACGACTGAGGACGGACGACTGTCGACGCGGATCAGAGACGACCGGCCTCGATCATCCGGACGAACCGCTCGAACAGGTAGAGCGAGTCGTGCGGGCCGGCCGCGGCCTCGGGGTGATACTGCACGGAGAACGCGGGCTTGCTGCGGTGAGCGATGCCCTCCACCGCGCCGTCGTTGAGGTGCAGGTGGGTGACCGCCGTGTCGTTCCCGAGCGACGCCTCGTCGACGACGAAGCCGTGGTTGTGGGTGGTGATCTCGATGTGCCCCGTCGTCAGATCGCGCACCGGCTGGTTGATGCCGCGGTGGCCGAAGCGGAGCTTGGAGGTCGAGGCGCCGAACGCGCGCGCGAGCAGCTGGTGGCCGAGGCAGATCCCGAACACCGGCCTCTGTTCGACGAGCGCGCGCAGCGTGTCGACCGCGTAGCCGAGCGCCGCCGGATCGCCGGGGCCGTTGGAGACGAACACGCCGTCGGGCTTCAGATCGAGGATCGCCTGCGCGCTGGTCGTCGCCGGGACCACGGTGACGTCGCAGCCCGCGTCGACCAGGCAGCGCAGGATGTTGCGCTTGAGGCCGAAGTCGATGGCGACGACGCGCTTGTCGTGCTTCGGCGCGAGGGTCGCGCCCGGCGCGGACGGGTGCCAGCGGCCTGTGCCCTCGCGCCAGGTGTACGGCTCGCGCGTCGACACCGCGGTCGCCAGATCGAGGCCGACCATCGAGGGGGCGTCCTTCGCGCGGCGGACCAGCGCGGCGATCGCCTCGTCGGAGAGCGACGGCATGGTGCCGATGGCGCCGTTCTGCGCGCCGTTGTCGCGGATGTGGCGCGTGAGGGCGCGCGTGTCGATGCCCTCGATGGCGACGACGCCGTGCCGCGCGAGGTAGGCGTCGAGCGAGTCGGTGGCGCGCCACGAGGAGACGATCGGGCTCGACTCGCGCACCACGAAGCCGGCGAGGCGCGGCTTCGGATCCTCGTCGTCCTCGGTGTTGACGCCGGTGTTGCCGATCTCCGGCGCGGTCATGGTGACGATCTGCCCGGCGTAGGAGGGATCGGTCAGCACCTCCTGGTAGCCGCTCATCGCCGTGGTGAAGACCACCTCGCCGGTGGTGATGCCTCGGGCGCCGAGCGCGCGACCGACGAAGGTCGTGCCGTCGGCGAGCGCGAGCACGGCGCGCTCGTCACGCATGGATCCGCTCACGAAGTCTCCTCCTCGCGTCGGTGCACGACGCGCCCTTCGTCGCGTCGGTGCACGACGCGCCCTTCGACTATCGTCGCCTCGACGGCGCCCTGCAGCTCCTCGCCGAGGAAGGGCGTGTTCTCGCTCTTGCTCGACAGGGTGGCGCGCGCGACCGTCCACCGCGCCTCCGGGTCGATGAGGACCAGGTCGGCGCGTGCGCCGTCGACGAGGCGCGGCGGCTCGAGGCTCACGACCCTGGCGGGGCCGAGGGTGAGCGCCGACAAGAGGCGCATCAGCGGCACCGAGCCGTCGCGCACCAGGCCGAGGAGCAGCGGCAGGCAGATCTCGAGGCCGATCATGCCGGGGCGCGCCTCGGCGAACTCGACGTCCTTGTCGCCCTTGGCGTGCGGCGCGTGGTCGGTGGCGATCGCGTCGATGGTGCCGTCGGCCAGAGCCTTGCGGAGCGCCGCGACGTCTTCGGCCTCGCGCAGCGGCGGGTTGACCTTGCACTCGGTGCGGTAGCCGACGACCGCCTCGTGCGTCAGCAGCAGGTGGTGCGGGGTCACCTCGGCGGTCACCGCGACGCCGCGGGACTTCGCCTCGGCGACGATGCGCGCGGCGCCGCGCGTGGAGAGGTGCGCCACGTGATAGCGAGCGCGCGCCTCCTCCGCGAAGATGCAGTCGCGCGCGACGATGATGTCTTCGGCTTCGCGCGGCCAGCCGCGGAGGCCGAGGCGGGTGGCGACGGCGCCTTCGTGCATCTCGGCGCCCTCGGTGAGCGCGTGGTCCTCGGCGTGCTGGATGATCGGCACGTCGAAGGTGCGCGCGTACTGCAGCGCGCGGCGCATGACCGACGAGAGGTGCACGCAGCGCCCGTCGTCGCTCAGGGCGATGGCGCCCGCGTCGCGCAGCTCGGAGACGTCGGTGAGGTCCTTGCCGCCGAGGCCGCGCGTGATCGCGGCGATCGGGTGCAGCCGCGCGAGGGCCGCCGCGCGGCCGCGCGCCACCATCAGCTCGGTGATCGCGCGCGAGTCGTTCACCGGCCTGGTGTTGGCCATCGCGCAGACGTCGACGAACCCGCCGGCGACGGCGGCGCGCAGCCCCGAGGCGATGTCTTCCTTTCCCTCCTCGCCCGGCTCGCGCAGGTGCGCGTGCAGGTCGACGAAGCCCGGGACGAGCCATCGCCCCCGGCCGTCGATCACCTCGAGGGCGTCCCCTCCGGAGAGGCCCTTTCCGACGTCGCGGCCGATCGCCGATATGCGGCCGCGCGAGACGAGCACGTCGCCTCGTTCGTCACGGCCGGTGCCAGGGTCGAGGATGCGGACGTCGCGAAAGAGCAGGTCGCGCATGGGGTTTCGCGCGGCGCGAGGGGCGACCGCGTCGGCGTCCGCTAGCACGCTCGCGCGCGCGATGGTACGGGTCCGCACCGCCGCAGGCGCCCCCGGCCGCGTAGGTGCTCGACAACATGGACCTCATCGTCGCCACCAGCTCGTTCCTCACCGCTCCCGGCATCAGCAGCTGGGGCACCGTGCACGGGGAGACGGCGCACGCCGCCCTCGGCCTCGCCAAGGGCCTCCGCGCGCTCGGCCACCGCACCACGCTGGTCGCGCCGCTCGAGGCGGCCACGGCGCAGAGCGGCCTCGGCCTCGCCCGCCGCCTTTCGCCGCTCGTCTTCCACGTCGGCGACGGCGGTCCGCATGAGCGCATCGTGTTCGACGTCCGCTTGCCCAGCGGCGTCGAGCTCGTGCTGCTCGGCGGCGAGCCGCCGAGCGAGGCGACCGACGGCCGCGACGCGGCTCGGCGCTGGGCGTGGTTCGGCCACGCGGTGACCGCGCTCGCTCGCCACCGCCTCGGCCAGGTCCGCGCGTCCGGCGAGAACGATCTCGACGCGGTCGTCGCCGTCGGCGAGGGCGCTGCGTTCGTCCCGTTCGCCATCCGCGAGGGCGCCAAGGCGCACCCGCGCGACGGCGGCCCGAGCCCGCGCCTGCTCGCGGGGCTCGAGCGTCTCTACGTCCCCGTCGATCTCGGCGCCGTCGATCTGCGCGCCGATCACCGCGTGCCGCGCGAGGCCCTCGCGTCGATCGGCGTCGCCGCGGAGCTGTTCACCCCCGAGGGGATCGAGTTCTACGGCCAGGCGTCGCTCGCCAAGGCGGGCATCGTCGCGTCCGACCGGGTCGTGGCGCTCGGCGAGGCCGCGCGCACCGCGTTCGCGCGCGAGGGCGCGCCGCACCGCCTCGACGGCGTGCTCCGCGCGCGCGGCGCCGAGGTGGTCTCCGTCGGCAGCGGCGTCGATCAGGCGCAGTACAACCCGGCCACCGATCCGCACCTCACCTCGCGCTTCGATCCCGAAGACCTGACCGGGAAGGCGCGCACGCGGTCGGCGCTGCTCGCCGAGCTCGAGCTCGACCACGACGCGGCGCTCCCGGTGATGGTGGTCATCGGCGCGGCGCCCGAGCAGGCGGCGGCGGAGCAGGGGCTCGTCGCCGCCCTCGGCCGCGCCCTGCGCGGCGAGCTCGTCGTGATCGTCGCCCGCACCGAGGAGCGCGGGGATGGTGAGCTCGACACCGCGCTCGATCGCCTCGCCCGCGTGCACCCCCGTCGCATCGCGGTGCGCCACCGCGCCAACGAGGCGTTCCTCCACCGCGCGCTCGCCGCGGCCGATTTCGCGCTGCTGCTCGACCGCGGCGGCATCTCCGGCACGCCGGCGCGCGCCGCCCTGCGCTACGGCACCATCCCCGTCGCGCCGCGCAGCCCGGCCGTCGAGGAGGCGATCGTCGACGTCGAGGCCTCCCTCGCGACCGGCACCGGCCTCGTCGTCGCCGGCGTAGGCGGCGAGGAGCTGTTCGGCGGTATCCAGCGCGCGGTGTCCGCCTTCGAGCACCCCGCGTGGAAGAAGCTCCAGCGCCGCGCCATGCGCGTCGAGGGCGGATGGGAGCGCGCCGCGCGCCGCCTCGTGTCGATCCTCCAGCAGCTCGAGGCCTGACGCCTCGGTCGAGCGTCGACGGTCGACGGTCGACGGTCGACGGTCGACGGTCGACGGTCGACGGTCGAAGGTCGAAGGTCGAAGGTCGAAGGTCGGAAGGCTGTCGCGAAAAGGTGCTCTGGCTCGGCGGGCTGATTTCTTCAGCCCCCGAGGGGTCCGCGGGCTGAAAAAATCAGCCCCCCGGGCGAGAGCATGCCGGCGGGCCGGACCCCGCGGGGTGTCCTGCCCGTAGAAGCCGCCCCATCGCGGCGTGCCGGCCGCCGGTCGATCGTCACTGCCGTGGTGAGGGGATCGTCTTTCGCAACGCGGTGAGGTGTCTGCGCGTGAAGCCGGGGACGGCGAGGAGGGTCTC
Organism: Deltaproteobacteria bacterium; assembly: GCA_016182965.1. Taxonomy (GTDB): domain Bacteria; phylum Myxococcota_A; class Polyangia; order Polyangiales; family JADJMO01; genus JALHOE01. Next base: position 22,060 of record JACPFM010000147.1, on the reverse strand, counting down.
GTCGTCGGCCGCCTCGATCGCCTTCAGCGATCCGAGCGTGCGGAGCAGCTCCTTCTTCAGCGCCGGGCCGATGCCGCGGAGATCCTCGACGGCCGAGCGGAGCCGCCGCTTCTGACCGGTCTTCTCACGCGCCTTGTTGGCGAAGCGGTGCGCCTCGTCGCGCGCGCGCGCGAGGAAGAACATCGACGCCGAGTGCTCGCGCAGCTCGATCGCGTTCTTCTGCCCCGGCAGGTACACGCGATCGACGACCGGCCCGCTCTCGTAGTCCTTCTCCTTCGCGAGCGCGACGATCGGCAGCTGGTGCAGCCCGAGATCCCGCGCCGCCGCGAGCGCGCCTGCGCCCGCGCGTGTGCGCGCGCCTGCCCGTGCGCGTTCGCGTCCGCGTCCGCGTCCGCGTTCGCGTTCGCGTCCGCGTCCGCGTTCGCGTTCGCGTCCGCGTTCGCGTGCGCGTTCGCGTGCGCGTTCGCGTCCCCATCCACGTGCGCATACGCCGCCGCCGCCGCCTGCTGCGCGATCCTCCCCCTCCGAAACCTCCGCGCCAGCACCTGGTACATCGCGCCGTAGTCGTCCCCCTCCGGCACGCCGCGCACGTGGAACCACTTGTACTTCCGCGGCGCCGCCGCGCCGTCGATCATCGCGACGATCGCCCCGACCGTGTCGCCGCCGCCGAGGTGGCTGATGTCGCAGCATTCGATGTGGCGCGGCGAGGTCGGCAGGCGAAGCCGCTGCCGCAGCTGCTCGAGGCGTGACTCGACGTCCTCCGACGAGCGGCGCTTCTGCGTGAACGCGTGCATCGCGTTGTCGGTCGCCATGCGGACGAGGTGCGCGCGCGGCCCGCGCTGCGGCCGCAGGATCGACACCTTGCCCCTCGAAGACTCGCCCGCGCCTCCATGGCGCGCTGTCTCGCCCGCGCCCTCTTGCTGCCGACGCTCGGCGAGCAGCTCCTCGACGCCGTCGACCGCCTCGGGCAGCACCGGGACGAGGATCTCGTCCGGCGGCTCGGCGCCGCCCTCCTCTCGGGCGGCGTAGTGCTGCGCGAGGAACGCCGCGATCAGCTCCTCGGTGTCGATCTCCGGGCGCGAGAAGGAGAAGTTCGCCGTGTCGGTCAGGCGACCGTTGCGCACGTAGAGCACGACGACCTCGGCGAGATCGCCCTCGCGGTGCACGCCGACCACGTCCTGCGAGACCTCCAGCGCGGCGCCCGTCTGCACCACGCGCTGTTGCTCGCGGATGGCGTCGACCGCGCGCAGCTGATCGCGGTAGATCGCGGCGAGCTCGAACTCCGCGGTCGCCGCCGCGTCGCGCATGCGACGCTGGAGCTCGCGCGTGAGCTCGTCGTGCCGCCCCGCGAGGAACAGCTCGACCGCGCGGACCTGATCGGCGTACCAGGCGCGATCGACCGGGTACACGCAGGGCGCCGCGCAGCGCTTGATCTGGTGCTGCAGGCAAGGTCGCGCGCGGCTCTCGAGCTCCTGGTCGGTGCAGGTGCGGAGCTGGAAGTGCTTGTTGACGAGGTGCAAGCTCCGGCGCGCCGCCGTCGCCGAGTGGTACGGCCCGAAGTACCGCGCGCCGTCGTTTCCGGGCTTGCGCACGACGTCGAGCCGGGGCCACGCGTGCCGCACGTCGAGGCGGAGGTTGAGGAACTCCTTGTCGTCGCGCAGCTTGACGTTGTACCGGGGCTGGTACTGCTTGATGAGGCTGTTCTCGAGGATCGCCGCCTCCTTCGCGGTGGCGGTGACGACCGTCTCGAGGTCGTGCACGACCTTGCGGAGGATCGGCACGAAGTACCGATCGTCGCCCGTGCCCTCCTGGAAGTAGCTCCGCACGCGCGCGCGGAGGCTCTTCGCCTTGCCGACGTAGCCGCGTCGGCAGCTCGTCGAGCTTCGCCTGGACCTCCGGCCAGATGTCGTCCACGTCACCCATGACGCGTGGAACTGTAAGCGCCCGCGCCCTGATCGAGTAGGCTCTGCCTCCGCCATGCGCCTCGCGCTCTATGCCGGAAGCTTCGACCCGGTGACCTTCGGTCACCTCGACCTCATCCAGCGCGCTGCCGTGCTGTTCGACCACGTCGTCGTGGCGATCGGCCGTCACCCCACGAAGAGGCCGCTCTTCACCACCGACGAGCGCTGCCAGCTCATCCGCGAAGTCACGAGCGGCATCGCGAACGTCGAGGTCGCCGAGTTCGAAGGGCTCTCCATCCACTACGCCAAGAGCCGCAACGCGGTGGCGATGATCCGTGGCCTCCGCGCGGCGACCGACTTCGAGTACGAGCTGCAGATCGCGCACGCCAACGCGGACATGCGCCCCGAGATCGACACGATCTTCCTGCCGACGCGCGTCGAGCGCGGCTTCGTCTCCGCGTCGCTCGTCCGCGAGATCGCGAGCCACCGCGGCGACGTGTCGCGCTACGTGCCGGCGCCCGTCGCCGAGGCGCTGGCCCGCAAGTTCGCAGCGCCGCGCGCCTGACCGACGCGCCGGCCCCGGAGTCTCGGTCCGGGGGATTCCGACCCGTCTTCACTTCACGACGCGGAGGTAGGGCGGGATCTCCCGCTTCTTCTTCGGCTCGCGCTGCGGCGGCTCGACGATCTCGTCGCTCGCGCGGTCGGGCCGCGGCTCCTCGGCCTCGGACTGGGGCGCCGGCGGCGGGATCTCGGCGGGCGCGCTCGGCGTCGGCGAGGTGGCCGACACCCGCACGGGCTCCGAACGCTCGGAGTCGCTCGGGCGCTCGCCGTCGGTCTTCTGGCCTTCGCCGCCGCCGTCGACCGCGCGAAGCGACGGGCGCGCCTTGCCAGGCGCGCTCTTCTTGCCGAGCGCTCCCTTGGTGGGCGGCTGCGCGCTCTTCTTGGCCTCGGCGGGCGAGCTCGCCTTCTTGTGCTCGGCCTCGATCTCGCGCGGGAGATCGGCCTCCCACAGCATGCCGCGCTGATCCTGGCTGATGATCGCGAAGACCGCGGGCCACGGCACGAACGTCCAGGTGGGCCGCCCCTCGAACGACAACGTGGCGCCGATGCCGTCCTCGCCGACGTCGAGGTCGGGGATCGGGATGCGCATGTTGAGCCCGTACTGCAGCACGACCCGCGGCTGACGCTTGAGGTGCGCGGGGACCACCACGCCGTCGCGACGCGGATCGAAGTTGACGAACACGCTCTCGGCCTGCTGAAGCAGGGCCAGCATGACGTCGCGCTTCGGCGGGGGCTTCGTCGTCACGGGGTTTCTTCTAGCGCCTCCGACGCGCGGAGAAAAGCCGGGCCGGGTCGCGCCGATCAGGGGGTCTTCGCGACCTTCTTCGAGACGTTCTCGGCGTGCGCGCGCACCGACAGGACAGCCTCGGCCGCGGCCTTCTGCGCCTCGTTGGCGATCGTGGTCGCCGGGACCGGCATCCGCGGCTCGACGTAGATCTCGGCCAGCAGCACGCTGTGCTGCGCGTCGACCGCGCGGAAGGTCCACTTCGTGTTCAGCGCGTCGACGTTGCCCTGCACCGAGCGGCCGACGACCGTCTCGCCCTTGCCGGTCACCACCGGCGCCTCGAACTGCTGCACCGTCCAGACCGTGGCGGCGCCCTTCAGGATCGGGATCATGAAGTAGACCTTCGCGGCGGCGCCCTTGCGCTCGAGCACCTTGGCCTTCTGGAACCGCGGGATGATCTTCGAGTAGGCGGCGTAGTCGAGCACGGCCGCACGTACCGTCGAGACCGGCGCGTTGACGAAGATCTCGGCGCGCCCCGTCTGGTACTTGCCACCCTTGGTCGGCAGGAGCGAGCGCTTCTCCTTGCCGAGCTGCTGCAGCTCGACGGCCTGCGCGTCGGACGCCGGAGGCGAATACGACGCGGTCGCGCCCGCGAGCGGCGCGACGGTGAGCGCGAGGGACAGGGCGAGGAGGGCTTGGGCAGGGCGCAGCGGCTTCATCGGCGGTCGTGTCTCTCGGTCCGCCGGCGAGAACCGCAAGCCCCCGGGCCTGATCGAAGCCGTCGCCTTCCGACGCGCCGGGGGCTTCCTTGCTGGGCGCGGCCGTGCGAAAGACGGTTCGATGCCGGCCGACCCCACGCGCGCGCAGGGCGAGTTCGCCCGCCCGCTGGGCCCCATGGCGGCCGCGCTCTGGTCGGCCGCATTCCTCTTCGCGTACGCGCTGATGGTCGAGGTCGTGAGCTGGGTGCGCCCTGGCTCCGACCGCGACGGTGCGACGCTCGCGCTCCTCTACACCGCCGGCGCGCTGCTGGTCCTCCTCGCGATCGCGCGCGTGCATGCGCCCGAGGCCTCCCTGCGGGTGCTGCTCGGCGTGCGCCCGGTGCGGTTCGTGTCGGCGCTGCTCTCGGCGTTGATGGGGGCGTGCGCCGCGCTGCCGCTCGGCGCGCTCGAGGACGCGATCGCCAAGCGCGCCGTCCCGGTCGAGCGCGCCGCCGATCTCGCGCGCGATCTCGCCAGCGTCGACCGCAAGACGCGCATCGCCGGCGTCCTCGCGGTGCTGTTCGTCGCGCCCATCGCCGACGAGCTGATCTTCCGCGGCGCGCTGGTCAGCGGCGTCGCGCGCGACCGCGGCAAGGAGGCCGCGATCCTCGCGACGACCCTCGGGTTCGCCTTCGTGTCGTCCGCCGGCAACCTGAGCTTCCTGCCGGTGTACCTCGCGCTCGGTGCCCTCTTGGCGCACGCGCGGCTGTCGACCGGGTCGGTGCTCGCCGCGATCGGCGCGCACCTCGCGTTGCACGGCGTCGAGGTGGCGGTCTGGTTCCGCGCGCACCACACCATCGATCCGCTGGTCACGGGCGACACGCCGAAGACGCCGGCCCTGGTCCTCGCGGCCTCGGCGGCCGGCGCCGTCGCGTGCGCGCTGTTGCTTTGGAGATTCGGCGAGGGCGAGCCGCTGCCGGCGACGGGCGCTTCGCACTCTTCGCACGGAGGGCAAGACCGATGAACAGGACCAGCGTGCGCGACGCGCTCAGCGCGGGGAAGCGCACCGTCATGTACCTGCCGGGCGGCGGCATCACCGGCGGGCTGTACCAGCTCGGCGCGCTCACGGCGCTCGAAGAGGGCGTCGAGGGCTTCCGCGCGAACGCGCTCGGCGGCTACGTCGCGGTCGGCAGCGGCGCGGTCCTCGCGACCGCGCTCGCCGGCGGCCTCGAGACGCCGCGCCTCTACCGCGCGCTGCTCGATCCGTCCGACACCTTCTTCGCCCTCGAGCGCCGGCACCTGCTGGTCGTCGACGTCGGCGAGTGGCGGCGCGCGGCGTTCGCGCTGTTCGGGGCGATCCGCAGCGCCATCGCCAGCGCGCGGCAGCGCCCCGTCGAGACGGCCGTCGATCCGTGGAAGGAGCTCGACCGCCTCTACGACGTGCTGCCCGCGGGCATGTTCTCGCTCGAGCCCTTCGAGCACTTCTTCGACGCGTTCCTCGACCGACGCGGCATCGGCTCGCTCTTCCGCGATCTGCCGCGACCGCTGATCATCCCCGCGCACGACCTCGACACCGGAGACCTGGTGCCCTTCGGCGCGCGCGGCGCCGATCACCACCGCATCGCCCGCGCGGTGTGCGCCTCGATGGCCCTGCCGCTGTTCTTCGCGCCGGTGCGCATCGGCGAGCGCACGTTCTTCGCCGGCAGCACCGGGAACGCGAGCGCGCTCGAGCTCGCGATCGACGAGCTCGCGGCCGAGGTGGTCCTCGTCGTCAACCCGCTGGTGCCCGTCTCCGCGCGCGGCGCGCACGTGCCGACCGGCCACGGCGCCGGCGACGGCGTTCGCGACAAGGGGCTGCTCTGGGTCTACAACCAGGCGATGCGCATCGGCGAGCAGGCGCGGCTGCGCGCCGAGCTCGGCCTGTTGTCGTCGCGCCACCCCGGCGTCCAGTTCGTGGTCATCGAGCCGTCGGCGGTCGACGCGGTCCGATTCATGGACTCGCCGATGAAGTACTCGGCGCGACGCACCATCCTCGAAGAGGCCTTCCGATCGGTGCGCGAGCAGGTTCGGAGCGGCGCGTCCATTCCGCCGCCGCGCTCGGAGCGGCCCTCGGCCGTCTAGACAAGCGCAGGCAACCCGTGGGACGTCGGGTCGTGGCTGGCCGCCCCACGCCAACGATGCGTTAGGATGCGTCCATGCAGCCCCCGACGGCGGCGATGCTCCTCATCGGCAACGAGCTGCTGTCGGGGAAGATCCAGGATCAGAACCTCGTCGTGCTCGCGCGAGACCTCCGCTCGCTCGGGGTGCGGCTCGCGCGCGTCGTGATGGTCGAGGACGACGTCGAGACGATCGCGCGCGAGGTGCGCGGCCTCTCGAGCACGCACGACTGGCTGTTCACCTCGGGCGGCGTCGGTCCGACCCACGACGACGTGACACTCGAGGCTGTGGCCCGCGCGTTCGAGGTGAAGATCGAGCGCCGCCCGGAGCTCGAGTCGCTCCTGCGCGGCATCTACGGCGAGCGCTGCACCGAGGGGCACCTGCGCATGGCCGATCTGCCGGAGGGCGCCGAGCTGGTCAGCGAGATGGATCACGATCCCGACATCGTGGAGGTGCAGGGGCGCAAGCTCCCGTGGCCCGCGACGCTGGTGAAGAACGTCTTCGTGCTGCCCGGCATCCCGCAGATCTTCCAGATGAAGCTCTCGGCGGTCCGCGCCCGGCTGCGCAAGCTCGGCGCCCGCGCGTTCGTGTCGCACGCGGTCTTCACCGACATGGACGAGGGGCACCTCAAGCCGCTGCTCGACGCGGTGGTCGAGCGCTTCCCCGACATCGCCGTCGGCAGCTACCCGACGTGGGCGGGCGCGAGCTATCGCACGAAGCTCACCTTCGATGGGCTCGACGTCACGCGGGTGATGGCCGCCGCCGACGCGTTCTGCGCGACGCTGCCCGAGGGCGAGCCGAAGCGCAGGGAGTAGCCGCCCAACCCCCGCGCCGGTAGACGTGGCGCCGCATGCGCGCCGTCTTCATGGGCACCCCCGAGTTCGCGGTTCCGTCGCTCGACGCGCTCGTCGAGGTGTGTCGCGCGCGCGGGGGCGACGTCGTCGGAGTGGTCTGTCAGCCCGATCGCCCGGCCGGTCGAGGCCTGCAGCTGACCGCGCCCCCGGTGAAGGTCCGCGCGCAGGCGCTCGGGCTCGAGGTGCTGCAGCCCACCAAGGTGCGCGACGGCTCGCTCGCGCGCTGGGTCTCCGGCAAGCAGGTCGACGTGGCGCTGGTCGTCGCCTACGGGCGCATCCTCCCGAAGGACGTGCTCGCGGCGCCGCGCGCCGGCTGCCTCAACGTGCACGCGTCGCTCTTGCCCAGGTACCGCGGCGCGGCGCCGATCGCGTGGGCGATCGTCCGCGGAGAGCGCGAGACGGGCGTCGGGCTCATGCGCATGGAGGAAGGGCTCGACACCGGCGGCGTCTACGCCGAGAGGCGCGTCGCCATCGATCCCGACGAGACGGCCGCCGAGCTGTCGCAGCGCCTCTCGCTCGTCGCCGCCGACCTGGTGCGCGAGTCGCTCGCGGACGTCGTCGCGGGCAAGCTCCCCGCCCGCCCGCAGGACGACGCGCAGGCCACGCTCGCGCCCATCCTGAAGAAGGAAGACGGCGTGGTCGACTGGTCGCTGCCGGCGCGTCGCATCCACGACCACGTGCGCGGGATGAACCCGTGGCCGGGCGCAACGACCCGGGTCTTCGCCGAGGACGGCACCGGGCGGAACCTGAAGCTGCAACGCACCCGGCCGTTCGAGGAGCCGGTGGTCGCGGCCGTCGAGCGCGCGCCGGGCGTCGTCCTGGTCGCCGACAAGCACCACGTGCTGGTCGCGTGCGGCACTGGCGGGGCCGAGACGATCGAGATCGTCGAGGGGCAGCCCGAAGGCAAGAAGGCGCAGCCCGCGCGCGATCTGGTGAGCGGGCGGGTGCTCGCGGTCGGCCGTCGGCTGGGGTAACAACAGCCCATGCTCGATCTGCGCGCGACGCCGCGGAGGATCCTCGTCACCGGCGCGGGCGGGTTCATCGGCGCCGCGCTCACCCGCCGCCTGTGCGCCCTCGGGCACGAGGTGGTCGCGGTCGAGAACGGGCTGCGTGGCTCGTCGAGGCGCCTCGCCGAGCTCCTCGCCGAGCCTGGCGCGCGCCTCCGGTCGATCGAGGGCGATGTGCGCGACGTCGCCGTGGCGACGCGGGCGACCGAGGGGTGCGCGGTCGTCTTCCACCTCGCGGCGGTGAACGGCACCGAGAACTTCTACCGCCGGCCCGAGGTGGTGCTCGACGTGGCGATCCGCGGCGCGCTCGCCACGATGGACGCCGCGATCGCGCACCGCGGCTCGGTGCTCCGCTACGTGAACTTCTCTTCGAGCGAGGTCTACAACGAGCCGACGCACGTGCCGACCACCGAGAGCGAGCGCGCGATGATCCCCGACGTGCGCAACCCACGCTTCTCCTACGGCGGCGGCAAGCTCGCGAGCGAGCTGCTCACCTTCCACTACCTGCAGCGCAAGGGCGTGCCGGCGATCGTCATCCGACCGCACAACGTCTACGGCCCGGACATGGGCGACGAGCACGTCGTGCCGCAGTTCATCCGCAAGATCGGCGAGGCGGCGCGTGCGCAGGGCGTGCCCCTGTCATCGGGCGGCGGTCGGGAGGTGCGCGTGGCCATCCAGGGCGACGGCAGCGAGACCCGCGCCTTCTGCCACGTCGACGATTTCGTCGAGGGGCTCCTGGTCGCGGTCGAGCAGGGGGCCGACGGCGAGATCTTCCACGTCGGCACCGAGGACGAGATCTCCGTCCGCGCCCTGCTCCAGGCCATCGGCGCCGCCATGGGGGTCATCGCGGTCGCCGAGCCGGGGGAGCGCACGGCGGGGTCCACGCCGCGCCGCTGCCCGTCGATCGCGAAGCTCGCCGCCCTGGGGTATCGCCCGTCCATCCCCCTCGCCGAGGGCCTCGCGGGGGCGGTCGCGTGGTATCGCGCGGCCTACGGCATCTGACACGCGGCGTCGAACAGCGGGCGACGCGTAACGGTGTCGCGCCGTGAGCGCGCAGCCGGTTTGTCGAATCCGCTCTTCTAGCGTGCGGGTTTCGGGTGTTAGGCTCGCGCGTCGGCCGCGCAAGGTGGCCGCGCGCTCCGGATCGCCGGGAGGATTCATGCCCATCGCACGTTCGCTCGTCCGCGGAGGTCTCTTCGTCGCCGTCGTCGCCAGCACGTTCGGGGCCGAACGCCTCGCGCGCGCCAACGGGCTCGAGATCCCCGAGAACGGCACCGAGGTGATGGGTCGCGCCGGCGCGTGGACGGCCAAGGCCGACAACCCGCTCGCCGCCGCGTTGAACCCGGCAGGCCTCGCCGGTCAGAAGACCGGCATCATCCTGAACGCGAACATCACGTATCAGTCGATGTGCTTCCAGAAGCAGGGGAACTACCCCTCCGGCGCCGACAACTTCGGCACCAAATGGCAGGACCCGGTCTACGAGGGGCGGCCGTACCCCGAGGTCTGCAAGAAGAACGGCTTCGGCGCTCTGAACGTCGTGCCGCAGCTCGGCTTCACCTACGCGATCAACTCCAAGCTCGCCATCGGTGTCCTGCCGCTGTGGACGCCGAGCGGCACCGGCAAGGCCGTGTGGCCGACCGAGGTCGACGTCGGCAACACGACCGGCCCTTCGCCCAACCGATTCCTCCTCGTCGAGAAGAACGCGCGCATCATCATGCCGACGTTCTCCGTCGGCTACGAGGTCGCCAAGGGCGTCCGCGTCGGCGCGGGGTTCCAGTGGGTCATCACGATGTTCCAGTCGAAGCTGATGTCCCAGGGCACCCAGTCGGCTGACGTGCACACCAAGCAGGGGCCCGGCATCAACACGATGTCGGAGATCAAGTTCAACCAGTTCTTCACCCCGGCGGCGGTGTTCGGCCTCCTCGTGACGCCACACGACGACTTCGACGTCGGCGCGATGTTCCGCTACAGCGCCGACATCGTCTACAAGGGCAAGAAGTGCGAGGAGGCGGGCGCGGCCCAGACCAGCAAGCCCGACTGCGACGTGGTGATCACCGCGCCGTACTACGGAATCGGCACGAACTCGCGCAACACGCCGTCGTACACCGGCGCGCAGGTGAAGGAGTTCCGGCTGCCGCAGCCGATGGACTTGCGGCTCGGGTTCCGGTGGCACCCGGCGCGCAAGGGCGCGGTGCTGCCGAAGGACGGGCGCCGCGACTCGATGGCGCACGACGCGTTCGACGTCGAGCTCGATCTGACCTACTCGCGCAACTCGTCCTTCAACCAGCTGACGATCCTCTTCGACCCCGGCCAGAACGTGTACTTCGCCGGGGCGAACGGCGGGTTCATCCCCGACGACGCCTCCATCTCGAAGAAGTGGAAGGACACGATCGGCGTGCGACTCGGCGGCGACTACCACCTGCTGCCCGAGAAGCTCTCGCTGCGCGCCGGCGGCTTCTTCCAGACCAAGGGCCAGGACGAGAAGTACCTCAACCTCGACTTCCATCCCGGCCAGATGGTCGGCCTCTACCTCGGCGCGACGCTCCGCGCGACGAAGGGGCTCGACGTGTCGGTCGGCTACGGCCACATCTGGGTCAAGCCGTTCGACAACACGAAAGACGGCGGCGGCCAGGTCCGCGGCCTGATCGCGACGCAGCCCGACAGCGCCACAGGCCCGAACTACTACAGCGAGTGCTCCTCGCCGACGGCGACCGCCGAGGGCTACTCCCAGCCGCCGCAGCCGTACCGCTCCTGCGCGATCACCAACTCCGGCAAGCTGACGAGCGCCTACAACATGTTCTCGGTCGGCGCGACGTACCGGTTCTGAGAAGAGTCTAGAGTCTAGAGTCTAGAGTCTGGAGTCTGAGTGACAGGTCGCGATTCTCGGACGCGGCGCTGAGCTTGCTCGCGCAGGTGGGTCGAAGGTCGAAGGTCGAAAGTCGAGGCGGGCCTGGTTCTTCGGCCTTCCTTCGACCTTCGACGTTCGACCTTCGACCGGGCATGCGGGGTCGACAGCGCGCGCGAGCCGAGGCACGGCCCGTCCTTCTGGACTCTAGACTCTAGACTCTAGACTCTAGACTCATCGAAGTGCACGCGGCCGTGCGCGATGCGGCACCGGCCGCCGATCACGAACGGACGGTTCACCGCGCCGTGTCCGAACGGCGCGCGCGCGACCATCGGCACCCCGAGTCGGGCGAGGCGCTCGCGGACCACCTGATCGGCGGCGACGCCGTCCGGCCCCGGGGTGCAGTCGGTCAGATCGCCGACGACGACACCGCGCACGCGCGCGAGGTGACCGCCGACGAGGAGCGAGGTGAGCATGCGATCGAGCCGGTAGGGCCGCTCGGTGCAGTCCTCGACGAAGAGGATCGCGCCCTCGGGGACCACGCTGCGACCCATCGCGGCGCACGCGTCGAGGAGCGCGAGGTTGCCGCCCCACGCCACGCCCTCGACCTCACCGGCGACCACCGTCTCGACCTCCCACGGGTCGACGGCGCCGCCTTCGAGCACGTTCAGCCACGCGCGGCGCGCCGCCTCGTCGGCGTCGCCGAGCCAGGCGACCATCGGCGCGTGCACCGAGGCGACGCCCACGCGCGAGGCTTCGACGTGCAGCGCGGTGACGTCGGAGAAGCCGACGATCCACTTCGGGTGGCGCCGCAGCGCGCCCCAGTCGACGTCGGCGACGATGCGCGTCGCGCCGTAGCCGCCGCGTGCCGCGACGATCGCGCGCACCTCCGGATCGCGGAGGACGTCGTTCAGCTCGGTGCGACGCCGGTCGTCGTCGCCCGCGAGGAAGCCGTGGCGCACCTGCAGGTCGTCGCGCACGCGAAGGCGATGGCGCTCGGCGAGCCAGGCGGCACCGCGCCGATACCTCTCGTCGTCGAACGGAGAGCTCGGCGCGACGATCGCGATGACGTCACCGGGGCGCAGCCGCTCGGGGACGATCATGCGCCCATGCAGCCGACGGTGAAGCCGCCGTCCTTCTCCTCGCAGGTGCCGGCCGAGCTCGAGCCGCACACCTCGACCAGGATGCAGGCGCAGCTCGCCTTCGCCCAGCACTTGGTCGGCATGGTCTCGCAGCTGACCCCGAGGGGAGGGCACCCCGGGCAGCCGGCCGGACATACGCCGGAGTCGGGCGCCGGGCAGATGCCGGGCGACGTCGCGCGTCGGCAGAACTGCAGCGTGCTGCTGCACGTCCCGCTGCCGCACGGGAACAGCACGCCGCTGGTCTCCGGGACGTTGGTGTCGACGACGACCGCGGTGTCCTTCGCGCCGGTGTCGGCCACCACGGTGTCGGGCGTCGCGTCGGCCGGGGTGCCGGTGTCGGGCGCGACGGCGGTGTCGGCGCTGGCGTCGCCGTCGTCGGCCGTGTCGAAGACCGCCGCGTCGCCCTCGGGCACCTCCGCGATGGTGTCGCTCGAGCACCCGAAGGTCCCCAGCACCAGCAGGGGCACCAGCACGAGTCGTGACGGCAACAGGGGCGGCGCGCGCATCCTCGAGACGATGTACCATGGCCGGCCCGCATGGACGACCTCCTGCAAGAAGTCGGTCAGGCTCTCGCGATCGTCCGTCGCGAGGCGGTCCCCGCCGCCCGGCTGTTGAGCGAGAAGACCCGCCAGCGGCTCGACGCCCTCGCGGAGTCGCTCCTCGGCTCGGACTTCAACGATCGCCTCGCCCGCGTGCCCACCCGCCTCGGTCCGAGCGGCGTCGATCCGTTCGGCTTCGACCCGGAGGTCGCCAAGTACGCGCTCGGCGTCGCCGCGTTCTTCCACCGCGTGTGGTTCCGCACCGAGGTGCACGGGATCGAGAACGTCCCCCGCGGTCGGGTGCTCTTGATCGCGAACCACAGCGGTCAGCTCCCGCTCGACGGCCTGGTCATCGGCGCCTCGATGTTCCTCGACGCCGAGCCGCCCCGCTTCATCCGCTCGATGGTCGAGAAGTGGACGCAGACGCTGCCCTTCGTCGGCACCTTCTTCGCGCGCTGCGGCCAGGTCGTCGGCGTGCCGGAGAACGCGCGGCAGCTGCTGCGCAACGAGGAGATGCTCCTCGTCTTCCCCGAGGGCGCGCGCGGCATCAGCAAGCCGATCACCCAGCGCTACCAGCTCACCGAGTTCGGGCTCGGCTTCATGCGCCTGGCGCTCGAGACCAACACGCCGATCGTCCCGGTCGCGGTGGTCGGCGCCGAGGAGCAGTACGTCAGCTTCGGCAACTTCGCCTCCGCGGCGCGCCTCTTCCAGATGCCGAACGTGCCGGTGATCCCGCAGTTCCTCATCCCCGGCGGGCAGATGCCGCTGCCGGTGAAGTACCGCATCTACCTCGGCGAGCCGCTCCTGTTCGAGGGCGATCCCGACGACGACGACGCGGTCATCGAGGAGAAGGTGTGGATGGTGAAGGCCACCATCCAGTCGATGATCAACCGCGGGCTCAAGGAGCGCCGAGGCCTCTTCTGGTAGCCGCGGGCGCCGTCACGGCGCGCCCGCCAGGCGCAGGTACGCGTCGATCACCTCCTCGTACGCGCCGGCGACGAACAGGCGCGCGTCGGCCACCGCCTCGGGTGGATCGCCCGGCGGCGGCGTCGAGAAGTCCCGCTGCTCGGCGTGGAACTGCGCGCCGACGATCGGCCATCCCTCGCCCGGTCGCGCGCGGAACACCTCCGTCACGCGCGCGCACCGGCCGGCGCCGTTCGGGTTCTTCGTCGCGGCGACCGGGTGCAGCGAGGCCACGACGGTGGAGCTGCAGAAGAGGCTCGTCGCCAGCACCTCGAACCGCGCGAGCGGTCCGCGCTCGTCGAAGGCCTCGGGTCGGATCAGATCGAGGTGCGACTGCGGGAACGCCTGGGTCGTGTTGCGCAGCGACGGTCCGGCGAGATCGGCGAAGAGCGCGTCGCGCGGATCGAACGTCACGCGCGGCGACAGGTGCGCCTCGCCGGGCCACGCGCGGATCAGCGAGGAGGCCGGCGCGAAGCCGCGGATGAGGCGGCCGTTGTTGCGCCGGAGCACCGCGTCGATCTCGTCGCCGCTCCCGTCGCGACGCGCCTCGAGCAACGCGATCAGCTGCGCGCCCCCGCAGAAGCCGAGGAACGGCGCCGCGCGCGACTGGATCGCGTCGGCGACGTCGCCCATGCCGCCGAGCTTCGCCGGGAGCAGCGGGTTCCAGCGGGTCCGCCCCTTGGGGGCGATCGACGTGCGGCGCGCGTACTCCCAGTCGTTGGACCCGGAGAGCACGACGATCGGCGGCGGCCACGACGCGCGCAGCCAGTCGGCCCGAAGCAGCGGATCGTCGCCGGCGATCGACTCGAGCGCGCGGCCGTCGCTCGGCGAGCGCGGCGTGTCGATCAGCTCTCCGACCGGACCGAGCGCGCGCGCGTAGCGGTCGTCGCGCGCCATCGACGGGAGCAGGCTCGCGAAGCGCATCTGCAAGAACTTCGCGAAGTACACGTCGTTGGCGGTCGAGCCGCGCGGTCCGAAGCTCGACGCCGGGTTGGCGTTCACCGAGAGGATCCAGGGCTCGGGCAGGACCGGCGCCGGATCGTCGGCGGCGTACGCGGCGAGCTCGCGGACCATCGGCGTGGCGATCGGCGACGCGTGCCCGACGTCGTCCGTCGCGCCCTCGAGGGCGAGGCGCAGGGCGACGATCGGACGCGCGCCGGGCACCCGGATCAGCGGGCGACGCACGGGCGCGTCGGAGCGCGCGATGGTGGTGAACGCGACGCCGTCTTCGCTGACCGACAGCACGAGCCGTCGCGGGGCGCGCGTCACCGCGTAGCCGTGTGTCCCGCCGCGTGCGACGGATGCGACCGAGGTCGCGTCGGCGCCGAGGACGAGCCGGACGCGATCGATCCGCTCGGGACGCGGAAGGCGGACCTCGATCGACCACGTCGACCGCCCGGGCGCCCCGACCCACGCCCGCTCGTAGGTGCCGTCGACGAGCGCGACCGGATCGCCGCCGTCGGCGGACATCCCTCCGATCGCGTCGCGCAGGACGTTGCGCGCGCCCTCGATCGCCTCGACCCGCTCGATGGCCGGCCGACCGCCGTTGGTCGCGGTCACCACCAGCCGCAGCGCGCAGACCCGCGTCGGGGTGTCGACGAACCAGGTCCGGCGCCGCGGCAGCACCACGCCCGTCGCGGCCTCGTGCGGCTCGCCCGTGTCGGCGAGCGGCCGCCACGTCTCGTCGCCGCAGCCGCTCGTCTCCCAGCGATAGCGGGTGGGCACGCCGTGCGTCGTCGAGGCGAACCGCGCCCGGATCGCCGACAGGTGCGTCGGATGCTCGAACGTCCTCGACCAGGTCCAGGCGCCCGGCCCGAAGGGAGACGGGTCGCCGAGGAACGGCTCGAGCGTGTGCACGAGCGTTCCGGCCGGAGGGGGTACGCGCGCGCCGGCGGGGGCGAGCGCCAGCGCCCCCATCAAGAGGACGTGAGCCGCACGACCGATCGGGCGACCTCCCACCGACACTCCTTGGACAACGCTGGAGCGGGACAGTTGATTCAGCATGACCCGCGAAAACCCCTGCGTCGAACGCGGCACCGACGCGGAACCGGTGCTACGATCTCCATCCGTGGACGAACTCGGCCAGCCCGGCGGCGTGGCGCACGTCGTCGTCGTCGATTGCGCGGCGGAAGACCGCGCGACGATCGTGGCGGCGCTCACCGCGGCCGGGCTGGGCGCGAGCGGGTTCGTCGACGCGACTTCGGCGCGACGCGCGCTGAAATACGCGTCCGTGGCGGTGGTGCGCGGGCGCGATGCGTCCGAGCCCTCGGCGACGCTCCGCGCCGTTCGCGCGCTCGCCCCCGGTCTCCCGGTCGTCGCGGTCGTCGGTTGCGGCGACGCCGAGGTGGTGCGCGCCTTCGGCGAGGGCGCCGACGACGTGCAACGCGCACAGACCTCGCCCGACGTGGTGGAGCTCACGGCGCGCGTCCGCCAGCAGGTGCGCCGCAAGGGCTCGCTCGACGAGCTCGCCCGCCGCACGTCCGACGCCGAGCTCCTCGGCGAGCTCACGCAGGCGCTCGCCTCCTCGCTCGATCCGCGCGAGATCCTCCACACCGTGGTCGCCCGCACCGCCGACGTGGTGCACGTCGATCGCGTGAGCATCGTGCTCGTGCGCCCGCGCGGCGGCGGCGCGGCCTCCGCCGAGGGCGTCGCCGACGACCGCGCCTTCGTCGTGGTCACCTCCGACGATCGCGAGCTGCGCGATCTGCCGATCGATCTGGGCAACTACCCCGAGATCCGCCACGTCCTCGCCGAGCGTCAGCCGCTGGTGGTCGCCGACGCCTCCACCCACCCGCTCCTCGCGACGCTGCGTGGCTCGTCCGAGCGCCCCTCGGGCATCCCGTTCGCCTCGCTCGCCATCGTGCCGCTGCTCTTCGAGGAGCGCCCGATGGGCGTGCTCTTCCTCCGCGCGCGCAACCCGACGTCCTTCGACGACCGAGCGCTGTCGCTCTGCAAGACGCTGGCGAACGCCACCGCCGTCGCCCTGCGCAACGCCCGCATCCTCCAGTCGCTCCGCGATCAGACGCAGCAGATCACCTTCGCGCGCTACGAGGCCGAGCGCCGCATGCGCTCGATGCAGCGCTACGCCGACTTCTTCGAGTCGATCGACGACGGCGTGGTCGTGATGGACGACGAGGGCTACCTGCTCTTCGCCAACCCGCGCGCCAAGGAGCTCGTGGGGTTCACCGAGTCCGATCTCGCCGACCAGAAGCTCAGCTCGCTGGTCGTCGAGGCCGACCGCGACAAGGTCGTGCGCATCAAGGCCGGCCTCTCCCACAAGGAGTACCCGCGCGCCGTCGATCTCCGCATCCGTCGCAAGGACGGCGAGGTGCGCATCTTCTCGCTCACCTACAGCTCGGTCCTCCACGAGGACGGCGCCGTGCTGCTCACGCTGCGCGACGTCACCGCCGAGCGCGAGGGCGTCCACGAGCTCGCGCAGACGAAGGAGTTCCTCGAGCAGCTGATCGACAGCTCCGTCGACGCGATCGTCAGCGCCGACATGCGCGGTCGCATCATCCTCTTCAACCGCGCCGCCGAGCGCGTGCACGGTCTGCCGTCGCGCGAGATGATCGGCACCTCGGTCGAGCGGCTGTACCCGCCTGGGCACGCGCGCAAGCTCATGGCGCTGATCCGCAGCGACGCGCACGGCGGGCGCGGTCGGCTCGAAGGCTACCGCACGGAGTTCCTCACCGCGGCCGGCGAGGTCGTGCCCATCAGCCTCTCGGCCGCGCTGATCACGCGCGGCGATCGCCCGATCGGCACCGTCGGCATCTTCACCGATCTGCGCGAGCGGCTGCGCATGGAGCAGCGCCTCGAGAACGCGCAGGAGCAGCTCCGCGCGCAGGAGAAGCAGACCATCGTCGCCGAGCTCGCCGGCGCCGCGGCGCACGAGCTCAATCAGCCGCTCACCAGCGTCATGGGCTACGCCGAGCTCCTGCGACGGAGGCTCGAACCGGGCACGCCGCAGCACCACGCGGCCGAGATCATCGTGTCGGAGGCGGAGCGCATGGCCGAGATCGTGCGCAAGATCGGCAAGATCACGCGCTATGAGACGAAGTCCTACGTAGGCACGGCTCGGATCCTCGACCTCGACCGCGCGTCGCGCGAGGAGGGTAGCGGTCCGTCGAGCGCCCCCGAGAGCTCGAAGGTGAGGGCGCGATGAGCACGTCGGGCAAGACCCCGAAGGGCGACGTCGCGCAGGTCACCGAGCCGGCGACCATGAGCGAGCCGCCGATCAGCGACGTGACCCTCAGCGAGGGCGTCCACTCGGCGTCCGACGTCGCGCCGATCCGCCGGATGGCGAGCCGATCGACCGAGCCGCCCACGGTGGTCGCGATCGGTCAGGAGGAGCTGCTGCGCGCGGCCTCCACGCTCCCGCTCGAGCACGGTCCGTTCGCCGTCGCGCGGGCGATCGCCCAGACGGTGCGCGACGCGGTGCCGCCGTGCGCGGTCGCCGTCGTCATTCCGCGATCCGACGCGCGCCCGGCGGTGGTGCTCGCGGTGTCGGAGGAGGCCGGCGAGGTGGAGATCGGCGAGCCCGCATCGGGCGACGGCCCGCCCCGCCGGCTCTTCCGCGGACTATCCGACGAGTGGATCGTCCCGCTCGCCGATCCGTTCCTCGGCTACGCCGTGCACGTCGCCGACGCGTCCGGTCGGCACGCCGTCCGCGATCCCCTCCGCTCGCGGGGCATCGCAGAGCTCGCCGAGCGCGCGGCCCTGGTCCTGGCGACCGGGCTCGACGGCGCGCACCGGCTCGAGGCGCGCCGCGCCGACAGCGTGCAGCTTCGTGCCCTCCAGGCACGCATCATCCAGAGCGAGAAGCTCGCGAGCATCGGGCAGATCGCCGCCAAGGTGGTGCACGAGCTCAACAACCCGCTGACCGCCATCGTCACGTACGCTGCGTTCCTCACCAAGAAGCTCGAGCGCTCCGGGCACGACGCCGCCGACGTCGAGCGGCTGCGGCGCATCGGCGAGTCCGCCGATCGCATCCTGCGCTTCTCGCGCGAGCTCACCACGTACGCGCGCCCCCACGAGGAGTCCGCCGCGCCGGTCGCCGTGCACGAGGTGGTCGAGCGCGCGGTCGTCTTCTGCGATCACGTCATCGCCGAGCAGGGGATCTCCGTCGCCGTCCGGGTCAGCCCCGACACGCCGCCCCTGCTCGCGCGCCGCAGCCAGCTGACGCAGGTGTTCGTCAACCTCGTGACCAACGCCTGCCACGCGATCCAGGACGCGCAGCGGGGCGATCGTGGCCGCATCGAGATCGAGACGGCGACCACGAGCTCGGGCGGCGTCCGGGTGTCGATATCGGACAACGGCAACGGGATCTCGCCGGAGAACGTGGTCCGCGTCTTCGACCCGTTCTTCACGACCAAGCCGGAGGGCCGAGGGACCGGGCTCGGCCTTTCGATCGTCCGCTCGATCATCGAGGCGCACGGCGGCCGGGTGTGGGTCCGTTCGGTCGTCGGCGCGGGGACCTCGTTCATCGTGGAGCTGACCGGCATCTCCGGCTGAGCCATCGACACGGCGCGCGAATTCTCGCAAAATGGCGCCGTGCCGGAGTCGCGCTCGATCACCCCGCTGCCGGAGACGGCCCGCGGCAACTTCTTCGGGACCGGGATCCGCGGCGGGATCGAGTGGTACGTGCGGACCTACGGGCCGGCGGCCGCCCACGCCGCCGTGTCGCGTCTGCCGCCGCAGTTCCGCAGGTACGTCGACCCGCACGACTCCGCGCTCGGCATCCTCGGCGCGCGCAAGTACTCGTACGCGTTCGTCGGCGAGCTGATGCGCTCCTGCGCCGCGGCGGTCCGCATGCAGGAGGACGCCTTCCTCCGGGTGATCGTCGACGCCGGCGTCGACGCGACGCTCAACACCGTGGGGCGCGCCATCCTCCGCTATGTGGTGTCCCCGCAGATGATCGCCTCTCGCGCGCAGGAGATGTGGAACGTCTTCCACGACTCCGGCCGCATCACCATCGTGAGCCTGACCGACTCCGAGTACGTCGCCGCGCTGGCCGACTGGCCGAACCACGACGTCACCGTCTGCAAGATGAGCATCGAGGCGCGCCGCCGGGTCAACGAGAAGACCGGCATGATCGTCGAGGTCCGCCGCGAGAAGTGCCAGGCCTGGGGCCACGACCTCTGTCAGGTCCGCGTGCGCTGGCGTCGCCCGTAATCGACGCTCGCCGCGGTGCGATTCTCGGCCTAACCAGCGGTGCTGTCCGAGCATCGCCTGCGGTGCGACCGGTGACCTGGCTGTCAGGCGCCGCAGCGGCGCTGGGCGATGAGCACGCCGTTGCAGTCGTACCAGCCCTCGTCGGGCGTGCCCTTGCCCTTGCACTTGGGCGTGCAGCCCTGGCAGGCGGCGCCGCGCGGCTTCTTCAGTCCGCAGCCGCTCCACGAGCCGTCGGGGTTGCACTTGGGCGGGCAGTCGGTGATCTCGACTCCGGCGGGCGCGGTGGGCTCGCCGCTCGGGACCGGCACGATCGGCTTCTCGTGCGGGCCGCCGGGGTTGTACTTGTAGTCGGCCGCGCCATCGGCAGGGCTGGTCGGCCGCGTCGCCGCCGCGCTTCCGCGCGGCGTGCTGGTGCACGCAAACGTCAGGGCGAGCGGGGCGAGGACGACGACCACGGCGAAGGACACGGCGAGGGGGCGTTTCATCGCGCCTGCACGGTCGCGCGACGGCGCGACGCGGTCAACTCGCAGCGCGATCGCCGGTCTCGACGAGGTCGACCACCACGCGCTCGCCTTCGAGCGCGATCCACACCACGTCCCCGGGCTTCGCCTCGCCCCGGAGCAGCAGCTCCGCGAGCGGCGCCTCGATGCGCCGGGCGATCTCGCGGCGGATGGGGCGCCCGCCGAGCGAGGGATCGAAGCCGCCCTGATCGACCAGCAGCTCGACCGCCTCGGGATCGATCTGCAGCGACAGCCCGCGCTTCTGGCGCAGCTCGTCGCCGAGCCGCGCGAGCGCGAGGTTCGCGATGGCGATCGCGTCGGCGCGCGTCAGCGGCGAGAAGACGATCACCTCGTCGAAGCGGTTGTAGAGCTCGGGCGGGAGCGCGGCGCGGGCGGCCCCGAGGATGCGCTCGTCGCGGGCCTTGTCTTGCGTGCCGGCGTTCGACGCGTCGTCCGAGGCGCCGAAGCCGAGGCGCCGCGAGGGACGCTCGTTGGCCGCCTCGGAGCCGAGGTTCGAGGTGAGGACGACCACCGTGTTGGTGAAGTCGATGGTGCGACCGCGCCCGTCGGTCATGCGGCCCTCGTCGAGCAGCTGGAGCAGCGCCTCGAGTACGTCGCGGTGCGCCTTCTCCATCTCGTCGAACAGCACGACCTGGTACGGCCGCCGCCGCACCGCCTCGGTGAGCTGCCCGCCGTCCTCGTGGCCGACGTAGCCGGGCGGCGCGCCGAGCAGACGCGCGACGGTGTGCGGCTCGCTGTACTCCGAGAGATCGATGCGGGTCATCGCGGAGGCGTCGTGGAAGAGGACCTCGGCGACCGCCTTGGCCGTCTCGGTCTTGCCGACGCCGGTCGGTCCGAGGAGCAGCGCCGAGAACAGCGGGCGATTGCCGCGCAGCCCGGCCGCGCCGCGACGCAGCGCGCGCGCGATCTTCCCGAGCGCCTCGCCGTGGCCGACCACGCGCGCCGACAGGTGCTTCTCCAGCTCGAGGAAGCGATCGCCGTCGCGCTCGAGCAGTCGCGCGACCGGGACGTCGGCCATCTCGGCGACGACCTGCGCCACCGCCTCGCGCGTGACCGTGCCCCTTCCGTTGCGCCGCGCGCGCGCGCCGGCGAGATCGAGCGCCGCGATCGCCTTGTCGGGCAGCGCGCGCGACGGCACGTAGCGCACGGTCCACGAGACCGCCCCGTCCTTCGCCGCCGGCTCGTAGGAGACGCCGTGGTGGGTCGCGAGCACGCCGCTCGCCACCTCGATCACCGCGCGGGCGGGGCCCTCTTCGAGCTCGGGGATCTCGACCAGCGTGAACCTCCGGGCGAGGGCCGCGTCGCGCTCGATCGTGCGACGGTACTCGGCCGACGTGGTCGCGCCGATGCACGGCAGCTCGCCGCGCGCGAGCGCGGTCTTCAGCTCGTTGGCCGCCTCCTCGCCCGCGTCGCCGCCGAGCAGCGCGTGGATCTCGTCGAGGAACACGACGATCTTCCCATGGGCCGCGGCGACCTCCTTGCGGATCGCGCCGAGCCGCTCGGCCAACGCGCCGCGGACGCCGGTGCCCGACAGCAGCTCGCCGATGGGGATCTCGACCACGACCCGGTCGTCGAGGCCGCTGACGCCCGCGCCGTCGGCGATGCGCCGCGCCACGCCGTAGGCGATGGCGGTCTTGCCGACGCCCGGCGCGCCGACGAGGCACGGGTTGTTGGCGTTGCGCTTGGCGAGCACGTCGAGCGCGCGATCGATGTCGGCGTCGCGGCCGACGACCGGATCGAGCTCGCCGCGCGCGGCGGCGGCCGTGAGGTTCACCCCGAGCGCGCTCAGCGTCGGCATCGCCCGCGGATCGAGATCGAAGCGCGTGGGCTCGGCCGGCGGGCGCTTGTCGCGCGCGGTCTCGGCGTGGCGCGCGCGTCGCAGCGTGCGGGTCGCCTTCGCGATCGGGCGCGACTCGACGACCGGCGGCGGCGGCTCGGAGTCGGGCTCGGGCGCGGCCATCGCCGCGGAGGCAGCCG